>NZ_QVMO01000040.1:0-41805 GCF_010501055.1 Dysgonomonas sp. 521
TTTTCAAATATGGACTTAATCACATAATGCAAGTGTTGTTAAATGCTAATAATCAGAATGATATTGATATCTTTAAATTTTTGTCATGTACTTAGAAAATATTTATTAAAAAACTCCGTGAAACTCCTTTTACTCCGTGGTTTTATAAAAGTCGAAGCGACTTCAAAAGAATAAAACAGAAAAAGTACGTATGAAAAAAGTATTATTATGCTTGGCCTTACTCATAGGGTTATCAGGCATCAATGCCCAAACTACAGGAAAAAGTAAATACACTATTTTATTGACAGGCGCATCATTTGCCTCGTCTAACAACGGATGGTTCGAATTAGGATGTAAGGAGCTGGATGCGAAATCTTTGAATAAGGCAGTGCCCGGCACAGCCATAGCGGATGCAGCCAACCTGATGGCAACGCAAGAGTTATATAGCCGCGAAGAACTTGAAGAAATTGACGCCCTTGTTATTATGCATGTACATGATAAAGATGTAGCCAGCGAAGCAGGACTAAAGAAGACGTTTATGGATTATCCTGTGCCGTTTGACAGGTCTAATTATGCCGCGGCATACGACTATGTGATCAAGCGTTATATTTCGGAATGTTACAATCTGAAGTTCGACAAGAACTCGAAATATTATAACACCCCAAGCGGTAAGCCCGTAATCGTGGTTTTGTGTACACACTGGCATGATGTACGCACCATATTCAATCCGGCGGTGCGCAAGCTGGGCGAAAAATGGGGATTCCCGGTAGTCGAGTTTGACAAGTATATCGGATTTTCGAAAAACTCGCCGCATCCCGTTACAGGAGAACAGTACAGCATCCTGTATTCCCGCAATAATGAGACTATAGGCGGAGTAGAATACGGATGGCATCCTTATGAGGGAGAGAACCAGTATATCCAGCAACGGATGGCTGCCATTTTTGTCGATTTGATGAAAAAAGTTTTACCTTTGGAAGCAGATAGTAACCGATAAATATATAGGCCTGCGACCTTATGTTATATTTCAAGAATTACATAACGGATTCTACATTGTTAGGAATATGGATAGTAGAGGAGGACAGGCAAGGACTGCTCTCCCTGCTCTCCCGTCACGACTGGATTCAGAACATATACACTGTAAGGTCTGAATCGCGTGTTCTGGAAATCCTGTCGGCACGCGTACTGATAAAGGAACTTACAGGAGAGGAAAAAGAGGTTTATTACAATAAAAGCGGTAAACCCTTTTTGGCTGATGACTCTTATTATATCAGCGTATCGCATACCAAAAAGTATGTCGCGGTAGCGATCAACAAAGAGAAGCCTGTCGGCCTCGATATAGAATACATTTCCGAAAAGATAAGGCGCGTACAAAGCCGCCTGGTAGGAGAAGGCGAATACATCGACTCCGGAAACGAACTGGCGCACCTGTTGCTTCACTGGTCGGCTAAAGAGGCCATGTTTAAGTTTCTTGACGCAGAAGGGGTAGACTTCCGGAAGCACTTGTTCGTCAGTAAATTTACTCCGCAGGAAGAAGGTATATTTTCGGCAAAGGAAGTTCGCTCATCCAAAGAGATTGACTTCAAGGCCTATTATAAGGTGGGGAAAGAATTTGTTATGGTCTGTATCGAAGAAGAAGATCAGAAACCATAATATACATAACGTCCTTTATATTGTCCTTTCTCTATAACCCACACGACTATATAGCCCCCAGCCCCGTCACTGTTTGTGCTTTGCAGGTAAAGTATATCATTATCCTTATCATGATTGGCTTCTGTATTTTCTAAATTCGGATTATACAGGTTCTCTAAAGCCGATTGCGGAAAATCTATATTTTTTTTACCCAGACGGATCGAGATGGATTTATATTCTCTTTTGGGTATTTCGCCATCCGTACCCCATATCTCCTTACCGTTTATCTTATAAACAAAGCCGTCTTTTCTGCTGATTTTATTTTGCATAGGGTCAAAGTCTGTTTGGGTCAGGGTTATAACGATAGAGTCTATTTCTAATACAGCCTTCTGTTCCTGAATAGCATCAATCATTTTGAAAGGAATTGAATCAAAACCGGATAAATCAAACAATCTGGATTTATGGATATATTGCCCGCGATTTTCCCCATCTTTAGTAACTGTTTAAATTTTATTCGTTCAAATTTTTAGAGATGTTTTAGAGATGCTTTTTTCTTCCTCGAAACGATAATAGCGGGCTATTTGAGTTGAGAGAAAGGAAAAAACAGCCGAAAACAGACTAAAAATGAACGAAGAAAAAGGTATAATAAAATATTCGTATAAAATTTAAACAGTTACTTAGTATAGTCAATACTTTCCCATCCATCCACATCTCCATAGCGATAAACGACTTCGCCGGAAGACAACTTATCTACAATCCGTTTGTCTTTATCACGCACATTCACATATCCATCCTTATCTACAACAATGGCCAATTGTGAAAAGGAGTCCTGAATAGCGAAAAACATTATTAGTAAAAGGATATATCGTATCATATTCTGATTAGTAACTCTTCAGTAATTTCGACGGAGTGGATTTGTTGATAAATATAATCAGGTCGTAGTCATTTACTATATCCGATTCATGAAACTCGTTATCAGTCTTCAATGCCCCGGTTGTTCTAAACGGTAATTTAGAATGGAGCCATTTTACATTCTCTTTTTTATTTTCCCTGACTTTGCGTAGGTCTAAAATGAATATAGGATAATCTACTTTGTTGAAATAATACTCATAAGTGCCCGGATAAGCAGCCTGTGCTTCATAAGCAGTTAGTCCGTTGCCTCCCATTGCAGTATAGCTGCCTTCATAGAACGTAAATCCTATATTGATATAATTGCCTAGTAATTCTCTCGACAGGTGGTGTCCCATTGCCGTGCCACCTTTCGATATATGAGCGTTATGCCCCCATATCACAAATTTTGATTCGGGCTTGTAATGATTCATAAGCCACAGGAAATTGTCGGCCATAGCCTTATCCCTGCCCTCATCGCTGGTATCCAGAGACTGCGTAATGACTCTGATTTGTTGTATTAGCCAGTCTTTCTCTTCCTTCGATTTTTCTGATTTTTCTATTTGTATAGATATCCTGTTGTTAAGTTCATCAATATTTTTCTTTAACGCAGGAGGTACAGAGTCATGAAAAGCCTTATTTTTCATTATCCTTTGCATATTTTCCGACAGCTTATTTTCCAGGGATTTAATCAGGGGTAGTGTCGCTTTATCGCTTAAGAAAGATTTTCTTAGTTCATCTATTGCACCCTGATATATCTGCATATCGAAACCTGTAAACACCATCTTATTGCCTGCCTCATTGTGTTTCTTCATCCAGGTTGTAAAGTCATACATCTCCTGTGTATTCCATGTCCAGAAGGACAAATTATCCAATAATGCGTTTACACTGTCAGCTTCATTGATTGTATATTCATTTATATTATGAGCTTTGGCCATATCCGCCTCTAAAGAGAAAATATTGAAATCTTTTTTCTCTGCCAGATATTTAATGATCCGGTGTTTCATCCTGAATATCTCGCTAGAGCCGTGAGTAACCTCCCCCAGGGCAACCACTCTAGCATCTTTTATCAGGTAATTCAGCTCTTTCAGGTCATCATCCGATGTGTCGTCAGGGTTATATGATTTTAGCGGATGAAGGTTGCTTTTCAGCCATACCAACTCACTGATGGCTGGCTCACCTCCTTTTTTATCGATGAATTTTTCGCCATCGATATATACCTCAAAATTATTGAACCATGCAACTCCTTTGCCATTGAGTACACCTGCAAAATTGAAGCCTTCGGCATCTTCGGAAATCAATTTCTCTACAGACATCTCTGTCCAGTCCGCGGTACCCGTTATGGCTGTCTCTTTCCACTCTGCAAAATCCATCGGCCCATATGGTTGGTTTATCCCGCACCATAAGCCTGCATGGCCGGAGGTAACGTTATCGGTTTTAATACGGGCTTTTATCAGCACCTTCTTCCCCTTAATAATATCTACAGGTATATGGTTGTTTATCATACCAAAATCGCCGGGTTGCGGAATTGCGCTATATATCTTCATCGCATAGGTTTGTCCATCGGGGTTCAGCATTCTCCTGATGTCATAGCCGCTTTCTCCCAGAAACCATCTTTCAGGTTTTTCTGTTCCGGATATTGTCTCTTTGAAGTCTAAATTAAGAAAAGGTAATCTACTATCTGAACTTATATTTCTCTTACATCCCGATAAAAGAATAAGGCATAATAGAATATTAACAAACAGGTATTTATTCACGGTGGTATGGTTTTACGATATTAATAATTATAAGTTTGCAAAGATACGGTTATTTAACAAAAAAATCCGATGTTCTTTTTCCATAAATTTAAAGAACATATACAGGCGGTATTCAAACTCCAGACCGTAATGTATTTTAGAGTCATAATCGATATTCACTTCATAAATATCGGGGTTATAATGCAAGGGCTGGTTATGGCGGTAGTTCCATTCATTTACCATAAATTGATTCTTTGTTTTCAGTGAGGATATTGAATAATATTCTTTAGGCTTTTGTGTCAGTATAAAAGTTTCGTAGCCGGGCTCGAAGACTTCTACTTCATATAATTCAGGATCAACAGAAGTATTGCCTTTTGTAGTTATTAATACTACACCTTCAAAACGATTAGAAAATATTGATGGCGGATTCTCCTTCATTATAGAAATAGACTCTATACTTTCAGCATTTAAATTACGTAAACTATCCGGATGCATAATTAATCCATCAACGATATATAAGGGCGGACTATTTGTAATTGTTGGCATATCTACAAAAGAGCCATTCCATTTAACCGGTTCGCCAGGTATATGTAGTTTGACAGAATTGTAAGATATTGGGTAAACTGCTAATACTTTCATCCTATTCTCTATCCTTATATCTGCATCAGAGACTTCTCCCTGCCCGAAGCATAAACACGGAATAACGAATAATAAAACAATAATCATCTTTCTCATAGCAGCACAGTTTATGTAGGTTGCTTTTTCAAATATAGTTATTTATGTGAATCAGTATTTCGTTTTGTTTAAATTATGTGTTCTTTTATTTTTTACACAAAGGCTATCCTAGGCTAAATACATTAGTTGCAGCTCCCTACTGCCGCGCCCTCCCGGGCTTGTCCCTTCTTTTGGCATTGCCCAAAAGAAGGCAAAAGGCTAGTGCTTTGTCCCTCGGCGACCCACCAACGGCTTGCCGGCTAAACGGGACGAAACTCGCCTTCGGCTCGGACAACATCCCGTTTCACGCCGCCTGCACCGGGTGGGTACCCCGCCTGCGGAACTTATGCACGGAGTCGCAACGCAACGTCAAGACAGAGGATAGACCCTGCAAATCAGGCGTCAGCCAGCGCCGTTAGCAAGCGTACGGGGTACCCACCCGGTGCAGGCGGCGTANAGGCGGCGTAGAATGAAGTGCGGGCGCTTTTAAGCATCGTCTGCCAATTATCGCAATGATGAATCTTTCATCACTTCATTCAGCCGGCCAGCCGATGGTGGGTCGTACGGCAAAGCGGGGCGCAATGCTTTTTTGCTTACTTTTGGAGCTTTGGCCAAAAGTAAGGTAAGCAATCTGCGATTGCGCGCAGGATAAAAAATAAAAGAACATTTAACTTATCAACTACTGATTGATATTATTTATAACAAAAATAGCAGAAAAAACGGGACTGCCTCTAAAGTCTGTCATTCCGCGCCTGACATGGAATCTCCCAAGAAGCCAGCCTGGATTATGAGGGTTTGCAGGTCGGGCCCGCAATGACAATTACTCTTTTTTTTGACTTTTGGTACCTCCCCATCTCAGTTCTTTTTGCAGAAAGGTTGTTAACTCAGCCGGCTGACCTCCTTAACTCCTTTTACTGTCTTTAGCTTCTTTATCAGTCCGTTCAGCATATCCGTGTTATTCAGCATTACGGAAACATTTCCCTGAAACAACCCGTCATTGGAATCGATGCTGATAGAACGCATATTGATACCGTTCTCCTTGGCTATGATAGATGTCAGGTTGTTGATAATGCCAATATCGTCATTGCCGATAACACGGAGAGTGACAGTGTAAGTAGAGCCCGACTTACCCGACCACTTGGCAGGAATCACGCGGTAAGCAAAACGCGAAAACATATCCTTCGCGTTCGGGCAGTTCATCCGGTGAATCTTTATTCCCTGCGATGATACAAACCCAAAAATCTCATCCCCATAAATAGGGTTACAACATTTTGCCAGCTTGTAATCCACACCTGTCAGGTTCTTGTCAATAATCAGTTCTTCCCGTTGTGACGATTCTTTCTTAGGGTCAGGGGCATGAACGACGTAATTCTCAGCGCTTACAGCTTCATGCCTTTCGTGCTGCTCGGTTTCTTTCTTCTCCAGTTCCAGATACTGGTCTATTACCGTATTCACATCAAGGCTTTCTTCAGCTATCTTGATATAAAAGTCTGTAATCGTTTTGAATCCGAGTTTCTTAATCAACCGCATCATAATAGACTCGTTAAGTTCTATCTTGCGGTTCTTTACCCGGCGTTTAAGCTGTTCTTTGGCTATCTCAACCTGCTTGTTCGCCTCTTCTTTCAGGCTCTGGCGTATTTTGTTTTTCGCTTTCGAAGTTACTACAAAGTTGAGCCAATCCTGCTTCGGCGATTGGTTCGGCGAGGTCAGTATCTCTATCTGGTCTCCGTTTTTCAGTTTATGGCGGATCGATACATTTCGACCGTTTACCTTACCCGATACGCAGGTAGACCCGATACGGGAATGGATGGAAAAAGCAAAATCGAGAACAGATGCCCCATAAGGTAATTTATGCAAATCCCCTTTCGGTGTAAACACATAGATTTCTTCGTCATAGAGATCCAGCTTGAAATTTTCCAGTTTTTCATCTGTGCCCAGATTTTTGTTTTCCAGCATTTCGCGTAACCCTGTCAGCCAGTCATCCATCTTCGACTGGCTTTTTACGCCCTTGTACTTCCAGTGGGCGGCAAGTCCACGTTCGGCTATTTCGTCCATCCGGCGTGTACGTATCTGCACCTCTACCCAGCGCGACTCATGTCCCATCACAGTGGTATGCAGCGACTCATAGCCGTTGCTTTTGGGTATGGAGAGCCAGTCTTTCAGGCGCTTCGGGTTAGGCGTGTACAGGTCGGTTACTATCGAATAAGCCTGCCAGCACTCGGCTTTCTCCTTATCTAAAGGGGAGTCCAGTATAATGCGTATAGCAAACAGGTCGTAGATGGATTCGAAGTCTATCTTCTGTTTCTTCAGCTTATTGTTTATCGATGATATGGACTTTACCCGTCCTTTAATATCATATTTCAGTCCGGTTTCTTTCAGTTTGGCGTCTACCGGGGCTATAAATTCGGCAATGTATTTGTCACGCGAAGCCTTGCTCTCGCTTATTTTTCCCACCACGAAATTGTAAGCCTCCCTGTCGGTATATTTCAGGTAGAGGTCTTCAAGCTCCGTTTTTATATTATACAGCCCTAGCTTGTGAGCCAACGGGGTATACAGGTACGAAACTTCAACAGCCAGTTGCAGACGGTATTGTTCGTTGTACTTTTCAGCATTGCGGATGCGGTGCAGGCGGCTGGCCACCTTGATAAGGATTACCCGCATATCTTCGGCCAGCGTAATCAGCAGTTTGATATAATTGTCCGAAGCGATAGCCGATTCTGTTACTTCCAGCGCATTGATTTTTATCAGTCCGGCAACGATATTGGCAATGTCTTCGCCAAACACCTTCGAAACCTCATCGAGCATTACAGACTTGTGCATTACCGGGCGATAAAGAAGCAATGCCAGTATGGAAGCACTCTTTAAACCAAGTTCCTCCATCAGGATAATGGTAGTGCTTACGGTCAGGTCGGTAATACTGCCAATCTTTTCGTCTTTGGCATAAACACCGTCAGTCAGGGCTTTTTTTACAACTTTCCTGATTTTTTGAAGTTCATCGGGCGTAAGATGGGTATCCAGCCCTTTTACCAGTCTTTTAAACTTGGAATAAGTTAGTCCGGCATCGTTGTATGTGGGGTAATTGCTATTCATCTCCTATTACAAATGCTGAGTATAAGTAATAAATTGACAGGCACAGAATATTATAACCATTTTATCTCCTATCCGGCTGTAAAATTAACTCTTTTTTGAATGTAATGCGTATTTTTTATAACAGATGTTTTTATTCTTTCATATTTAGAAACTTTATGTATTTGGGGCGTCATTTAATCAATAAAGGATTTTAACTTTGCTTTCATTAATAGAGTTTATATTCAATAAGATTATATATGGTTTATTCTCTGTGATTTAATTGCCTCCTGCTTTAGCTGGAGGATAATAGTCTAATCAGATAATGGCTTTAGCCAAAATGTTTTGACTAAAGTCGTTTTCTATCTGTATTATTATCCACGACTTGAAAGTCGTGGCAACTAAAACTCCTAAAAATATGCATCTTACTCTTTTATTGAATATAAACTCTAATATTTAACATAATTATTCTAAAGAATAGAGCTTGTAGGGGCAAATGTATAATTGTTTAAAAGTCAAACCAATATCATTCTATTTGATAGAGTATCTAATTTAAATGACATAATATGAAATCGAACGATTTTGCCAAACTCGAAAAAAATTACGACTTCAAAAGAAGTTATTTCAATAATACACTGTGGTGGAAAACTTTATCGATGCTACCGCCTGTTCTGCTTCTCTTTGTAGGATTGGTCGGCATTTTATACCTGTTCAATAGCGATATGCTGGTATCATGGTATGTTATTCCCTATCTGCTGTTATTCATCGTTGGCACTATCTGGCTGAAAGCGATGAAGAAGTACATACTGAAGGCATCGATGGCCGCCGAAGGGGCTTTTCATATTTGCCTCGCCGCGCCTATAGGCGATAAAGATAATTACACGTATGCCATATTCGTAAATAATAACCGCAGGCATGATAAGTATTATATTACCAATCTCGCAAAAGAGATATCACTCCATGATCTTTTGGCAAAGAATAATGCTCCGTTTAAAAAGGAAGCCATATCCGTACATGATGAAGAAAGCGGATACGACATATATGTAAAGGCATATCCGAAAAAGGAAATCAGTAAACGGAACGCGGGATGGAGCCTCGCCGAAGGTTATTTCCCTGTGCTGTATATAAATAGTAAAGGTGTTCCTGTAATAAAGAGGAGAGACTTAGTGCAGTGAACAGTCAACAGTGAAGGTGATCCCTTCGTCCTTTCGGATTATAAATCCGAAAGTTGTTGGTAGCGGATTTAAAATTTGCAGTTAATAAGCCATTGGATTATAAATCTGATGAGGCAGAAGAACAGAGTAGAGTAAGCAGTAAACAAAATTCAAAATTATGATTACTGTTAATTATTTACTGTTTACTGCAAACTGCAAACTGTTTTTTATACTTTTGATGCTCAATTAATCAAAGAATATAATTTATGTTCGAAAAAGACTCACAAAACAAGAAATTTTCCACCCGTATTATCAGTGAGAAATTTTCTAAAAAAGATGTACATGGAGCAATTTCCTTGCCCATCTATCGCAACGCGGCATTTGAGTTTCCCGATTCGGAAAGTATCGCTGCCGCTTTCCAATACAAAGAAGAAATAGTATCGCACACCTATACACGCATAACGAACCCGTCTGTCGAAAACCTCGAACGGAAAATAAAAACGGCATCGGGTGCCGAGAATGTTATGATGGTAGCATCCGGTATGGCTGCCATATCCAATGCATTTCTTAGTATAGCTTATGCCGGGAGTAATATTGTGACCTCCCCGCACCTCTTTGGCAATACATTTTCGCTTTTCAAATTTACACTGGCTGCATTCGGAGTAGAGGTACGGTTTGTAAACACGGATAATATTGAAGAAATAGCTGCGGCAATAGATGAAAACACCTGCGCTTTCTTCTGTGAACTGATAACAAACCCGCATCTCGAAATAGCCGACCTGCCCGAAATATCAAAAATACTGAAAACCAGGAATGTACCCATGATAGTGGATACGACCATCGTCCCTTGGTGTGGCTTCGATGCGCGGAAGGCAGGCGTAGATATAGAAGTTGTATCTACTACAAAATATATATCGGGTGGGGCAACCAGCATTGGCGGCGCCATTCTCGATTATGGCACTTTCAACTGGGAACATAATAAGCGTTTGGCTAGTGTAGCCAATACCGGGACCATGTCACAGTTCTCTTTTAAACTGAAACGTGAAATTGCCCGCAATATCGGCGCGGCTATGGATCCTGATACGGCTTACCAGCAATCGCTCGGCATGGAGACTTTGCAACTCCGTTTTGAAAGAATGTCTGAAACAGCTTATCAGCTTGCCCAGTTTTTATCTGCCGAAGAAAAGGTTGTAAAAGTGGGTTATACCAGACTGGATTCCTCCCCTTATAAAACGATCTCCGATAGATTATTCACAGGAAATCCCGGGGCTATGCTCACTTTCAGCCTGAAAGACAAAAAGACTTGTTTCGGATTTATGGACAGGCTGCAAACCATACGCCGGGCAACGAACCTCTTTGACAATAAAACCCTGATAATACATCCCGAATCGACCATCTATGGTACATTCGCACCGGAGATGAAAGAGATGATGGGTATCGAAGATAATTTGATGAGGCTATCTGTCGGATTAGAGGATTTTAGCGACTTGCGCGATGATATTTTGCAAGCATTGTGTAAACAAAACTAATCTTCATTTTTAATTGTTATAAGATTATATCATTCAAATAAAAAATAGTACTTTTGTGCTCTGATTGAATAAAACGCAAAAAATGGGGCTAAATAGCTGATATAATGAAGGTATTGATACTGAATGGGCCAAATTTGAATCTGCTGGGGAAAAGAGAACCTGAGGTTTACGGGAATATTTCTTTCGAGACATATTTTGCAGGGCTTCAGAAGGAGTACCCTGATTGCGAATTGTCTTATTTTCAGTCGAATCATGAAGGTGCTATTATAGACAAGATACATCAAACCGGATTCACCTACGATGGCATAGTGCTCAATGCGGGAGCATATACGCATACATCCGTAGCCATTCACGATGCGATAAAGGCTGTAACTACTCCGGTAATAGAGGTACACATCTCAAATATCCATACCCGTGAGGAATTCAGGCACAAATCGATGATTGCCGCGGCCTGCAAAGGCTCTGTTGTCGGATTGGGGCTGTTGTCATATAATCTTGCGATTGACTATTTCCTGAAAGCTGACAAGAAATAGGATTGCGCGATTAAGTATTTTAAAATGAACTATATATTTAAATAAAATTCCATTTATGACTCAGAAAAAAACGAAAATTGTAGCTACAATTTCAGACATGCGTTGTGATGTTGATTTTATTCAGGCATTGTATAATGAAGGAATCAACGTTGTAAGGATGAACTCTGCTCACATGACAGAAGAAGGGTTCGTTAAAGTAATGACTAATGTACGTACCGTATCGTCACACATCGGTATTATGATGGACACCAAAGGTCCGGAAATACGTACGACAGCTACAGCTTCAGGTGAGAAAATTCCGGTGAAAACAGGAGACAAAATCAAAGTTATAGGCGATCTCAACTTCCTGTCTACACCTGAGCAAATTTCACTTTCTTATCCCAGCATTGTTCAGGACGTACCCGTAGGTGGCACTCTTTTGATCGATGACGGGGAAACTGCATTGAAAGTTATCGATAAAACAGCTGAATATTTACTTTGCGAAGTGCAAAACGATGGTACGATAGGTAGCCGCAAGAGTGTAAATATACCGGGAGTGAAGGTAAACCTTCCTTCGATTACTGAAAAAGATAGAAGAAGTATTGAAATCGCTATCAAGAATAAGGCTGATTTTATCGCTCACTCTTTCGTAAGAAATAAGCAAGATGTATTAGACGTACAGAAGATTTTGGACGAGCATAACAGCTCTATGAAAATCATCGCTAAAATCGAAAATCAGGAAGGTGTCGACAATATTGACGAGATCTACGAAACAGCATATGGTGTGATGGTTGCCCGCGGCGACCTCGGTATCGAAGTTCCACAGGAAAAAATACCGGGAATCCAACGCCTGCTTATCCGTAAGGCCGTAGAATATAAGAAACCGGTTATCGTAGCAACTCAGATGTTGCATACAATGATAGAAAATCCACGCCCTACACGTGCCGAAGTAACAGATATCGCGAACGCGGTATATTATGGAACTGACGCTGTGATGCTTAGTGGCGAGACTGCTTACGGTAAATATCCGATCGAAGCTGTTCGCGCAATGGCTCAAATCGCTGCCGCCGCCGAACAATCGAAACTGGATGAAAAAGCGATGCCTGTTCCGTTCAAGGATAAAGAATACGGACGTACTTCATTCCTTGCAAAACAAGCCGTTAAGTCTTGCAACCAACTAGGAGTGAAAGCTATCGTAACCGACAGTATGACAGGCCGTACAGCCCGTACACTTGCAGCATTCCGCAGCAAATCTCCTGTATACGCTTTCTGTAACAGGGAAGAAGTTGCCCGCTGGCTATCCCTTAGCTATGGTGTAGATCCACACTTCCAGGAAGATGCAGGTCTTACTAAAAACCATAAGGAATATTTCATGAGAGCATTGAACCAGCTTAAGTTAGACGGAGTATTAAGCTCTGGAGACTATGTAACTTACCTCAGCGGTTCTTTCTCTGACGGTAAAGGTGGTACATCTTTCCTCGAAATAGAAAAAGTAGGTTCAGTGATTGAGCAAGGCGAAAAATATTTCGTTCCGGTAGACTAAAAACAAAAATAATGAATTAAAAGTCAGAAACTGTTTCAATTTTATTCGTTCTAATTTTTAGAGATGTTTATTTACATACGCTTCGCTCCTGTGACCGCTGGTTGAGTTGAGAGAAAGGAAAAAACAGACTAAAACAGACTAAAAATGAACGAAGAAAAAGGTATAATAAAATATTCGTATAAAAATTAAACAGTTTCTCATTATTTCCCTATAAAAAAGAGATGGTAACAACATTGTTGCCATCTCTTTTTCGTTTTATATTAATGGATCGAAATGATAGGACAAAAAAAAATTGTTCAACCTCTATCGGAAGTCTGCAATACGCCCCTACATGAGCCTGAAAATAACTTTATGAATTTTGAGGTTAGCCCTGCTCAGAATTATAGTATATATCCAGAGTTACGGCATCAAAATCGGGCAGGTTTTTTAGAGTAGATGACAAAAAAAGTACCGCATAGCGGTCTTTGGTTGCCTTTAGAGGAAATTATGATATGTGAATTTTTGCTTACATTTGCTACTTGTTAAAGCAAAAAACGGAGTCTGTCTCTTTATAAGTGACGGACAACCTGTTGAACTTATGACTGCAAATATAGGGCATCTCACCCTTTAATTTGTTGCTTATTTCCGCACAATTATTATCCAATCACGCCTAAATGCCCGTTTTTTAAGCTTTTTTTAGTATCTGCAAACACTCGTTTTTCTTACAACTTTTTCCTTGTAAGATGCTTATTTACAGGTGTTTTACAAATGTTTGACAAATGGCTTAACGGGAAGTCGGATTTTTCTCTTTAAATCTGCTTGTATTATACTGATATACAGATTGTTATTCGGTGGTGATGGCGGCAAATCACTACTTTTTTGTTTGACAAATGTTGCACAAAGCTTTTTCATTTCATTTTTCAGCCTTGTAATTCATTGCTATACAGTGGTTTACAAAACGTATTTTCCGCTGTCTGTCACTTATAAAGAGACAGACTCGAAAACCTATCAGGAGACACTTCTTGTTTTTTGGCAAGAAGGCATATAAAGACGGTAGAAACGAAGCAAATAACAAATGTATTCACAACTACATTTCTATAGGAATATAGTATATCGCTATATACACAGAGGTCATATATCGTGCCCATCCGGTATATGTCCGGGAATGGGTATTTGCCTTTTTACTGCAAATATAGAAAAAGAAATAACAAATATAATTAAAAATCTAACATCCGGGGAGGGAACATCCGTATTGTCTTGTTTGTCTTCAACGTTATCTTATTTGTCTTCAATCGGTCTTTTACTGCTTGTGAAAGTCGTAAAAGAATACCTCCCCGTAATACACCCCCTCCTGCCTCCCCCAATAGGGGAGGTAGCGCGAGGCGGTCAAACCACCCCACCCGGCCTCCCCAAAAGGGAGGAGTGGCAATGGGTCAATACAAATATAAACCTAATTATAATAAACAGAGCCTCTGCTTCTTCCTCTCTTTTGGAGAGGGTTGGGGTGAGGTGTATTATTCATCTTTCCATCTCTCCTGTCTCCTCCCCTTTTGGGGGAGGCCGGGAGGGGGTGGCTTATAAACTGCTTTTATGAAAACAACTGAAACACGAACAAAAAACCGGTGGAAACAGGCAATTGCCGTTCTCGCCTTCCTAGTACTTACTCCGGGCATATATGCCCAGGTAACCGTAGGCAGCAACAAAGAGCCTGAATCCTTTTCGGTGCTGGAGATCATCTCCAATCAGAAAACCGGGCTGCGCATGGCTCACCTGACTACCGCAGAACGCAATAAAATGACCACTGCCTTTATTGGCTCTCCCGAAGAAGAACTGGCCAAAGGCCTCACTATCTACAATACCACAATCGACTGCATGGAGTTCTGGAACGGAAAGAAGTGGATATCCACTTGTGAGGGGAATCCTTTATCCATTCCTAATACCGAAGGCGAAGGCACATTCACCGGCAAGGTATGCTTCGACCTTGCACAGGGCAACAACGCAACCGAATACTGCGCTCCGCTGACCAGTCGCACGGCTAAAAAAACCACCTTTACTAACACAACCGAGCAAGACCCAGCGCAGCAAATAGCTGATGGCGCTACCACCTCCCTCTACACAGGCGTGCCCGATGCCACATTCGGATACTCAGGTGTGCAGGTATATACTTTTACCCCGCCGACAGGAGGTGTAAGCAATGTACGCTTTGGCTATATTGATATTTCGGGCAAAGTGGTGGCAAGTATCGAGCCTAAAGCCGACTATAGCGGAAATGACATAGATTCTCCCTGCAAAGCGGTAGTAACTTACAATCCTAGCCTGAGTACCGACCTGAAAAACCTGACTACCACAGAGGCACTGAAAGCCGACCTCTATGTGATATACAACGATGCAGCAGACGGCATGGGGGCGGACAAGTATCTGAAACTGGCCATTACCTTGAGCGACTGCGCCTGCTGTGGCGCGATGGCTACTCCCCTCTCTGGTAACGAGGAGCAGTTGCAATGGCAGACCTTTATGTGCTATAATCTGGGTGCCGACCAAACGCTTGATCCCTTCACCTGGAAATCGGACGGAGACGATGTAGACAACGATATCAAAGGCTACCTGTACCAGTGGGGACGCCAAAGTGACGGGCATGAGAAACGCAAGAGTGCTATATCTACAATGTTGGCTACTAATAATCAGGCAACATTTCCATTTGATGTAATCGGTAAGTTCATACTTCCAACATTTTCCCCCGGCGACTGGCTTGAGGGCTCCAATGAAATATCACGATGGGGTGACGGCTCACGGAAAGACTTATTACCTAAAGGCGTTAACGATCCTTGTCCTACAGGCTGGAAGGTGCCGACCAGAGTACAATGGAAGAGTTTAAACCAGATGGATCCGATAAACGGAGATCCTTACTATAAATGGAAGTGGACAGGTAGCGGTTATCTGATTGGAGATGATCTGTACATTCCATGTGCAGGATACAGAGATGGAAATGGAAATACTGGATCTGATTATTTTTCGATGGTTGGAACAGGTTGTAATTATTGGACAGCTAGCCCAGGTAAGACCACTTATGACATAAGTAGTGGTGTCATACTATTGTTGTATGCTGATCATCTTAGTCAATTTGTTATTACTATGGAAATGGACTTTAGTCGTGGTATGGGTTTATCTGTCCGTTGTGTATTAGAATAGTTTTTCCCGCTTTTCGGATTTATAATCCTGAATCCTGAATCCTGAATTGAAAATAGACGTTAGTCAAATCCTGAAATTATATAAACTATATATGAAAAAACTATTATTATTTACATTTATCCTGTGCATGGTCACTGCCGTATGTGCACAGGTAACGATGGGGTCGGACAAAGCACCCGAACCCTTTTCGGCTCTGGAATTGATCTCCAGCGGTGAAAACGGGCTGCGCATGCCACTGCTGACCACCGCCGATCGCAATAAAATGACGGCTACCTTTGGCACTCACAAGGAAGGACTGGCCAAAGGACTCACCATCTACAATACCACCACCAACTGCCTCGAATACTGGAACGGCACAAAGTGGATATCCACCTGCGGGGGAGAGGATTCGCCCTATACGTCTGTTACACCGGATGGCAAAGCTACGGTAACGGCGTGCGCATCACCTACCGATGAGACTTTGGGTACAGATGGTTATGCAGATGGCTATAAGATTGGCCTTCGTGCAGTAGAAGCCACTACGGGCTTTTATATGTTTACCTACCAGACGATGAGGCTGTATGCCAATTATAGCGATACGCCTGAGCCGACCTCCTACCAGTGGGTGGTAGACGGCAAAGCTATATCGGGTGCTACTGCCTCTACTTTTGCTTATACCCCGCCTGCGAATATTGCCCTCAAAAAAGACGACTTGGGTAACTATAAAAAGACAGTAACCATCACCTGCCAGATGACGGTTGGCGGCAACGATATAGAGCCTGTAGACAAATTCGATATACTGGTGGTACATGTACCAGATGAAGACAAGGACAAGGACGGACTGCGCGACCTGCAACCTATCTATGTATGGGGGCATGAAAACGGTGTAGCCGGAGCAGACAAGGTAAAAGTAACTTTTGCTCATGTCAACCTGGGCGCTGAGAATGATAACGACCCATGTAATTGCTTGGGTGACTTATATCAGTGGGGACGTGTGGCTGACGGGCATGAAAAGCGTACAAGTGCCGGTTATCCGACTAATGATACTTCCTCCGAAAATGGGATTGCTGCCAACGAGGACTTGGATATAAACGGGCAGATAGCCGAAGGCAATGCAAGCGAGGGTAAATTTATCAAGCAAAAAGATGATCCTTACAGTTGGCGTCCCGTTGATGGAATGATTGGCCTTTGGGGTGACAGTTCTACCGAATTTTCGGCGAATTATAATCAAGCTAAGGGAACTGTCGATCCTTGTCCTACAGGTTGGAAAGTTCCCAGTCAGAAACAATGGGGGGCTATTTATCGGGGCGGAATTGCCAGTGGTGACCCAGGTTCCGCGACTTCTAGTAGCTGGAATTATCTTGGTAGAACTCTTATATGGGAGAGATGGGGTAGTACCAGCGGTTACAAAGTCGCTGAAGCCCTTTATTTGCCCCTCTGTGGTTACCGCTCACACGAAACCGCACAAACGTACTTAGTTGGTCACTATGGTGCTTATTGGTGTAGTACAGTCCTCAGTAACAACGCGTACTATTTGCATCTCGATGGCGGTAGTATTATTGTCCCAGGTGGCAATCGCCCTCGTGCCTACGGCTTTTCTGTGCGTTGTGTCCCAGAATAAAAAGCGAGCGTGTTTAACCCCGAAGTCTCTACCATCAGGATTTGTAATCCTACAAAAAGAATCGAAAACCAAAGAAACAGGCTGTTCCTTAAAGCCTGTTTCTTTCCCTAATGCCCGTAAGAACTATATACTATAGCCCACTGGCAACGCCTTACGTAATAAATAGAAGCTATCGAGGGGTGTCCTGGATCAACGGAATAGAGTGGGGTCAAGATTAACACCCTCCCTTTATCTTTTATTCACAGTCAGTCCGGTCGTTTGTCGAATCGTTGTCGGGCTGCGATACAAGTATAAAATCGATAGGCTCTGATGTTTCATTCGCAATGTAATGTTTTACCATCGGGTCTATCAATATTCCCTGTTGCTCGTTTACAACCTCGGGCTCGCCTTCGATATAAAATACGGCCGTACCTTTTACCACAAAGAAGAATTGCCGCGCAAGAGAGTGATAATGTAAAGTCTCCCTTGTTCCCGCAGGCATAGTTTCTATTTTTACAGATAACGAATCCCTACTCATCAGGATCCAACTGCTACATTTATCTCCCCAGTAATAATGGGGCGCTGAATTTTTATCTACTGCTCTACCCATGATATTATAATTTAAAAAATGTAACAATATGCTAAGTAATTGTTGTCTAACGCCGGAGGAGTGTCTCTTTATCAACCGTATGTGCAGCGCAGCGGAACTTAGGGCGATGCCACATACTCTAAAACGTCTCTAAAAATTTGGTCGAATAAAATTTAAATAGATTCTAAATATAAGAAATAAATTGAATAAGATTGCTTTTTTCAATCATTATTTCTAAATAAATATCTTAGTTTTGTAACTTACACCAAATATTTGCAGGTTATGACAAGAAAAGAACTGATACAACTTGTGGAACAGATTCTGGATGTAGAGAAATACTCCGAAAAACAATTGGATGATATGCTGGAACTGTTGCACAGGAATGTTCCACATCCGGCTGTAGCCAACCTGATTTATTATGACAACCTATCCCCCGAAGAAATTGTGGATAAGGCACTGGACTACAAACCTATTCAATTATAAATCTATTCATACTATGGATAAAGACCTGTTCCATACTATTATACAAATAGCAACCGGAAAAGATCCGGATATTTCAGAAGCCAAAACACTTATTCATACAGGAGGTAAAGAGATATCAGGATTCATACAAGAAGTAATGAACAAAGAAGAAGACGAGTTTACAAAAGCAGAGATAGCAGAGGATTATGTACAGATAGCAACAAAAGAAGATCTACCGTTTTTTGAAGAAACTCTGAGTAACATGAAAGTCAAACACTGCATATCTGTACTTGAAAATTGTATATCTACATTAAAGAAAAAAGCATAATGTCACTCGAAAAAGACGAAGCTATAGAAAATTATATCCTTTCGCATATCGACCAGGAAGGCGAATTGCTAAAACAGCTCAACAGGGATGCCCATGTCAACCTGCTCAAGCCACGTATGCTCTCAGGGCATTTGCAGGGGCGTATGCTCAAGATGTTTTGCCGGATGATGCAGCCAAGATATATACTGGAGATAGGGACTTATACGGCTTATGCCACCCTTTGCCTTGCCGAAGGCGCTGCTGACGATGCCGAGATACATACACTGGAAGTGAATGACGAACTGGAGGATTTTATCATGAAATATCTGCACCAGACAAAGCTGAAAGATAAGATACACCTGCATATAGGCGATGCTATGGACATTATTCCAAATATAGACCGTATATTCGACCTTGTATTTATCGATGCCAACAAGCGGCATTATATAGAGTATTACAACCTTATTTTCGATAAGGTGCGTCCGGGCGGACTTATCATTGCCGATAATACCCTCTGGGACGGGCATGTGCTGGAAACGCCAAAGCCGTCGGACAAACAAACGATAGGTATACAGCAATTTAACGATATGCTGGCAAAGGACGGCAGGGTAGAAAAAGTGATTCTGCCTGTACGTGATGGACTTACATTAATCTGGAAAAAATAAAAAATACCATGAATACACAGTTTAAACTGACAGGGCAAACCAATATCATCACTTACTCATCAGACGGGAGCCTTATTATTATCAGTGATTACGACGGAGGATTTAAAATCTACGATGTGAAAAAAGAAAAACTGATATTTAAAACAAAGATAAAAGGGAAAAAAAGCGATATTATAATCCATTATCATGATATAAGCTGCGACAACCGGTTTGCTGCATTCAGTTGCGATTTTAAAGTTTTTATAGTTGATATCGCAAAGAAGGAGATAATTAAAGAAATATCATATTCCAAAGAAATTGAGAGGCAGGCAACTTCCCCTTTCTGCTTTTTCCGCACCTCTGCCAAAATTGCGATTCCCAATGGCGGCGAATTGATTATCTATGATATAGAAACGGAAAACAGTATCCGGATAAAACTGCCATCCGGTGCAGGCTGGACCGACTGCCTTGCAACAAATGCAAATGATACGATTATTGCTTACAAAAGCAACAATGATGAACTGAGAGATAAAGTTTATATTTACGATTTGGCAGATGGCAAATTATTAAATACGGTAAAAGTACCTTACCCTATAGGATACCGGCAGGAATATATATGCAGGGATATCAGGTTTGTAGATGAAAAAACATTCGTGATATTGCGGAAAGCTTTTGGTATCTCACATTTCGATGCAGATTCGGGGAAAGAAGTGCAGACTATCACATGGGATACGATGGGGTTTAGGACTGTACATGCATTTTGGGAATCTGCTATATTGGATGATTGCAGGTATATTCTTTTCTATAAAGAGACTAATACTGCAAACGACCCTGACGAATGGCATGTAGACCCTGAGGAGGTGGAGCTTATACTATACGATTCGGGGGAAAAGAAAATCGTAAGCGTTAAGAAAACCGGAATGTGTCCGGCCTCTTTTTATGTGCCGGACAAGCGGTTAGCTTATGTAAAGAAAGTTTATGATGAGAATTACAAAATCAGTAGATTTTTAGTGACAGAGAATCTATAGGATAAAACATTACGAAACAAGCCAGGTAGTATTTGCTTTTCAATTAATTACGCAAATCAGGGGTTGCTTTGGGTTGCAGTATACTATTATAAATCATGCGAATCAAGGGTTAAATGTGCTATTAGGCACATCATATTGGTAGAAAGATGAATGAAATTCGTTTTTTGTGCCGTCAGGTACAAAATGTGAATTGTTCTGTAGATATTGCGTACCTGACGGCACGCAATTAACCGGTTAAAGCTTCTTTCTACCAACATTCAGTCCCTAAAGGGACAAAAAATAGCACATTTGACCCTTGATTCGCATAAATCAATCTTCTGTTTTGCAGCCAGGGTTCTAAGTCCACGAAGTGGGCTAATATGGATAACTACGGGTAAAACCCGTGGAAAAATCGGATAGGGAGAGGCCGTCTCCGTAGGAGGCGAATAGCATTTGTTTTTGCTATTTGCCTCCTATGGAGACATATTTCCCAGCCAGTCCCTGTCACGGGTTTTGCCCGTGGTTATCCACCTTCAGTCCCTTTGGGACAATAAGTTACTGTGTTTTTTAACCCTTGATTCGCATTAATTATAAATGATATATTATTGTATTCAATATAATATCTATTATTTTTACAGCTACGCAAAAACATTGCATAGCCATCTGTTTACCTTTGTGATATAATCCATAAAATGATGGAACAGTTATACCAAACAATAAAACAAAGGAGAAGGCCCGAAGATATAGCCCAGATGATTCTGGAAATTCAGGGAGATAACTTAGCTGCTAAGGAAAGGAAGGTGCTGGATAAAGCCGCTTCCGGTTCTATAAAAAAGAGCATCTGGGGATATAGTTCTATGGCTATGTACTTTGCAGAGCCCATAGGTGCAAAAAAACAAATGGAGAAAGCTATCGAGTTATTTAAACCGGAAACGAAGGTACTATACGACCCCAATAACGCAGAAAGCATCCGTGCGTTTATCGCTGCGGTTTCTTCTATCTTGAAAAAAGAAGAAGGTGCAAACAATTTCTTATCCGACAGGATGAATAAAGAGGCACGCAAAGAATCGGGGCTCGATTTATCGAAAAGGGCATATAACAAAAGATGGCGCCTGCTGAAAAGATTGGAAAATAAATTATTGAAATTTATAAGAGAAAACCGCAATGCTGAGTTTCAGAAGATAGCGAAACATGGCATTATACATCGGTTAGATTACAATACTTTTGCTTCTGATACCGATTCGGCCTGCTTTATCGCTTATTATACATCCAGATGTAATCTCAGGAGTGAGTTTACAATTTATGGACAACAAAGAGCCTTTGACGAAATCAGCGAAATGCTTTATAATCGTTGTATTAATAATCAAAATACAAATTGGTGGGCTATATCCCATGTATATCCTGCTATCGAAGTATTAAAAAACCTGAGCGATGAACAAAAAGGAATTTTGCTGGGCGAATGGACTTCCATACTGAAAGATATATCCACTCTGCTGGAAGAGGTTTGGAACTCGAACCAGATAAACAGGAACTCGATGGTTGTCAGAAAAGGCAATGACTCCACCACATGGAACAATACGGCGGGGGCATGGAATAAATCGCGGGACAACTGGATGAACCTGATTTATGCGATGGGCATGGACGATATTCTGGATACCATTTGTTTCGGAAAGGTGCTGCGATTGATGGCCGGAGACGTGGTTTACTGGCACATCCGCACCGGAGGAAAACTAGACCCCAACACAGATGTATGGAACAGCGTGCCTTTGCCTTGGGAGGTTTTTGAAGGAAAAACTGTTTGTAACCGTAAAATAATTTCGGATAGCTGTAAGAAGGCGGGGCTAAACCCTAAAAAGTCCGGGTGGATAGCACCACGCGAACATAAGGCCGTACCTTTCAGCCCAACGCCGGAACTGGTACATGGCGTTACAGTCAGCAATCCATTCCTTGCCGACATACTGAAAAAAGAAGGCTGGTTTTCGGGAAAGCCTGCAAAGAACAAAAAATGGTTTTGGAACTAAGAAACTGTTTAAATTTTATTCGTTCCAATTTTTAGAGATGTTTTAGAGATGTTTTTTTCTTTCTTGAAACGATAATAGCGGGCTATTTACATACGCTTCGCTCCTGTGACCGTTGGTTGAGTTGAGAGAAAGGAAAAAACAGCCGAAAACAGACTAAAAATGAACGAAGAAAAAGGTATAATAAAATATTCGTATAAAATTTAAACAGTTTCTAAGAGAGTAAGTTAGCTCAGTGGCAGAGCATCCGGCTCGTCATCCGGATGGACACAGGTTCGAGCCCTGTACTTGCTCTTTTTTAGATATTTGTATTATAGTAATCCGGCATAGCTCAGTGGTAGAGCGCCCGGCTCTGGGTCCGGGTGGACGTAGGTTCGAGCCCTGCTGCCGGATTATTTTAGTAATAGAAAATGTATGAATAAAAAATAAATTTGTCTTATATTAGTACTGCATACTCTAGAAAAGAGACAAAGAGAAAAAAATAAAATGTGTAACTTTTGTCACTTTTTCCGAATTAAAAACTTTAGAATATGAATGGTTGGGAAATAAAAAACTTTACGCAGACATTGATGGAGGCGCAGGGCGGGAATAGTAAAAAAATAGACACTTTTGTGGCTGATTATCCTCTTTGTGCTGTAAAGGCAGATTATTCGCAGGCAATTATCCTGCGCCAGTTTCATGTACAATTATGGGAGGATGAACGAAGAATACTGAATTGCAAACCGGATACTTATGGTGGAGCAAAAAGTGATGAAAAACAATGGGGTATCACTCAGGCGAACTTCGATAAAGAGAATGGCTCAGGGTCGGAAGGAAGTATGTGTATCCCGAATTATAAATATACATCCGTTACTATAAATGACGATGACAGCATCACGTTGAAATGGGACAATTCGGAAGTGACCACCAACCTGCAAGAGATGTTCCGTAAACTGAAGTATATATTTGGCAAAGCAAAGAAGGAAGAAATAGAAACTGCTTTCGCTACTCTTTGCAACGAGGTTATAACGGGACCGCCGCCGCCCGAAGTTGTTTATCGGACATTAGAAAGTGAAGTACTCGGAATGTTGACATATAATGAAGAGTATGAGTGCTATCAGACTGAAACAACAATTGATGGACACATGGTAGAAATAACCGTTGATCTCACATATCCCTCGGAATTGAAAAAGAATATCAAAAAAGTGGATAAGCTAATGTCTGCAAAATTCTACGAAAAGGCTTTACAAAAAATGGCAAAACCGATGTCAGCGCTCAAAAATGAAGTTTGGTTGGGAGAAGACGAGGACGGACAGGAAGAACCACGGATATCGGCAGATGAGTTATTGAAACGGATAAAAATAACAGCCATAGCTTTTGACGACGAATGCGAAGCAGAGATATATTGCGATGATGGCGATATATTCTGGGGACATTGTATCCTTATCAGCACCAATGCAAGGGGCACATATCAGGATGCTACCTTAGCCGGATGAGAAAAAGTAACAATAAAGAAATATAAAAAAAGTCACCTTTGTCACTTTTTATTCATAAATAGCAGATAGTAAATTTGATATAGATTCATTATGAATAATGTGAATCAGTATTTCGTTTTGTTTAAATTATGTGTTCAATTTCATTAGTCGTTTTACATACGCTTCGCTCCTGTGAACGTTGTTTGTCGTGACTCGGCATAACATAAATAAATTTTAGTTCTACTCTCGCTACTTAAAATGTTGGTAAATTTTATACGAATAACCATTTATCCCGTTAGGGACGCTATTGCGCTTTGATAAATTAATTTCTACCAGGCGATTCATTCCTAGCGGAATGATGAAAAAAGACCATCTTATTTTTTACATGTTACTAAGGAAGTTTTTCCTTACGACTGATCGTAATTTACACCAACCGTACCACAGTCTTCACAAGTAAAGAAATAATACAGGCCTTCGCTATCTTCGATGTCTGCCATGTCGAACTGTGCCGTAAAGCACATTGTCTTGCCACAATCGGGGCACGCAGGATATGAAACATCGTTTACGGCTGTAGGCATTCCGCCTATTTGAGTAAGGGTGATTTCTGCAAACTGGTGGGCTGTCCACATTGCCAAGCGCTTTTCTTCCGACAGGCGCAGCCCGTATTCGAAGCGTTCGGCTATATTCTCATCATTCTTCATGTATTCAGGGTGTTTCCGGAAAAAGCTGTCCGGTGTATTAGCCGGATGCCAGTGAATTCCTGACGCGGCTACCTTTGTAAACACCGTCTGATAACAGGAACAGTAAAGGCAGGTTGCCAGTTTTTGTTTGTCATCGAAAACAAGTGTTAGCGGTTGTCCACAAAAACCACATACTTCCGATAGGATAGTAACAGGTAATAGAGCGGATGATTTTTCCTTGTCACATCTTTCGAATGCTTTGACTTCTTCACCGAACAATATTCGGGGAATTCCGTCCTTTGTCGTTTCCCAGCCACCAACTTTTGCGTAGTCTTTTGGCAGTATATATAACTTCTCAGCCCATGCGGGGAGTGGTGTCCGACTACTTTTGATGAGAAAGTCATTTGTCTGCTTACATGGTATCATGGCAAGGGCACAAAGGATATGGTTGATTGCTAAACGATGGCTTTCGGGGTCGTCTAATTCTTCAAGCAGGGCAATCAGTTCATCCGCGAATTTATTATCTGCACGCAGATAAATTTCGCCATAGTAAAAAATCTCATTGTCAATCAGGTAACGATATAGCTTGTCCGGCAATTTATCTCCACAGGAATGGGCATAAAGAGCCAGATACAGCAAAAGATCAATACGCTCGTCTGTTTCTGTTTCGTCAGCAATAAACAGGTCTATAAATTTGTAGATCTCCTCAGGTGAAAGGATAGCATAGTGTTTGTATAGTTCCTTCTTATTTCCATGCCTTATGTGATAGTCGTACAGGTTGGCAGCCTTAGTCAGGTCTATTTCCGGTTCATTTTTTGGTGGTTTGAATCCTCCCATCGTCAGAATGCTTCCTTGTTCGAATGTAAAATCATCTTTTACAGACACATACATTCTGTATTGATAATCATTAAAGTATCCCATAAAATCCATAGTAAACGCACCTTGAGCAGGGTAGAATGTAACTCTGCTTACATTAATTCCGCGGAGTTGCTCACGAATCATGATTTCGTCATCTGCGGGAACATTCTTTTTCTTCTGTTGGCGCATATCTTCGAACTCTTTTGCAAGCTGTACACTCAGGTAATCTTTGATATGCTCCATATTTTCATAAGCCCAGTTCCATGCGCGTCTGACGATGGTGTCAGCTTCTGCCTTTTTATCGTTTCCAAGATTGTTAACGATAAACTCAAGGCTCCCGTCTTTGAATGATACGGTCTGAGAAAAATACTTTATGCCATAACCTTTGTCTAAATACTGTAGGTTGATGTCGATTTTTTCCATAAGGATTTTATTTTGCTGTTTTTGTTTTGTTTATTAGGTCATCAATAATAGTTGTTTCGCCCCCTACATTGTCCGGAATATGTTGTTGATCTCTATTAATCGTGATAATCATAGATAAAAATCGTACAATTCTCTTTTTCATTGAAAATGCAATATTCCACGCCCATATCCGTCGAAAATTCCAAATTCAGATTTTTCTTATTTTTGTAATTGTAATTAATGGTTAAAGAGTCAACGTCTTCATGTGTTATCATTTTATATTCAAGGTCTTCTGAAGGTAATTCCGGTTGCATATATCGTTGTAAACTGTTTTCATTTTCTTTATAAATGATTTGATAAACTTCCGCCAGTGTTTTTCCAAAATAGTAACACTTTTTTTTGCCGTATCCATCTCTTATTTCTTCACAGACTGTCCCTTCTATTTTCTTAACACCTTTATATGTGTTTGTGGTATAACGGAATAATTGTATAGAATCGGATGATATGCTGTCTCTTACAACCTCATTCTGTTCGCTTTCTTCAAATTTGTAATCAGTAAACAAGGTAAGGTCGGGAAAGCCATTGGATTTGTGGTCTGTAGCTACCAACCGTGTGTTATATTCTTCAAACCAGCCATTGCCGTTCGCGCCCCCGTCATTTTCGCCACGGTATTCTCTGGCAGTATAACTCAAAACAGGTAACAGCGAATCGTTTTGCTGAACAAATAACTCACGAGAACGATGACCGCTGGGGTTAACACCTGAACTGCCATTATATCCTGAGCTGATACCAAATATTATCTTATTGTCGTTCAATCGGTAATCGAGTGTGTCAATCCCAATACCTGTCAGCATATAAGCATCTGAACTATAAGCGTCCGGGGTGTAATGACGGCTTACCACTTTTCCCGTTTTCGTATCAGCAAGCAAAACATAACAATCTAAGCTGAATGATTCGTTATTATAGTTATCTTTTTCAAGAGAAATTATTTTTGGAATTACCCAGATTGTAAGGTCTTCATTTGCGGGTACAGTTTGTTCCGATACAAATTCCAGATAGCAGTCTTTGCATTCCAGACCTAATTGTTGTAAGATCGTATTGAATGTCTCGTTTGCAGGTGCTCCTTCGCATATAGTATCTGTCGTTTCGTCCGCATTGTTTTTGCTTGCCTGATTACAACTGGCCGCGACTAATATAATTATTAAAATGATTATAGTTCTTTTCATTTGTGTGTTGAATGTGCCTCTAAAGATAAGAATAAAAATATTACTTCCCGAACCTTGCTACTGTCATCTTTATCTATAAAAATTATCTTATAATATGCTCTTTGATATTATAGATGATAATAGATGTATGTTTCTTGATCGACACTGTAAGAGTGTGTTAAGGTGTAAAAAAAGCACTCTTTCTTACTTTTTCCTTTCTAATTATTACAAAGAATACTCCAATTAGATAATTATTACAGGATAAAATGCAAAGTCCTATTTGATCGGGAATAAAAAAAGTAGTTTATGTAATCCACAAACTACTTTTCTTATTTTAATATAATATTTTGGCTATCACGTAACCATTACCATATCTCCTGAGAGGTCTGTATATATTGATTTACAATATTCTTGTATTGCTCAACACCGATGGAAATATTTTTTGCCGAATTGGGCGTACCCACACCATACACTACCAAAGGGGTTTTCCACACCATGCCCGCATATGTAAATCCGGCCTGATAAGGACGTAATAGTTCATCTACGGTAAAGCCTATTTTTCCTCCGGCCCTGTATGACTCCTGGCTCCATCCGGTTGTAGTTACCACCATGCAAGGTTTTCCTGAAACGGCAGGTGTTTTAGCCAGCGTATTCAATACTGCGTCTTGCCACTCCTTGAGCTTAGCCGGTGCCGACATCCAGTAAAAAGGGAACTGGAATATAACAAATGAAGCCTTCGTCATTATGTTGGCCCATTCTGTTACACTATATTCCTTTCCGCCATACAGATTAAATAAAAGCACATCGGCAGGATTATAAACAGCTTCAAGCAACTGTTTATTAGCCTCGGATTCGTCAAGGCCGGGATGTGCCAGCAATAGAACTACTTTGCTCCTTTCATTAATGTTTTCAAGTTCCATATTATATTCATGTTGATTGTGAAATTCTCTTTTGACAAATGTACATTATTTCTTTATATTTTATGATGATTTTTTCAGAACATTGTTAAAAATACACAAAAAAAAGTAATTGGTGATTAATCGAATGGTTGTGATTTTCACTTATCTTTACTGCTTGTATGCCCGGATATAATTGTACTCAAAGAAGAGGGGGAAACATATATTTTTACATAGATGCAACATTAATTCCTGATATTGCATCATTAACATAAGAAGCTAACTTAACTAAATAAAAAACGAATGAAAAAATTACCTTTTCTGACACTACTGATTGGTATTATATTTTGCTCCTGTGATGATAAGGACGAAAAAAAAACTTACCCTCTTACTTTCGAAAAAGATTATTACGAAGCAAGGATTGGACTTATTGAATATATAACTATTCGTTCGGGGAATCAGGATTATACTGTTACTGTTGAAGATAATGATATCCTGACAGCGTCTCCTGCCATTGTTGAAGGATATCCGGCTTCGGGAGATATAAAAATATATGGGAAAAAGAAAGGGAAAACAGTTGTTCAGGTAACAGATAATCTGACCGGCGACAGAGTTAAACTAGAGGTGAAAATAACAGATACTTATATTGCTAATAAGTTATCGAGTAGTGAACATCCGTTGTTTGACGGGAGTTATTGTTTTTACCTTATTAAAAATGAAGACAAAGACTTCTATATTTTTTCAATGAATCAAACACAAGATAAGCTTACTCTAATGAAAAAGGGGAATTACAATTTTTCGGTCGAAAATAATACTCCTTATCTTTCCTTTAGCTATACAGATTTAACAAATGGTGATATGACTTATAAGTTTAATATGGGAGAAACACTAGGTAGCACCCTTGTGATACTGAACGCCTTTTACGAACTTGGTTGGGATGATAAAAAGGACGATCTGAAAATGTCTTCGTCTCCTGTTTATACTTTGAGTTTGAAAGATGAAAATACGAATAAGGGAGCTGATTGTGTATTATTCCCTTCCCTACTGATGCCGGAGGGAATACTTGACTAACCGGTTCCGGATTCTTTACGCTAAACTTGACCATAAAAGAGGAGGGAGCATCAGGCAATGAACCCGATGCTCCCTCCTTTTATAATAAATCCTTATAGATTGCTTTCTTTCAGCGCCTTATCCATCGCAGCCGCGGCTTTGCGTCCGTCTCCCATGGCAAGGATCACAGTGGCGCCACCACGTACGATATCGCCTCCGGCGTATACATCCGGCAGGTCAGACTGCATCGTGTCCTGGTTGACGATGATAGTTCCCCATTTAGATACCTGAAGCCCTTTGAAGGTAGAAGGAATCAACGGATTAGGAGATACACCCACGCTGACAATTACCTGGTCTACATCGAACCATTCGGTAGCCCCTTCGATAGGTACAGGCTTGCGGCGTCCCGAAGCATCCGGCTCGCCCAGTTCCATTTTTTGCAGAAGCATACGCTGAACGCGTCCGTTTTCATCTCCTTCATATTTAAGAGGATTATGTAGTGTGTGGAATATTATTCCTTCTTCCTTAGCATGTTTTACCTCCTCTATACGTGCCGGCATTTCTTCTTCCGAGCGGCGGTAGACGATATATGCTTTCTCCGCTCCAAGCCTTTTGGCCGTACGTACAGCATCCATCGCTGTATTTCCGGCTCCGATAACGGCTACTTTCTTACCCATCTGTACAGGAGTGTCGCTCTCAGGATTAGAGGCGTCCATCAGGTTGACGCGGGTAAGGAACTCATTACATGACATTACTCCGATAAGGTTCTCTCCCGGTATATTCATAAAGTTAGGCAGCCCCGCGCCACTGGCAGCGAATATGCCTTTAAATCCTTCGTCCAGCAACTCTTCACGCGTAATGGTCTTACCTACGATGCAGTTGTTGACAAACTTAACTCCCATATTGCGGAGTACATTTATCTCAACATCTACAATCTCGTTTGGAAGGCGGAATTCTGGTATACCATATTTCAGTACACCTCCGATTTCGTGCAGTGCTTCGAATACAGTTACATCATAGCCCAACTTTGCCATATCTCCGGCAAAAGCTAAACCAGCAGGACCTGAACCTACAGCAGCTATCTTGATGCCATTAGACGGGGCAAGTTGCGGTACGGCAATCTGCCCGCTTTCGCGTTCATAGTCGGCAGCAAAGCGTTCCAGATAACCGATAGCCACCGGTTCTTTTTTCATCTTTTGTATGTAGATACACTTTGCCTCGCACTGCTTTTCCTGTGGGCATACACGTCCGCAAACAGCAGGCAGGGCGCTTGTTTCCTTCAGCACTTTGGCTGCTTCGAGAAATTCGCCACGCTCTATGTTTTTTATAAAAGACGGGATTTGTATTCCTACCGGGCATCCTTCCATGCAAGTAGGGTTGACGCAGTCGAGGCAGCGTGCAGCTTCATACACAGCCTGCTCGGCTGACAAGCCCAAGTTTACTTCTTCCTTCAATGAATGACTCCGGTATTCGGCGTCTAGTTCAGGCATGTGTACCCGTGCACGTTCTCCACGTTCTTTGGCTTTCATGTTTTTACGGAGTTCGTCTCTCCACGGTTCACTTCTGCGTGCCTGTATATATTCTTGTTCGGTCATATTTTTGAGCCCCTTCCACCTCCCCAAGGAGAGGTTACTGAGAGGATATTTTTATTGGTTAATAATTGTTTTACTTCTCACTTTCATTTATTCTCTTGCTGTAGTTACCCTAAGCCTCCCCCAAGGGGAATTGGGAAGGGCTAATTATATGCTTTCAATCTCATCAGCATTTCATCGAAGTCTACTTCGTGTGCATTAAACTCAGGCCCGTCGACACAGACGAATTTCGTTTTTCCGCCTACCGTAACACGGCATGCGCCACACATCCCTGTTCCGTCCACCATGATGGTGTTCAGCGAGGCCATTGTAGGTATGTTGTATTTCTGTGTCAGCAACGAAACGAATTTCATCATAATAGCAGGGCCGATGGTTACACACAGGTCTACCTTTTCACGGTTGATTACCATTTCGATTCCGTTTGTTATCAACCCTTTGTGCCCGTACGAGCCGTCATCGGTCATTACGATCACTTCGTCCGAATATTCGGCAACTTGTTTTTCAAGTATTACCAAATCTTTGTTGCGCGCAGCAAGGACAGATATAACCCTGTTGCCTGCTCTTTTCATCGCTTCTATAATCGGAAGCATGGGGGCAATACCCACACCACCTCCGGCACAGATAACAGTTCCATAATTTTCGATATGTGTAGCCTGTCCCAGCGGTCCCACTACATCGGTAATGTAATCGCCTACATTCAGGTCACAAATTTTTTTCGAAGAAGCTCCTACAGCCTGAATAACAATAGTGATAGTTCCTTTGTTAAGGTCGGATGCAGCAATGGTTAAAGGTATGCGCTCGCCTTTTTCGCCGACACGTACAATGACGAAGTGTCCGGCTTTGCGGCTTCTTGCGATAAGAGGTGCTTCAACCTCAAACTTGACTACGTTTTCAGAGAAATACTCTTTGTCTACAATTTTATTCATCAAAACATTAGTTTAATCCAGTATAAAGATAATATAGCTATTACAAACCAGAGAATAATACCCAGAAGAAAAGTGTTAAGGCCTGTTTTTTTCACTTCTTCGAGGTTGATAGAGGCTCCTATAAAGAACAGGGAAACCATCATTCCTTTTTTGCCGAGCCAGCTAAGGTGTCCGTTTGTTTCGGCCATGCCGGGAATATAATTCCCAATGATAATGGCGACAACAAACAGGAAAATAAACCACGGTATACTTATTTTTGAGGTTTTATTTTTATTAAAAAAAGCTATACATAACGCTAGCGGAATAATCCAAAGCGTACGCGTCAGCTTTACTGTAGTCCCTACTTGCAGAGCCTGTTCGCCATAAGCGGAACATGCGCCCACAACAGAACTGGTGTCGTGAATGGCAATAGCTGCCCAGTATCCGAAATGAATCTGATCCATTTGCAGCAAGTGCCCTATAACCGGGAATATAAATAACCCGACTGCATTCAGCACAAATATCACAGCAAGAGAAAAACTGATCTCGTTGTTCTTAGCCCCCAATACTGGCGCAACCGCAGCAATGGCACTGCCTCCGCAGATTGCCGTTCCGCTGGAAATGAGCATGGTCGTATTTTTACCGACTTTCAGTAACCGCCCTAATCCGATACCGGCCAAAACGGTTACCACAACCGACACTATAGTAATCATAAAACCGGTTTTGCCGGTCTGGATGACATCGTGTACCGACATCGAGAATCCCATACATACGATGGATGCCTGCAACAGATACTTGGTCAGCTTACCCGTTTTTGCGACTTCTTCCCCCTTGTAAAAAACAGCGAGCAAAATACCCAGGAACAAAGCCAGAGGTGCCGAAAAAAACGGAAAAAGGCAAAGGACAGGTACTATATAGTATAATTTACCGAGATACTTTTGCACGACTTTTATACCTCCAACATTTTTAATGCCTTGTTTTCACATTCGGTCATATATTCTCTTTCGCCGGGGCCTTTATCGTTGATGCCACACAAGTGGAGTACCCCATGTATAATAATACGATGAAGTTCTTCATTATAATCCGTTTTAAACTTTTCCGAATTGCTTTTTACGGTATCCGTACTGATAAATATATCGCCCGAAATGGTTTTATTTTCGCTATAGTCGAAGGTTATTATATCTGTATAATAATCATGTTGCAGGTACTGATTATTTACCTCCAGAATCTTTTTATCCGAGCAGAAAACAAAAGCAATATCGCCAACCTTCCTGTCATAAGAGGCGGCAACCAGTTTTATCCAGTTCGTAGTTTCTCGTTTTTTTATAGCAGGAAATTTCACTTCCTCAGCCTGATATAGTATGGCCATGATAGCTATAGATAGTTTTATGGTTTAGCCTATTTATTAAAAAATGCTATATAATATAGATTTTTAATAATTGAGGGACAAAGGTACAAAAATAGAATGTACATTTACCGAATTGGGGGCTAAAAGATGTGAATTTGTTTTAGTTAAATACTTTTTACTGTCTGTTTGTTATGAAAATGTATATTCTGATTAAAAATAGTGTTCCGGATAAGATGGCTCCGGTTATTGCCGCACATACCTCTCAGTCTTGTTCCTTGGGGAATTCCGTGTGAGGTATGGAATGACAGGCTTTTGCCTCCTCTCAACGAGAAGTTTTTTAGGGTGTGAACACCTGGATATGTTAATAAATAAGCGTATATTTCCTGCTTAAATACCAACAAACTTTATTATATGAGAAATGCAGTATTGTTATTCCTTCTGGTCTTTACTCCTGTCTGTTTCTATGCGCAGGCTCCGATACAGGGTACAGTGATTGATAAAGACAGTAGGAAACCTGTTTCTGATGTCATCGTGCAATATGGTGCTACTTCCCGCGATTATTACAACACCGATAATAATGGGAAATATACAATCCCTGCAACCAGCGAAGACGTTATTCACTTTCAGTGTATCGGCTATAGGGCTAAATCCATACCAAGAAGTACACTCGCTTCCAACCCTGTTGTCACATTAGAGTTAAATCCTGTGTCACTCAACCCGATTGTGATCAGTCCGGGCGATGCCGACGCTCTACTTGATGAGGCTATGGAAAACACGAAGAGGAAACTCTTACTGGATCTTCATCTGGGCTATCTCCTGCACTTTCTGCAAACAAAAACAACTGATACGTTGCAGAATGAAATATATATGAAATATACGACTACGCTCAGTGAAAAAGATCTGAAAAAGAATATAAAGAAAGAGCGGGTGCCTTATGTGTTCAATATTATAGATATAAAGCGGATGCAAAGAACCGAAACCCCTACTTCGGAACTGTACGGGGCGGAGTATCACGCGTCACACCTTTTCACTTTCGGCAAAAGTGTGAATAACGAGACAACACGCTCTTTTACATCCGACAGTTCTCTCATTATTTTGCAGATAGAGCCGCTCGAAGGCCGCGACGGATGGGCAAGAGGGGAAATACTGATAAACAAGGACGACATGACAATCGCCTCTATGGAAATAGAATCGATCGACTCCGTCCTGGCCGACCAGCCATACAAGAGATATATGGGAAAACAAATCAAAATAATGCGGAAAGTAGGACGGTTCTCATTCAAAAAGGTGGCCGGCAAGTACTATATGTCGGATTGCTATACATTCTACCGCTTCCGTGCAATTGACGAGTTTGGTAAAGAGGAAGAAATTTCCTACTTCTGCGATGTGGAATTTAAAGGTTTTGTAGAGAAGAAACAGCTAAGAAAAAGAAGGCTGAGCGGTTTCTGTCAGGAGTTATTTTATTTTCCTGATTCTACTACCAAGGAATTCTGGAATCAGGACTTCGATCAGGATCTTGAAACATATTATCAGGGTTCGGGCATCGCTGGAAACAAGAAGAAACCTGTAGGCAAAAAAATACTCAACGTAGCCATGTTTGCCGTGCCTGTAGCCCTTATTGCAATTCTGGTCAAGTGATGAATGCTGACTTCTTGTATAAAAGCATAGAGGAACTTTGCAAAGAGGTACATAATTATGATGATTATGGGGAGCAATTCAGCAAAGGATGGGATCTGATCGCCCGTTTTTAAGGAAGAGGGTGGAGACCGGAAAGAAGCTTATGATACGATTCATCGTTTACATTTGAAATATATGGAAAAGGATGAAGATGAGCAAAAGATGAATCTGGTGGATGATTTACTTGATTGTATTTATCCCTATATCGGAAATAAAGAGTTGTGGATATGGTAATTGTTATAAATTATCAGAATGATGTGAGCAAAATGGCAGCTTACTTTGTTGTATAACAATAACACATTAAAAGTAAAGAATATGGAAGACTATGAATATGAACCAATAAGTGAAAAGCAAGTCCTTGAACTGAAAGCATTGAAGCGTAAGAACAGAAGAAGGAATGCATTCTGGCTATTGATGGGAATGCAGGTGGGTTCCCTGATTATTTCCTATTATCTGGGACGATCACATAAATAAGTGGATAATTTGCCTGGATCATCAGGTTTATATAAGGTTTGTTTGTATTTTATCGCTACGGCCCTTTAGCCGTAATTATTGGTACATATAAAGGACTTTAGTCAGAATCTTATTGACTGGAGTCTTTTTTTATTTGCTTTTTGGCCTGTATATACATTTACCTTTATTATTTATTCACAATACATGTGCTTTTATTACATATTTGCGCCCAAAACACAAAAAAGTCTTTTTAGATTGATTCTAATGTATTATTTTCGTTATGCAAATTACTTGGAAGAGAATATAAACATACAACTAGCACGCAATTTTACCAACTGATTCTTATTAGTCAGTTTATTTTTATCTAATGAAGAGATTATATAACTAACTACAAAACCGGAAAAGACAAAGTAATAAAGACAACAGGTACAAAAAATAAAAAACAAGCATCTTAATTTAATTTTTACTATCTCTTAAATATTATTACCGCCTTTTACAAGATAGTATTAATATTAATAGGGCGATCGTCTCCCTACTACAGGTCCAGTAGTTTACTAAATAACATCCAACATGAAACTAAAACAATTCTTCCTCACATTAATGCTAATAACCGGTTATACCGGCTATCTGTGTGCACAGCAAGTATCTGCCATTCAACAACCAATAATAACAGATGGCATTATCACTCATATTGTAGCCTCGGGCGAAACCATTCACGCTATTGCTGCCACATACCACACTTCGGTGCAAGAAGTGTACAAGTTAAATCCCGAAGCACGGCGGGGAATTATAGCTGGCGACAGGCTCTCGCTCCGGCATAAACCTCTTACAGGATACAACCACCACCTTATCGAGACAAATGAAACCCTGTATTCTGTTTCAAAAGCTTATAAAGTATCGGTGAATGACGTAAAAGAGGCAAATCCGGGTCTGGACGAAAAAACATTCCATATAGGTAAGACTATCAAAATTCCTGTTTTTGGAGATAAAACGTATGTGGTAAAGGAGGGTGAGACCATTTATGATGTCGCTGTGGCGAATAATGTATCCGTAGAAAAACTTATTGCAATCAACCCTGTTTTGATGAGGGAAAGAGTAAAAGACAATATGATACTGGTCATACCTCATTAATAGCTTTAGAAACTGTTTAAATTTTATACGAATATTTTATTATATCTTTTTCTTCGTTCATTTTTAGTCTGTTTTTGGCTCTTTTTTCCTTTCTCTCAACTCAAATAGCCCGCTATTATCGTTTCAAGAAAGAAAAAAACATCTCTAAAACATCTCTAAAAATTGGAACGAATAAAATTTAAACAGTTTCTTATTTTTCTGTTTATTTGAAATTCATAAAATTATAAACAATTGAGTAGTAGAACTCATCTTAATTTTTTCAACACAGACTAAAAAGTGGAGACGACTTCGTAATATAAAATACTAAAAAACTTATAAAGTCTTGTTCAGATATTTTACTAAAAGAGGAACAATCCTCCCGTAAAACAGAATCTGCGGATTATTCCAATCCGCAGATTTTATTTATATAGATTCGTTCTTTCATTTGATGTGTTTACCAACTCACAAGCAACTTTTACACATTCTGCCAGAAATGTTATAATATAAATCGATACATTTGAAAAAGAAAGACTAAGAGCCTGTTTCAATTTTAGCGAAAATTTTTATTACAGGTTCTGGTCAATAGTTCTTAGCAATTTTTTTTATGCTCTTTTTAGCGTCTATTTGGCTCCGCCGATTTTCAATTCCCTTTTTACTCTTGGTTTAGCCCGCTAATTAGCTCCGCTGACCGTTGGTTCGGCTAGCAAAAATGATAAAATCCATCTAAAAATAGCTATAAAAAAGATTTGCTATAAAATGTAAACAGACTCTAAAAATAAATCTTATGAAAACAAAACTACTGAGTTTAACAGCTTTGTTATTATGCTTCTCATATAGTGCCTTTGCGCAGGATAAGAAAACAGTGAAGTCAAAGCTGAATGACGCTACCGTATTTTTTCAGGGAGCGGAACTGACACATTCGGCATCGTATGCATTGACCAAAGGAGAAAATGAAATTTATATTGAGGGACTGAGCCCCAATATTGACAAGAACAGCCTGAAAATAAAAACCTCAAATGGGGTTATTGTTTCAGCTTATGAGTTTTCCGTTGACTTCCTTGCCGAAAGTAAATCGGCAAGCCCTGTTACCAAAAAGCTACAGGATTCAATTGATTTTTACCGGAAAAAGCTGGAGCAGGTGAATACCGATATAAATATTACAACAAACCTGATAGCACTGCTGCAAAAGGGTACGGATAAAAACGTAGCCGGTTCGGAGAAAGGGCTGGGAATAGATGAACTGGTGAAAACGATGGATTACTATAAAACAAAATCGGCAGAACTGCAGGCTACACAATCAGCGAACAACAAGAAAAAAAGCGATTGTGACATTGCTATAGCACGCCTGAACAAACAACTGAGCCAGGAATCCCTGAAAAACAATAAGACTTCGGGTATCCTTAAGCTGAACCTATCCTCCCCTTTGGCAAACACTTGCGGTTTCACAATCTCTTATTATACATCCGCGGCCAATTGGGTGCCTTTTTACGATGTAAATATAGAATCGACAGATAAGCCTATAAAAATGATAGCCAAGTCGAAAGTCCGCCAGACTACCGGGCTCGATTGGGAAAAAGTCAGCCTTACCCTGTCTACTGCCACCCCCAGCAATGGAAAGGTTGCTCCATTGTTCAGCGCATGGTTCCTCGAAAACTACAGGCCTCAGCCACGTATAAATAGCAGCATGATTCAGAACAGTTATTCATATAAAGATAGTCCGGCAATGATGCTCGAGGGACGTGTTGCGGGTGTACAAATAAAAAAGGCTGACGAACAACTGGGAGCGGCCAATAATATTAAAATCAGAGGCGAGTCTTCGGTCACTGGATCTCAAACTCCTTTGTATATATTAAATGGCGAGCCTGTAGATGCAGATTATTTCCAATCCATCGACCCGAATGCCATTGAAAATATAGAAGTGCTGAAAGATGCCTCAGCCACCTCTATCTATGGTGCGCGTGCCTCAAACGGAGTTATATTAGTTACGCTGAAAAGCAGTATGGACGACTTTGTTACCCAAACGGAAAATGAACTGAATATGGTTTACGATATCGATATGCCATATACGATACCGGGTAACGGGAAAGAACAAACAATCGACCTGCAAACCAAAGAAACTCCGGCGGAATATAAGTATTACTGCGCCCCAAGGCTCGATACCGAGACATACTTACTGGCCGAAATATCAAATTGGGAAAGGTTGAACCTGTTGAGTGGAAAAGCCAATATTACATACGATGGCACTTATGTGGGCGAATCGTTCATCGATGCACGCTCTACGCACGAAAAACTAACCCTTACCCTTGGCACAGATAAACGCGTGCCTGTGAAGCGCGAAAAGATGCAGGATTACAGCAGCACCAAATTCTTAGGAAATGATGTCAAGCAGGTCTTTACCTATAAGCTGACTGTGAAGAACAACCAGAATAAGCCTGTAAAGATGGTATTGAAAGACCAGTATCCGATTTCTACACAGAAGAATATAGAAGTGGAACTAATAACCAAAGATACCACCCCCTGGACAGCCAATAAAGAAGATGTAGGCGTTATCACATGGGAAGAAGAACTAAAAGCCGGGGAAACGAAAGTCTATCAGATCAGTTATAGTGTAAAATATCCGAAAGGAAGTAACCTGAACTTATAGGAATTATTCAAACTGTCATTGTGGGCTTGTTCTGCAATGACAGTCCTTTTCAGGCATTCCGGTTCTCTTTCTTTATCGACTTCTTAATCATTATCATCTTTGCCAGATCGGGCAAAAGGGTTTCATCTTTTATCGTTATCAGCATCCATCTGCCATCGTGAAGCTGTGGTGTATTATCAAAAATTTCCGTAAAGTAAGCATCGAACGATTCCCGTTGAGCATTGAATAGAATGACTTCCTTTTTGCCGTAAATAAGGATAATTGAGAAAGCGTTCTTTTCGGGGAAAATAGACACTAATGTCTTTCCGTTTTTACGGTATCGCAGCATCACGCCAAATTTTTTCCCTCCAAAATAGATTTCCTGCTCAAAATTATAGTTATTATCAAGGAATTCAAGTAATGTATCGAAAGCTTTTACAGCCTTCTTCGACTTGATGAATTTCCGGATTTCTGCTATATCCGGCAACGGTTCTTCACGGTAAATTCTTTCAGGTATTTGTGTTTCCATCTGGGTATTTATCTTAATAATAGTTGCAAAGATAACTATTATTCTTTGTATTTCTGCTTGTTACATATTAATAAATGTATAATCAGACATAGAATAACAAAGGATATGCCTGTAACAACAACTCCACCCCAGCCGTATGCACCCCACGCCTTGCCGCCAATCAAAGTGCCGACCGAGCCTCCGACAAAATAGGAAACCATATAGACGGTATTCAGGCGGTTCGAAGCTTCGGGATGTGAAGAGAATACGATTGTTTGGTTGGTAACATGCATAGCTTGTAGCCCCATATCCAGAATTAGGATACCCGCGATTAATCCGGCATACGAACTTCCACCTACGCCAAATATCGTCCACGAAAGGATCATCAGGAAGATAGCTATGGCTATCAGTTTGTTTTTATCCACTTTACCCGAAGCATGTCCCACAAGAGAAGCTGCCAAAGCCCCGGCTATACCGAATAACCCCAGTGAACCGGCGACGTCGCTTCCTTGAAAAAATGGTGCCTGTTCGAGCCTGAAAGTTAGCGTCGTCCAGAATACGGAAAATGAAGCAAAGCCTAAAGCGCCTCTCAGCGATGCCAGCCGCAGGCTGGGAATATCTTTGGTATATCGCACGATAGAGCGCATCAACTGCCCGTAAGTGCCATCAAAAGTCGGTTTCATATTCGGCAGCAGCCATGCGATAAGAACTCCCATCACAACCATAAATCCGGCAGCGATAAAGAATACGCTTCTCCAACCCAGCCAGTCTCCTACTAATCCGCTAAATACCCGTGAGGCAAGTATTCCTATCAGCAATCCGCTCATCACGATCCCTACATTCCGCCCTTTCTCTTCGGGTTTTGACAACTGGGCGGCTATGGGAACAAATATCTGAGGGACTACAGACGTTAATCCTATAAAGAAACTTGCCACAATCATTACAATCAGTGATTTGCTCAGTGCAAACACGAGCAATGAGAGCAGGATGAATACAAAGTCGATAAGGATAATCTTCTTGCGCCGGAACATATCTCCCAACGGAATGATAAGCAGCAGTCCGGCGGCATAGCCTATCTGGGTAAACATGGCGACTTTACTTGTTGCCGACTCCGATTGCCCAAACTCTCTGGCAATCATGCCCAACAACGGCTGATTGTAATAATTGTTGGCAACGACAAGTCCTGCTCCGATTGCCATCAACCAGAGTGTTCCCTTCGATAAAAACTGTTTATTTCCTTCTTCGGGCATTAACATTTAGATCTACTTTTATTCAGAATAAGGTATGTTTAGTATCCAGTTTCGCACCATTTCCCTGTCTAATATTTTACCTATAACCCTGTACTTTGAGTCATTCAAGGGATTGCGTCCAATCAGGGGTTCGGACATTACACCTATTTGCGGCCTGTAGTAGTTCGCATGCACAAAGGACATTTTACTGCTGGTATAATAAATATACCCTACATGCGAGTCGAGTCCAACGATATACAGTCCCTTCCCTTTGGCTTCGATATAGTCTATAACGTCTTTCATCGGCTTTTGTTGAAAGCGTTTGATGTCGGTTGTCACTTTCTTTATCATATACTCGGATGCTTGTTGCGCCCATTTTATACGCGGGATATTGAATCCCATATCACGCAAAGTTGTTGTCACAAAGTATCCGCAGGCGATGCTGCCCTCTTTCGGTGTCTGGCTATGTCCATGAAAAGTCCACGGGGTATTGTACCATGACCGGAAGAAATCATCGGAGACGGCTAGCAGGTATTGCTGTGCCTCTGCCAGTATGCTGTCCTGTTTTTGCTTGCCGCTTTTATTATAAAGTTCCCTGAATGTATTCCTTTTTTCCAAAGCATCTTTCTTTATGTCCGGATAGGGTTTTAATTTTTCAACGTTATCATTCCCTTGTTTTTCTTCTACAGACGCTTTCTCCTGTGACTTGGTATGGCAGGAAAAGAAGAAAAACAAACAGAGGATTATATAATATTGAAAATGCATATAGTCAGTTTTTGTGTAAGTTTATAAATAGATTCTGTTTACATTCTGTATTTTCGGCTCTTTTAATTCAAAAGTAATAAAAACTGCACAAATATATATTGTGTTTCATTACATTAAGTAATGGAAAGTATTTATTGCAACATTAGGTGTCTAACCCTTCCCTCTTTGGGGACTTCAATTACATTAGTCGTTTTACATACGTTTCGCTCCTGTGAACGTTGTTTGTCGTGACTCGGCATAATATGAATTTTTAATTCAGTTCTGCTCTCGCTACTCAAAACGTTCTTTTATTTTTTACATAAAAGCTATCCTAGGCTAAATACTTTAGTTGTAGCTCTCTACTGCCGCGCCCTCCCGGGCTTGTCCTTCCTTTTGGCATTGCCCAAAAGGAAGCAAAAGGCTAGTGCTTTGTCCCTCGGCGACCCACCAACGGCTGGCCGGCTAAACGGGACGAAACTCGCCTGCGGCTCGGACAACATCCCGTTTCACGCCGCCTGCACCGGGTGGGTGCCCCGCCTGCGGAACA
>NZ_QVMO01000040.1:41834-56622 GCF_010501055.1 Dysgonomonas sp. 521
TCTGCCAATTATCGCAATGATGAGATTATCATCACTTCATTCAGCCGGCAAGCCGATGGTGGGTCGTACGGCGAAGCGGGGCGCAATGCTTTTTTGCTTACTTTTGGAGCTTCGGCCAAAAGTAAGGTAAGCAATCTGTGATTGCGCGCAGGATAAAAAAAGAAAGAACACATAATTTAAACAAAACGAAATACTGATTCACATTACTTATTAATGTTAATGGGTATTTGGTTTTGCTTATTTCTTAAATGCGAAGTACACGGCTCCAATAAGAAATAAGAATGCTATTAAGTGGTTCCATTTCAATGTTTCGTTTTTAAAGGCCAGCGTACTGAACAGTACAAAAATGGTAAGTGTAATGACTTCCTGAATTATTTTTAGTTGCATCAGGGAGAAAGGACCTCCGTTTCCCTGAAAACCTATCCGGTTGGCGGGAACCTGAAAGCAATATTCGAAGAACGCGATTGCCCAACTGAAAAGGATTACACCAAATAATGGCAGGGACTTGAACCATGAATAGTTTTCCATCTTCAGATGCCCATACCATGCGAATGTCATAAACATATTCGAAACGATCAGTAATAATATCGTTGATAATCCTACAGAATTCATATTTCTCTATTTAATAATTTTGCCTTTAGTAATTTGCGCTGCAAAAGTATATTATTTTTTTGAACATATAACTCATCAACTACTGATTGATATAAGCAGTTGATATAACGCTATATATATAAATTAACTACACGCATATTCGTTATATTTAGTTAAAGAAAAATTACTTCGCATATGTAAAACCTCCCTTTTTTAGAGAGATTTCAAATAAAACATGTTGTAAAACATAGTGTAAATGCTGTTAAAATCTGCCTACAAAGAGGCTTTTGAGTTGGCACGGATAAAAATATGTTTTATATTTGACGTCTATATCGTATAAATCTTATTTATTTTCAAAGTACACACATGGAAAAAACCCTTGTTATTCTTAAGCCGTCTTGTGTTCAAAGGACACTGATAGGAGAGGTTATTTCTCGTTTCGAAAAAAAGGGTTTACGGCTGGCGGGAATGAAAATGACGCAATTAGACGACACAATTTTATCTGAACACTACGCTCACTTGAAAGACAGGCCATTCTTTCAACGTGTAAAAGACTCCATGCAAGCATGTCCGGTAATCATCCAATGTTGGGAAGGAATAGATGCAGCGAAAGTTGTACGCTCCCTTATTGGTGTTACTAATGGCAGAGAAGCTACTGCTGGAACAATCCGAGGCGATTTTTCGGTTAGCTCACAAGAGAATATTGTACACGCTTCAGATTCTTCGGAATCGGCAAAAATAGAACTAAAACGATTTTTTAAAGAGAACGAAATTTTTGATTATAAACTATCCACATTATCGAATCTGTATTCGAGTGATGAGATCTAATTTATATTATGAACAATAGTAAGAACATTTTAATCCAGAGCTTCAAACGAATAAGGTTTTTGCCAGTAGCGGCAATGTTATTAATACCAGTAAGTAGTTTTGCTCAAACAAAGACAACAGAAGCCAACTCCGAAAGAGTAGAGCTTAACTACAAACAAAGGCACAGCAGGCAAACCCCTAATTCCAACCTGTACGCAGACGGAATAAAAATAAAGAGAGACCTCTCTATACTTAAAGAAATACAAGAAGAACGCATCCTAGGAGAAAATGAAATCCCGGCAGAAGAACTTTATGGAGGTATATGGAATAATCGTTATGTGAACGCATACCGTTCGATAGAGAATATTCCAGATACATTCAAAGTGAGCCTGGCTAATTTCACTATGCCTACAATGGGATATATTACTTCTAACTTTGGCCCCCGTCGTCGCCGTATGCACTATGGCATAGACCTGAAAGTACAGGTAGGAGATACTATCTATGCCGCATTCGATGGTAAAGTACGCGTAAAGCAATACGAGCGCCGCGGATACGGATATTACCTGGCGCTTCGCCATACTAACGGATTGGAAACCGTATACGGGCACTTATCTGCATTCCTGGTAGAAGAAGACCAGGTTGTAAAATCAGGCGACCCGATTGCATTAGGCGGGAACACTGGGCGCTCTACCGGATCTCATCTTCACTTCGAAATCAGATTCCTCGGCAACCCGATAAATCCTGCAAGAATAGTAGACTTCGACAATAAAGTATGCCATCGGGATACATATACCGTGACACGCAACAGCTACAGCGTAAGCCGCAAAGGTGTTGATGTAAGAAATCTGGCATCTTCATCGGTTACCCGTTCAAACGATAACGTTAAGAATAAATATGCTTCCGGCAAAGTGAAATATCATCGCATAAAGAAAGGCGATACACTGGGTAAAATAGCCCGAGTACATGGAACGACAGTAAGTAAAATTTGCAAGTTGAACAACATCACAACAAAAGCTACATTAAGAGCCGGAAAATCGTTACGAGTTTCATAACATATCTTCTATAAGAATGAAAATGGCGGCAGGATTTTGTCGCCATTTTTGTTCTTTCTAGTTATCTGTATGGGTGTATGTAGTACGTCCATACAGTTAAAATATCAAATTTCTAATTACCATTCTACAGGAGCAATGCCCTTCGATTCAAGATATTTATTAGCCTCACTAAAATGATTATTTCCGAAAAAGCCGTTGTGAGCAGATAACGGAGACGGATGAACCGACTTCAATACAAGGTGCTTGGTTCCGTCTATAAAGGAGGCTTTCTTCTGTGCATAAGCACCCCATAAAATAAAGACCAGATTATCCCTTCCTTCTGCCAGCCGGCGGATTGCCGCGTCTGTAAAAGGCTCCCAGCCTTTCCTCTGGTGCGAACCTGCCTGATGTGCCTGTACCGTAAGTGTAGCATTCAGCAATAATACGCCCTGATTTGCCCAACGGGTCAGATTTCCCGACTGAGGAACGGGGATACCCAAATCCCGGTTTATCTCCTTAAAGATATTAACGAGTGACGGTGGAGCAGGCATGCCATCGGGTACAGAGAAAGATAGTCCGTGAGCTTGCCCGTCGTTATGGTAAGGATCTTGCCCCAATATAACTACCTTCACTTTGTCGAACGGAGTATGCTCAAAGGCGTTGAATATCAGTTTGGCTGGAGGGAATATCTGTTTTGTTTTGTATTCTTCCCGCACAAAATCAGTCAGTTTTACAAAGTAATCTTTTTCAAATTCATCTTTCAACTGTTCTTTCCAACTCTGCTCTATCTTTACATCCATAGTTTATTAAGCTGTATTATGTTATTAAATATTCAGGTTATTTAGCAAGGTATAAAGATACAATATTTTGAATAGAAGTATAAGAGTTATTTAACATTTACAAAACAAACATGTAGAAAGTTATAGTACATGACAAAAACATTAGAGTTATGTCGGATTGTCGCAAAGTGGCACATAGAACTGAACATCATACTTGTAAGGGTAATATAATTCAAACAGCATCTAACCTTTTATTCTGTTTTTTATCATGTGCTTATGAATAAAAAGTGACAAAGGTGACACTTTTTTCAGTGTTTTCGGCTGTTACTTTTTTACCATTCAACATAACTTACAGCTTTATACTATAAGATAATTTTAAGTATAAAAGACAACAGGAATATAAAGAAATACAGCTATTTCTTTTTCCTCATTTCCTTTATCGTCTTGAAGCAGACAAAAGTCAGGAATAAGCCGATCAGGATAATTACGCTCCATAGAAATACAGGCTTTTCTATTAACGACAATTCTCTCTCCTGCGGCGTATCTACGGCATAAGGAACACTGTGCAGGTTGTCTGTTTTCACGATAGGGAGGTCGATAGGAATCTCGTTCTTAAAATGTTCAATATCATATTTAGGTATGCCGTTTTCCGTTATGCCTACCTGCAAATAATAGTTCTGCCCTTTTTCGAGGTACGCGCACAGGTAGCGGTTCAGCCCGTATGCTTTGACAGATACAATTTCCAAAGGAAGGTTATTATTGTTTTCGATGACGATAACCGTATGCTTGCCCAGAGGAAAATTATCCGCGAAAAAAGAATTATCTGTTTTGGAAGACAACCTGAAATTGAAAGACTGCCTGATAATGGTATCAAACATAACGGCATCGCGTAAATAGAAAGCGTCATTCTGAACAGTGATCTCCAACCTGTTGATTTTATACGTATCCTGTATATCGGGAAAACGGATATAGGTCTTCTTGTCCGTACTATCCTTCTTTACGAATTTTCCCGGGTCGATTTCGGTAAACTGCCCGTAGATACTGGAATTTTCGAATTTCCCAACCCGCAAAATCTTCAGAGGGCTTTTCTGATTATTTTCTATCTCTATTTCGTAATACTTATAGTTCCCCTGCGGAATATCGAGCAACAGTACTTCTTCGTTATTCGCCTGCTTATATCCCAGACCCGAAATGGCCGTCTTCTGCTTTACAATATACCACTGCGACAAATCGTTACTGCCCCTTACGCTTGCATATTTGTTTACATCGGCGCTACGGATAACGATATAAAAACGGTCTATATCCTCCTGTCCGGCATTGTCTACAACCACCACATTCAGGCTATCCTGTACCAGGTTTTGCTTCAAGGCGTAGTTTTCAAAACGGCTAACCTCCTGTACCGGACTTACCGAACGCAGGAAATAAGGAATCTCATTATTCTTGCTGTCCAATATCTTCAAATCCGACAAATCCTTTTTAGCCGATTTTGCGATTACAGGCTGGTCGAGTTCTATATTATAATACCCTTTCGCCTCCACCGGGCGGACACTCGCCTGCCAGACCGATTGCCCCTGAATATGAAGTACCAAAAAGGATAATAAGCATGTAAATATTATTTTTTTCATCGTATTCCAATTACAGATTAGGCCCCCTTCCATCCCCCATAGGGGGAGAAGCCTCCCCTTCGGGGAGGTTGGAGGGGCTATTTTGTTTCTTCTTCCTCATCCGCTTTTACCAATGTTTTTATCTTCTGTTGAAGGAATGAAACCAACAATAATATTACTCCCAATACGATAAACGACACAATACGGCCTGCCTGCGACATACGCCATACATCATAGGCATAGAATTTAATGATGATTATCCCGAAGAATATCAGTGATATTTTCCGCAACACCACTTCCTTGCTGTTCAGCCCCCATACCATCAACACCATAGCGATGACACCCCAAAGGATAGGATAGCCGAATGTATGTACATCGTACAATAGCGAATCGTAATTACCTTCATTTCCGAACAGGGATATAACGGTATGATCTAACTCAATACTCAAGATAATTACCGAAACAATAACCAGTCCCCAGCAGAACGGAGTAAACCACTCTTCATGCAGTTTCTTTATATTTCTTACCAGTAAATAAATGACAAGGGCCACGGCCGGTAAAGACAGATAGTGAATAAGGAAATATTTTGGACTGTAATCTCCCGCAAGGAATATATCGAACCTCAACTCTATTGCCAGATAAGAATAAACCACCGCGTATACGCCCGTTGCAATAAAGAAAAGGACATAAGCCAAAGAGCCGGAAGCCATCTTCTTCCGATATACCAAAGATAATACAGCAATATAAACCGTAATATAAGTTGCCATAGCCAGATATCTGAAACTGGACGTATATTCCCCATCGGTAAAACGTCCCAGCTGATAATTCAGTTCCAGATAAGGGACAAGGAATGTTAAACCGATTACAAATATCCTGAATGTGGCAATAATTGACCCAATAGAGAATGTATCAACTCCCCTGATTTCAATCATATCGTCCGGATCTTCCTTCTTTAGCAGGAAAGAACTCAGGATAAAAGCTGCCATAACCACAAGGCCTGTAATAAATATCCTGTTCAGACCAACGGTCAGTTCCAGGTCATAAGCATAGTTGTGTTGTAAATCGATAGCATACGAAATGATAGTCAATACGCTGATTATAATAAACCCTATACTGAATACCTGTATCCGCGATTTTTGCCACAAGAGAAGCAGTATGACCATTTCGGCAGCCCAAAACATCGTTATCACATGCCCGTGAAGCTGTATCGGGATAGCCAGGCTGACAAATGTCATCACAATGCCTATCAGCAAATAAATAAGCGTGCGGTCTACCTCGCTCTTACGGAACAGAGCCAGCATAACAAGGGCGTTCAATGCCGCCAGCGCTATGGTAATGATACCTCTTACATCATATTCGTAATCGTTAAACACGTATATGCAGGCAAGGAATACAAGCAGATTATTGCTTAGGATAAGGAATACCTGATAAGCGGTAACTTTCGGGCCTGTTTTCAAATGGTCTATTATAGCCAGCAGATAGAACTGGATAAAGAATAGCACGGCAAATAATGTCACAAGCCTGAAATCGTACTCCTGAGTTGTCGTCAACAGCCATGTCCAGAAAAATCCGAGCGTAAGAGCATAACAGATAATGCCGATAACACGCCATTTCTTTACAAACGAGACGACCAGCATTCCCGCGTTCAGTATGAATATATATGAGAACAGTACGATATAGTTCCCCGCTCCCGTGCTTACCATCAATGGCGAAGCGAATCCGCCCAGCAGGGAGAAAATCGCCAGTTCCTTACGGTCGTACAGCAAGGATAAGATAACGGAGAATATCGTTATGACGATAAGGATGGCAAAGGCCACTGTCTGGCTAAAGAGTTCATATTCCCTGAATGCCAGCGTTATCGTAATATAGAACACCGATATACCACCCCCGACTAATATGGATGAGAAGACATGATATTTCGCTTTCAACTTATGGGCTATGCCGATAATGATACCACCTGTAAGCAAGCCGATACCCACACGTCCTACTTCATTGATCCAGTCCTGGTCTATGGCGTATTTTACAAAGAAAGCGATACCCAGTACCAGTGTTACAATTCCAACTTTGCTCAGCCAGTTATCACCCAGTATTCTTTCTATAAAGTTCTTATCCAAATCACTATCATATTCTTCCTCTACATTGCTTTCTACAGGGGAAGATTCCCTTATTGGCGGAAATTTATACGGAGGAGGAGTTTCCACTACAACCTTTTCTTCCGGTTCAGTCCGTCCAAAAGCCGCGAATGGAGGAGGAGTTTCTTCGTGAGGTATAGGTACAACAGGTTCTTCCTTTACTTCTTCCTCTGTTTCCACAGGAACCTCCTCTGTTGGCAGTTGCTCATCTGCTGTAACAGGTTCTTCCGGCATTTCCTTAACGATTTCTATCTCCGGCGTTTCTACCGATTCTACGGCAGGTTCTATCTGAGGTTGTCTTTCCGGCTCCGGTAAGGTCCGACCGGCAGCAACAGGCATCTCCGGCTCTTCCGGTTTCGGAGTTTCTTCTTTTACATATTCAATAACGGGAGGTGCTTCAGGAGTAGATATGGGCGCACCCTTCTCCCTTATCTCTTTCAGTGTTTCCAGAATCTCTTTAATTTCTTCTTTCGATGCTGATTGTTGAAGCCGTTCCCACAGCTTTCTGTTTTGCGCTGATAAGTCGCTGTTCAGATAGTCTATGCTGCGATTTATCGAACCTACCTTGCTTAATATTATTATCGGCACAACAGCTATAGCAATCAATATCACAAAAACTATAAAGATCAAGAACTCTTCCATAAAGTATTTTGTTAAGAATTATTCCGTAAAAATAGGCTAAATATTGAAAACACAAGTATTTTTATGGAGAAACTGATTATATCTATTCCCCTTACTGCATAAAAAAGAGGCTTTCTGTACAGCCTCCTTCCTATTCCAATCGTTAATTATCAACCGCCAACTATTAACTGTTGACTGCTGACTGTTAACTGTTAACTGTTAACTGATTTATCGTCCAGCCGTTTCACCACCTGCCCATATATCACAAGGGCAATAGCCGAAACAAGCCCAATGGCAAAAAAGACATACCACAGATAGTGCGCGTTAGCCGTTGCCGCCGCGTAATCCGCCGCAAAGTTTGTCGAATTGGCAAACCTCTCTGACAGAGGATCGGGGCAAAATGCCTCAAGCAGGAATCCGGCTACAATAAAGCTGACTAATGATGAGACGAACGAATGCAGATGGCTGAACCCCAGATAAAGTCCCTCCTCCCCTTTGGGCGACTGCAAAGAGAAATACTCGAGGAAACGCGGCGAGATAAAGCACTCGGCCAGAGCCTGAAAAGCGATCCCGACAATCAGCATAAGGGTAATGGGATGTATGGTTACCTGCCCGAACAACGAAATAGGGTCATTACCCATCATATTTCCCGTAGCCATTATCAAGGCTGACAAAGGAATAATGAACATACCCACCATAATGGACGACAAAGGCGACCTCTTTTTCATTATGGTAGTTACCAGATTAACCAAAAGGAATACCACAAGCGGGTTTACGTTGGCTATCCATCCCGGAGACGCGTCCTGCCCTACCATACGGATCACATACTTAGGCATGGAAGCATACATCTGCTGCTGCACGATCCAGAATCCGCTGGTAATAAGTATAAGGGCAACCAGGCGCCCGTTCTTACAGACCTTAATCAAGGCCTGCCATATTTCGGAAAGGCTCTTTCCCTGTCCCGCTGTCTGGGTAGACTTATACATAAAGAAGACAACCACCAAGGCAATCAAGGTCATTGTAGCCGAAAAATAGTTCAGGTAAACAAGCCCCTGATCCCCAATACTCTTACGAAGCGGGTCTACAACTGTCTTTCCCGTAAAGGCGCCTATATTTACCATCATGTAGAATATAGCGAATCCCCTGGCACGGGTTTCCGCCGTTGTTTCCTTGGCTACCGTACCCGAAATCACGGACTTGATAAAAGCGCCTCCGACTACGATGAAAAGCAGGATGGGAACAATAGTCCATTGCTGAACGCTTTCCCTCAACCCCGTAAATGTGGTCAACCGATCGAAGTTTCCTACGCCTATGGAAGTAAAGAAAGAACGGAACGTCTCTATAATCCAGCTGGAATCTTTCGCGTCGGCACCCAGACCGACAGCATTGGCAGCCCCGTATTGTACCAGTCCCGCACCTTCGAGAAGGGTAGGCACGGCTCCCAGCCCCAAGTATCCTATGGTAAGGAGGGCGAAGGCTATCATTATGGCTTTCCGGAAGCCTATCTTATCGGAGTATGCCCCTACAAATGTGGGAAGGAAATACAACAACGCAGAAAAACAGCCGGCTATAACACCCGCCTGCACGTCATTAAATCCCCAGATACTGGAAAGATATAAGGTTAGTGAAATGAAAATAGCGTAATACGCCAACCGCTCCAACAGCTCGACAGTGTTGGCAACCCAAAAGGCTTTTGAAAATTTAGTCATCAGGCTTTAAAGAATTGTTAAAATTTGAACGAATTGCCACAAAAATAAGAAAATTCTCCGGCTTGCAAAGACTTCCGTCTTTCATCACAACACTATTCAACCTTTTTTAACTCTATACAAAAAGTTGTACCGACACCGATCTCCGATGATTTCACATAGATGCGGCCTCCATGATAAGATTCGATTATCCGCCTGGCTAATGAAAGCCCAAGCCCCCAGCCACGCGACTTTGTCGTATATCCGGGATTAAAGATTGTCCTGAACTTCGATTTGGGTAAGCCTTTTCCCGTATCCTCTATTTCCAGACAGATCATCTTCCCTTTTTCTGATAATGTGTATGTTATCTTACCCTGCCCTCCCATCGCGTCCACCGCGTTTTTGGTCAGGTTTTCTATTACCCAGCTTAGCAACGGCTCGCTCACTTCGGCATAGAGAGCCGTTCCGGGTAAAGCCAATGAGAAAACCACCTTTCTTGAGATGCGCTTTTCAAGATATGAGATTGACCGCTCTACGATATTCGTCATATCTTCCTTATCCAGTGTCGGGGTGGAACCGATCTTGGAAAAACGGTCTGTTATCATTTGCAGCCTGTTCACGTCTTTCTCCATATCGTTTACAATGGCCCGGTCGGTCTCTTTCAATTTCAGATATTCCAACCATGCCAACAGGGAGGATATAGGTGTGCCCAGTTGATGCGCCGTCTCTTTGGATAGCCCTACCCAAAGGCGATCCTGCTCCATCTTCATCGTAGTAAACAAGGCGAAGAAAGCTGTAATCATAAAGATAAACAGTACCCCTAACTGCACATACGGGTACAATTGCAATTGCTTCAGCGTATACGAATCGTCATAGTAAATATACTGGTCGAAGTCTTCTACCTCGATAATGATAGGTTCGTGCTTTTTCCTGAAACCGTCGGCTTTCTTCTTTAAGAACGCCTGATCGTCAGTTTCAGGCAACTCGATATTGGCCGAGGTATAGAAGTTTACCTTCTTGTCATATAATATTACGGGAATGGTGGTGTTGCTTTTCAGTATCTGAGCAACCAGATTCATATTCAGATTCTCCGTATTACTGGCCATTTCCTTTGTTGCTTCCGCCCATATTTCAATCTTATTCCGCTCTTCATTCGACAGGTTTTCGACCAGAAAATGAGATACAACAAGTGAAGCCATCACGATAAGGATAGCTACAGCAATAAAGAGATACCTCAATAATGTCTTATTATTCTCGAACAGTTTCATTTAACCTTACAAAAGCTTTATATAAAACGTATTTACTCCTGATATATTTTGGATTCATCACTTATATTAAAAAATTCCGGTATCTGATTTTACTAAAAAAGTGACAAAGGTGACACTTTTTTATTGTTTTATAATGTAACCTTTTTCTTTCCTATATTTTCTATACTGTCTATTTCTGCGCAGCCCCTCCCCTACAACAAGACTACCTGTATAAGATAATTTTTCTCCGGAATAAATACAGTTAAGTAATCTATAATAATGCGAATCAAGGGTTGCTCCGGATTGAAGTATACTATTATAAATCAATCTTCTCTTTTGCAGTCAGGATTCTAAGTCCACGAAGTGGGCTAATCATGGATAACTACGGGTAAAACCCGTGGAAAAATCGGATAGGGAGAGGCCGTCTCCGTAGGAGGCGAATGGCATTTATTTTTGCTATTTGCCTCCTACAGAGACATATTTTCCAGCCAGTCCCTGCCACGGGTTTTGCCCGTGGTTATCCACCTTCAGTCCCTTCGGGACAATAAGTTACTGTGTTTTTTAACCCTTGATTCGCATTAATAATTAACGCAACATTCTCTTTGTCATCCTGAGGCACGAAGGATCTCGTTTCTCAAAAGCAAAATAGACAAGAGATGCTTCCTCTCGTCAGCATGACAAGAACGAGTATTATGTTGCAATAAATACTTTCCATCACTTATCATCTTCTTTCATAGTAACTGTTTAAATTTTATTCGTTCCAATTTTTAGAGATGTTTTAGAGATGCTTATTTACATACGCTTCGCTCCTGTAACCTCTGGTTGAGTTGAGAGAATGAAAAAAATAGCCAAAAAGAAACTAAAAATGAACGAAAAAAGAATTAATAATAAAATAGAGTTTATATTCAATAAAAGAGTAAGATGCATATTTTTAGGAGTTTTAGTTGCCACGACTTTCAAGTCGTGGATAATAATACAGATAGAAAACGACTTTAGTCAAAACATTTTGGCTAAAGCCATTATCTGATTAGACTATTATCCTCCAGCTAAAGCAGGAGGCAATTAAATCACAGAGAATAAACCATATATAATCTTATTGAATATAAACTCTTATATTTTGGTAAAATTTAAACAGACTCTAATAATAAGTTCTGTCGGCTAAGATACAAACTTGAATTTAAATCTTAAAAATTAATAGAAGAAAGACTATTATTCAAATTACTAAAATAGTTACCTTTGTCCGATAATTTATTTACCTCATAATTTTATCCGTTTATGAAAAGAGATACAGCCATTTTTGATATTATCGAAAGGGAATATCAGCGACAACTGAAAGGAATAGAGTTAATAGCCTCGGAAAACTTCGTCAGCCAGCAAGTAATGGAGGCAATGGGCTCATGCTTAACCAACAAATATGCCGAAGGTTATCCGGGTAAAAGATATTATGGGGGATGCGAGATAGTAGACCTCAGCGAACAACTGGCTATCGACCGCCTGAAAGAAATATTCGGCGCCGAATGGGCAAACGTACAGCCACACTCGGGTGCGCAGGCTAATGCCGCCGTATTTCTTGCCTGCCTGCAAGCCGGAGATAAGTTTCTGGGATTGAACCTTTCGCACGGAGGACACCTTTCACACGGTTCTCCCGTTAACTTTTCGGGGTTGATGTTCCATGCACTGGAATACAATGTAAGACAAGATACGGAGCAGGTAGACTATGAGCAACTGGAACAAGTGGCCCGTACCGAGAAGCCCAAACTAATAATTGCGGGAGCATCCGCTTATTCACGCGACTGGGACTATGCGCGCATCCGTAAGATTGCCGATGAAACAGGGGCTATCTTTATGGTAGACATGGCTCATCCGGCAGGACTTGTAGCGGCAGGTTTATTGAACAATCCGCTGCCTCATGCACATATAGTGACTACTACAACTCACAAAACGCTTCGTGGCCCACGCGGAGGCGCAATCCTTCTGGGCAAAGATTTCGAAAATCCTTGGGGCAAGAAAACGCCGAAAGGAGAAATCCGCATGATGTCGGCTCTGCTCGACTCTGCTGTATTTCCCGGTATTCAGGGAGGGCCTCTTGAGCATGTAATAGCTGCGAAAGCCGTTTCGTTTGCCGAAGCACTAGACCCTTCATATAAAGTTTACCAGACACAGGTAAAGACCAATGCTGCCGCAATGGCTAAGGCTTTTACCGACAAAGGTTATAAAGTGGTATCGGGAGGTACAGACAACCACTCCATGCTGATAGACCTGCGCCCTAAATTCCCTGAACTGACAGGAAAAGTAGCGGAAAAAGCGCTGGTAGAAGCAGATATCACTACAAATAAAAACATGGTTCCATTCGATAGCCGCAGCCCGTTCCTGACATCAGGATTACGATTCGGTACTCCGGCCATTACCACACGCGGAGCCAAAGAGCCGCTGATGGGAGAAATAGTGGAAATGATAGATACCGTACTTTCCAATCCGGAAAATGAGCAGACCATAAAATCCGTACGTGAGAAAGTGAATGCTATAATGAAAGAATATCCGTTATTTGCATGGTAAAACAGAAATTTTATTAAATAAATAAAAGAGGGTGTCTCAAAAGTAAAACATCTCTATCAAATTGTTACTCTCTTTGTCATTGCCTCGCCTTCGCTTCGGCGAACGTTGTTTCTGAGTGCAACGAAGAATCTCGACCTACCAGATACGAGATGTTTGACTCCGTCGATTTTGACTCCGTCGATTTTCAATTCAATTCACTCCGTTACCAATGACGTCATTTAAATTATATCCGTTTTGACAATCATAAAATTGTGTTTTTTAGCTAGTTTACCCATAAGTCTTATTTCGNTACCAATGACGTCATTTAAATTATATCCGTTTTGACAATCATAAAATTGTGTTTTTTAGCTAGTTTACCCATAAGTCTTATTTCGTTAGCATTGACCTGTTCAATATATTTGTTAGCTCCTGTTTCTACATAATCAGCACCTTTGGTGAGAGCATTATAGAAAGCCTCTGCTATTTTTCGAGCACCAGCTTTAATAGCGACTTTGGATCCTTTCTTTCCTTTTATCCGTCTGATAAAGGCTCCGATAGCATTGTTTTTGCTTGTCAACAAACTTTGAGCCGATTGCCTGAAGATCAGTCCGGCATTATTAGACTTTGATTTTATTCTTTTTTTCATTTTCCCACTCTGTTTACTCTTAGGACTTAAACCAACCCAGCTTACAAAATGCTTCTTTGTCGGAAAGCGGCTCATATCGTTGCCTACTTCAGCTAATAAGCGGAGCATTGTACTATCATTAATTCCACTTATGGTAGTCAGGTTTACCCCGCCATACAACTGAACCATGGTTTTATGTAAATCCTCAATCTGCGGATTATGGTGGCGCGAGGGTTGGCTCTTACTTGTTACTACAATATGGGTATTATCCTGATTGATTTCATCCAATAGGCTACCAATGGCTTGTTCCATGCTGTTAATAATTTGTTGGTGTTTTTCCCATAAACTAAGATTTTCTGCCAGGCACAATAAATAGGACTCACTGTAGTTACCTTCAAGGGATTTTTTTACTTCTTCCCGTTTTTTGTTTAATATCCGGCTGTCACATAAGAGCACCAATTTATGGGCATCCCTTTCACCTGACAAGATCGCTTTTATAATCCGAAGCCCACTGGCTCCATGGATTTGGGAGATAACATTATGTAATTTAATGTTCATCAATTCCAGATATTTTTGCATCTTGTTAACATAAGTACTACCCATATCTATCAAGTCCATGCGTTCGCGAACCAAAACCCGCAACTCTTTGAGCTTACCTTTTGCAACGATACTTTCACGCAACAGGCCTGCACAATACAATTTTTGAATCCACTGGCTATCTTTTACATCTGTCTTGCGACCCTTTACCTGCTGAACTTCCCGTGGATGAACAAGGCAGACCTTCAGCCCATTGTCTTCCAATATCGAGTATAAACTCATCCAATATACTCCTGTAGCTTCCATGGCCACTGAACTGATACCATTGTCTTTCAAATATTGACAACATAAATGATAATCGCTGGTAAAAGTCTTAAACTTCACTACTTGCAACCCATCAAGGGAAACATAAATCTCACGCGAACCGATATCTATACCGGCTCCATTGGCATGAATTTCTTCAAATTTGATTACTTTTGACATAATGTATTGTTTTTGAAAACTCATGGCTCAAAGAAGTAAACAGGCATAAAATGCAAGTATGCTACCATCCGGGAATTATTCTTTTTATCAAGAGAATCACCAATATTTGGT
>NZ_QVMO01000041.1 GCF_010501055.1 Dysgonomonas sp. 521
AACAGGATCGTGCGCTGAAATATCTTCATCAATCCTACCAGGAAAAAGTAGCGTTTGATTGGGTATGTACGGACGAAAATGTATCTTTGACATAATAATTTTTTGAATACCTGAAGTTAGCAATACTTTAGGAAATAGCAAAGACCGAGCTTGGGAAAGTTCGGCCTTTGTGCGTAAAAAAGAGGGCATGTCTATTTTGACACACCCTCTTATCCATGTTCAGTCCCTTCGGGACATAATGCGTTCTTTGATATAATCAGAGGAAAAAAACAGCAAGTAAAAAAAGTCACATTTAGCTCCGCTTCGCTCTGCCGTTGTTTCAGCCTGTTTTATTAAAACGCCCTTTAAGGGGAGTATGACAGATAGTTACAAGTTTTATATTATTTTTGTCATGTATTGTGAACTTTTTTACAATAAACAATATATAAATGACACCTGATACACCAAAAGGGCATCCGAAAGGCATATACCTTATTTTCGCCACCGAAATGTGGGAACGTTTCAGCTATTACGGCATGCGGGCGCTCTTTGCCCTCTACATGCTCAACGCGCTGTTGTTTGATAAATCGTATACCGGACAGATATACGGGAGTTACACAGGACTTGTATACCTTACGCCCCTTATCGGAGGTTATATAGCCGACCGCTACTGGGGAAACAGGCGCTCCATTATCGCCGGAGCATCACTGATGGCGGTAGGGCAGTTCCTGTTATTCCTTTCAGGCTGTTTCTTCGAAAATATTAGTACAGCCACTATGCTGATGTTTTGCGGTTTGGGCTTTCTTATCCTTGGCAATGGCTTCTTCAAGCCGAATATGTCGTCTATGGTGGGACAGTTGTATGCTCCGGGCGATAGCCGCAAAGATTCGGCATATACGATATTCTATATGGGGGTAAATGTAGGGTCATTTATTGCGCCTCTTATCTGCGGATTCTTCGGTGATACGGGGCATCCTGCCGATTTCAGATGGGGATTCCTCGCCGGGTGTATCGGGATGCTGCTGGGGCTTGCCATTTTCATCCTGTTCAAAGATAAATATCTGGTAACACCTTCGGGCGAAGCTATTGGCGTAATCCCAAACAATAAGGACATAAACAAAACGGCCACAGACAAGCCTGCCGAAAACCTTACAGGCAACAGCAAGAAATCGAATATTAAACTAATGGCTATCTGGGGCATAATATGGATCATATTATTCTATCTGCTCTATGCTGTATTAGAGACGGATATTATCGGCTCCATTATTTTTTCGCTGACTGTAGTTGCTCCGGGGTATATCATTTCAGACCCTTCGCTGACTAAGATAGAGAGATCGCGCATCTGGGTCATTTACATTATCGCATTCTTCGTCATTTTCTTTTGGGCAGCCTTCGAACAGGCAGGTGCGTCACTTACCTATTTTGCCGAAGAACAGACCGACAGGCATATAGGGCTATTCGGCTGGACTGTGCCCACCTCTTACTTTCAGTCGGTAAATGCCCTTTCCATCATTGTTTTTGCCCCTATATTCGTCATTATATGGACAAAGCTGAATAAAAGAGGGAAGGAACCTGCCTCTCCTTTTAAGCAATCGATAGGGCTTTTCCTGCTCGCATTGGGCTATCTTATAATCGCTTTTGGGGTAAAAGGGCTGGCTCCCGGTGTCAAGGTAAGTATGCTGTGGCTGGTAAGCCTTTATGTAATACACACTTTTGGCGAATTGTGCCTGTCCCCGATAGGGTTATCGATGGTAAACAAACTGGCGCCCCTGCGATTTGCTTCGCTGCTTATGGCTGTGTGGTATTTAAGTATGTCTGCCGCAAATAAGTTTGCAGGTACGCTTACCAGTTATTATCCCGAACCGATAGTCGAACTGTCTGTTATCCGGTCTTTGGAGAAAGAAAATACGTTGACTTTATTACCAAAGGATTTTGAGGAGTCGGTAATGGAAAAAGACGGTATGGCCGTTATCCCTTTTGATATGATAACATTCTCGAAGATAGAGGATAAAAGACTGAAAGCACAGGTGCAGCAAAATCTGGAAAAGCAGCAACTGGAAAATCCGAAAACATTTTTGGGTTACCGGATTTCAAACCTGTACGATTTTTTTATGCTGTTCGTATTTATGGCCGGGGCTGCTTCGGTTATACTCTTCTTCCTGTCGCGTAGATTATTGAAAATGATGCATGGAATAAAATAAAACTTTTAACCACAGAGTCGCACGGAGTTTCACGGAGTATAATTCCATTATTTGATTCACATTCTATTATAGACACTTATAAAGACTCCGTGAAACTCCCTTTACTCCGTGGTTTTATAACATTTCGGTAAGCTTATGAGAAAAATTGCCTTTAACCCTGTTGTAAACAAAAACTGCAAAGTATTGATTCTGGGAACAATGCCCAGTGAGGAGTCTTTGCGCAAGCAAGAACGGTACGGGCACAAGAGCAACCAGTTCTGGAAAATAATCTTTGCCCTTTTCGGAAAGCCTTTACCTGAGAGCTATGAAGAAAAAAACGCCCTTTTGACCGAAAAAAATATAGCCATCTGGGATGTACTCGAATCATGTGAAGGAAAGGGCAGCCTGGATAGCAGTATCAAGAATGAGAAGCCAAATAATTTCAAAAAGTTTTTTAAGGAATATCCCCAGATTGAGTATATCTTCTTCACCAGTAAGAAAGCCGAAGAATTCTACAAAAAATATGTTGGCTTCGATGAAAAGAGGCAGTTTGTCACTTTACCTTCTCCCAGTCCGGCAAATGCACGGATGACGCTGGAAGAGAAAATCGAAAAATGGAAAATCCTAACAGATACAGTTAACTTATATAGCTGAGGGTGTTCTGACCGGAATATCGTTTTTATCACTATCTTGCAGCCAAAATCTAAATAAAATGATTGTATGAAAAGATTAAACAAAAATGCGGTTTTATTATGGGTCTTATTGGCTTTACCCCTTATCGCCTTTGCCCAGATACCAACAGTAACTCTTAATAACGGCGTGAAAATGCCGATACTGGGATTCGGAACCCTCGATCTACGTGAATCTACGGGTGTGCAAAGTGTAGCAAAAGCCATTTCTATCGGTTACCGGCTTTTCGACACAGCCACCGTTTATGGTAACGAAGAAGCGGTAGGGGAAGGAATTAAAAAAAGTGGAATAGACCGGAGTGAGCTTTTCATTACCACAAAGCTTTGGGTGGATGATACCGGCTATGAAAAGACAAAAAAGGCCTTTGAAACTTCCCTGAATAAACTGGGACTGGAATATATTGACCTGTACCTTATCCACCGTCCGCGCGGAGACCTGCGTGGTGCATGGAAAGCAATGGAAGAGCTGTATGAAGCAGGAAAGATCAGGGCCATCGGAGTAAGCAACTTCGAACCACACCAACTGGAGGAGTTACTTTCGTACGCCAAAGTGAAGCCTGCTGTTAACCAGATAGAAACGCATCCTTTCTTCCAACAATACAGGGAGCGCGAGGTACTGAACGGATTGAATATCCAGATGGAAGCATGGTCGCCCCTTGCCGGAGGACGTAACGATATTTTCAATAATCCGACATTGAATGCCATCGGCAAAAAGTATAATAAGAGCGCCGCGCAAGTCAGCCTGAGATGGCTTATCCAGAGAGGAGTAGTTACTATTCCAAGGACTGACAACGCCGAATATATGAAGGAGAATATAGATATATTTGATTTCGAACTAGACGAAGCGGATATGTTGAAAATAACCGGGTTGGATCTGAATACAACGCAATTTCCTGAATGGGAATGACTCAATGTAGGGGTGGGATTCACCCGCCCCGTTATTCTAAACTCTGCCATTTTTGTTTTGCTCCATACCACCGTTATACAGCAAAATATTGAACCTATTTATACTAACTTTGTTTATCCTGTTAGTGTTATATTATTCATGCTCAAAGTTAGTTGATTTCCTTTTTTTAATGTTAAACGAAGCAAGGAAAGCGACAACTTTACCTAACAATTTCTATCTGCCTGTGAAGAATTCACAAAATTTGATGTAAATTTGTTATAACAGAAAGAACCCGATAGTAGTTATGGCTCTAAAACAACAATTACAGCTCAAACAGCAGCAGAAGCTTTCGCCTATGCAGATGCAGGTTATTAAGTTGACCGAATTGCCTGTGCTTGAGTTGGAAGAGCGTATAAAACAAGAACTGGAAGATAATCCGGCGCTGGAAGAAGGACTGGAACCGACCGAAAACCCATCGGAGTATGACGACGATTTCAGCCCCGACGACGATACCAATATTTCGCAGGAAGACCTCACGCTGGGCGATTACATGAACGAAGACGAGATTCCTGACTACCAGCTTCGTGATAATAACAGGCCGTCGGTTGGCAAGCAGGACGAGATCCCATTTTCAGTTGCAGCCTCCTTACATGAGTATCTTATAGAACAGCTAGGCGAATGCGAATTTAACGAAGAAGACGATAAGGTAGCTGAGTATATCATCGGAAACATCGACGAAAGCGGCTATCTCGACCGCTCCCTGTCTGCCATATCGGATGACCTCATATTCCAGCAAAATATAGATGTCTCTGTGCCACATCTCGAAGATATACTGAAAACCATTCAGGATTTCGAACCGGCAGGAATTGCCGCGCGCAACCTGCAGGAATGCCTCCTGCTGCAACTTGACAGAAAAGAGAAATCGGACATTGTAGATTATGCGATCAGCATTATAACCAATTATTTCGATGAATTCTCAAAAAGGCATTATGATAAAATAATCAGGCAACTGGGAATTGACGAAGACATACTGAAGGAAGTAATACAGGAAATTACCACCCTGAATCCTAAACCGGGGAATAACTGGGGAGACTCCCTGTCCATTACGCTGAGTACGATTATTCCCGATTTTACCGTAGAAGCCTATAACGGGGAACTGTTTCTCAGCCTGAACAACCGCAATATTCCCGACCTGCGTGTAAGCCGCGAATATTCCGATTTACTGAAAGGTTATTCCGACAACAAGGAAAGTATGTCTGCCGATAATAAGAACGCGGCAGTCTTTGTCAAGCAGAAACTCGATTCGGCACGCTGGTTTATCGAGGCCATCAAGCAACGGCAGGATACCCTGCAACGTACTATGCAGGCTATTATGGATATGCAGTACGACTTTTTCCTCACAGGAGACGAGGCGCAACTGAAACCAATGATACTGAAAGATGTAGCACAGCGTACAGGGTATGATATATCTACCATATCACGTGTCAGCAACAGCAAATATGTGCAGACAAGTTTCGGCATATATTCGCTGAAATATTTCTTTTCCGAATCTATGCAAACCGATACGGGCGAAGAGATATCTTCGCGCGAAGTGAAAGCGATACTTAAGGAATGTATCGGGAATGAAGATAAGAAGAAGCCGCTGACGGACGATAAACTATCCGAAATTCTGAAAGAGAAAGGATATATAATCGCCCGCCGCACTGTAGCAAAATACAGGGAACAGATGAACCTGCCTGTCGCCCGATTAAGGAAAGAAATATAATGGAAGAAAAAGACTACACCACCATCAATGGCAATAGCCTTGTACAACCAAGAACATCGATAATATACAGACCACCGAAGGAGAAAGAACCCCTTCTTCCCCGGATAATATCTGTCATATTGCATCCGCTGTTTATGGTTATTTATACTGTAGTCCTCATATTCATGTATACTGATTTCAAATTCCTATTTGCCAATCAGTTTATCAGGTTTATGACTCCGGTCTTCTTTTTTTCGTGTATCATACCGGCCACAGGTCTCTATTTTTTAAGGTTGACAAATATTGTCCGCGATTTCCGGCTGGATAACAAGAATGATTGGGCTTTGCCTATTACTGTATTCTTTTTGTCTTACAGCCTGTTATTCTATTACTTCTTCTCGGCTAAACTTTATATCTGGTTTCTGTCGGTCGTCCTTATTCCTTTAATATTGCTTGTTATTTATGTTATTATCTCCCGTTTCTGGAGGATAAGCGCCTATATGATGAGCATTGGAGGGTTAATAGGTTGCATTCTGTCAGTATGCTATCATGTTAAGGGGTTAAACCTGCCTGTTTTGTTCATCATTTTGTTTATCTTAGCAGGATGTTTGGCAGTAGCGCGCCTTATGTTGAAAAGGAGTACTCCGGCACAGGTATATGCAGGTTTTCTTGTGGGTTTCGCTATGTCTTATCTGACTGTATGGATAGGCGCTTACTGGGGCTTTGTCCTGTTTTTGAAAAATTTGTAATATATATAACTTATTAAATTAAGAAAATTATGAACTTTCCTGAAAATTTAAAGTATTCTAAAGATCACGAATGGATCAGAGTAGAAGGCGAAACAGCTTTTGTAGGTATCACAGAGTTTGCTCAAAGTGAATTGGGCGAGATCGTATATGTAGATGTAACTACAGAAGGCGAAACAATAGCGAAGGACAAAGAATTTGGTAGTGTAGAAGCAGTAAAGACCGTTTCGGAACTATTGATGCCTGTTTCGGGAGAAATACTGGAAGTAAACGCCGAACTTGAAGAAAAACCGGAATTAATTAATGAAGATCCGTACGGAAAAGGATGGATCATCAAAATAGCTGTAAGTGATGCATCCGAACTGGATCAATTACTTTCGGCAGCAGACTATAAAAACCTAATTGGTAAATAAACAAAAATGAAACCTGTTGTAAGTATAATCATGGGAAGTACATCAGACCTTCCCGTAATGGAAAAAGCGGCAAAGTTTTTCGATGAAATGGAGATTCCATTCGAGATTAACGCTTTGTCTGCACACCGCACCCCTGAGCGCGTAGAAGCTTTTGCCAAAGGAGCAAAAGACAGGGGGATAAAAGTAATTATCGCCGCAGCCGGTATGGCCGCGCATCTGCCCGGAGTGATCGCTTCCATGACCCCGATTCCTGTAATCGGTGTACCTATCGATGCTTCGCTGGATGGTATGGACGCGTTGCTGGCCATCGTACAGATGCCTCCGGGAATACCCGTTGCCACAGTAGGGATAAACGGCTCGCTGAATGCCGCCATCCTTGCCCTGCAAATGATTGCAACAGGAGACGAAGACTTGCAAAAGAGACTGATGGCCTATAAGGAAAACCTGAAAGGCAAAATTGAAAAGGCAAACGAAGAGCTTGCCAAAGTACAATATAAGTTTAAAACGAATTGAGGGATTTTCTCATAAAAATATAAAAAGGTGTCTTTCAAGGCACCTTTTTTAGCAATATAGATTAATATAAATGATATATTTAACAGTAAAAATGAGAATATTCCTCATTTTTACTGTTAAATTTGCATATATATAAATATATTACTACAATGATTGTAAAATTTACAGTAGGAAACTTCCTTTCTTTTAAAGACAAAAAGACTCTTAGCTTTGAAGCAACGAGTATAAAAGAACATCCCGAAAACATAATAAAACATAGAGGGAAAAAGCTTTTACGCTCAATGGTTGTTTATGGGGCAAACTCAAGCGGGAAGAGTAATTTAATAAAGGCAATGGATAGGATGAGAAATGTTTTACAATACTCTGTAAAACTAAACCCTGATGAAAAACTAGATTATAGTCCATTCTTATTATCTACGGAAACAGAAGGACAACCAACATTCTTTGAAGTGGAGTTCTTTATTGAAAAAGATTTATATCGTTATGGCTTTGAATACAATGAAACAGAAATAGTATCAGAATGGTTATTTAAAACTGAAAAGAAAAAGGAAAAGGTTTTACTAATCCGGGAGAATAATACAATAATTGAAATCGCAGACAGCCTAACAATTGAGTCTTATAAGACAAGAATAAGGCTAAATAAGAACAGATTATATTTATCCTTAAGTGCACAATTAGGTTTAGAAGAAATGGTTTCAATTATGCATTTCTTTGATGTCAACCTACTTCCTATATCGGGATTACTTCATCAAAATATTTTTGAAACAATTATGGAATCGCCTGATAATTATTTCGGTGATATTGATATTATAAAGATAGTCAACGATATGCTCTCAATTGTTTTTAAATTAGGATTTACAAAACTAGAGGTAGTAGACTCGGTTGATGGAAAGAATAAAGAGATAAAAACTGCTCACATCAAATATGATAAAGAGGGAAAAGTTAAAGAAGAAGTTTTTTTCGATTGCCGCCAGCAAGAGTCTGAAGGAACAAAAAAAATGATTGACCTTATACTTCCTATTATGATGGCAATAGTCAGAGGTACTTGTCTTGTTATTGATGAACTTGACGCTAAGTTACATCCAATTCTAACTCAAGAAATTATCAAATTATATTATACAAAATCAGTATATACAAATAATCCTCAACTCCTTTTTGCCACTCACGACACCAATCTGTTAAGTTCTGACCTCTTTCGTCGCGATCAGATCTGGTTTACAGAAAAAGATGAAGTAGAGCAAACTGATCTATATTGCCTTGCAGATATGAAGTTACCTGATGGCTCAAAAGTCCGTAATGACAGTAATCTGGAAAAGAACTACATACGTGGACGATACGGTGCTATACCTTACATCTCTAATAAGGACTAGCTATGACAAAGAAGAAAAATAATGATGAGTTGCTAAAACGTTTTGCACCACAAACGGGACGAGTAAGCAGAGATATTGCAGTATATTTTTTAATCGTTTGTGAAGGTGAGAAAACCGAAACAGCTTATTTTGATGCCTTCCCTCGAAGGAACACCTTGAGAAGGGATATTGTAGTAGACTGTGAAGATAGCCGTAAAAAGACAAGTGCCATGCAGGTAGTAGATAAAGCTATAAGACTTAAAAATGAAAGAAAAGACAAATATGATTCTGTATGGGCAGTTTTTGATAAAGACGAAAATACAGACCAGTCATTTTGTGATGCTATCAAAAAAGCTGCTAAAAATGGGGTAAAAACAGCATGGAGCAACGAGGCATTTGAACTTTGGTATATCCTGCATTTTCTCCCTTTAGAAGTTTCTCTCCCCCGGAAATACTATAAGGAGAAAATTGAAAGTGCTATATCTGAAAAATTAGCAAAAAGAGGAAAATTCAGCTATAGCAAGACAGCGAAGAATATGTATGAAATAATGATTACTCACGGAAACCAGGCTAACGCCATTAAACATGCGGAAAAACTGGCTAAAAAATATAAAAACAATAATTATTCTTCACATAATCCATGCACAATGGTATACAAGCTTGTAGAGGAATTAAATGGAACATCAAAAGAATTGAACAATTCATTGAGTAAATGATTTTATCACAGATTGTACTTACTGATTGAAAGAATTCCATTTTGTAAAATATGATAGAAATATCGTATCTTTGGCAAAAAAAATCAGATAATGAATACAGATGAAATACGTTCAATTCTTGAGCATGAAGCCTCTGCCATATTGAACATTCCCGTTACCGATGCATACAGTAATGCCATTGACCTTATTGTAGAACAGGTAAACAAGAAAAAGGGGAAACTCGTAACCAGCGGCATGGGTAAAGCCGGACAAATAGCACAAAATATAGCGACTACTTTCAGTTCGACAGGTACCCCGGCTGTATTTCTGCACCCAAGTGAAGCACAACACGGAGATTTGGGTATCCTGCAAGAAAATGATATTGTACTGGCAATATCCAATTCAGGGAAAACAAGAGAGATTATCGAACTGATAACGTTGGCGAAAAACCTTGTGGATGGGATAAAATTCATCGTTATTACCAGCGATCCGGATAGCCTGCTCGCTCAAAAAGCCGATGTATTCATTCACACCGGACGCCCCGAAGAAGTTTGCGGCCTGGGGCTGACCCCGACCACCTCAACTACCGTAATGACCGTCATCGGAGATATACTTGTGGTAGGAACCATGCGGAGAATAGGCTTTACAATCGCAGATTACGCAAAACGCCATCATGGCGGATACCTTGGAGAGAAATCACGGGAAAACTTATAAATGAATGTCGGAAAGAAGATTTACGGATGATGAATGGAAAGCATGTATCAAGGTTCTCACAGCCCTGAAAGATGATCCGTTTGACAATCCTGACAATGAGACTTTTAAAACATTGATTACCAAAATACATAAGAATGCCCGCAAAAGTATCCGCAAAGACAATTCATCGCAACGAAAGATTGACGACACAGAGATACTTTTAAGTTCGGAGATAGCAAAACAGGCACAAAACAACACGTCTGCCTATAGTGAAGGGGAAATAGAGGACAGAGGCTACAAACAACTCAATTCGCTTGACAACTGCTATGCCTGCAACCAACCCTTCGACAGGATGCACTTTTTCTATAGCAGGCTATGCCCCGAATGTGCGGAATATAACTACCGCCAGCGGTTCGAACCCATCGACCTCACAAACCGGAACGTCATCCTTACAGGGGGAAGGGTAAAGATAGGTTATGCCACAGCCCTAAAGGTACTTCGGGCAGGAGGAAACCTGATACTTACATCACGGTTTCCGGCACTGGCACTCGAACAACTAAGCAATGAACCGGATTATACACAATGGAAAGACAGGCTCATCGTATATGGGTTGGATTTGAGAAACCTGCGGGCTGTCGAAGACTTTATTGAATTTGTAAAATCTGAATTTAAGTATCTGGATATCCTTATCAATAATGCGGCGCAAACTATAAAATATACAGACAGTTACTATACCCCATTAATAAATAATGAAGCGCTGGCTTTCAAAAAATTAGAAAACGGGAGTAAATTATTGCCGAATAAGACATCAGTTACTCAGGAAACAAAATTACTGGAGCTGAAAGATATGCCCATTGTATTTGATAAAAACCGTTTCGGGCAACCTGTCGATAACAGGGAAAAGAACAGTTGGAACTCAAAACTCGATGAAATATCCATGTACGAACTGCTGGAAGTAAACCTGATTAACCAGATTTCACCGTATTTATTGATTAAAGAACTAAAATACCTTTTCCTCAAATCGGAGTTTCCTGACAGGTTTATTATCAATGTGACCTCATCGGAGGGGCAGTTCAGTTACACAAATAAGACAATCTTCCACCCGCATACCAATATGACCAAAGCCGCTCTGAACATGATGACACGCACATCGGCGGAAGAATTTGCGGAAGACGCCATCTATATGAACAGCGTGGATGTAGGCTGGGTATCTACCGGAGCAAAGGAAGAACTGCGAAAAAAACAGTTCGAAAAGGGTTATATCCCTCCTCTCGATTCTGTAGACGGAGCAGCGCGCATCTTAGACCCTATACGGAAGATCATCGGTGGAAACAAGCTTTATGGAAAGCTATTGAAAAATTACAAAGAAACAAACTGGTAAAGTAAGCCGCGAACTTAAAATATACAATCAGGCAGTAGCTCAGCAGGAAGAGCTCGGACCCACATCCGGCGGTCGTTGGTTCGAGTCCAACCTGCCTGATTGTTTTTTTAGGCCTTTATGATCTTTGAGAATAATTGTAGGGGGAATGAGAGCCTTTTGAGACAGCCTCGTTTATATAATCCAAAAATATCCCTATATTTGCCCTAGACCGGGAAATAGCTCAGATGGAAGAGCACCCGCTTGCTAAGCGGGAGGTCGCAGGTTCGAATCCTGTTTGCCGGTTGCCGGATAGTAGCTCAATAGGAAGAGCACATGCCTGTCAAGCATGGGGTTGTCGGTTCAAATCCGACCTGTCCGGTTCTTTTTCAAATATAACTTTGCCCGCGCATGGAGAGAGCCATCTTTCAATCAGATTTTCATCCTCAATATTCAGCCCTTTTACCGAAACAACAGCCTCTTTTCTAAAATTCAGACCGAATATTTCCTGCAATTGATTTACCAATTCGGGGAAATTATGGGTATCCTCAAAGTCTGGGGCTTTCTCTTTCAAATCCTTCTGATAACTTATCGGATGCTTATACATATTGCGCCATATAACGCGTGGACGGTCGTGAGACGGTAAACGCAGATAATGATTCTTCTCTGAAGGGAGATACCACTGCAAATCGATTATCCATTTTTCTCCCGATAAAATATGAAGCCCAAGAATAGCATCTTTTTCGGTCAATCCGTCAATTTCCTGCCTGTAGTAATCCTTGCACTTGGATAAATCTCCTGTCGAAAATTCGACAGAAAGTCTCCAGTTGAATGATGTTGGCACCAGCCCGAAAGGTTTGATAACCTCAGGGATTTTCTCTCCCTGAAGTTCAGCCTTTATTTGTTGCTGCAACAAGCGTTCATCAAAGGTAAACCAATACCAGCTTCGTTTGTCTGTTGTTTCCTTATATTCTTTAGCAATGTACTCAATCCGTTCCAGCTGCTTTTTGAACTGTTTCGACTTGGTTTCTATAGATTTCACATAGTCAATCGTTTCCTGCGACAAAGTGGAAGGATTGAGCAATAATATGAAATAAGCCTGCCACATCAGGAATTTTTCCTGTTGTTTTACCGATTTTTCCGTTGTTTTCAGCATTTGTGAGATGCGGGACAAACAGGTTTCATTTGCATAAAAAGGCTGTTGCGAACCCAGTCTCCATAGCCATCTCCGGTAAGCGGTTACTTCGAACCGGCAATCAGGATTCGCCATCAGGAAAAAGCAATATTCCTTATATTCGGAATATTTCTGGTTTGTATCAATTCTGAATTTATTATCAAATCCGAAAAGGAATAAACCATTGCCTTCACTGAGGCAGTTTTTATGCTTTCCTCTTCGCAGTCGTTTATAAGCCCTTAGCATTATATGATATGTGGATTCGATATCGTACAGAAGTTTTTCTCCTATCAGGCACAGGTAATAAACCTGCTCTATCTCCTCTTCATTCAGTATGCTTAAATTTTCATTCAGTTTATCTCCGAATAAGGGGGCATAGCCGCGACTCAACCTTCCCCGAAGGCTCCATTCTGCCTTAGGGATTAAAGAGAAGCGATCACCTTCGGAGGTGTAAAACTCAGCGATTAAATCACGGAATGTGATTTCTGAAGTTTTATCGCCCTTCGGTTTTTGAATAGCTGCCTGTAGCTGCTCACTGCCTGTACTTTGTAAAGATGTTTCTTCTTTTCCAAACAGCTTTTTAAAAAAATTAAGCATAATTATCTCCTCCTATTGTTCAATTTCATTAGTCGCTTTTACATACACTTCGTTCCTGTGAATGTTATTTCGAGACTCGGCAGAATATGTAATAAATTTCAATTCTGCCCTCGACACTTAAAACTTTCAATCAAACCATTTGGAAACAAATATAAAGAGAATCTCGCAAAGATAGGCAAAATCAGGAAGAATAGAGTAAGTGTTTGGTTATTAGAATTGTTCGGCGTTGTTTCGCTATATTCTTCTGGTAGGCTAAATGGAAGAATATAGAGCAGTTAAGCGAAAGATTTGCTACCTAAGTACTGCCTTTTTAATTGGCCAGATTAGGAAGTAAAAACAACCTAAATAAAGATAATCACCTCAAAGAACACTTGTTTTTCTTAAAACGTCTTTCAAAAATAACCCTTTTTTCGCACTAACAACGAAAAGACGGGTTTTGAATACAAAATTGGAGTTTACTTCCTGTTGGCTCCATATTTTATATCACTGAAAATAACTCTGTTACAAGTAATTTTACACTTAAATAACAGAGTCATGAAACAAGAAGTAAAGGTGTCTTTCTACCTAAAAAGAAATGAAACGAAAAAGGATGGAAAAAGCCCTGTAATGGTAAGGCTTTCAATCGGAAAATTCTCCGAAACTATCTTTAGTGCAAAAATGACCGTTCCGGCAGACCTATGGGCATCCGGCCGTGCCACAGGTAAAAGCCATACGGCAATCGAGATCAACCTAAAGTTGGATGAAATCAGAGCATCCGCCCTGTCATATTACCGTGAACTTTCGGCAGTAAGGGACGGTGTGACAGCCGAAGATGTGAAGAATCTTTTGCTGGGCATGGCATCCGGGCAGGAAACCCTACTATCTTATTTCCGCACCCATAACGAAAATTTCGATAAACGTATCGGTGTAAACCGCAAAAAGGGCTCGGAAAAAGGATATTGGCAAGCCTTTAATCATCTTACAAATTTTCTGAAAGAAAAATATCGACTTTCGGATATTCCTTTCGCTGCGTTGGATAGGTCGTTTATTGATAAGTTCGATCTCTATCTAAAAATTGACCGTCGGCTTGCACTGGGTACGATTGTATTATTAACTACCAGGTTGGGCACTATTATCAGTGATGCTATAGCCGAAGGGATTATAACTAAAAATCCATTCATCGGATATGAAGCCGAACGACCAGAGCGGCAACAAAAATATCTTACCCGCAAGGAATTGAATAAACTGATAACAACTCCGCTTGCCACTCCCAAACAATATCTTATCCGTGATTTATTCCTCTTTTCGTGCTATACCGGAATCCCGTACTGCGATATGTGCAAATTAACTGAAGAGGATGTTTCTGTAGCCGATGATGATGTAGTTTGGATAAAAACATTCCGGGAGAAAACCGGGATAGAATATGAAATTCCTCTGCTCGAAATTCCTTTTCAAATTCTTGAACGTTATCGTGGAACGACATCCAACGGACGGCTATTACCGATGTATCTCAATAGTGAATTAAACAGGGAATTAAAAAATATCGCCCGTATATGCGGAATTTCCCGGCGGCTTACCTGGCATTGCGGAAGACACACATACGCAACAGAAATCACACTCTCACAGGGGGTTCCTATCGAAACCGTAAGCCGGATGCTCGGACATAACCAGATTAAAACGACACAGATTTATGCGAAAATCACCAATGATAAGATTGATGAGGATATGAAAGCATTGGAGAAACGTCTCGCCGGAAAATTCAAATTTGCTATTTAATGACTTAATATATTCAATTATGGAAGCAAGAAAAAAAGAAGATAAGAAAGAAAAACGGCGTAGCACGTTTGCAATATTATTCTATATCAACCGTACCAAAATCCGTAAGGACGGCATGTGTCAGCTATTGTGTAATATAAGTATTGATGCCGAATCTGAACAGGTAGGAACGAAAGTTTCCGTTAATCCGTCCCTTTGGGATTCATCGGCAGGTCGTGCTTCAGGACGTAGTCAAAATGCACTTCAAGTAAACAAGTCCATTGACCAGCTTACAGAACGCATTAAGAACCATCATAAAGAAATAAAGGATAGCTTGGGATTTGTTACAGCCGAACTTGTCAAGAACGCCCTGAAAGGTATTGCGCAAAAACCGCTTACACTACTGAAACTCTTTAAGGAGCATAATGATGAGTTTGAAAAACGTATTGGAGTTGATCGTAAAAAAGAAGCACATGCTCAGTATGTGGTGACTTATAATCATCTTTCGGCATTTATCAGGAAAAAATACGATGCCGAGGATGTAACGCTCCGCAGCCTTGACCTTCGTTTTTATGAAGATTTCGACCTGTTTTTAAGGACAGAACGAGGATTACAGCAGAAAACGGTACATCAACATTTATATACCCTCAAAAAAATGACAAAGCGGGCATTCAATCAGGGAACGCTCCGGCGCGACCCTTATATGAAGCAGTTCCCCGAATTGCCACCGTTAAAGAGCCGACATTTGAAACTGGAAGATTTGGAGAAGTTGATGCTGTGCCATTTCGACAGAGCCAATTTACGCCGAGCTCGCGATTTGTTCGTTTTTTCAACGTTTACCGGATTATGTCATGCTGACCTTAGAAGGTTGTCTGACGAGCATATTGAACAAGCCTCAGACGGAAGCTTATGGATACATATGAAAAGGCAAAAAACCGGAATTGATTTCAATGTGCGACTACTGGAAATCCCCCTGCAAATTATGGAAAAATACCGCACAGAGAAAAAGGATAAACATATATTTCATGTTTACGGACGTACTTATATGGGAAAACTTTTGAAAGAAATAGCTCAGATTTGTGGTACTGGACATATTTCATTTCATAAAGCCCGACATAATTTCGGAACGCATATTACCCTTTCACAGGGTGTTCCTATTGAAACCGTAAGCCGGATGATGGGGCATAAAAACATAACCACTACGCAGATATACGCCAAAGTAACCGACAAAAAGGTAGATGAGGATATGAAACGGCTAAGATTACGGACGGCATCCAAATCGAATAAAGTTACTTTGTATGAAGATGAATCGCTCCGAGCAGCTATCCGTTATCCCGGAGAAAGAAAGCAAAACAAGAATATTCACCCCTCAAATAATCAATAAAATGAATACTACATCTATCAAAATAGAAGAAGGACGGGTAACTATCCGTCCGGTGACGGGTGGCATTTGGCTTACCCAGCACGAAATAACAGACCTTTTCGGTGTTTTTATTTCAGCAATAGGCAGTAATATCCGTTCTATACTAAAAAATGAGATATTACAAGAAGATACAGTTTGCCGCCATAAGGATAACGGCAACGGCAGTATATTGACACTCTATAATCTGGAAATGATAACGGCGCTGGCTTTCCGGCTCAAATCCCGACAAGCACAGTATTTCCGTGAGTGGATTATCGAACAAGCATTACATCCTGTCATACTTTGGAAAATTCCCGGTATGGATGCTATGCTGAATTGATTGCTATATGCCGAAAACAAGAAACGACCCTATTTGTGGGTCGTTTCTTGTTTATACCAATTTCTGCTGGTCGATGGTTTGCCGTCGAGAATCTTCCAGATATTGCTGTATTTCAGATTCTTTATAAAGGATTTTACCACAGATCAAGTAATAGGGAATAGTTCCTGCGGAACGGTATTCCTGCAATGTTCGGCGGCTTACTCTCAATCGTTCTGAAAGCTCCCGGTCGGTAACGAATCGTTGCCCGTTAAAAGAACGACGGGAAGGAACTTCCAGTTTTTCAATCAGGCTACTTGCCTTTTCCAACCGCCGGAAAAGGTCGGCCACACGCGGATCGCTTCTTTCAATCAAATTATTCATAGCCTACATTTTTTTCGGTTGATGAGCCGAAGATTGCAGAAGTTTTTGCACATCTTCCGGTTTGTAACGTATCTTATATTCTATGCGGCTATAAGGTAGCAGCCCCTTTTCCCGATAACTTTGCAGGGTACGTTTGGTTATATCCAATATTTCGCAAACGTCCTGATTGTCCAGCCATTTTTTCAGACCTAAATCTTCCTGTCGGCGGTACAATCTTTCCGCCTTTTCCTCAATGTCTCCTACACGCTGCGCTAAGGTGTCGAAGACTTTTATACTCATACTAATTATTTCCATATTTCTACGTCTTGTATTCCCGGAGAAACAAAAATAGATATTCCTATTTATCTATTTACCGCTCTATTTTTCTATGGCATAGAGTGGCTACCAACTAAATCAGACTGGCAGCCAAGACAGATCAATCGCCCATAAATTCGGCGGTTGTAGAGATTGTTTTTCATAATAACCAATCACTGATATAGTTTTTTTCTACTGTTCCCTCGATATAACGTCTTCCTCATTCTTTGTATGCCTGGTAAGAGCCGGTTTTATTGATGGTTCAGTTGTCAGCAGCAAAGGTATTTCCGGCGTTCACGCCCCTGCAAGATCAAGCCGCCGTGCGGTTTTGCAAAAAATCTTCCTCTTTCCCTACGGGCGAGCGTATTTCCTGTAAAAATCTTGACATGGGCTAACGCCTACCTTTTTATAGCTCCTGAAACAGAACTCATCATACCGGCTCCGTCACGGCATAAAAAAAAAGTCAGACGTTATGAGAACAATAGAAAAAATACAAAGGAAACAGGAATCTATCAACCTTCCATCCAGCATAAAATTGGTGGTAAAGATAGTAGCGACCGCAGTAGGTTTCTATGTGTGGGGCATCGACTTTATTTGGGTGGTTTTGGGCGTGGTTTTCTGTTGGAATATCCTAAAGGGTATCGCATCCTGCCTTTTCTCTCTCATCGCGCTGATAGGCTTTTTCTGGTTTTTATTCACTTACATTTTTTAATCCCGACAGTTATGAGCAAAGTATTTTTATTAGGAGCAAACAAGGAGATAGACAGAGCCAAACAAGTGGTAGAGATTAATCAGATTATCCAAATGGAGGGTTATAGTTACGACAGGTATGTAGTGTACGAAATCCGCAAAAACGATTGGGGCATTGCTTACAAGTTGATTAACCAGCGGACAAAGGAATTTTATACTACCGACATTATTCGACCATTGAAAGAAAAATTCGGTATCGGTTATTACTATGACAGCGAGAACCCGCAATTCATGGACAGTTTCGAGGTGGCGATACTTCTTCAGCAAGCAAAGGACAAGAAGAAATCCGAAGACAAGAAAGCCGAGCAGGAAAAAATCAGAGTAGAACAGGTTAAGGAAATCGGGCGCAAACGCTTTGCCGAAATATTCCCCGAAGATGCACAGGCGGTTATCGTGGCACGTTTAAGACAAAACGAGAGCGACAGCTATACCGACTACTACTCATACAGCACACAACGGACGGTTATCATAGGTTTTTCAAAGCACAAAAGGGACTTGTTTTCCGAAATGCGTAAACACGCATCCAATTTTGAGGAAACCGCCTATTTAGCCGAGTTTAACGAGGATTACGAACACCGTGAAAAGTACAGTATGGGCGATGGTTATTACTTGGGAAAAAGCAAGTATAGCGGTTGGATAATCGAGAAAGAGCCTGTATATAACCGTGAACGCACGATTGAAGATTTTGCCTACACCGCAGGGAACGAAGATAATATACACCTCTCAAAGACCGATACAATGCCACAAAGCAAACCGACAGAGGAAAACACAGGCGGTTGCACATTGGTCGAGTATTCAGCCAAAGCAGTAGCCGTTTTCGGAGATACCAAGTCAATCAAAGACGAACTTAAAGCAATGGGCGGACGCTTTAACAGCCGATTGACATTCAACGGTAAGAAGTTGGCAGGTTGGATTTTTCCTAAATCCCAAGAGCAACGTTTAGCCTATTATTTCGGATTAAATTAAGTATTCACACGGGGTGGAGCAATTCGCCCCACAAATCCCAAGAACGATGAAAACAGAAAATAAAGCAACCGATTACTTCAAAGTAACGATACAGAGTTATTTGGAACAGAGAGCGCAGACCGATGAACTGTTTGCCCCTGTCTATGCCAAGCCGAACAAGAACATAGACGATTGTATAACCTATATTCTCAACTATGTGCAACAAAGCGGAATATGCGGTTTTTCGGATGATGAAATTTACTCCCTTGCCCTGCATTACTACGATGAGGATAGTATCGAGGTAGGCAAGCAAATCAACTGCAATGTGGTGGTAAACCACGCCATTATTCTGACTGATGAGGAAAAGGCACAGGCACGGCAAAAAGCCATTCAGAAAGTACAGGACGAAGCCTATGCCAAAATGAAACAGGGTAACGCCAAGCCGAAAGCCAAGCAACCCGAAGTCAATAATATACCCAACCTATTCAATTTTTGAGCCATGAAACCGCAGAATAAATACCAAAAACAAGTAGTAGAAGCGAGTAGAACCCTGCCGAAACTCACAAAAGAGCAAATTCAATGGGGTTATGAAAACGGTATCGACCATATCGGGCGCAGAACTGATAAAGGAGTAATAACCTGTACTAAATGCGGTCATTCGTGGCAGGGAGCAGGGTATTTGGTTGCAACATTAACGGACTGTAACTGTCCGAACTGTAATACCAAACTAAAGGTAGAAACCACCAAGAAACGAACATTCAACGCTCGTTACTACATGACAGTAGTAACCGCCCATGCAGGTTATCAGGTATTACGCTCTGTAATGCTATTCTGTTCGGTAAAGGTCGGAGAAACGCCTAAATACGACTATTCAGAAGTTATGCAACGGTGGATTGCTCCCAATGGTAAACATTGCACATTCGCAAAACTCCGTCAGACAATGGGTACTTGCTACTATGATGCGTGGATATTCCATACCGATTTGGAATTGCGTAGCGAAAACAGCAATAACAAGTTTTACATAAATGTATATGACAAAATATTTACAGGCGTGGTTTACCCCCGAATGAAGCTAATCCCCGAACTGAAAAGAACAGGCTACAAAAAGGGATTATACGGACAAAAGCCGTTAGACCTGTTCCGTACCCTGTTGACTGATAGCCGAGCCGAAATGCTTATGAAGACAGGATACACCAAGCTATTAAAACGCATCATGGACAGCGGTTGGAAGAATATCGACAAGTATTGGCAATCCGTCCGCATCTGCATCCGAAACGGCTACAAAATCAACGATGCAACACTTTGGTGCGACTATATAGACAATCTCCGTTTCTTCGGCAAAGACCTGTATAACGCCAAATATGTATGCCCGACAGACCTCAAAGCCGAGCATGACCGATATATGCTGAAGAAAGCCAAAGCCGATGCACAAGCGGAATTGGAAAAGCAACTTGAAAAAGAAGCCGAATTTAGAACGATTAAAGCTAAGTTTTTCGGACTTATATTTTCCGATGGGCGTATCAGTGTCCGTGTACTTGAAAGCGTACAGGAAATAGTAGCAGAGGGACAAGCGATGCACCATTGTGTAGGTGGCTATTCGACCAAAGAAGATTCCCTTATCCTTTCGGCAACCATTGACGGCAAACGCATTGAAACCGTAGAGGTATCTATTTCCAAACTGAAAGTTATCCAATGCAGGGGATTATGCAACAAAAACAGCAAGCACCATAATCAGATAGTTTCACTTGTAAACAACAATATGCCACTTATAGAACAACGATTGGCAGCATAACGAATTAATCATCAAAATAATACATAATGATATGAAAAGGTGTAGAATAGTAAAAACAGAGAACGGCTTTAGCGTAAGAGGTACAAACTTCCTTCATCACTGTGATGCAGATTTGTACGCCTACACGTTAGCAAACGCCATCAACAACAACAGGAAAATAATCTATGTTTCAGGCGTGGAAGAAGCCCTTGAAAAGTACAGGGAGTTAGAGGGAACAGGTAATGAAGATTGGTTGCGGTTGTGCTGGCGAAGGAATGCAGGATGCTATTTGCATACACACAATATCTACGCTCTAAAGGACAATGTAATACAGGATAACCCATACCAATGGTATAGGGATGCCGACCAATGGTGGGAGTTTATGACCAACGAAATAAAATCGGTCATTTCGGGTATAGACAGCCAAACGGCAACGGATTATCATTACCGTATATTTTGGGGTAAGGTGCAACAACAGGATAGAGAGAATATTCATACATATTGGAAACACTGTAAAGGTATAATAACACTTGACGAAGACGATGCGCACTCCTTGCAAATAGAAATCATTAGCGAATTGGCAGACCTGCAACTTGAAGCCGAGTATAACAAAGACCGTGAGGATATGTGCGACGAAAACGGCTCATTTTACGAAGAATATCAAGACAGGTTTAACGACATCTACGATGATATAGAAGACTGCCTATTAAATAATGCCTTTAAATAAATGATGATATGAAAGCAAAAGAAGTAAACGAAGAATTGATTGGAAAACGATGCAAGTGCGTATTTAGCGGACTTATGGTTACGGGAATAATCGAGGATATAAAAATAAGTGAACACACCGCAGAAGTATTGGTACACTACGATAAACCTCATCAATGGGGAAACGGTCTTTATCAAACAGGATGGTCATTTGCCCGTCTGCATGACGATTTCGGCTCACTCCGACACCTTGAAATAATAGATGAAAACTACAAAACCACTAAGGTAGAGTTTGCACGGAGCATTGAAGAAATAGACAAAATGTTTGCAGACGGATATAAAAATTGGGGTGCAGTAAACCTTAAAGAGTGGATAGACAGTTATGAAAGTACCCGTTTTACACAAATCGACACTCATACGGCTATTATCACATCTGAATACAATATGAACCATGTCAAAGAGTGGTTATCTGGTAATATCGCATCAACAATCCATGATATGATATAAGCCATGTATATACTATTCATTGGCTTTCGGAAATTGGGTGAGTTTCCGACCATACACGAAGCCAAGAAATACGCCCAAGAGAGCGAGGAAACAGGGGTTTTCTCGCTCATCGGAGAGAATTACAGGGATAGTTGGTATAAATCAAAAAATCAATGAAATGGAACTTAAAATTAAAGACCTCACAGGGGCAACAATCGAAGTAACCGATTTGGATGCTGCCATTGACGAATGTAAGCGTTGTAAAGACAGTCCATATAAAATGGAATGCGGACATACCGTAGGCGAAAATTATGCCTATATGTTGGAACAGCTACTCCCGATTCAACAGCAAAACCGTCGTTCACGTTGGTTAGAAGGTACTGAAATGCGTTATAATCAAGGCAAGCGTTTCACGAAAATGGACATTGCCTATGAAATTGGTCGGCATGAGCCGTATCATCCTGCATCCTTGTATTGGGATAGTTTACACAGGGAAGAACTTGTAACGTTCTTCAATGATATGTTTGGAACTGATATAACATAAACGGACGGCGGATTTTTTCCGCCGTTACTTTTTCCATGAGCCGGAGAATGAGCGGGAGAAAAAGTAACAAAAAGCCCTTAACTGAAAATTTCTATTTGAAATTGTTAACACGTTCAATATACTCATCTTGTTTTTCCTCAATAACGAAAAACATTATATACTCATATAATGCTGTTTTCAAATGGTCAACATTGCCCTTTATTAGAGCGTCATAGCAGTCATTAAAACGACTTAAATCCCGTATGCAATCAAAATCAGCTATCGTATATTCAATCTCACCACTATTGGGATTTACTTTAAAGAAGAAAGCATCAGGATATAATTCTATATTATTTTTAGATGCCTTTCCCATATCACCTTTAGCATAAAGCCAAAAAGAATTTAAGTTACTGATATAGCTTACTCTATTATTATACACCTCTCCTTCAGCACCTCTAACAATTTTTTTATCTCTTAATTGGTCAAAAACTCCTTCCTCTGCGACTTTATCAATGCCATTTTCTGATATTCTTTTGATAATTCCGTTGAAGTCGAACTCTTTACACTGCTCATTCTCAAATTGGGTGGGGCTATCAGAATTTATGATTTTCATAAATATATCTCCACACGTTGAACACCCCCGTACAGTGTTTGGGCTAACAAAATATCCACAGGATGTATCTGCATTCAGATCTTCAGCTTCAATCTCCTGTTCACTTATTTTGACATACTTTTTAAGGGTCGGTAAACCTGCTTTAGAGATAAGTTCAAATGCAGCTATATTTTCATCCACTTTACCCGGTTTACCATGTTTTCTCACAACGGAAACTTCTTGACCGTTCTCATTGATTGTAATACGTTCTACAATCCAGTGCCCCCCTTTACCTATAATATTACTCTCTTGGGGAATCATAATAATATACAACTAATCATTTTCCAACCAAATATTTCTATAAAAACTTAAATTCAAAATCGCCATGTAATCGTTTTCTCATTTAGTGAGAAAGGAGAACTAACTATTGTAAAAGAACATAAAGGTTCATCCCACGGAGCACCAATACATCCAGTTTTATCGTATTCACTTCCTGAACACATATAGTATAACGGACATATCTTATCTCTTCTCGGTCTGGTCATGTACGAGAACATTGCTTCTTGCGCAATAAGTTCCAATACATCAACCGATGATTCATCTTCTGCTGCACCTTCTTTTGTCGATTGGGGAAAGTGATAACCATTATTCAGTGTCTGAATATATGGAATACCGAAATAACCTACTATTGCATTTATATTATCTACTGATAATTTGTCGGGATCATACAATATGGTTAAATATGGAACCGCTCTATTGGATAGCCTAATCCGTTCTAATGCCTTGTCAATATAATCTAAATCCGCTTGTAGATTAGTGTCTAATGATTTTTTAAACCCATTAACAAGAATGTCAAAGTAATCCTCAATATTGTGCCCATTCCCTTCTTTATCTACGATAGTTTTAGTATCAACAAACTCACTAAAAATACTCATTCCATCCATATTCGGCTCTGCTGATGCTCTCGCCAGTAGCGAGATTAACTCAGAGCCAGGAGACATACTAAATAACGATGTATAACAAATACATATTAATTTTTCTGTATCATTGCATATATTGGAGAAGTGTTGATTGCATAGTATTTTAATAAGATTATAGGGGACATCATCATGTTCTGCATCTGCATCCACTAAACTTTGACACATAGCAGCCATACTCTCCTTTATGATATGTGCTCCTAAATCAATTTGTTCAATCCTTCCGTCTTCAAATTTTATAGTTAATTTGATATTTTCGCTATCGTTACCATGCAAGTTAACTACATTTTTTTTAATCGCTATCTCCTGATTACCATTGATATTCCATGACCTATCATCGTTAAACAAGAACGACCCATTTCCAAATTTAACCCGATCTATTTTCCTCTTTAGATTTTCAGAGTAGTCTATAATAATCGGAATTTCTAAATTATCGGAAGTAATTAAATGGGACTTAAATTCTGTCAATTCCTGATATCGGACAATACTGGTATATAATCCCCAATAAGTCGCAATGTTTTGAATATAATGAATGTACTCATGAACAAATGTTCCTCGGTCTTTAATAGATAAAAGTCCTACATCTGTATTAAAACTACCTTTCAAATAAATATAAAAAAAAGAGGGTTTATAATATCCTCTTAAATCCTTTAGTAAATCTTTTTCGGATACCCCTAAAACATCCAAATATTCCTGTATTGCTTTTTGCATATTTAATCAGTCTGCGATTTCTGCAAAAATACGCATAAAAAAACACCTGACAAAAATTGCTTGACAAGTGTTTTTCAATAAGTTATCAACCTCCGCTTATTCAGCTCTATTTCTTTCCGGAAGCCAGTGTTTTTTCCAATCCGTCCCATATATTCCCGGCTACATCTTGTGCCGTAGTTGGCTTCTCTGATTTGGCGCTTTTGCCGTCGCTATGCGTATTTATATGCGTTTTAACGTTGTCTGTTATAGAAAAGATATAGAGTTCGCCACACTGTAACAACACCTCAATACGAGCCTCAAAAGGAGATATAGACGTTATATCTTTATAAAGGATAACTGTCGTTTTTATTTCATCCGACAATTCGGATTCAAGAACATTAGCAGAAGGATGAACGCCCGGAAATTCAATACGGTCGTCTTTTACCTCGATACCATGCAGTCCAATGACTGACTGCAACAGATTTGTAACTTCTGAGCGGGTTAATCCGCCACAACTCTTTTTAGAAACTTCTTCGGATGTACTCATGTTCGTAATCTTAAAATCATTAAACGAAAACAGGCGCAAGAGTTACAAACACATCGGCTTTAGAGGCACAGCCAAGCGCCCGCCCACTGATAGTTCGTAATCTTACGCCCTTTCGATATATGATTTTGCACATATACACGATCAGGCAGAAAGAGAAACTATCATATTCGGGTGAGCTTTTGTAAATTGGCTGTTTTCTAAAGCCCCTAATATGTTGTTCTTTCCTACACTACGGACACGGGAATTTATTCGCCCCATGCCGGACTACAAAGATACATCTTTTTCCTAAATATATCATATTCCGGTCTTTGTATCTCATCCTATCTGGATATTTACAGCCCTCTTAAAATCAAAAGGTTTACCAAAAACTATTTGAATGCTATTTGCGTTTTAAGCAAATCCGTATCTTTGTGGTGAAGTATCAATTATGGCAGTAAAAATAGAAAAATGGGTGGTTGCCCAAAAGAAATATAAATTGTCCGACAAACACGTCCAAATGGCTCGTGAGTTAGGATTGAACCCCGATAAGTTGGGCAAGATAGACAACCATAAACAGGAACTGTGGAAAGCCCCGCTACCTCAATTTATTGAAGAAATATACTTCAAACGTTTCAAGCGGAAAGAACCTGCAACAGTCCGTTCCTTAAAGGATATTATTGCAGGCAGTAAAGTCAATAAGGAGCAAAAGAAAAGAGAGAAGGAACAAAAACGGAAAGAAAGATCCATTTATGCTACAAAATTAGAAGCTGTTATCAAAACTATGGAAATTGTTTTTGAATCCGTACCTTATGGCATCGACCATACAATGAAAGTTTTGGATAATGCCCGTCAGATTATAACGGAAGAAAAAACAGACCGCTTAAAATATGGAGTAATTATTGAATTAGCTGCCGTCCTGCATGATATAGGAGCGATTGAAGCCCAAAAGAAGCATGGTAGCATGGAAGGACATTTTCAGGAACTGGAAGGAGTACCCATTGCCGCAGAGATTATGCAGGAACAAAATTACGAACAATCTATTATTGATAGAGTATGCTATATCGTTGGTAACCACCATACGCCCGAAAACATAGACGATATTGATTTCCAAATACTATGGGAAGCCGACTTGATAGAGAATATGCAGATAATGGACTGCATTCAGAATGAAGTAACTCTAAAACAGTTTGTTGCAAATAATTTCAAAACACAGACTGGTAAAAATATTGCTTTAAACAGATATCGTTAATGTCAGACTGCATGAATATCAGCACAGGAACCGGCGTTCCCGATATTCGTTTAGATTAATGTGTGTAATCCAAAATTATAACATCATCGCCTATCTTTTTCTGAATACTTTTTTTCATCATTTCTGCATTGGGACAAGGAAAACCTATGGGTGTTCCTTTAAAAATACATGATGCAAAGGCTATTATTTCCGCTCCACGATCTACCAACATCTTGGCACGAGGAACTGAACGTTTGCCGGGGCATCCGCCACAAGTAACGAAACCTACTATTTCACATTCTCCATATTCGGCAAATGCAAGTTTACCACCTGTGGCAACCTTGAAACAGGTCGTTCCCGGACACATATCCTCTGTTTGCTGACAACGTATTATTCCTATTTTCTTCATATCTTTATTACTTTATCGAAACGACTATCCATACAAGCACTAAGGTCGGTGGTGACGAATTTTCCATTGTAATACAAGCTGAATATAGTTGCCGGAGTAGGAGAAGCTTTGGCTTCTTCCATGCAGGTAAATTTGATAATCTTCAACGGAAGATTTCTTTTCTGTGCCGTTTCCTGCAATGAATTTTGGATGTGATATTCCGTAAATGGACAACGGTTGGAATAATAAACCACTATACCATTCTTATCGGGGCATTCTCCGCTTAAGGTGCTCTCATTGAATGATGGAGTATCGGCTTCCGGCTTTAATTTCAGTGCGAGCAAGCTGAATCCAGAAGGAAGTGTTTGAACTGTTTCAAATCCTTGTCGGATAAACCATTTAGGATCACTCATAAAGTGAAACTTCTTTGTCCCGACTACGGTTACTAAACCCTCTTTCCCTTGTCGCTTTGCATCGTCGATGGCTGTTTGAAGCAGGGCTTTGGCATAGCCCTTCCCTTTATATTGTCCCGACACCCAGAAGCAGTTTATCATGAGCCAATTAGGAGCCTCGACAGGAACCCATGCCTTTTCTGCAGGAGTATATTCGATGAACACCTTTGCACGCTCGTCCAATCGTCTGAAAACATACCCGTTGTCGAACTCCTTTTTCAACCACTCCTTTTTCAACTCATAGCTGTCTTTACACTTTTTGTCGGAAAAGGCGCAGCAAATATGTTCTTTCCCGATATTCTCTTTATTTAGTGTAATAAAGGTTGCTTCCATGTTATTTTATTCGTATTTATTTCTTGCCTACAAAAATACCCATAAAAAAACACCTGACAAAATAGCTTGACAGGTGCTTCTCAAAGAGTTGTCTAAAGGTGCTTATTAAATAGGAAACCACACCACCCGGTCGGATTCAGATAGCGTTTCCCCTTCCTTATTTCATAATGAAGGTGATTACCTGTTGCTATTCCTGTATTACCAACACAGGCTATTTGCTGGGTTATACTTACCAAATCTCCTGTATTTACCATTGTTCTGCTTAAATGTGCATAGAACGAACAGAAACCGCCAGCGTGTTTAATCTCAATGAAGTTTCCATACCCAGAACAATAACCTTTGCGGGTTACAATTCCGTTTCCGGTGGCATACACAGGTGTGCCTTTAGTTTTTGGAATGTCAATCCCTGTATGAAATTTCCTTATCCTGTAAACAGGATGAACACGCCATCCAAACCTCGAAGAAATGCGTATTGGCTCCTTAACCGGAAAAATAACGGGATAGTCGCATAATTCTTCTATTGACATTTGCATTGAATCGACAACTCGCTGAAATTCATTTATAGAATATGCCTGCTTCGTACATTCTTCTATTTCTATTTTTCTATTCAGAGAACCAAACGGTTGTCCCGATGCCGGTAAACACAGCAAAACGGTTAAGAATATTATCAGGTATTTCATAGTCAATCTGTAATTAAAGTAAGTACCCGAAATAATCCGGGCACTTTACTTATTTTATTTTGTTGGACTATTCTTCCTCCGGTTCTTCATCCCCTTTGGCATTCTGAAACGAGAATGTTTTTTGAACTACCTGCCCGAATGAATCTTCAATGTACACGTCAATAACCTGCTGATCCGTGCTATGTGAAGTATAATAAAGTCGGAAGGTTGTTTTCTTCAACAAGTACAGGTCATTCGGTAGGAATACCGTACCGTCGTCCAGTCTTAACTCACCTTTTCCGTCAGGTTGGAAATAACGAATTTTGAACGCCGTTTCGCTGTAATTGCCTTCTCTGACTATCTGACACCTGACTTCAACAGTTTCACCTTCAGTAATCCGTTTCTGAACGGGCATTGTTTCCAAATCGAAGCTATACACCTGTTTCACGTCCAATTCATCATCACAAGCGGCAAACATTAATACGATGGCTGCCAGCCATGCCGTGAGCGCAAGCGCCCTTTTGAATGTTATCTTTTTCATTTTTTTCTGTTTTTAATTTATCATAAACCGAAGCCCGATACCGAACTGCGTATGGAAGTGTCCGCTTGATGTTCCCCAGAGAATACGCTCACGTCCCGTCAGAAGCAGGATAACCCTATCCGTCAGGTAGGTTTCAATCTCTAACGTAATCGCACCACCATACAGGAATCGGTCTTTATTTTGGATAGTTGAGCCGTCATACAATAGTTTGTCGCCCCAATTCACCGTTTCATATCCGGCCAGCGCCGATGCGCCGAGAGAGAAGAAAAAAGTCTTTGAGCCGTCGGAGAGAAACTTATAATAATAACCACCTTCTCCGGTAAACTGCGCCATAGGAATACGCCCGTCCTTATAGGGATAATAGCGGTTCAGATACTCCGCCCCGAACACCCATTTATTGGCGTTCTTTGCGTATGTACTCATGGCAATCCCGAAGTAATACCCCAATTCGTTGCGGTTGTCTGATGTATGAAAACCATCGACCATACCGCCCCTAAGTTCCAAGCCACGCATCCCTTTCAGGGCGCGTTGGGCGTGTGCTTTGCCTCCCATGACAAGACACAACGCCACTACAATAAAAAACACAGCCCTTTTCATATTACTTCGTTTTTAGTTCGTTGATAACCTTTGCACGTATCAAATCGGCATTTTCTACCGTAAAGGTCTGATGCCGTCCGCCCTCTTTCTCATGAAGTTCGATAACAAGGTGCTTATCGTCCGGGATTGTGAATTTCGGCAAGGTAAATATGGAGCGTTCACTCTTTTTTCCACCGATAAGCGTTACATTATTGTGCGCCCTGAGCGGCCAGATAACCTGCTCCTGAATGGCGGTACGCTTCGCCACCTTTTTATCTACAATCTTGAACGTGATATAGTCTACATCAAAAGGCACATTGGACGAGTTTTTCAGTTGCAAATGGAAATACAGTAATCCGTTATGCGAATAAATTCCTTTGAGTAGATACTGGATGCCGAAACGCTTACTGCCGATATGCTTCACTTCCCTGTCGTTGTTCTTATAGATAGACCTCATTATCAGTTTGACAAGCAAGGGTGATTCCTGACCGAGTTCGTGCATATAGATGTCCAGTGCATTATTCGGTCTATTGGTCGCTTCGCCGTCATGGATAAAATCGGTCATTTCGATAGAGAGCTTTACCGGTTCGTCGGCATACTTCACATTAAAAGTATAGTACGCTCCGTCTTCTGTAATTACCGCCAGATTACTCTCCCGGCTAAAATCACGCAAGGCGGCTTTTACACGCAACACGTTCTCCGTTCCGTCGGCTTTTGCTGCCAGCAGATCTGCCGAACCTAAATCCACATAGCGGATAGCGGACGGGAAAATGATATGCACGGTTTTCGAGAATGTTACCTCCAGCGCGTGGGGTGGAATCATCCGGTCGAATGTCAGCGGGCGGGTAAAGCCCTGATAGTAGTCGCCCGTTGTAGGGGTGGTCTGTGTTACTGTAACCGTTTCTTTGGTTACTTCCTGTGCGTTAGCCGCAAATACTGTCGCTACGAAAGCGAACATCAAAAAATACTTTTTCATTACTTGTTTTTTAAAGTGTTATAAAATGGAATTTTAGTGGCAGCCGCAGGCTGTTTTGTTATTATGTTATTTCAATGGAGGAAGTAACAGTACTTGATAACCTGCTTTGAGCGTTATTTTTACCGTTCGCATTTTTCGGCTGACATACTGTGATGCTCCCTGAATAGCACTCCGCCCCAAGTCGGCCAACAGTTGCGATCCGGCATCATCCGTTATTGTGATGCTACTTCCCATACCTGACCCCATATTGGCGGCAATCTCTTTGACGGCATTTATTTCCTCCGAGCCGGGAACGGAAATCCCTTGCCCGCCGTCTAAGTCATAGACCAGCAGTTCAACCGGGATAACATTTCCGGCGTGTTGGATGGCATTAATGGTAATGCCCATTCTTTCGCCAGTGATACGTGCCGAGCCGGTTACCACCGTATTGGCGGGAATACGATAATTCCCTGCCATCATGGGTTCCAATAGACGCAAACCCACTTCCTGCCCGTCGGTAATCGTTACTGTCTGATAGACACACGCCCTGATGCTGTTTTTTTCTTTCACATCTTCGTTTCCCGCCACTGTATTGAATCCCCAATTCCGGGGCTTGACAAATTCTTCCATAAAGACAGAATCCGGCATCGGGGCAGCCAGTAGCGATACTACATTGTGGCGTACCTGTGTAACAGGTTGTACGGCTACCTTGCCATTTGTCGTGTTGCCCACAGGCGTATTGCCACCGGAAGCCTGTTCTCCGCCGCCCATATAGCGGGCGGCAATAGCGTAGGATTTTTCAATCATCGCCAGTTGTTCTTCTTCGGAAGACTTACGTTCCTGTTCCTCTGTTAGCCGCTGTTCCAATTCCTGTATGCGTGCTTCCAAAGCAAGCTGCGCCTGTTCGTCCGTTTTTGTGGCGGGTTCTTCATAGAAATTACCTAACTGACGGTTTACATCCTGATAGGCGCTGTTTGAAGTCTGGAAAGCATTTCCACTTCGGGAAGGCGTTCGATTGCCCGACGTAGGTTCTTCGTAATAATCCGGCGATTGTGGAGTTATTTTCACCTGTTCTTTTCCGGTTTCATTTTCTTCGCCCAGGTTAAAGGCAAAATCCTGTAAGGAACGCATTTTTTCCTGTTGTTTATTTTGCATCGCTTCCTGCATATAGGCATCACGCTTATCAGACACAATACCGCTCTCTTTGGGTGTCGGCAGGTCGGTATTAAAACCAACCTTTTGTTCCTCTTCTTTCTCCCCTGACGGGGCGAAGATGAGCCACATCGACCCGGCGAACAGCAGGAACAATAGCGGGAAGATGATCATCTTCTTTCGCTTTTGTAGCTCTTGTGGCGTGAGTTCCTTTTTCTCTTTCTCCACCACAGGCTTTTCGTTATTCTGATTCAAATTCTCCGTACTCATAATTAAAATCGTTTACTTGTTTTACACTATCCAGCAGCGATTGCTTCTGCCGAAGTTCCAGTTCCAGCTTTTCGATATGCTGTATCTGCATCCTTTCGCCGTTTCCTTTACCGATATGGTAAATGGAAGAAATGGTGAAGTAGATAGACAGCCCGCTTAAAGTCAATACCATGAAAATGGTTATCAGTATCCGGGCATCCTTACTGAGCGACCCGCACGCATAGCGGAGTCGGTCGCTCACCCATTCGAAGGGATTGATCCGTTTCTTTTTCTTTGCCATGATTTTTACCGTGCTAATGTCCGCAGGTCGCGGTTTTCGATTATTTCAAACTTCTCCATCGTAAAACCGTGTGGATTGTTATCACTCCGTACCGAGTTGATAAGGTTACACCGGGTAACCAATGAACGCTCAGTGATATTACTTTCACGGATAATCATTTGCCGGGCGTAAGTCATGGCACGGTAGGGATAAGCACCCATATCAATCGCCACACTATCCACCTGAATGGTCTGGTTAATATTTCCCGACACAATCCGGTTGTAATACCCCTTTTCCTGCATGTCCTGATAATACGCAAAGGCACTTTTATCGACCAGAAACAAAGCCCGGTTGATATTGGATTCGATAGCCGAACGGTCGGGCGAGAGCGTGAAAAAGAGTTCGTGAAATCTTTTTATATGCTCTTTTGCTTCCACCGGACGGTTTTGAGATAAGTCTTGCGAGAGTGCCAGCATAAGGGATTTACCCTCGTCCAAAATGTAAATTTTCTGCCGCTGGGCTTCCGCAAACTGATAGGACTTGATTACGCTGAAAACCGCCACTATCGCACACAAACAGAGGAAAACAATACCGAATATCCGTATCTGTTTGAAACTGCTTTCTATATTTTTTAATGATTTAAACTCCATATTTTTAATGATTAAAATTGATAAATCGACGGTTTACGGTGTAGGGCCGCCACCGCCCCCTGTCTGGTAATTCTGTCCGTTAGGGCCACTACCGCCGCTTCCGCCACCACTACCACCGCCGGATGAACCGCCGGAAGATTTGCTGCCTCCACCCGCTGCTCTGCCCATTAGGTTTCCGGCGACAGCACCACCTACACCTGCCGTAAATGCTCCGGCACGGGCGATACCACCCATTGCACCGCTTGCACCGCCACCTGATTGGATAATCCATTCGGCTACGGTCGGTACGCTGAAATAGCCGATGATACCGATGATGAGGAAGATGATATACACACCATTACTTCCGTCCGGTATATAGGACGGGTCTTGGAGTGCGACAATATCCGCCTGAAGCATCAAAGCCTGTATTTTAGAGAGTACCGCCGAAAAGATGTCCGCCACGGGCAACCACAGGTACACACTGATATACCGTGCTATCCAGTTGGTCAGTGTGGATTGGAATCCGTCATAAATGGAGAGTGCGAAAGAGAGTGGCCCCAAAATAGCCAGGACGACCAGAAAGAAGGTACGCAAGGTATCAATGGTCAGTCCGGCTGCGTTGTAGAGCAATTCAAAGAAATCGCTTACAAGCTGTCGGAACCACATTTTTATATTATACCATGTGTGTTCCCACCACATCGACACCATTGTGCCGAGCTGACGAATGCCAAGTTCAGAGAATTTTTCCTCATACACCTCGTCATTTACAAGCCATTCTTTACCCTCACGCACCCGTGCCTCATATTCCAATGCATCCCGTTGTTGCTGTAATGATTCCACGTTCTCTATCTGGCTTTCCAGAATGCCGTGAGCACCCTTTACAACGGGCGACATAACGGCATTGATAGTACCCAAAACGATGGTCGGGAAAAACATTATACACAAACCAATGGCGAATGGTCTGAGGAGTGGAAATACGTCAATAGGTTCGGCGCTTGCCAGCGACTTCCATACACGATAAGCCACGTAGAACAACGCACCCAGACCCGCCACCCCTTTGGCGACACCGATCATGTCGGCACAAAGGGGCATCATGTCCTGATACAGATTCCGGAGAATCTGATGCAGGTTTTCAAAATCTACTGCTAACAACATCATGGCTTACCAGTATCTTTCCGTTGGTTTACCATAGAGCGCACGTACCCTCTCCATATCACCCTTTTGCTGGCTGCGGATAAATGAAATGGAGATATTCTTATTGGTATAATACTTGGTCAGGTTGCGGTAATCGCACATCTTGGTATAAATCTGATCTATTGCATCCATACGTTCCTTATCGGACAGCGAGAGTCCGTTGCCGGGTGTAACGATGTTTTTCAGTTCCGTTACCAAAGCCCCGCCTTCTTCCAACAACTTGGCATAACCCAGCGCGATAGCTTCCAGTTCGTTCACGCTGAAATTGGGATCGGATACCATTCTGTTGAATCCGCCGGAATACATATTGGTAATCTCGCTTATCATTTCGATAGTCAGCTTTACTTTGCGGGCATCTTTGATCAGGTTATTGACTGATTTAAGCGCATCGTAGTATTGCTTACCCTGCTCGTAGATTTTTACAGTTTCCTTTACGTTACTTACCAGATTGTTTACGGTAGCAGAGGATTTAACCACCTGTTGAATGTTCTGCACCAGATTGGACGGATCGAGAACCGCCCATTGTGCTTTCGCCTGAAATGTGAAGCCGAAAACGGCGACACACATTATTAAAATGAATCGTTTCATGTTTCTTACTTTTTATTTGTTTGATACTTCTTTTGAAAGGGAGAGCAGTAGCCGGTCGCTACTCCTCTGCCCTGTAATAGTCGCCATAGTCCGAAAGTGTCAATATGTCCCTTTCTGCATCGTATCTCAGTTGGATGCGCCCGTACAAATAGAAAAAGGTTACACCCCACCGATGCCACAAAGGACAGTTGAAAACCGTATGAGGATCATAAGAGAATTTAATCCGGTGATGATAAACTCCTGTGCGATAAATATGCACTTCCGGCATCCGGCTACTATCCCCGCCACAGCTTACCCATTTCCCTCTTATTTCTTCCAACAGAAAATATTGTTGGCATTTCAGCGGATCGGACGTACTCCTGTTTCTTTTGCACATGACCGTTTCCTCCCTACTTTATTTCTTCCGTCTGACGGGTATAGTCCGTACCCGGAGAAATCATTAATGTATCAGTTTGGGTATTGAGTGCGACCGATATAATCCGAACACAGTCTCCGTAAAAGATGATATCCCCGTCCATCCATATCAGAACATACCGATCATCGGACGGTCTTCCATTGCGTTTGAGGTAAGTGAGGACATAGTGTTCCCCTGCACGGGAAATTTCGATGCCGCGTCTGACATTATCTGCCATCCATCGACCGCACAAAAGGTTCATATCCTGCTCCTTACGACGGCGTTCTTCTGCATATCCACTTGTGAAAGGCCGCTGTGCAATTTCACTGAAAGAAACTCCTTTACTCAAAGGCGCAGGCTCCGACAAAAAACAATCTTTCACATCGAACTCTTCCATGAGTATATCAAAGGATTCACCCAAAGCCTTTTCTTCTCCTGAGCCTATATTCGGCAGGTATGCTTTCATCAGGATGCGGTTCATCCCTATCGCGTGAAGCAGCAACTTTTCCAGTTGCTCATTATTTAATTTTTCCAACATGATTTTTTGGGGGTTTATGGGGCGTTGGTCGCCCCGGTTTAATACTTGTTACTGCTTACTCTCGGCAAGCTGTTTTATCGCCAGTTCAATATCGCCGCCCAGCTTTTCAGCCAACTCCATTACTTCCATTTTTTCCGATTCCTCGGTTGTATAAGTCAGGTATTCCGACATGGAAACTTCGGTAGCATAGACAGCACTTTTCACACCGCCCAGACCGATCCAGACTTCTTTATAAAGCCTTGCGGGATGGTTAGACATATTGATGGAAAGTATCTGTGAACGCTCCTTATCAGTCAGTCCGAGTAGCGACTGGATAGCATCGAAGCGGTTCATGAATTTTCGTTGGTCGAGCAGTATCTTACAATCCGAATTATTGATGATACTCTCTTTTACCACTGGCGAAGAAATAATATCATCGACCTCCTGAGTAACCACGATTGCCTCACCGAAATACTTACGCACCGTCTTATACATATAGCGGAGATATTCAGCCATATTTGCCGACGAAAGTGCCTTCCATGCTTCTTCCACGATAAGTTGTTTTCGGACGCCTTTCAGCCTGCGCATCTTGTTCAGGAACGCTTCCATAATAATGATTGTGACCACGGGGAAAAGTTCTTTATTATGTAGGCTAAGCACCCAGCGCCGTATCATATTGCTATGGTCGGTTTCCAAGCACTCGCCTCCGAACCGGACGTACACCTTCCAGCGTATCCGGCT
>NZ_QVMO01000042.1 GCF_010501055.1 Dysgonomonas sp. 521
TGCAAATCAGGCGTCAGCCAGCGCCGTTAGCAAGCGTACGGGGTACCCACCCGGTGCAGGCGGCGTAGAATGAAGTGCGGGCGCTTTTAAGCATCGTCTGCCAATTATTGCAATGATGAATCTTTCATCACTTCATTCAGCCGGCAAACCGATGGTGGGTCGTACGGCGAAGCGGGGCGCAATGCTTTTTTGCTTACTTTTGGAGCTTCGGCCAAAAGTAAGGTAAGCAATCTGTGATTGCGCGCAGAATAAAAAAGAACACATAATATAAACAAAACGAAATACTGATTCACATTAATAACTGTTGACTGTTGACTGTTGACTGTTGACTGTTGACTGTTGACTGCCAACCGCTCCCAATCCCTATTTATTGTTATAGATCCAGCTAAATTTCATTATTTTTTGTGATTGTGCCTCCCGGTAAATGTGGGGAACTTTGCCCCCGATTATTTTAACCGATTAACATTCACGCAAAATATATTTTAGCTATGAGAAAAATCTATGCTTTGGTTCTCTTTTTGCTTATTAATATTTCCTTTGTTAGCGCTCAGGTTATAAAAGGAAGGGTGCTTGACGAAAAAGGCGAACCTTTAGCTTCAGCAACAGTAGTAATCAAGGAACTTCAAAAAGGGGTATCTACGGATGAGTTCGGAAAATTCAGGCTAACGCATCTGCCTAAAAGGGAACTAACTGTAGAAGTTGGTTTTGTAGGATACAACAATAACATAAAAAAAGTAAACCTGAGAAATGAGGATGAAGTACACGTACAGTTCGATATGGTATCCAATGCCAACCTCAGCGAAGTGGAAGTGTTTGGCGAACGGTACAAGCAACCCGAAAAGCTGGATGCGATTACCCGTATGCCACTGCGCCCCAGCGAACAGATACAAAGTATATCCGTGATTTCGGATAAAGTAATATCGGAACAGGGAGCGCTTACAATTACTGATGCCGTACGGAATGTACCGGGTGTTACCCTTTTCGGTTCTTACGGAGGGGTCAAAGAAAGTATGTCTCTCCGTGGATTCCGCGGTATCCCTGTACTGAAAAATGGAGTAAGAACAGACTCTCAGTTTCAGACAGCGTCTATGCAAACAGATATGGCCGGGGTGGAAAGCATACAGGTAATCAAAGGTTCTGCTGCTATTACACAGGGGGTTATCACCGACCTCGGTAATGCCGGAGGGGTAATCAATGTGGTAACTAAAACCCCTAAATTTGTCAACAGTGGCGAAGTCGCACTCCGCATAGGCAGTTGGGGACAAGTTCGTCCCACATTTGATGTGCAAACTGTCCTCGACAGTAAAAATACTGTTGCCTTCCGCCTGAACGGAGCTTATGAACGCGCCGATAACTACAGGGCTGTAGTTTCTTCCGACAAGGTATATATCAATCCTTCACTGGAATGGCGCCCTGACGATAAGACGACCGTAACACTGGAGATGGACTATATGAACGAAAACAGAACTCCGGTAACAAGTACAGTAAACCTGGCAGGAGCAGACACAGAAGCCCTCTATGATATGCCATATAGCAAATTTCTGGGATTCGGGGATGATAACACCAACAGCAAAACATTGACTTATGCTGCCCGTATTACCCGCATGCTTGCTGATAAAATAAGCATAAGAGCCGCTTACTTCAATTCGTCTTACAATGTGGATAATACTTCTACAGGACTAAGCGGACTAAGAAGCCAACCTACAGATTATAACATCAAGCAGCGTACTATCTCCCGCAACCTGCGCGATGATAAGAACTCAACATTCCAGCTCGACTTCATCGGCAGGGATGTATATACAGGTTCTGTAAAACATACATTCCAACTTGGGTTCGACTACAGGATTGCAGATGCGACTACTACAAATCTTGGTTCGATGGTAGTAGATACAATCGACGTACTGGCCAATAAAATATCGAATGATGTGCCTTCAGCATTGAAACTGACGGGAGCAGGAGACCCGGTACAATCCAAATATACAACTTATGGCATCATGGCACAGGAGGTAATGACAATAAACGAATATCTGAAAGTGATACTAGGCCTTCGTTACAGCTCTATTTCCACTATCAATGCCACTGCCGGAACAACGAAAGGCGACGCCTGGAATCCTATGTTCGGATTGATGGTTACTCCTATCAAGAACGTAAATGTATTCGGATCTTATACTACCAGCACAAGCCTGAGGTCGGCTGCACAAATCCTGACTGACAGCGTTACGCAGGCAGGCCCGTCTACAACAAAGCAGTGGGAAGCAGGATTCAAATCGGACTGGCTGGATAACAGATTACGCTTCAACTTCACATATTTCAGCATCAGAACAGAGAACCTCACGAATGCTGAATATCTGGAAGGTACTAATACTGCTACAGGATATTACTATAAAGCCGGAACGCTGAAAAGAGACGGTATAGAAGTAGAACTGAACGGACGTATCCTGCCTAACCTACAGGTAATGTTAGGATATGCCTACCTGAATGCACGGTATGCAGACAGCCCTTCGTATGTAAACGGTTCTGCACCAATGAATGCGCCAAAGCATACAGCTAACGGATGGGTATATTATACAGTAGACAGAGGCCCTGTCAGAGGTTTCTCTGTCGGGCTAGGAGCATACTATGTAGGAGATCGCCCGGTGAACGAATACAGCCTTTCTCCTGACGGACACGGCTCGCCGGTAGGAACCAAACCATTCGATATGCCTGCTTATACTACTGTTAATGCACAGTTGGCATATACCTACAAGAAGGTAACAGCACGCGTATTCTTCAATAACATATTCGACGAAACAGGTTATAACTCCTATTACCGTGGCGGTTACATCAACCAGATTGATCCTCGTAACTTTGCAGGAGTAGTATCTTACAGGTTCTGATCACTATTTATTGTTAGCAAAAGACATAATTATCATCATTTATTGCGATTGCGGGATAAGAAAATAACCCCGACCTTTGCATCGATGATAGTTTAAAGAATTACTTAACTTTGACGATAGTTTAATTCCGGTGTTTTAGCTAAGCTCAGACACCGGGATTTTTCTTTTGTGCCCCTCTTGATCTCCCCTTTGGGCAGGGCTTTTAAGTTCTGATATTGGAGGGTGTGTCAAAAGTATTTTATCATATCTTTTTGTCATGTTGAACGGAGTGAAACATCTCGTATCTAGTAGGTCGAGATTCTTCGTTGCACTCAGAAACAACGTTCGCCGAAGCGAAGGCGAGGCAATGACAAAGAGAGTAGCAATTTGATAGAGATGTTTTACTTTTGACACACCCTCATAAAAGGCATCTAAGGAACGACTTTAGTCAAAAAGGTTCGGCTAAAGCCATTCTCTGATTCTAAACCATATTCCTCCACTTGAAAGTGGAGGCAATTAAATCAGAACTTAACAACCCTGTCCCAAAAGGGAGGCTTAGAGCAAAGCCACAACAAGAAAACGAAAAATGAGTAAAAGAATATAAACCAATAAAAAAATCACCCTCTCTGCAAGTCCCTCTTGGGGGATTAGGGAGCCCCTAAATCATGAGAATTTTCTTAAAAAAGCTTCACAAATGGCTATCCATTCCTGTAGGAATTATTATCACAATCGTTTGCCTTACAGGAGCCATCCTTGTATTTCAGGATGAAATACTGGAGTTATCAAACCCTTCCCATTACTTTATAAAAGATATAAAAGGCAATCCTATGCCGCTGGGCGAACTAATACCGAAAGCAAACGCCCAACTCGAAGGGAACTCGGTAACCAGTGTGCAGGTATCTGACGACCCCGCACGTACTTACAGAATGACGCTTGCCGAGGGTTTCAGGGTTACGGCCTTTGTCAACCAGTACACAGGCGAAGTTACCGGAATCTATAAATTCCGGGAGAGCCCTTTCTATACAGTTATGACACTGCATCGCTGGCTGATGGATGGCAGCCACACATGGGGCAAATATACTGTAGGTATTTCCACCCTGCTTTTTGTATTTATACTGATTACCGGATTCATCGTATGGATGCCCAGACGGTGGAGCAAGAGCCGTTTTAAAGTACAGCTAAAGAAAGGTAAAAAACGCCTTTTCTTCGATATGCACAATGTGCTGGGGGCATATGCCTGTCTGGTGCTGCTTATCTGCGCACTCACAGGTATGTTCTGGTCATTCGAATGGTACCGCAACGGATTATATAAGATATTTGGCGCCGAAGCCGTAGAAGCTCGTGGGCACGGAGGTGGCAGGCAGCAAGAGGATAAAAAGGAACTGAATGTATCCAGTTGGCAAACGGTACTCAGCACATTGCAGGCTTCCAATCCTGATTACGAATATATCCGGATACAGGATGGTTCTGCCACAATTCACCAGAAATCGTATCTGACATCACGCTCTGCCGACCAGCACAAATTTGATAAAAGGACAGGCGATATCATCGAAACCACCTTATTCAAAGATCAACCAAAATCAACCAGAGTATTTGCCTGGGTATATTCATTACACGTAGGCAATTATTGGGGTATCTGGTCGAAAATATTCACTTGTATATTTTCTCTTATTGGAGCAAGCCTTCCGCTCACAGGCTACTATATGTTTTTTGTCAAGAGAAAAAGTAAACAGGCTGTAAAAAAGCGAAAGGAAACGAAAACAGCTTAAATTTATCATATTGAGAGGGGGTAATTCAAATTACTCCCTTTTTCATTAATATCTCGCTCATCTAGTTAACTTTAGCAAGAATCCAAACATCCTGTCATCAAAAATATTACCTTTGTCTACTAGGGAAACAATGCCTAAAGTTGTTATTATTATAGAAAGCAATTCTATCATATACAATATGGAAAGCATATAATGATAATATAAAATGAATATCCGTATTTATACCTAATGCGTATCTTGTCTAACCCCTCCGCTTCGCTCGTCCCCTTTATCAAAAGGGGACAATCACTGGCTTTCCATCGTTTGTTCGGAATTTTAGCTAAGGATGAAAAACCAGAACTCTCCTCTCGCAGAAGGGGAGCACCACCGGAGGTGGGGAGGGGTTAGGCATTAAGACGGATATTCATTTTAGATAATCCTTATTGCTATCAGATAATGCCAGATGATAAATAACTATAACCGATTAATATCTTACCAATGATTACCAAAAAACAATCGAAATTGTATGTAGGTTTGATGATACTGATGATGCTATCATTTTCAAACATTTACGCTCAGGATTTTATTCCGGGGCAATTATGGCCGGGACTGAGGCAACCACAGCCCGAAGCAGAATTACCCAAAGGGAAAGCCCCTTTTCAAACGTCTCAGCGTATTGCCAAAAGAAACATACCAACTACCCTTATGCCCGTTCAGACAGGGGAATGGATTATTACCGAAGGTTGGGAACTGACTGATGGAAAAACCGTTCTGGAGTCGGGTAAATCCATATTTGACCCGCAACTGAATACTTCTGCATGGTATAATGCTACCGTACCGGGAACGGTACTTACAACCCTTGTCAATCAGGGAATATATCCAGACCCGTATTTCGGACTGAACAATATGAATATCCCTGAATCGCTAAGCCGTACCGACTGGTGGTACAGATGTAAATTTACAGTGCCGGGGGATGCAGCAGGCAAACAATTGCGTTTACTGTTCAACGGTATTAACTACAGGGCCGATATTTATCTGAACGGAAAAAATCTGGGAGATATGACGGGCGCCTTTATCCGTGGCGAATTCAATATTACCGACCTCGTAAATAAAGCAGGCGAGAATGTACTTGCCGTCCATGTCTTCCCTCCCTATAATCCGGGAATCCCTCACGAGCAATCGATGGTCGCCGGACAGGGGCTTAACGGAGGTGTACTCAGTACTGATGGCCCTACATTTATATCTTCCATCGGTTGGGACTGGATTCCGGGAATCCGCGACCGTAACACAGGTATCTGGCAGGATGTACGGCTAATGGCTGGCGGCGACATTGTGTTAGGCGACCCGCTTGTGACTACAGATATTCTGTTACCGGATACTACACAGGCCAAAATCACGATCAAAGCCATTGTAAAGAATATCACTTCTAAAACGGTAAATGGTACACTTACGGCCAAAATAGAAAATATAAATGTTTCGCAACCATGCACACTTGCTCCTAACGAGGAAAAAGAAATAACATTTACACCTGAACAGTTCGGCGAACTGAATATAAAAAATCCCCGCCTGTGGTGGCCAAATGGTTATGGAAAACCTGAGTTATATGACCTGGAATTGACCATGCAGGTAAACAACCGGTTTTCTGATATGAAAAAACTAAAATTCGGTATCAGGGAAATGTCGTATGAACTGATGGTAAACGAAAATAACCGGAACAAGCGTGTTCTTTATACGCCGAATGAGACAGTAAATAAAGGAAAGCCTGTTTTCGATTATATCGACCGTGTTTTGTTTGATAAAGAAAACAACCTGCCCGTTATTGCAAAAGATGCTGATACATCAGGCCTTCAGGCATTGTCAAACGATGACCCTGTGGGGCCGTTTCTGGTTATCAGGGTAAATGGTGTAAGAATATTCTGCCGTGGTGGCAACTGGGGTATGGATGACGGTATGAAGCGTGTTTCGAGAGAACGTTTAGAACCATATATCAGGTTGCATAAAGATGCGAACTTCAATATGATTCGTAACTGGACAGGTGAAACCACCGAAGAGGATTTCTATGCACTGTGCGATGAGTATGGTATGCTTGTCTGGAACGACTTTTGGATTACAACGGACGATACGGTAGAGCCGAGTGATTTCCCATTATTTGTAAGGAATGCAACCGATGCCGTTAAGCGTTTTCGCAATCATCCGTCTATAGCTGTATGGTGTCCGCGTAACGAAGGTTTCCTGCCGAAACAACTGGAACAGAGTATATCGGCAATGGTGGCAAAAGAAGACCCTACACGCCATTATCACGGACAATCGCGTTATTTGAATATGGGAACAAGCGGCCCTTGGGGATATTTCAAAGACCCGTCAAAATATTATACCGTGAATGCAAAAGGATTCAATACCGAAATGGGTAGCTATGCCATCCCTACGGCAAATACAATCCGTAAGTTTATAGCACCGGAAGACCAGTGGCCTATCAATGATGTATGGGCATACCACGACCTGCACCATACTACCCAGAATTTTGGTGACTTTATCAATGCCGTAGACCGCTATGGTAAAGCAAGCGGTATGGAAGACTTCTCCCGCAAATCCCAGTTTGTATGTTACGATGCATGGCGCAATATGCTCGAAGCATGGAACAGCAAGATGTGGAACAATACAACTGGCCTTGTACTCTGGATGAGCCATCCGGCATGGCCGAGCATGATATGGCAGACATATACGTATGACTATGAAACGCCGGGTTCTTATTTCGGTGCGAAGAAAGCCTGTGAACCTGTTCATATACAGATGAACCTGCCTGAAAATGATGTAATGATTATCAACACTACATTGCACGATTATAAATCAGTAACGGCAAATCTACGCTATATCGATTTACAGGGTAAAGAACTGTATAAGAAAAATATAAAACTGGATGCAAAAGCCAATTCGGCAACTAAATGTTTCGTTCCGGAAAAAGGTAACAACCTGCCTAAATTATATCTTGCCCGTCTTGAACTAAAAGACGCTAACGGTAAGGTTGTGTCCATCAACGATTACTGGATGACAGATGGTAATAGTAAGTCGTATGAAGAGATGAATACATTGGCGGCTACAACAGTAGATATTAAAACAACCAACAGCAAAGGTAAAATTCTGGTGGAGGTATCCAATCCGTCAAAAGTATTAGCTGCTGCTGTAAAGCTCAACGCAGTTGATAAAAACACCAAAGAGGTATTGCTTCCGGCATATTTCTCTGACGGATATATCAACCTGCTTGCCGGAGAGAAAAGAGTTATAGAATTGGATATACCTAAGAATATATCTAACTATACAATTGTTGCTGAGGGTTATAATGCATCAAATAAATAATAATTTATCTATTATATAGACGATAGCTGTAGGGGCAGTGGCTTGTCCCTGCCCGTTTATTACAAATACGGGCAACCACAAGGGATTGCCCCTACTTTTGCGAAATGTTGCAATAATGCTATCCATTAATGATGCCAATCAGAAGTTGAGAAATGGCTTGAAAAGCCAAATCTTCATAACCGCGGGTCATCGACCTGCGGAAAAAGGATGAGCAATAGCAGCTGTCTGAAAGACAGGACATACTGTGTGTCCTGCCGCTTCGGGCAGGGGGAGTGTAATTGCCCCTTGCTGCGTAAGCTACGCTGCGCTTGCATACGGTTATGAAGATTCTGCCTTTCAGGCAGGTGTTGAGCTGCTTTCAACCCCTGATTCGCATTAATAATACAAAAACGTGACAAACAAAACATATAAAAAAGTGTCACCTTTGTCACTTTTTTGAAATAATACCCTGTCATTCTGAGTGAAACGAAGAGTCTCTTGTATTTTGAGGAGTGAGATTCTTCACTACGTTCAGAATGACAAAAGAGAGTAAATGAAGAATAAGAATGAAGAAAATATTTCTATCCCTTTTTATAGCTTTGAGCACAACTATTTCTGCTCAAACAGAGCCTGTTGATTATGTAAACCCCTTCATAGGAACGACTAACTATGGCACAACGAATCCCGGGGCTATGTGCCCGCAGAGTTTTATGTCGGTTACCCCGTTCAATGTAATGGGTTCACCCGAAAACAAACGCGATAAGGATACAGGCTGGTGGTCTACTCCTTATTCGTATGATAACAGTGTATTTACAGGCTATGCCCATGTAAATCTGAGCGGTGTAGGTTGTCCTGATATGAGTAGTCTGTTGCTGATGCCTGTCAGTGGTGAACTGGAGGTGGATTATCGTAAATATGGCAGTAAGTACAAAGACGAGAAAGCCACTCCCGGCTATTATACTAACTATCTGACAAAGTACAATATAAAAACGGAGGTCAGTGCTACACCGCGTGTAGGGATAACCCGCTTTACCTTCCCGCAAGGGCAGAACCATATTCTGCTGAATCTGGGAGAAGGGCTGACAAATGAAACCGGAGCAATGGTGCGCAAGGTGAGTGATACAGAAATAGAAGGTACAAAACTTTTGGGGACATTCTGTTATACTCAGAATCAGGCGGTATTTCCTATTTACTTTGTAATGCGTGTAAGTAAGAAACCCGAAAAATCAGGGTATTGGAAGTTTCAGCGTCCCGGACACGAGTGGGAAAACGATTGGAACAAGGATGCCGGAAAATATAAGTTATATACCAAGTATGAGAAGGAAATAGCCGGAGACGATATCGGTGCTTATTTTACCTACAATTGCCGGGAAGGTGAAACGGTGGAAGTACAGATGGGTGTTTCGTTCGTGAGCATTGAAAATGCACGTATGAATCTTGAGAAAGAGCAGCCTAAGCCCGACTTTGATGCCATCCGCCTTGCCGCACGTAAGATGTGGAACGACGACCTTTCGCGCATTATGGTCGAGGGAGGAACAGAAGACCAGAAAGTAGTATTCTATACAGGGCTTTATCATATGTTGGTACATCCTAATATCTTACAGGATGTAAACGGACAATATCCGGCGATGGAAAGTGCTGAAATCAAGACAACAAAAGAAAACCGCTATACAGTCTATTCATTGTGGGATACTTACCGCAATCTGCACCAGATGATGACATTGCTCTATCCTGACCGCCAGCTGCAAATGGTGCGCACCATGGTGGATATGTATAAGGAATCGGGCTGGATGCCAAAATGGGAGCTATATTCCCGCGAATCGTTTACGATGGAGGGCGACCCGGCTATCCCTGTTATAACCGATACGTGGATGAAAGGGTTGAGGGACTTTGATATCAACACAGCATACGAAGCTTTTATTAAATCGGCGACTACACCGGGTCCTCAAAATCTGTTGCGTCCCGATAATGATGATTATATGAACCTGGGCTATGTGCCATTGAGGGAAAAATATGACAACTCCGTATCTCATGCTTTAGAATATTATATGGCAGACTGGACACTTGCCGAACTGGCTAAAGACCTTGGTAAAAAGGAAGATGCCGAAAAATTCTATAAGCGCTCGATGGGCTACAAACATTACTATAGCAAAGAATACGGTACATTCAGACCCATTCTGCCAAACGGAGAGTTCTTAACTCCTTTCAACCCATTGCAAGGCGCAGATTTCGAGCCTAATCCCGGCTTTCATGAGGGGAATGCGTGGAACTATACATTCGCTGTTCCGCATGATATACCGGGACTGATGAAACTGATGGGTGGTAAGAAGAGCTTTGTCGATAAACTACAGTCGGTATTTGATAACGGCTATTTTGATGTTACCAACGAGCCGGATATACACTATCCGTATCTATTCAGCCAGATAAAAGGAGAAGAGTGGCGTACACAGAAACTTGTAAAACAGATATTGGCAGACCATTTCACCAATACTCCCGGAGGATTGCCGGGCAATGATGATACCGGAACCATTTCGGGCTGGGCCGTATTCAGTATGATGGGCTTTTATCCTGAATGTCCGGGCAAACCTGATTATACACTGACAACGCCGACATTCGATAAGATAACTATCCGGCTTGACCCAAAATACTATAAGTCTGATAAGGTGGTTATCAATGTGGTAAAACCTCAGGACGTAGCAGCTGATTATATCAGGGAAGTACGTGTAGATGGTAAGGCGTTGAGCGGATATAGCCTAACGCATGAGGCTTTGACAGGAGCGAAAGAGATAACATATATCACTTCACCCCAGTCCTCTCCGAAGGAGAGGGAGTAAGATGCTCTTTCATTTCTTTTGTTTTATCTTTATCTTCGAGTTGGGAATTTCTCATCTGAGGCAGGAATGATACTACTGTTTCAGTAGCTTCATCTTCAAATATGCACAGGATATATGCTTAATTTGAAGTCCGTAGGACTGGTTACATGGATAACCCCGGGTAAGTGAAACGCAACCCGGGGATAGCGTGTCATCTCATCACCCTTGGAACTCCGTAGGAGTTTAACAAAAAAGACTAACTTTATAACAAAAACACGAAAAATGGCTGCTTACCGTCAAATTCTATATCATATTATTTTTCGTACAAAAGGGAGCAAGAAGAGTATTAACAAGGAACACTCTGTCGATTTGTACAAATACATCTGGGGAATTATCAAAAACAAACAATGTATACTGTTTCGTATCAATGGAATGGAAGACCACATACATATCCTTTCCGATCTGCACCCGTCGGTAGCTTTAGCAGATTATATAAAAGACATAAAAGTATCTTCTTCAATATGGATAAAAAAATCGGGACTTTTCCCCGATTTTGATGGATGGGCTATAAAATATTGTGCACTCACTTATTCATACAAAGAACGGGATACAATTATCAACTATATCAAAAACCAGCAGGAACACCATAAACAGGAGAGTTTTCAGGAAGAAATAAAGCGTTTTTTTGTAGAACAGGGTATTGATTTGGATGAAAGATGGTTTTGGGAGGATGGTTGAACTCCTACGGAGTTCCGTAACCCGGTCTGTTTTTTGCCCCGGGTTGCGTTTCACTTACCCGGGGTTATCCATGTAACCAGTCCTACGGACTTTAAATTTTTAGGACTATTTTTCGTTTTTTCATTTGAGGGGGTGGTTATTTTATAAACCGTTCAAACTCATCCTTCGATCTGTTTACACAGTCCTCCAGTGATAAACCATAGTAGTAGTTTCCAAGCATATAGACATTCTTATCTTTCCTTACAGCCTGTACTTTCTCATCCATATGCAAGTGCCGGAGGCGCATAGCCGGAAGACTGTGTTCCATTGATTTGATTTCTATAATGTCAGACGCAGAGATATTTAATACCCTGCATATCAAATCCTGTTTTTCCACTTCGGTTTTCTTCCCTTTCTCAAAATGAAAAGTGAAGCTCCTATATCTGTCATCATCGACTAAATCTCTGGATACAGCTGACAGGAACTCGTTGGAAAGGGAGATGATACCAGCTATCTTTTTCAGGTCTATCTTATCTTTTGCAATAGTTATATTTACTGATTCAGATTCAAAAATAGGGATGGAGGATAACAGCTCTGCCAGTTCCGGTTCTATACTTTGTAACAAATCTGATGATATTTTGGGATTGGCTGCCAATGCTATATTTTGCGCCTTAAATGTTTGTCCGTTTCCGGTTGTTATTTGAAATATCTCTCCCTCTTTTTTTACTCCGGTAACTTTCGATTGGGTATTCACCTCCATATTATCCTTCTCTATCACCGCATTAATAAATGAAGATAACCCACCCTTGAATGTGAAGCGCCGCGAGATTCCTTTCTCTCTGTCCTTTCTTTTCTTCAGAAATATTTCGGCAGGATAATCGTCTGCGGGCTGACAGATAACAGCTTTGAAAGCATTGGTAAATAAGCGGTCGTAATTGGATGGGCCTACTATCGGGCGGAAATATTCACGAGTAGTCTTCCCTGTCTTATCAGAAAAGAAGTATCTGGGAAAGTGAAACAGGCAGGAAAGCTTCGATACTTCCGAAGCAATACTTTTTATCTTGCCTGAAGCGTATAATACAAAGCTATGTTTGGAGAGAGGCTCTATGAGATCTGTTTTCCCAATTTCTTTTATGATGGATAGTAAGCTTGTATATGAGTTGTAGCAGGTATGAGAACCGAGTTCGTACCAGTAATCAGGTTGAGAGGATAGATGCCCTGTTTGCAATTGACCACCCGGATTTTCATTTTTCTCCAGTATCAATACCGTCTTACCTTCTTTTTTGAGATAGTGGGCAAAGGTAATTCCGCTAATGCCACCACCTACAACAACGCAATCATATACGGTCTCACTCATATTTACTAAATTTGCTTTATACAAATATACAAGGATTATTCTTTATTATAGAGCCTATTTATCATGAATCTCTTTTGATTATTGAAAGCATTTCATTAATTTGGCTGAGATTTTACAAGACCAGTACATATAATGATGAATAAACTACACACCCTGTCCCTGCTTCTTTTTTTATCCAATTTTCTGCATTCCCAAGAGAAAACTCCCGTATTCCATGAGGATAGTATATATATGTACAATGCCGTGAACCTTTCAGAACTGGATAGTTATAAAATATCTGTCGTATCTTCTCTGGATTTATCGGAGCCTGTTGCTACATACGCCGCCACAGATACCATGCCACCCCTGCCCCACGGGCATTACTGGCAGGTAATGAAGCAAGGGGATAAAATCCTTTCCGGGCTTTATACAAATGACAATTTCAACTATGCAGTAATAAGATATACCAAAAACCCGTCATTGTTTTTTTACGATGACAATGGTAATCCTCTGGAGGATATATTTGTTCACTACCTCAACAAAGTATATAAGCCCGACCCCCTTACGCAGCTGGTGTCTCTGGATAATCTCTTAAAAGACAGAACTCCTATGACCGTTTATAACAATGGGATAAAATATGATTTTGAGATATGGGACGAGCAGAAAGACATAAAGGATATACCCGTGCTGTGGCCATTTGCCCCACAAGAGAAGAATTCGCTTTTTGCTAAAACCGAATATAAGTGCGGAGATACCATACCCATAAACGTCAATGCCAGCGACTTTGACTATATCCAGTTTTATGGAACTTCTGCTAATATACTGTATAGCAGCCCAATTAAAAAGAACATGAACTATAAAGAAACTTACATAAACAGTATTATACTAAATGAAGAATGCCCATATCTTACAGATGGCAATGTTGGCATTTACCTCAGTAAAGAAAAAGACAAATATGACAAAGAAAACCTTTTCTTGAAATCATTCGATTATATTACCTCCGATTATAACCTGTCGGTAGAAATAGATAACCGGAAACATCTGAAAGAAAACCCGCCAACTCTCTCCATGCTGGTAACTGAACCCGATAACAATTACTCGGATAAGGACTATATATTAATCTATGTATACACCGAAAGTGTAAAGAAAGCATGGGATGATTCCGTTTTTGTTCCTCAGACCTTATTAATCGACACTATACCCTTTTCTGTAAATAAAGAAATACAATACACGCTCCCACAAAAGATTTTTTCCCATGCAGATATAGAATATAAGATCAGGGTCAATCTATACAGAAATGGCAAAATAGCCAAACATAAATTATTGGAAATCCAATCGCTGGGTTCTGCCGAAATGTTTGTGTTATCGGAAAAAGATTATAAACTGGATATACAAAAGATTAACAGTAAGGGTTCTCTGCCTGGTGAAGCAGTATTAGAAATATTCGGACGAGGGTGGCTTTTGTCCAGACAACAGGTAAAAATACCGTGTTCTTTGGATATCAACCCCAATGCCCGTTATTATAAAGTAACTTCAGGCAACATATCCGATTCCATAATTTTCCGCAACAAAGACACTTGCCCTATCAACTACAATATACAGCCTTATGGAACAGATTCGGTGACAATATCTATCGAAAATCCTTCAGGATATTCATTCTGGTATACCATTTGGGAAAAAGATAAAATGTTGAGGCAGGAGTACTCTTCTCAGGCTCGCTTTAACCTGAAAAAAGTAAAAGATGGCGACTATATTCTACGGCTCGAATATATGTACGGGGGACAGATACAGGAATTGCAGACAAAACTGTGTCAGCAAAAACAGGATGTTCTCATCAAACCTAAACAGATAACATCAAGCTATAACTACATACATGTATTGAACACAAAAGAAACGTCATGGAATACTAAAAAAGTTCCTGTAAAAGTCTCTCATTCTACTTCTGCACAGAAAGGATATACAAGGTATGAGGAAGCGTTGGATTTATTATCTAAGCCTCAAAACAGATACGCATATTCAAATCTCAATCTTTCTTTTAAGAACGAAGATATGCACCGTGCAAAATATATCGTCTTTGTGGATACTACAAAGACAGACCCATATGACAAACTACAGGTCTTCAAAGCAGGGCAAGCCTCAATAACTTTATCACCGGGCAAGAGCTATATTATGTATATATTGTCTGACGGAACATTAGTATATAAACAACCCGTAATGCTACAGAAACAAGGATATTACTTCCTCACGCTGGATATGTCCCGCTTACATTATTCCGACCGCATAGATAAAGAAATAGAAGCATTAATGGCTCCTTTTCTGGGAAAAAAACACATAAAAATAATCGTGCTGGATAGCAACAAAGCTCCCCTTATCGGAGCAAGCATTAAGTTGAAAGGAACTAATATCGGTGCGATATCCGATTTGGACGGGGTAGCAATGCTTACATTCCCAAGCGGTTTCAGAGGCGATATCGAAATTAGCCTTATCGGGCTGAAACCCCAACGTATACCATACAAGGGGCAACAAGAAATAAGAGTAGAGATGGAAGGGGATTACACGCTATTAGAATAAATAATCTCAGCCATAATCCATTACTCACAACTTATTTTTACCTTTGCAGTCCGAATATTTTTAATTAGATAAGCTATGTCACAACCTTCAATCCCGAAAGGAACCCGAGATTTTTCGCCCGAAGAAATGGCGAAACGTAACTATATTTTCGATACCATCCGCGAAGTATTCAAGCTATACGGATTTCGGCAGATAGAGACTCCGGCAATGGAAAACCTGTCGACACTGATGGGAAAATATGGAGAAGAAGGCGATAAACTGCTTTTCAAAATATTAAACTCAGGGGATTATCTCAAAGACTTGAATAACGAGGAATTACTGGAGAGAAACTCACCCCGCCTAGCTACCAGAATATCCGAAAAAGGCCTGCGCTACGACCTCACCGTTCCCTTTGCCCGCTATGTAGTGATGCACCGCAACGAAATTTCGTTCCCGTTTAGGCGTTACCAGATACAGCCGGTATGGCGTGCCGACCGTCCGCAAAAAGGACGTTACCGTGAGTTCTTCCAGTGCGATGTAGATATCGTTGGCTCCGATTCTCTTCTCAATGAAGTTGAACTCGTTCAGATTGCCGATGAAATATTCACCCGCTTCGGCGTTCGTGTAAGCATCAAGCTGAATAACCGTAAAATACTGTCGGGTATAGCCGAAATTATTGGCGAATCGGACAAGATTACCGATATAACCGTTGCTATAGATAAACTGGACAAAATCGGCTTGGATAAAGTGAACGAAGAACTTGCCTCGAAAGGCATTCCTCAGAAAGCCATCGACCAGCTTCAACCGATTATCCTGCTGCAAGGTACCAACGAGGAAAAAATTAATACCTTAAAGACTGTCCTCAAAGATTCCGAAACAGGAGTAAAAGGCGCCGAAGAACTTGAGTTTATCCTCAATAAACTAAAGGTCACAGGCATGCGCTCCGACCTCGAAATAGACCTGACACTAGCCCGGGGGCTTAATTATTATACAGGCGCCATTATAGAAGTGAAAGCGCTGGATGTGCAGATAGGCAGCATATCGGGCGGAGGGCGTTACGATAACCTTACCGGTATTTTCGGCATGGCAGGTGTATCCGGTGTCGGCATCTCTTTCGGTGCAGACCGTATCTTCGATGTGCTAAATCAGCTCGACTTATACCCCAAAGATTCCATCCAGAACACACAGGTGCTGTTCGTCAATTTCGGCGAAAAAGAAGAAGCGCATATATTACCATTGGCCGCAAAAATGCGTCAGGCGGGAGTTTCAACCGAAATATTCCCCGAAGCGGCGAAAATGAAAAAGCAAATGTCGTATGCCGATTCTAACAAGATTCCTTATGTCGCCATTGTAGGAGAAAACGAGATAAACGAAAACAAAATCACACTGAAAGATATGGTTTCGGGAGAGCAAAAGTCCCTGAATCTGGACGAATGTATTTCCTTCGTCAAATAATATTTTAGCATGATCAGAGTATTATTAAGTTTCATATTTTTACTCAATGCTCTGTCATGCCTGTCGTGCGACCCTGTTGTTTGCAGCTACTCTGTAAAGGGAAACAGGGTATATTACACCGAAGCCTCCAATAGAATAATTGTCAGGGACGTTATTCCCGCCAGTTTTAGCTTAGTTAAAGACAAAAGAGGGCTAGACCTTTCTTTATATGCGAAAGATAATAAATCTGTTTTTTATAGAGGGATAAGACTAAAAGATGCCGATCCTCATACATTTGAAGTACTGGGAGGCCTGTCAGGTTTTTACACCGATGGCTATAGCAGGGACAAAAAGTATGTCTACTTTTTAGAGAAACCCATCGATGCTGATGTTGAAACATTTATAGTACTTCACAATGAGGGATATGCCAAAGACAAGAACCATGTTTTCAGGGACGGGCAAATTACAAATTATGATCCTTCCACATTTCAGATACTGGCTCATGGTTACACCCTTGATAAGTCAGGAATATATTATAACGATGATATTATTGCGGGAGCCGACCCATATAACTTCGAGCAATATGACTGCTATATAAAATCAAATAGTATGATATTTATGCAGTCAACCCCGTCTGCTTTTCTATCGTACGATGCCGCCTCATTTGAAGTGGTACACGCATATAAATCTACTGACTCCTGCGGACACTCTTCGTTTTTGGGCGCTATCGTTAAAGACAAAAACGGGGTATATGCACAATCAATATCTTTATCGTTTGGAAAACCTGCCGAAAAATTAGCATTTGACCCCCAGTCCTTCAAAAGATTAACAAGAGAAAAGGAGACTATTTTTGAAGACAAAAACGGACTATACGATATAAAAATTGATTATTACAAAGGCGTAATAATAGAAAACCTACCTTAGGAATTAGCAAAAGCCCAGTAATCAGCCTATTAATTATTAACATGTACTATTTCCCCAAAATGTTAGTTACAGGAAAATGTCATATTAAGTAGTTAATAGCTAATATTTTCACCCTGTTAACAATCTGTTCATAACTTGTTCATTTTCTGTTAATAACTTTTTCGTATATTTTAAGTGGGGAAAGGTGGGGGGAAGTGTATAATTTTTATAACTTTACGTCGATTATTGTATATTGTTAAAATTCAAAGTATTAATGTTACAATTTTTGGGAAATATCGAAGCTAAGATAGATGCAAAAGCACGGCTTTTTGTACCTGCGGCTTTCCGGAAGATTTTACAATCATCCGGCCAGAATACATTGATACTCAGGAAAGATCTTTTTCAGGACTGCCTTGTCCTATACCCTTTGCAGGTATGGGAAGAAGAACTTACTAAACTACGTTCGCGCCTCAACAGATGGGATATGGAGCAACAAGCCTTGTTCCGCCAGTTTGTAGTAGATGCCGAACGGCTGGAAATGGATACAAACGGACGGATACTCATACCTAAGCGATACTGCCAGATGGTGGGTATCTCTACCGAAGTCAGATTCCTGGGCGTAGACAATACGATTGAAATATGGACAAACGATGCTCTGGATAAAACGCTGATTCCCGCGGAGGATTTCAGTTCCCGTATTCAGGCTTTGATGAATAATAGCTCACAAAACGACTAATCATGGCTGATGCATATCATATACCGGTTCTGCTTCACGAAAGTGTTGACGGGATGAATATCCGTCCTGACAGCATTTGTGTAGATGTTACATTCGGCGGAGGAGGGCACTCACGGGAAATCCTGTCCCGTTTAAACAAGAAAGGCCATCTGTACGCCTTCGACCAGGATGAGGACGCCATTAATAATATTCAGGCTGACGGCAGGTTCACTTTCGTACGTAGCAATTTTCGCTATCTGAAGAATTTTATACGCTATTACGATGTGGACGAAGTAGATGCCATACTAGCCGACCTGGGTGTTTCGTCCCATCACTTCGATGCAGAAGACAGGGGCTTCTCGTTCCGCTTCGAAGACAGCGACCTTGATATGCGTATGAACCGTAAAGGAGGTAAAACCGCTGCGCAGGTATTGAATACATACAGCGAAGAAAAGCTGGCAGATGTTTTTTACCTCTATGGCGAACTGAAACAATCGCGCCGCATAGCCTCAGCTATTGCAAAAACGAGGAAAGAGAATCCTTACAGGAAAACAAGTGACCTGCTAAGCACACTTAATTCTTTCCTGGGCAGGGGCGAAAAAGAAAAAAAGATACTGGCTCAGGCCTTTCAGGCATTGCGCATAGAGGTAAACGAGGAAATGGAGACATTGAAAGAAATGCTACAGCAAGCCCTTGATATACTGAAACCGGGAGGACGGATATCCGTTATCACCTACCACTCACTCGAAGACCGCATTGTCAAGAATTTCTTCAAGACAGGCAATTTCGAAGGGAAGGTGGAAAAAGACTTTTTCGGAAATTTCGAAACCCCGTTTAAATTAATAAATAATAAAGTAATCACTCCATCAAAGGAGGAAGAAGAACGCAACCCCCGCTCGCGGAGCGCGAAGCTAAGGATTGCAGAAAAAAAATAAGATGACGGTAAAAGACATAAAAAAGAAAATCATGTACATTCTGGGTGGGACTGTCCTCACCGAGGATTTCTTTTGGAAAAACGCCCGTTTTATCATCACTGTCTTTATCATTATCGTCTTATATATCAGCAACAGATACAGTTGTATCGAAAAAATGGCAAAAATAGAATCGCTTCAGCGGGAACTGAAAGACGCGAAATACGAATCGCTTACCATATCGGCTCAACTAATGGGAGTCAGCCGTGAGTCTAAAGTTGAAAATTTAGTCCAAAAGAATGGAGTAGACCTGAAACAACCGAAAGAACCGATCTATAAATTAGAAAAGAAATAAGTAGTAAGGGAAAATAGAGATGGCGAAAAAGTCTGAAGGAAAATCGAAGAATATAGCAATCAGCCGGTATGGTTGGATTACGCTGTTTTTGTCCCTGATATTTATTGCGGTTCTTGTGTGCATTTTCAAGATTAAATATGCCGAAGGCCCTATGTGGCGCGAACTCGGCAAACAGGAAACAGTAAAAAAAGACCGGGAAATCCGCTCTAACAGAGGGAATATCTATGCCGACGACGGCCGCCTTCTTGCCACGAGCGAACCGCTATACGGCATCTATGTCGACTTTATGGCAGAAGGCATAAAGAAAGACACATTGATGAAATATGTGACTCCACTTTCGCAGATGCTGGCAAAAAAATTCCCTGACAGGAACGCGGCACAATACAAACGGGTCATCCTCGACGGATGGGATCTAAGCCGCAAAGAACTGGCCGAAATAGAGCGGAACAGAGCAAATGGTTCGAATAAGAAAGTAAAAGTACGCAGCCGCTACGTACGCATTATACGGCCTGATATTAATTATATCGACCTGAAAGAGCTGCTTACCTTCCCTTTCTTCAATCAGAGAAGCAACAGGAGCGGGCTTTTCACAGAAGAAAAGACCATGCGGTTAAAGCCATTCGGGCGTCTGGCAGGAAGAACCGTAGGCTCCATATATAAAGATATGGATGCGGGAGGTGCCAGCGGGCTGGAACTGAAATACGATTCGATACTGAAAGGCATACCCGGACTAAAAACCCGCCAACGGGTACAAGGACGGTGGATAGACATTGTACTGGAAGAACCGACCGATGGCTGGGACATAAAGACAACACTGAATGTAGACTTTCAGGATATGGCAGAAAAAGCCCTGTATGATAAATTGGTGGAAACCAACGCCGAATCGGGCTGTGCTATTGTGATGGAAGTTGCTACAGGTGAAATAAAGGCTATAACCAACCTCGACCGTATGTCCTCAGGCGTATATGCAGAAGGAAACCCGAACGCGTTCTCTTATATGTCCGAACCGGGTTCCACATTCAAGACTGTATCACTGATGGTTGCACTTGAAGATGGTGTAGTTACCCCCGACGACCAGTTTCTTGTAGGAGACGGACTGTTTGAGTACAAAGGACGTGTAGTACGCGACCACGACTGGCGCAAAGGAAAAGATAAAGGGTATGTAACAGTTTCTCAGGGAATGTACTCTTCGCTGAACGTTGTCGTTTCCAAGATGATATTGAAAGGATACGAAAATAATCCGCAAAAATTTGTGCAGCATATCCACGATCTGGGATTGACAAAGAAAATAGAATGGGATGTTCCGCTGCAAGGCAAAGAAGGTACATCTGTTATACGTTTCCCTGGCGACAAATCAAATCCGTGGTCAAAAACTACACTACCGTGGATGTCTTTCGGCTACGAAACACAGATACCGCCAATCTATATGCTGATGTTCTACAACGGGATAGCCAATAACGGAAAGATGATTAAGCCGTTCCTGACCAAAGCCTTTTTGAGGGATGGAAAAACAGAAGAAGAGTTCGAAACGGAAGTTATCAATCCTTCGCTCTGTTCCGAAAAGACACTAAATGAGGTCAGGGATATCCTCAGAGGGGTGGTAACGGACGGAACGGGAAAAGCCGTTAATTCCGACCTGTTCCCTATCGCGGGAAAGACCGGGACGGCCATGATTGCCGCCAGAGGCGGATACGAAGGATATTATGTATCGTTCTGCGGATATTTCCCTTCCGATAATCCGCAATATACATGTTTTGTAGGGATACGCAGGCCTCAGGGAAGCCCTTCGGGAGGATTGATGCCGGGAGCCGTATTCAAAAAGATAGCAGAAGGAATATATACAAAGAACTCGGTTGTAACTCCGGTTTCTGCGCCAAAGGATACGATACATTCCCTTATCCCTGCTGTGAAGAACGGTTCTCTGAAAAATACGGAAATCGTTCTGAATAGGATAAAACAAACCTACAATTTCTCAGGAGGCAAAGTTGACTGGATAAAAGCCGGTTCATCTATAAATGGCATTTTACTGGATAATAACGATTCCGTTAAACCGGGACAGGTTCCGAGTGTTATAGGAATGGGAGCCCGCGACGCTATCTATTTACTCGAAATGGAAGGATTAAAGGTAAACCCGATAGGATCAGGGAAAGTGAAACAGCAATCTATAGCGCCGGGAACAAAAGCCACGAGAGGGGCGAATATAACAATAGAATTAAATTAGACTCTAAAAAAGCTTTAGCCAATCTTAAAATTTGAAATCTTGAAATAAAATGATAATGATATGAAGTTACAGGATTTACTTAAAAACATAGATATAACAGAAATAAAGGGAGAAAGTAATGTAGACGCAGCAGGTGTTTACACTGACTCGCGTAAGGCGACTTCAGGCTCAGCCTTCATTGCGCTCAGAGGGGTTCAGGTAGACGGTCACCAATATATTAACAACGCCCTTGATCTGGGTGCAAAGATTATTATCCACGAAGAAACAATAGATACTTCGAAAGAAGGAATTACTTATGTGAAAGTAAAAGACGGCGCCGATGCCGCGGGGAAAATTGCGGCACACTGGTACGGCGACCCGTCAAAAAAGCTGAAACTGGTAGGAGTAACCGGCACGAACGGTAAAACCACCACAGCGACCCTTCTTTACGAAATGTTCCGTAAACTGGGGTACAAAGCCGGACTGCTGTCTACCGTGGCCAACTATGTGGATGGAACAGTATTTCATGCCACACACACTACCCCCGACCCTATTTCGTTGAATGAGATGTTGAAAAAAATGGTGGACGCAGGGTGCGAATACGCGTTTATGGAAGTGAGTTCACATGCCATCCATCAGAAACGTATCAGCGGGTTGAAATTCGAAGGCGGGATATTTACAAATATCACACAAGACCATCTGGATTATCACAAAACAATGGCTGAATACCTGAAAGCCAAAAAGATGTTTTTCGACAACCTGCCCGCCACAGCTTTTGCCCTCACTAACATAGACGACAAGAACGGGCTGGTAATGTTACAAAACACAGAAGCTAAGAAATATACATATTCAGTCAATACACTCGCCGATTTCAAGGCCAGGATCATCGAAAAACACTTTGACGGTACGGCTGTAGAAATCAATGGTAAGGAGTTGCAGGTACAGTTTGTGGGCGTGTTCAATGTCTACAACCTTCTGGCTGTTTATGGCGCTACGATGCTGTTAGGACAAAGCCAGGAAGAAGCATTACTCATTCTCAGCACATTGAAACCTGTCTCCGGACGTTTCGAAACAATCCGTTCCCCTCAGGATTTTACCGCTATTGTAGATTACGCGCATACGCCTGACGCACTGACCAACGTACTGGAAGCCATACACGAAGTGCTCGACGGAAACGGCCGTGTTATCACAGTCGTAGGCTGCGGAGGAAACAGGGATAAAACCAAACGTCCGATTATGGCGCGCGAAGCTGTAAGGCTCAGCGATCAGGTAATACTGACTTCCGACAATCCACGCTACGAGGAGCCGCAAGCCATTATAAACGATATGGCTGACGGGCTCAACAGCGAGCAAATGAAAAAAACCCTCCTGATAGTAGAGCGTGAGCAAGCGATAAAAACAGCTTGTATGCTGGCCAAAACAGGAGATGTAATTCTTATTGCCGGAAAAGGGCACGAAGACTATCAGGATGTGAAAGGAGTGAAACATCACTTTGATGACAGGGAGATAGTAAGAAATATTTTTGGAGAATAAATAAACTAAATTAATATTGATATACTTTGTCATTCTGAGTGAAACGTAGAATGACAGAAAACGTAAAATCAAAAAAACGAAATGTTATATTATCTATTCGATTACTTAGACAAATTAGACTTTCCGGGAGCAGGGATGTTCCGCTATGTTTCATTCAGGGCGGCTATGGCTGTCATATTCTCCCTGTTGATCTCTACGATTATAGGCAGGCGTATTATCGACAAACTGCAAAAATTACAAATCGGGGAAACTGTCCGCAATCTGGGACTCGAAGGTCAGCTAAATAAAAAGGGAACACCTACCATGGGGGGGATTATCATTATTATCGCCATCCTGACCCCTGTGTTGCTGTTTGCCAAAATAGACAATATATACATCATCCTGATGCTGATTACCACGGTATGGCTGGGCGCACTGGGATTTCTGGACGATTATATAAAAGTATTCAAGAAAGATAAAGAAGGGCTGCACGGAAAATTCAAAATCGTTGCACAGGTCGGACTAGGGCTGATCGTAGGGCTTACATTATATCTGAGCCCGGATGTCATTATACGCGAGAACATTGAGTTCCGCAATCAGGATAATATCATAGAACGTGTCAGTTATGTAGCCGAAGGGGTAAAATCCACCCAGACTACTATCCCGTTTATGAAAAACAACAATCTGGACTACGAAGACCTGGTTGGTTTCATGGGAGAATATGCGGAGCCTGCCGCCTGGGTCTTATTTGTGATTATCGTCATTTTCATCGTAACAGCGGTATCCAATGGAGCGAACCTTACTGACGGGCTCGACGGGCTTGCTGCGGGCAGCTCGGCTATTATCGGGGTTACCCTTGGCATATTAGCCTATGTGTCGGGGCACATGGAGTTCGCGTCTTATCTGAATATTATGTTTATTCCCGGCAGTCAGGAACTTGTGATATTTGCCTCCGCCTTTATAGGGGCAACGGTCGGATTCCTGTGGTATAACTCTTTCCCTGCGCAGGTCTTCATGGGCGACACCGGAAGCCTTACTTTAGGAGGTATCATCGGCGTCTTTGCGGTGGTTATCCACAAAGAACTGTTATTACCTATATTATGCGGTATATTCTTCGTGGAAAGCATTTCGGTAATGATGCAGGTGGCATTCTTTAAACTCACTAAAAAGAAATATGGCGAAGGCAGGCGCATATTCAAGATGACGCCACTGCACCACCATTTCCAAAAAGCGGGAAACTCGGGTATTCAGGCATTATTACAAAAACCAATAGGCCCTATACCCGAATCTAAGATAGTAGTGCGCTTCTGGATTATAGGAATTATACTGGCAGTAGTTACATTAGCAACATTAAAGATGAGATAACAGGTAATTTAAAGATTAGTTTTTTAAGATTAATCAATTTTTAAATCTTTAATCTTTAAATTTTTAAACCTTAATTTATGAACAAAATCATCATATTAGGAGGAGGAGAAAGCGGTGTAGGTTCGGCAATGCTTGCGCAGGCAAAGGGATTCGATGTATTCCTGTCCGACAGCGGAGCTTTGCAGGACAAATACAAAACCGAACTTGAGCAGTATGGCATACCATACGAGGAAAAAGGCCATAGCGAAGACCTGATACTCGCAGCCACCGAGATTATAAAAAGTCCGGGTATCCCCAACTATGCGCCACTAGTCCGCAAAGCGATAGATAAAGGAATTCCGGTACTGTCCGAAATGGAATTTGCCAAGCGCTACACCTCGGCTAAAATGATCTGTATTACAGGCAGTAATGGTAAAACTACCACTACAAGCCTGATTTACCATATACTAAAATCGGCAGGATTGAATGTAGGCTTAGGAGGAAATATAGGAAGGAGTTTCGCCCGTCAGGTCGCGGAAGAAAACTTTGACTATTATGTACTGGAGCTAAGCAGCTTCCAATTAGAGAACATGTATGATTTCAAGGCGGATATAGCTATCCTGCTGAATATAACCCCCGACCATCTGGACAGGTACGACCATGATATGCAGAAATATATAGATGCCAAAATGCGTATCGTCCGCAACCAGACTGAAAACGATGCCTTTATATTTTGGGAAGAAGACCCCGTTGTAAGCAAAGAAATAAAGAAACTGCTATCGAAAGGGAAGCGATATACTTTTGCCGAACACAAAACAGGCAATGCCATCTCATATTCCGACGATAATGAAATAATAATAAACACGCCAAAATCTACGTTCATCATGGAACAGGATTTACTAGCTCTGGAGGGAACACACAACCTGTACAACTCGCTGGCTTCGGGCATAGCGGCAAAGTTGCTGGATATAACCGATGACAATCTGAGAAAATCCCTGAGCGACTTTCAGGGAGTAGAGCACCGGCTCGAAAAAGTAGCCAAGGTAAGGGGTATACAGTTTATCAATGATTCGAAAGCGACAAATGTCAACTCATGTTGGTACGCCCTGCAAAGCATGAAGACAAAAGTAGTATTGATACTAGGGGGAACAGACAAAGGAAATGACTATACCGAAATAGAGCAACTTGTAAAAGACAAAGTAAGGGCTTTGGTCTTTTTGGGAGCAGACAACAGCAAGTTACATAAATTCTTCGATGGTAAAATCGAAAAGATAGAGGATACCTCCTCGATGAAAGATGCTGTTGAAAGATCTTATGCGCTGGCCGAAGAAGGCGACACGGTTTTATTATCGCCATGTTGTGCCAGCTTCGATCTCTTCCGTAATTATGAAGACAGGGGAGATCAATTTAAAGAGTATGTAAGGAAATTATAGCGGCCCCTCCCTACCTCCCCTTAGGGGAGGCCGGGGACTCTCCTTTGGAGGGGTTGGGGAGTCCGAAATTATATAGATAGTATGGAATTCAATTTTTTAGGGAGAGCATTCAAAGGAGACAAGGTAATATGGTGCATTTTTATCGCACTATGCATTGTCTCTTTGCTCGAAGTATTCAGCGCCACCAGTACAATTGCCTATCGTCAGCAGAACCATTGGGCACCTATACTGCGCCATGCCGCCTTTCTTCTCATCGGCTTCGGGCTGGTTATGTTTTTGCAAAGGATCCGCAGTAAATACTTTTCCCTTCTTTTGCTGGGTATACCCGTATCAGTTGTGCTTCTTATCATTACAATGTTTACAGGGCAGGATGTAAACGGCGCACAACGCTGGCTCGGAATCGGCGCATTTACCATACAGCCGTCCGAATTTGCCAAAATATCGGCCATCGGTTTTGTTGCGTTCTTCCTGAGCAAAATGAAAACTGAAAATGAAGACTGGATATTCAAAACGCTTATCATCGGTGTGGCAATCCTGTGCCTGCTTATCGCTCCCGAAAACTTATCCACGGCGTGCCTGCTTTTCGGCGTCTGCTTTATGCTTATGGTTATCGGGCAGGTCAGCCTCAAAAAGCTCGGCTCAATCGCCCTTATCGGTGTGGTATCTGCAACCATCTTGTTTGGCAGCCTCACATTATTGCCCAAAGAATATCTTCCGGGACGCTTCGCTACATGGAAAAACCGCATAGAAAGGCATTCGGGGGAAGAAAAAGCAATGATGAACCCTGACGGCACTATAGCCTATAAGATAACGGACGAAAACTATCAGGTTTCGCATGCTAAAATAGCGATAGCCAATGGCGGAATCATTGGTCTTCCCGGTAGCGGAACCGAAAGGGATTTCCTGCCTCAGGCCTACTCCGATTTTATTTTTGCAATTATTTTAGAAGAAATGGGCCTTCTAGGTGGTTTATTTGTTTTACTTTTATATGTTGCTTTGATGTTCAGATGTGGGGTGTTGGCATCGAAGTGTGAAAAAAAATTCCCAAGATATCTTATATTAGGTTCTGCACTTATACTTACTATACAGGCTTTGGCAAATATGGCAGTAGCAGTCAACCTGATTCCCGTAACGGGGCAACCTTTGCCCCTTGTCAGCCGTGGAGGGACTTCCACGATTATTACCTGTGCCTATTTTGGAATTATTTTGGCCTGCTCATCCAGACTGAATGACTCTGACCACGAAGATGTGGACGAGAGTATTGCGAATGTGGATTTCGAAACCTTTGAAAAAGATGCAGAATGATGAAAAATTTAAAAGTAATTATCAGCGGTGGTGGTACAGGAGGGCATATATTCCCTGCAATAGCGATAGCGAATACGATAAAGAAACGTTATCCCGATTCCGAAATATTATTCATCGGAGCAGAGGGACGCATGGAAATGGACAAAGTACCTGCTGCCGGCTACGATATCATCGGATTGGATGTAGCCGGACTCAACAGGAAAAATCCGTTCAAGATATTTTCTACAATGTTGAAATTCCAGAAAAGCGTATCCAAGGCAGGTAAAATAATAAAAGAATTTAAGCCGGATATAGCCATCGGAGTAGGAGGATATGCCAGCGGGCCAACATTATATAAGGCCAGTTCGTTAGGCATACCTACACTAATTCAGGAGCAGAATTCCTATGCAGGCATCACAAATAAGTTCCTTAGCAAGAGAGCTTCTGTTATCTGTGTAGCATACGAAGGTATGGAACGCTTCTTCCCCAAAGAAAAGATTATACTGACGGGAAATCCATGCAGGGAAGAATTATTATCGCCTGACATTACCAAAGAAGAGGCTTTTGCCGAATTCAGACTCGATCCTACAAAAAAGACAATCCTCTCGGTAGGCGGAAGCTTGGGTTCGAGGACTATAAATAAAAGCCTTTTTTTCGGCATAGACGTTTTATCAGAATCAGACGTGCAGATTATCTGGCAGTGCGGCAAACTATATTCTTTCGAGTTGAATATGGATATGGCAAGCAAGGGTAATCCGAAGAATATTCACATCAATGAGTTTATCTCACGGATGGATCTGGCTTACAAAGCCGCCGATCTGGTTATTTCACGGGCAGGGGCAAGTTCCATTTCAGAACTCAGCCTTTTGGGCAAACCGGTTATTCTGGTTCCGTCTCCGAATGTTTCGGAAGACCATCAGACAAAAAATGCGATGGCTCTGGTAAACAAAAACGCCGCTATTCTGATAAAAGATACAGAAGCCAACGAGCTACTCGTAAGAACAGCTTTGGATACGATAAATGACAAGAGCAAGCTAGAATCGTTATCTGAAAATATACTGAAACTGGCTCAACGCGACTCGGCAAACAGGATTGTGGATGAAGCCATGAAACTGGTCACGAAAAACTGATATGCTGCAAGAAGCGCATAAGCACGAAGGAAACAGGAAGATAATCAATATATACGATAACTGGAGCCTGGATTGTAATAAGCCTGTATATGAACAGGCTGATGAGTTATATGAAGATCTTGTTCAGATTTCATTTATCAGAGGATATACGATAGACATCGGCTGGTATCCTGAACATGATATAACAGGAAAATTCAGAGGTATACTTATACAATATGAAAGATGGGAAAATCCCATTTACGAAATAGAAACAGATAATATTGGAGAAATTGCAGATTGGACAGTCGAAGTAACAGAGTGTGTACTTGACTTTGACCTGAAGCATTAGATTTAACTTATGGATAATATACAATCGATATACTTCATTGGAATAGGCGGGATAGGGATGAGCAACCTCGCCCGCTACTTTATGTCGAAAGGGAAGAAAGTTGCCGGATATGACCGTACCGAAACCCCTTTGACAAAGGAGCTGGTAAAAGAAGGTGCCACGGTTCACTATACTGATGACGTAAACCTTATACCCGCATATTGCAAAGATAAAGATACCACGTTGGTCGTATATACTCCTGCCGTTCCGTCAGACAACGAGGAGGTAAAATTCTTTAATGAAAGAGGTTTTACTATCCAGAAACGCGCTCAGGTATTAGGCATAATTACCAAATCGAGCAAAGCGCTCTGTTGTGCAGGCACTCATGGAAAGACTACTACATCGAGCATGCTGGCTCATATACTGAAACAATCGCATCTCGACTGTAATGCCTTTCTTGGAGGCATACTAAAGAATTACAACAGTAACCTGATGCTTTCCGACAAAAGTGAATTTACCGTGATAGAGGCAGATGAATACGACCGCTCTTTTCATTGGCTGCATCCGTATATGGCGCTTATCACATCGGTCGATCCCGACCATCTGGATATATACGGGACAGAGGAAGAGTACCTCAAGAGCTTCGAAAAATTCACAAGCCTTATTCAGGAAGGTGGCGCACTGGTCATAAAGCATAATATAAAGCTATTGCCCGATGTGCAAAAGGACGTAAGGGTCTATACCTATTCCATCGATAAAGGCGATTTCCATGCTGAAAATATAAAGATAGGGAATGGAGAGATTCGCTTCGACTTTGTCACTCCAGACAAGGTAATAAAGAATATACAGTTGGGTGTACCCGTCAAAATCAATATAGAAAACAGTGTCGGGTCGATGGCCTTAGCCTGGCTCAATGGTGTTGCCGAAGATGAACTGCGCCATGCCATGACTACTTTTCAGGGTGCGAAACGCCGCTTCGATTTCTTGCTGAAAACAGATAAGATAGTGATGATTGACGACTATGCCCATCATCCCGAAGAACTGGCGGCAAGCATTACATCGGTAAAAGAGTTATATCCTGACCGTAAAGTAACCGGAATTTTCCAGCCACATCTGTATAGCCGGACAAAAGACTTCGCTACCGAATTTGCCCGGAGCCTGTCATTACTGGACGAACTGATATTACTGGACATATATCCCGCCCGCGAAAAACCGATAGAGGGAGTTACCTCCCAAATAATATTTGACAAGGTAACCTGCCCTAAAGTATTGTGTAACAAGCAGGAATTGTTGCCTTTATTGGTTGACAAGGACAATATTGAAGTTCTACTGACCATCGGAGCCGGAGATATCGACCAGTTGCTGGAGCCTATAAAGGAGATATTGGAAAGAAAGAGATAAAGAGTGTAAATCTGGTAGGGGCGGGGTTTGCCCGCCCAGCGATGATATTATATAAACATGAAAGAGGCTGCATCACATAATCGCCGTAGTATCCGTTTACATGGATATGATTATTCACAGAACGGATTGTATTTTGTAACGATATGTGTACAAAATAAAACAAGCTTACTGGGGAAAATTATGGAAGGAGAGATGGTTTTGAATGATGCAGGGAGGATGATCGAAAAATGGTGTGGAAAACTACTAAATAAGTTTCCATGTATTACAATGGATACATATATTATTATGCCTAACCATTTTCATGCAATAATAGAAATTATGGATAATGTAGGGGCACACCTGCGTGTGTGCCCAGATAAAACTGACGAAAACGATGATTTAAATGGCGCACACACAGGTGCGCCCCTACACCATATCATTCAATGGTTCAAAACTATGACAACTAATGAATATATTCATGGTGTAAAATCATTAGGTTGGCAACCATTTGACAAGAAATTATGGCAACGCAACTATTACGAACACATTATACGTGATGAGCAAAGTCATGATAATATAACCAGATACATTATAGAAAATCCCTTCTATTGGATAACTGACAATTATTATGTTGATTAAAAGCATACTAACATAAAATGATAAAAAGAGTACTCATCATCGGAGGAATATGCCTTCTTGCAGGCTATTTGATATTCGCGGCGTTTTATTTCGAAAAGATGCCGAAGAATGACATTTGTACCGGCTTTGAGGTAGAAATTATGAATGGTACGGAAGGAGACAGGTTTGTAGAAGTGAAAGATATAAAACTTCTCATCAAAGAAAAGAACCTTGATCCCACAGGCAAACAATTAAAGAATATTAACACCAGTGAAATAGAAGAAGCTATACTGACCAACCAACTGATAAAAAGCGCCAGCGTATTCGTCACCAATAACGGTGGTATAAAAGCCGCTATAGAAGAACGGAAGCCAGTTTTACGCGTTATCAGTAGTACTGGCGGTAATTACTTTATCGATAATACTGGTAATAAGATGCCCCTTTCTAACCGTTCGGTAGCATACCTGCCTGTTGCCACAGGAGCGATAAAAGAGGACTTTGCAAAGACAGATTTGTACAAATTTGCATTATTTTTGCATGATGATGCGTTCTGGAACGCACAGATAGAACAAATTGTAGTACTGCCCAATCAGGATATAAAACTGATACCCCGTGTAGGAGATCATCAGATTATATTAGGCGGTGTGGATCAGTACAAGGAGAAACTTGATAAATTACTGGTTTTTTATCAAAATGGACTTAACGAAACCGGATGGAATAAATATTCGGTTATTAATTTAAAATTTGACAAACAAGTTGTTTGTACAAAGCGTTAAATAAAAAATAGAGATTTTGGGACAAATCCTTTAAATCTGGATATATAAAGGAGATAAGATATATGGAACAATCAGGTTTTATCGTAGGTATCGACTTAGGTACATCAAAGATAGTCGGAGTTTTAGGCCGGAAAAACGAACAAGGCGTAATTTCCATTCTGGCATCGGAAAGTATTCCTTCCGATTCGAGTGTAAAATACGGCACAATATACAGTATCGATGACGCGGGAGGTAAAATAAAGGGGCTCATCAACCTGCTGGAAAACAAAACGGGAAAGAAGATAGGCAAAGTTTATGTTTCCGTTGCGGGAAAATCCCTGCGTGCCATCGAGCATAAAGAAACAAAACTGCTGGATGGGGCTACTCCCATTACCTTTGCCGTATTAGATAATATGGAACAGCAGGCGAAGCTTAACAAACCGGACTTCTTCGCCAATTACAGCGTACTTGCTCCCGAATACTATCTGGACGGGCAATACGAAGAAGACCCTATAGATAAAGTTGCTTCCGTTATCGAAGGACATTACCGTCTGGTAATCGGACGTCCCAATATAAAAACGAATCTGATAAAAAGCATCACGGAGAAGGCTCAAATAGAGATTACAGGATTCATCGTAGGCCCTGTCGCTGCCGGCGCACTGGTACTTGAAGAACAAGACAGGCAGGCAGGATGCGCACTTGTCGATTTCGGGGCGGGAACAACCACATTATCCATATACAAAGGCGGCCTGCTGCGGTATATGGCGGTAATTCCATTCGGAGGACGCACCATAACAAAGGACATCAAAGAACTTGGTTTTGTGTTCGACTCCGCTGAATCATACAAGATACGTTACGGAAAATTAGGTAAAGAGAAGGCAAAACCGACCAGTGATACCGCCGATATAGATTTAAGGGAACTAAACAAAGTGATCCAACTCCGTCAGGACGAGATTATCCTGAATATTATCAACCAGATAAAAGAATCAGGATTCGGAGACCAGCTCGATGCCGGAATCATTATCATAGGCGGAGCCTCCCAGATGACCGGACTGGAAGAATATCTTTCCGAGAAGGCGCAACTCCCTGTAAAACGGGGTGTTCCAAAACGCGTTTATATCAACAATGCCGCTGAACTCCTGCAGAATCCGGTTTACACACAAGCATTAAGCCTATTGCTCTTTGCTAATGAAAACTGTGAGAAGAAAGAACTCCCGAAGCCCGAACCCGTATATGTGGCTCCTACCCCTCCTGCTCCTGAACCGAAAGAGGAAGAAGAGGATGAGGAAGAAGAACCTAAACCTAAAAAAGGGAAAAAAGATAAGAATAAAGGGCAGACTTCACTCTTCAAATTCTTTGAAAAAGTTCAGAATTTTGGAGGTACTGTATTTAATGACGAAGAATAGGGCTACGCTAACAGCCCCCTAATAGACGGCGTTTCGCTCTGTCGGACGTTGTTTCCCAAAGGGGGACTTGGGTAAAGCCACCAATGATATAGGATTATTATTAACGAAAATACTCTCTTTGCAGCCTCCCCTTGAGGAGGTTGGAGGGGCTCAATATAAAAAACATGGACGAAAAAATACTGGATTTCCAATTCCCCACAAAAACACAGACAATAATAAAAGTAATAGGTGTAGGTGGCGGTGGCGGCAACGCTGTAAATCACATGTACAACGAAGGTATACATGACGTATCTTTCGCGTTATGCAACACTGACAATCAGGCTTTGTGCGAATCTCCCGTGGAAACACGCGTGCAATTAGGCAAAAAAACCACCGAAGGACTTGGAGCCGGCAACCGCCCCGAAGTAGCGAAGGCGGCCGCCGAAGAGAGCCGTGAAGATTTGGAAAAACTGCTTAACGATGGCACCAGAATGGTATTTATCACAGCAGGGATGGGTGGAGGAACCGGAACCGGGGCAGCACCCGTAGTAGCCCGCATAGCCAAAGATATGGGGATACTTACGGTAGGCATCGTTACCATACCATTCGTTTTCGAAGGACGCAAAAAGATCATACAGGCGCTGAAAGGTGTGGAAGACATAGCCAAGAATGTGGATGCCCTCCTGGTTATCAACAATGAAAGGCTGATTGACATATACGCGGACTTAACTATCCCCAACGCCTTTGCAAAGGCCGATGATACATTAACCATTGCCGCCAAAGGCATTGCCGAAATAATAACCGTACACGGGCACATCAACCTCGACTTTGCCGATGTGAAAACCATCCTGAAAGATGGTGGCGTTGCCATCATGAGTAGCGGACTGGGAGAAGGTGAAAACCGCGTGGAAGACGCCATCGTAAATGCGCTCCACTCCCCTCTCCTCAATAACAATGACGTGTTTGACGCGAAAAAGATATTATTCAATATCTACTCCAGTGACAAGGCTCCGCTCATAGTGGAGGAAATGGAAGCCGTAGCCAATTTCATGAAGCGCTTCGGACCCGAAATCGAAGTTATCTGGGGTACTGCCACAGACAACAGGCTGGGAGATCAGGTAAAGATCACTCTCCTTGCTACCGGATTCGGCATGTCCAGCATTCCGGGAATAGGTATCGACATCATCGACTTCGACGAAGAAGGGGATGAAGAAAGGATCAGGCTAGAAGAGGAAGAAAAACGCCGTATCAACGAGATGATTGAAAAGCACTATGGAAAAGACGGTGTACAAACCGTAGCCGTAAGATCTTCATTCTTCGGGCAAAAACCAATAATCCTGTCTACCGAAGAACTGGATGACGATAAGATTGTGGAAGCGCTGGAAAATACTCCGGTATTTAAGCGTGACGAAAAATTCAACCCGAACGAATACAGAGCTGAAACAAAGAAAGCAGGCGGGCTTTTTAACGACTAATATTATAATATAAAGCATATATAACGATGAATTTATTTGATAAAGTAAGCGAAAACATCAAAGATGCGATGCGGGCAAAAGATAAGATCAGGCTGGAAGCATTGCGCGGAGTGAAAAAAGAGTTCCTTGAAGCAAAAACAGCGAAGGGAGCCGCAGACGAGTTATCTGACGAAACGGCTATACTCATCCTGCAAAAGATGGTAAAGCAACGCAAGGACAGCGCGGAAATATATAAAACCCAGGGTCGTGAAGATTTGGCTAACGACGAATTGGCACAGGTCGCAGTACTGGAAGAGTACTTGCCAAAACAATTATCTCAGGATGAACTTGATAGCAAGATAGCTGAAATCATAACTCAGGTTGGGGCTACTTCGCCTGCCGATATGGGTAAAGTTATGGGTGTAGCCACAAAGGCACTGGCAGGTGTGGCCGCCGGAAAAGCGATCTCGGAAACTGTAAAGAAATTATTAATGTGAATCAGTATTTCGTTTTGTTTAAACTATGTGTTCTTTTATTTTTTATTCTGCGCGCAATCACAGATTGCTTGCCTTACTTTTGGCCGAAGCTCCAAAAGTAAGCAAAAAAGCATTGCGCCCCGCTTCGCCGTACGACCCACCATCGGTTTGCCGGCTGAATGAAGTGATGAAAGATTCATCATTCTACAGATTGGGAAATCTTGCTTAA
>NZ_QVMO01000043.1 GCF_010501055.1 Dysgonomonas sp. 521
AGAAACTGTTTAAATTTTATTCGTTCAAATTTTTAGAGATGTTTTAGAGATGTTTTTTTCTTTCTTGAAACGATAATAGCGGGCTATTTGAGTTGAGAGAAAGGAAAAAACAGCCGAAAACAGACTAAAAATGAACGAAGAAAAAGGTATAATAAAATATTCGTATAAAATTTAAACAGTTTCTCAGTGAACCTCAGTGTCTACTCAGTGCGGCTCAGTGTAATTATTGAGTAAATCAATGACCTTTATTTACATAACTAACCCTTTTATCAAAAGCCTCTGAATTTATCTTATTATAGGGTCTTCAGCGGAAGACTGCAAAGAAGAAAAGTAACACTGGAAAATGGTAAAATAGCTGTCACTTTTGTCACTTTTTTATTACATCCTTATGGGATAATACACTTTTCCTCTATCGAAATACCAAAGAGGGCAAAGTCGTATTTTGCAGGGTCGTTGGCATCCAGTAGCCTGAGGTTTTCGGTAAGTTCGATGGCTGCTTTCCAGTCCGGCTTGTCGCGTTCCAGTAATCCTATTTTACGGGCGGTACGTTCCACATGGAGGTCGAGGGGGCATATTAGCTGTGCCGGCTTTATCTTCTTCCAGATGCCGAAGTCTACACCTTTGTCGTCATCGCGTACCATCCAGCGCAGATACATATTCAGGCGTTTGCAGGCCGATTTCTGCGTAGGGGAGGGGATATGCTTGCGTGTGCGGTGAGGCGCATCGGGATATGAGAAGAAGTAGGACTGGAAATGATTCAGTGCAGATTCAATATCCATTTCTTTTTCGGGGAAAAAGGCTTCTTCCAGTGTGTCGTGGCGGGAATAGTGGCGTTTCATGAAATCGACGCAGTATAGCAGGTCGGTATCGTTGAATGTCCTGTGTTTAAAGCCAAGGAGCTTTTTCAGGTCGGCATCGGTGTGTCCGGTAACAAATGCGTAAGGGTCATCGTCCATTCTGCCGGACAATTCCCTGCATTTGCTTATGATGGTTTTCCGTTGTCCCCATGCAAATATGGCAGCGAAGAACCCCATTATCTCCATATCCTGCTTTCGAGTAAAGCTATGAGGAATGCTTACAGGGTCATTCGTTATGAATCCGGGAGTATTGTATTGTTCTACCTTTTGGTCGAGGAAGCCTTTTATATCGAATATGTTTATACCTTTCATGCCTGTTTTGTTTTACAGGGCAAAGATATAAAAAACAAAGGGTGTGTGTCAAAAGCCTCCCGTGTTAGGATATGCTTGATTGAGTATTAACGGTCGATTCTCAGTAAATTTTCTTCAGAATCGAATATGTGGAAATTGCCCGGTTGAAGGCTATTATTTCAGCGTGTAAACGAAGTGGCAGAACGCGTATTATCAAAAGGATTGAGGAATAGCTATAGCTTTGTTTTGAAACAAAAAACAGAAAGATTAAAAAAAATTAAAAGTATTAGGAATAATTAAAATAAGGAATATGCATTTCATTTTCAACGGGAAAAACAAGTAGCTTTGTATAATAGAGTAGGGAAACCAAAAATAATTATATAAACCAATACTTAAAAAGTTATGAAAAGGCAGAAATTAATTCAGTTTCTTTCATTGGTGGCTTTTATTGCGATAGTGGCGTCATCATGTGGAAAGAAGACAATTCCTCCTTTAGCAAATTCGTTGTTTACAACCAATCCGTCCCCGCTGGAGTTGGTCGGAAATAAAGTCCCTGTGACAATAAACGGACGTTTCCCTGCTAAATGGTTTGAAAAGGGAACTACTGTTGTAGTTACTCCTGTATTGAAATATAAGGGTGGAGAAGCATTAGGCACACCTTACACATATCAGGGCGAAAATGTAGCGGGTAATGGTATTGTAGTACCATACGAAAGCGGTAGCGCTATTACAATGAAGTCGGAATTCGACTATGTGCCGGCTATGAAAAAATCCGAATTATTCCTTCGCTTCGACTTTTACAGGGATCGTAAACAGGTACCCGGTATCAGTGATGTGAAGATTGCCGATGGCGTACTTGCTACTCAGGCGCTGGCCAGTGCAGAGACATCTGCTCCGGCTGTTGCACCGGATGCCTTCCAGCGTGTTATCAAAGAAACGTATGATGCTGATATCATGTTTCTTATTCAACGTGCCGAACTTCGTTCGAGTGAGTTGAACTCAACTAATATGGTAGCATGGAAAGAACTGGTAAAAGAAGCAGACAATAACGAACGTAAGCGTGTGGATGTGGAAGTATCCGCTTATGCGTCTCCTGACGGTGGATTCAAACTGAATGAAAAGCTGGCCGAACAACGTGAAAAAAATACGACAGACTATCTGAACAAAGAATTTAAGAAAGATGATGTATATACCGAAATAAACGCGCGTTATACGGCTCAGGACTGGGATGGATTCCAGAAACTGGTGCAGGCATCCAGCTTACAGGACAAGGATATCGTGTTAAGAGTGTTGTCTATGTATCCTGATCCTGAAACAAGGGAAAGGGAGATAAAGAATATCTCTGTTGTCTATTCCGATTTGGCAGAAACGATCTTGCCTAAGCTGCGCCGCTCACGTTTGATGGCCAATGTAGAAGTGATAGGTAAGACCGATGAGGAACTGAAAAATATAGCGCTGGGCAGCGAGTACGGAGACCTCACGGTGGAAGAACTGTTGTATGCGGCCAACCTTGACGGTGTATCGAAGGAGAAAATATACTCATATATTACTCAGAAGTATCCGAACGATTATCGTGGATGGAACAATCTGGGAGCTTATTATTATCAGAACGGGCAAAACAGCAGGGCTATTCAGGCCTTCAATAAGGCATCGGGGATATCCTCCCGCGCGCCCGAAGCAAATATGAACCTGGCTCTGGTATCTCTTGCTGATGGTAATACCGCGAAAGCAGAGCAATTGCTGGGTAATTCTTCGGGAGCCAGTACTTTAGGCGAAACTATGGGCTTGATGTATATTCAGAAAGGAGACTACAATAAGGCTGTACAATCTTTTGGCAATACAGTCTCGAACAATGCCGCTTTGGCTCAGATACTGACTAAGAATTACAGCAAGGCTCAACAGGTTCTCGATGCTGTGCCTAATAAAGATGCCACTACCTATTATCTGGCTGCCATTGTTGCGGCGAGGACTAACAGTGCATCGGGCGTTGCCGGTAATCTCAAATCGGCAATTCAGAATGGAGCCTCTACATCTGATATTGCGAATGATATCGAATTTTCTAAGTTCCTGACCAATCCTGATATTAAGAACATGCTGTTCTGATAAAGGAGCGTGATAAATATAAGAAGCTCAGAGTTTTTGCTGAGCTTTTTTTATATCACTAGAACGAAATGTATAAAAGGAAAATAAATTAACTTTATCCGAATATCTTAATTAGAATTGTATGAAATATAATTTTTGCGGAAACAGCGGGTTGCAACTCCCTGAAATATCCTTGGGATTGTGGCATAACTTCGGAGACGTGGATAGTTTCGAAATGGCGACATCTATGATACTGCATGCCTTCGATAGCGGTATAACCCATTTCGATTTGGCGAACAACTATGGCCCGCCTCCGGGAAGCGCTGAAACCAATTTTGGCAAGATATTAGCGAAGGAACTTAAAGGGCATCGCGATGAGCTTATCATATCCTCCAAGGCCGGGCACCTGATGTGGGACGGCCCTTATGGAGACGGAGGGTCGCGCAAATATATTATGGCGAGCATAGACCAAAGCCTGAAACGCACCGGATTGGAATACTTTGATATATTCTACTCGCACAGGTATGATCCGCAGACGCCGGTAGAAGAGACGATGCAGGCTCTGATAGATATAGTCCGCCAGGGGAAAGCTCTGTATGTGGGTATATCCAAATATCCGCCTCAGAAATTGGTACAGGCTTATGAAATACTGAAATCGCATCATGTCCCTTGCCTTATCTATCAGGATAAGTACAGTATGCTTGTGCGCGACCCCGAAGCAGAGCACATGGCTATAAATAAAGAGTATGGTGTGGGATTCATCGCTTTTTCGCCATTAGCGCAAGGTCTGCTTACCGATAAGTACCTGCATGGGATCCCTGAAACATCACGGGCACATAAGAGCCACGGCTTTTTGCAGGAAAGCGAGGTTACCGCCGACGTGATAAAGAGAGTATCGGCTCTCAATGACTTAGCTGCACAGAGAGGGCAAACTTTAGCCGAAATGGCTTTGGCATGGCTGCTGCATAATGAAGCGGTGACATCCGTGATTATCGGAACAAGTTCCTTGGGGCAATTGAAGGATAATCTGAAAGCAAGGGATAATGCGGATTTTTCTGCTGATGAACTAGCTTTGATAGAGAAGATATTAACTGAGTAAAGACTTGATAATGAAAAGGAAAAGGATGCAATAAAATATATTGGCATCCTTTCCTTTTCTTAACTTTTGAAAAACTACACGGTTTCACATCGTAAGCACGATGTTGTTTTCTTCCGCCATACGGCGTATGTTCAGAATAGCATAACGCATGCGGCCTAAAGCGGTATTAATGCTTACACCTGTCATGTCTGCTATTTCTTTGAAACTTAAGTCCTGATAATAACGCATTTCCAGAACCTCCCGTTGGTTGTCGGGCAAGAAAGAGATAAGCTTGCGTATATCGGATGTTATCTGCATCCTTACCAGCTCATCTTCTATAGTCCCGTCGCAGAGGGTAGGGTTGTTTAATAAATCTACGGGAGCTTCATCGTTCGATACTGTATTTTCATTCTTCTCCTGACGGAAATGGTCTATAATCAGATTGTGCGCTATACGTGAAATCCATGCACGGAATTTACCTGTTTCGGTATAACGTCCCTGTTTGATAGTAACAATGGCTTTTATAAATGTTTCCTGGAAAATGTCTTCGGCAAGCTCTCTATTACGTACGGTGAAGTAAATGTAATTGAATACGCTTTGCTTGTGTCGCTCTAATAATATATCAAAAGCAATGTTATTGCCATTAGAATAATCACAGACTAATTGCTCATCAGTCATGGCTATCAATGTTTCCATTATCTCTTATATTTAAAAATTCAGAGTAATGTTTATTCTATAGGCGATGTTTTTAGAGGTTTATTTATAAATTGCGTTAGTGATACAAATAAAAGATAAATTAATGAAACTTACAAGAAGAGAAAGATTATTTAACTAAATAAAGAAGGCTCCCCAGTACGGAGAGCCTTTATGTTGTTTGGTTGCGGTTTTATTATGCTTCGTCTGTGTCTATAACCTTCCATACCACGGCAGCAATAGCAGCGCCAAGGAATGGTGCAACGATAAATAACCACAATTGCGACAGCGCTTTACCACCTTCGATTGCATCGAACAAAGCAGGTCCGATACTACGGGCAGGGTTAACAGATGTTCCTGTGATAGGGATACATACAATATGTATCAGAACCAATGATAAACCGATTGCTAATCCGGCGAAGTTTCCGGCTCCGTTTTTGGAAGTAGTGCCAAGAACCACCATTAAGAAGATAAATGTAAATACCGTTTCAGCGATAAAAGCTGTTACCAGCGAACCTTCGACAAATCCGTTAGCTCCGGTCAAAGTAGTTGTCGATTCGGAATCTTTAGCTAATACATAAAGGATGGCTGAACCGATGATGGCTCCGATTACCTGAAAAACAATGTACATTCCGGCATCTTTCCCCGACATTCTTTTTGATAAGAATACGCCCAGAGTGATTGCAGGATTGATATGGCAACCAGATATTTTGCCTATCGTATAAGCCATAGCAACAACTGATAAACCGAAAGCGAAAGCTACGCCTAGTGTACCTACCGATGCAAAAGGTTGACCGGCCCCGGCAAATACTGCGGCACCGCATCCCATAAGCACAAGGACCATAGTCCCGATCATTTCTGCTAAATACTTTTTCATTGAAATAAATAGTTTAAATTAAACATTATAATATGTAGTAAGCCTTGTTTGTATTAAATAGATATCTTATCGAATAGAACGGTATAGGTTTGTTTTTTATATAGTTATATATTGATATATAATGTTTTATTCGATATAAACTCTAAAATTTAAGACGAAGGTATATATAAAATCGGATATTTTTAAGAAAAAGTACAGATTTTTGTTTTTCTCCATACTCTTAATCAATGCCATTCTCTATATTTGTGTAGTCTAATCTTAAATAGGTGTTGCTATGAAAAAAGGAATATTATCGGTTATATTTTTTATTATAATTACAGGTGTATGGGCTCAGGAGTATAGTGTGCCAAAGAATTATGAGTTCAGCGATAAGGATGCGTATGCTGCTTACGAGCCGCAGATAAAAGAAACGATAGGCTGGCTGCTGCAGTCGTCGCTGGGTAAAGAAGCGGGCAAAAGGCAGGAGGCCAATACATTCCTGATCGCATGGCTGACCGGTACGCCAAATGTGAGTGTAGTGGTAGACAGCAAGATAGCTGATTTTATAAAAATAAACCCGGAATTGTTAATACCCTTTATGGCCGGCTGGACTGAATACTCTTTAAATAATGATTATTCGAAAGATAATATTCGATGCGCAAAGGCTGGATTGGAAGCGGTGGCTGCGTTTTACCGTAAAAACAGAGGATACCTGAAAAAAGACGGAAGCGTGGAGAAAATAGAAAAACTGATAGAAAAAGGAAAATTGGAAGAGGATATAAGGAAGAAGCTAAAATAGAGATACTATAGCCAGACTATTGTTAAATTATAAACATAAAACGTATGAAAAAAGTTGTATTCTCCATGCTATTCGGATTATTATTGATCACAGGTTGTACCCCGAAGTCTCAAACATCCCAGGATGATGATACCATAGTCATAAAATCGGGTATGGAAGAAGGAAGAACAGGCGATGAACTAAAGATAGTTGCTATTATGACTGTTAAGCCTGAAGCTGTCAGGGATATATTACCTGTTTTTCAGGCAGTAGTGCAAGGCAGTCAGGAAGAGGACGGATGTATTTTCTATAATCTGCATCAGGATATTAATGATTCCACAAAGTTCGTTATGCTTGAGGAATGGAAATCACAAGCGGCCATAGATTATCATAATACGACAGAGCATTACAAGACGTTTAAAGAAGCATCGAAAGATATGATTGAAAAATCGGAAGTAAGTATCCTTAAATTAGTTTACTGAAAAAGGTTTATTCTCTTTATTTTATTCTTTTAAATTTATCTTATATAGGAGGTTCTTTGATGTGATATTATAATCTTAACGTCTTTGCGAGACTAGAAAAGTGACGATAAAAACGGATGAAAAAGATGTCACTTTTGTCACTTTTTTATTTTGATGAAGTTGATGTTTATTCTATTTATAAGTACACGTATATTGAATTTACATCATGACTTTTTATCAAACACAGATAAAATTACATACTTTTGTAAGCTTAATAATATAAAATTGTAAGGCTATGACAGAATTAAAGATTGTTGCCGTTATTGTGGTAAAAGCTGCATTTCAGAGTGAGTTGGAAAAAGTATTCCACACTGTAGTGGATGAGACGCGTAAAGAAGCCGGAAATGTTTCTTACGATCTGCATCAGGATACGAAAGATCCGTTAAAATATACCATTCTGGAGGTTTGGAAATCGCAGGATGCGATTGCAGAACATAATGAAAGCGCTCACTTTAAAGCATTCGTTGCTGCGGTAGAAGGTAAGGTGGATAGCCTGACTGTGGATGTAATAAAGAAAGTATACTAAGAAACTGCACAGTACATGACAAAAATTATTCAAACACGCTTTGGAGACGATGTAGGGGCAGTGGCTTGTCCCTGCCCGCTTGTCATCGTTTACGGGCACCCACAAGGGGATGCCCCTACAGCAGGATATAAAATTTTGTCATGTACTGTGAAGAAACTGTTTAAATTTGACTGAAAATATTTCATATAACTGTTTTTGATTGTTCTTTGGTTCTTGTTTTTCTTTTTTCTTCTCTATTTTCTATTTTTTACTCTTGGTTTAGCCCGCTAAACCTGCGAATAAAAAGAAAAAAATATATTTGAATTAATATAGAATAAGATGCCAATCAAATTTAAACAGTTACTAATAAGGATAAAGTATAATATGTACAGAAATCATACTTGCGGAGAACTGACTCTTGCAGATGTTAATAAAGAAGTAACCCTCGCAGGATGGGTGCAAGCAGTACGTAAACTTGGTGGTGGTGTCACCTTTATCGACCTGCGCGACCGTTATGGTATCACTCAGTTGTCATTTAGTAAGGATATTGACGCTGCCCTCTATGAGCAATCGAATAAAATAGGGCGGGAGTATGTGCTACAGGTAACAGGTAGGGTAGAAGAGCGTTCGAATAAGAACCCGAACCGTTCGACAGGAGATATAGAGATTATTGTAAATAAGCTTGTAATCCTGAATACTTCGGAAGTACCACCGTTCACAATAGAAGATAATACGGATGGAGGCGACGACCTGCGAATGAAGTATCGCTACCTTGATTTGCGTCGCGATGCCGTTCGCAAGAATCTGGAACTTCGCCATAAGATAGCGTTTGAAACACGCCGCTATTTGGACGAGCGTCAATTTATAGAAGTAGAGACGCCTATACTGATAGGTTCTACCCCTGAGGGTGCACGCGACTTTGTGGTGCCGTCACGTATGAATCCGGGCGAGTTTTATGCATTGCCACAGTCGCCGCAGTTGTTCAAGCAGTTATTGATGGTTTCCGGATTTGATCGTTATTTTCAGATAGTTAAGTGTTTTCGTGATGAGGACTTGAGGGCTGACCGTCAGCCGGAATTTACGCAAATAGACTGTGAAATGTCTTATGTGAATCAGGAAGATGTGCTGAATATGTTCGAAGGAATGACAAAACATCTGTTTAAGGCTATAAAAGGCGTTGATATTCCTGATTTTCCACGTATGACTTACGCCCATGCAATGAAGTATTACGGGTCGGATAAACCGGATACCCGCTTTGGGATGGAGTTCGTAGAGATAAAAGACCTTACTGCAGGAAAGGATTTTGTTGTATTCGATTCATCAGAGTATGTAGGCGCTATTTGTGCTAAAGGCGCGGCGTCATATACCCGTAAGCAACTGGATGCTTTGACCAATTATGTGAAACGTCCGCAGATAGGTGCGAAGGGACTTGTGTATGCGCGTTACGAAGCCGATGGCTCACTAAAATCATCCGTAGATAAATTCTATACACCTGACGACCTGAAAAAGTGGGCTGAACGTTGCCAGGCTGAGCCGGGCGACCTTATTCTTATCATTTGCGGCGAGACCGAGAAGGCTCAGAAACAACTGGGAGAACTCCGCCTCGAAGTAGCAGAGCAACTTGGCCTGCGTGACAAGAATAAGTTTAACTGCCTATGGGTTGTTGATTTCCCTCTATTGGAAAAGGATGAAGAACTGGGACGCTACTTTGCGAAGCACCATCCATTTACCAGTCCTAAAGAAGAAGATATCGCTTTACTGGACAGTGATCCCGGAGCCGTGCGCGCCAATGCCTACGATATGGTAATCAATGGTGTAGAAGTTGGTGGCGGTTCGGTACGTATCTATAATAGCGAGCTGCAGAACAAGATGTTCCATGTGCTTGGTTTTACGGAAGAAAAAGCACAGGCTCAATTCGGCTTCCTGATGAATGCCTTTAAATATGGGGCTCCGCCTCATGCCGGACTGGCATTTGGATTGGACCGCATGGTATCGTTGTTTGCAGGTTTGGACAGCATTCGTGACTGTATCGCTTTTCCTAAAAACAACTCGGGACGCGATGTAATGATTGACGCTCCTGCTGTGCTTGACGCTGCCCAGTTGGAAGAGCTGAATCTGAGAGTAGAGGTAACGGAATAATATTATAAAGTTCTATGAAATAGCGCCTTAGCTTTTTCGTTAGGGCGTTGTTTTATAGATAAGGGTTTATCTTAGAATCTTAAATGATAGAAGTCTATCTACTTTATAAGTAACTCGGGCCTATACTCAAAATGCATTGTATCATAGTGATACCATTTTCCACCCCAGATAAAACCGTGCTTCTCAAATATGTCGACTATAAGTTGGGGAATCCGGTTTTTATAGCCTAAATCCGTATCTTCTGATGTACAGCGGCAATCCCATTGCCAGTAGTTTGAGTATTTCGTATTCAGGTCGATAGCTATTCCAAAACTATGCGCGCTCAGCCTGCCAGAACCTCTTACCTTTCTCCAGTTAAATGTTTCGGAACTATAGAGGTAATCTCTCAGTTCGGGATGCTCATCTAGTTCGTCCGATACCTTCTGGAGCTGTTTTGCAACGCCATTTATTTTAGTGACTTTCAGCTTCTGACCTACAAGTTTAGGACACCATGATATTGTAACGAGATCATTCTGTACTTCTGCAGAGGTAGATCCGTACATTTTCCGGAGTAGTTCTTCGCTTCTGATTCGTCCCGGGTCATAGCCTTTTTCTATGTCTTTTACTTTACCTTTGATGTAGGGATAGGTAAAGATATCGCCTATATCATTGCTGTTTATCAGCTGCTGATGCGTTTTGTGCCCACCTTCATTATATTGTACGGTACGTCCGTCTTTCATTATAATGTTTGTTCCATCGAAGGAGCTTATATTATCTGGATATGCCTTGATTAGCCGTTGTACAGGAAACGGCCAGTGAGCAGTGTCTATATCCTGAGCATAAGTTATACCCGTGATAAATAGGATTGCAAGAGCTGTTATAATGTATTTCATAGATTAAAGGTATAAAAAAAGGATACATCGTCAATTGATATATCCTCTTTTATTATCGTTTCAGGGTTCCTTTATTTGTTGCGGATAACCTCTCCTTTTATACGTACTTTATAAACAGAATCGGTAACATTCGTAAAGACTGTAATCTCTTTAGTAAATATTCCGGGACGTCCTGTTGTTGAGTAAGTTACTTTAATAGATCCTGTCTTTCCCGGAAGTACAGGTTCTTTTGTATAATCGGGTGTTGTACATCCGCATGTAGTCTGCACACGTTGGATGATAAGCGGAGCAGTACCTTCATTCTTGAAAACGAATTCGCACGAAACAGTGCCGGCACTTTCTTCTACTTTTCCAAAATCATGTACATCTTTAGAGAAGACAGCTTTAGGAGCTTTTACCCCATTTTGAGCCATCATAAAACTGGTAGATAGTACCAATGCTAATAGTATAAAACCAATCTTTTTCATATACCTAATCTTCTTTATTTTACTAAACGTTAATAATGTAGTTTTAGTTCATTGTTGTTTAACCTTTGCAAAGTTAGTAATAAATATGAGTACTCATTAAAAATTTAAGAAATTTTGAGACTGTAAGGCTTCCCTTATTTATTTATTTTTGATTTAATGTGTTGATATCCAATGTTTCTATCTGTTGCTGGCTGATGAGATCCGCTTTATTACCATAGTTCCCTTTATTACAGAATTCACTCACTTATTCTCGGTGGTTCAAACTTTATCGTTTCTTTCAAAGGTGGCGGAGGTGCTGCATACATCCCGGATAGAAAGCTTTCAAAATGGTTTAACCTGTTCTTTATCGAATCCTGATTTTTTTCAAAAATGCCTGTCTCCGACATTTTATTATCTTCAAATATCATTTTACTTATACTAGTCAGGTCTGATGAAGTCCATGGGGTAGGGCCAACTCTTGTGTATTTCCCCTTTTCTTTTTCGATAACAAATACATATATCGGTCCATCATAAACGATAGGTTCGTATTCTTCTTGATAAAGTGTATCTGTCTGATAATGGAGTAGCATATCGTTTATTTCTGATTTTATACTATCCGGAATTTCCATATTCAAAGAAAGAAACTGCCCCCTGTATCCGTCCCTGTTGATGACATTTATTTGAAAGTCTTTGCCAATTTCAGCCAATCCCCGTACCAGTATATATGTAGAATCTTCGCCGTTATCATCATACTCAGGCATGGTATTATCTACATTCAAAATGTATAGATGTTCCGCGGCAAGTTTTACCGATTCCTGCTTTTTACAAGCAATAAACGTTATAATAACGAGCAGGATACAGACTGTTTTCTTCATATCAATTATATATCCATAATAAAAGCGGTTTCTTACTCTCTTTCAATAAAGCATCACATTGTCGCATTACCTCATTGTTGATAACCGGGCAACCCTGACTCCAGCCCAGAGGCAGGTGGTTCGGATAGATTTCATCCGTGGAAACCGGGGTATGTGAATGCAGCACCACGATACGTTTGAAGGCATTATTATTCGTCTTTTCCAGGCCATGCAGCTTATAGTGTACGTTTATTCCCCAGCTGCTATAAGAGCGTGCGCCTGTCTTATATTTTCCCAGTGAAGAGCAGTAGCTTCCTTCTACATTGCTGAATACGGGCTTCGACTGTGTGCTTTTTTGCCCATACCCATGACAGCATAAGCTTTCGTACTTTATGGTGTCTTTTCCAAAATCCCATACGAAAAAGCGGTTCTTTCCGGAGTGGATACTAAAATCGATAAGGATACAATACTTTGTGCTAAGACCTTTTTCCTTACTGTATGCTTTAGCTTCTTCCGCTTTGGCTCTTAACCGGACTAAAAGAGTCTTTTTTTCTTTTTGCTCTTTTTCTAGTTTTGCTATTTCCTTTTCTGCAGCCACTTCCTTACGGCTATCGCTTGATTTGTAACGGATGAAAGAAGCGAAGCCTGTAAAAAGAAGGATAGCCAGTATAATAGGAATGTATGGTTTCATTTGTATTCTATTATTGTGTTTATTCTCAATGTCTTATTGTGAAAAAGTGACAACCAACGGTCACAGGAGTGAAATGTGTGTAGAAGTGACGCTTTTTCCTTTGTTTTTCAGGTCACTTTCTCTCACTAAATCTCTACCTCTATCTTATTCAGACACATGTTTTTAAAACCTTCCCTCGTCATTCTATCTTTTGTTACAGGCGAAATAACCATAACAGGCGATTTTTCATTCCTGCTAGCAAACCATAAATCGCTCTGATAAAAACCATCAGGAAGCGGTTCTTTTATATTATCAGTAATCATACTTGGTCCAACAATACTTTCATACTGATTGCACCATTTACATAAATCTTCTTTGGTCGAGGCTGCAAAAGGCAGAATATTCCCATTGATATGAAACTGGAAGAAATCAGGAGATTTAGGAAGTGCTATAAATTCCAGATTACTATAGCCGTAACGTATACAAAATTCTTTAAATTTCAGGGACACAATAGTAACTCCATCATAAGTTGATGACACGTCGAGAGTCTTCCGGCTAAGTTTAAAATCTTTATTGGTATACCTGTAATCAGTTCTGTAGCCACAAGCATCACATTTCGGAACGCTTTTCAACTCAGGGAACAATTTATCGCAGCTTCCGGTCATATAACTATTATTATCATAACCCGACATTCTGTAACCTATAATTATTTTCATACTTAATCTTTTTAATGAAAAAAAGTGACAAAGTTTTTTAGTACATGACAAAAATTATTCAAACACGATTTGGAGACGATGTAGGGGCAGTGGCTTGTCCCTGCCCGCTTGTCATCGTTTACGGGCACCCACAAGGGGATGCCCCTACAGCAGGATATAAAATTTTGTCATGTGCTTAGCAAGGTTTACACTTTTATCCGATTATCCGTCACCTTTTCTTCTCTATTCTCTCCTCCTCGTCCGTCAGGTACTCTTCCCTTTTGATAAAGGGAAGTACCCGCAAGGGTAGGGTTGGAAAAAGTGACAAAAGTGACAAAGGTGACACTTTTTTTATTCGTTCTTATTGTTACCTTTTATCAGGTAGGGGCAGGGTTTGCCTGCCCCTACTTCTTCTTTATATAGATAAATTTGTAAGAATTAAATGCAACTCTCTACGTTAGCGTACTGTCACTTTTATTCCCGATGTATGCGAGACAAATTCAGGTGCGTACATACATTGTATTGTTGTAATTCCGTTGGCATATTCGCCTGTACGGTTTACATATACAGGATATTCAAATACATAAGTGCCCTTTGGCATAAAGTCGAAATAGAAATTCGTAGAAGCATCCTTTGGCGTCTGGTAATACATCAACGATTCATTCCATTTTACGCCTGAGATTGTCTGAAGCGGTTCGAAGCATGGCGCCCTCATATCCTTCAATTGTACAAATTCCATATCCTTGTTTGTCCTTATAGTCAGGCGGACAATTACTTTGTCCCCTACTGTCAGCGGATTATCTTCTGTAATCCGGGTCAGGCTCTTACCTGTAGGCGTATCATTCTCTTTGTACAACTGTTTTTCTACATTCAGGTCTCCCTTTTGTGCTGTTACTTTGTCCAGATTTTCATAATATTGCCAATACATGGCGCCGTAAGACGGACGGGTATTGGATGCGGTTATCTCCACCTTACCCATGTCGTTGGTTATCTCAGATTTATCCCATACTTTCTTGAAATATCCTGTCCCTGCCTCTTTGCTTTCGGCTTCTACCTTCTGGCCTCCTACCGTGATGGATGGGGTTTCTTCACTGGCAAACCAGTCGGAGCCTGTACTTAACAATGTGCTGATAGCATCTATCGAAGCGTGTGTAGATTCCCATACCTGAGTACGTTTCTGGTTTATCAGCCAACGTTTCAGCATATCCATTTCTTCCTGCGACGAGCCGTTTTCCTGTAGCGCTTCCATCAGGAATGTGTGCACGCTGATCGCCGACATCGACATAAACACGCGGCTTCGGATGTTTGGCCAGTACATGCCTGTTTTAGGGTCTTTCACAGCGTGTTCGCGGATCGACTTAATGATCTTGTTCGCCAATTCGTTTTCGCCATTGCGCTTTAATATAGCCGAGAGTATGGACTGTTCGTACAAATCAAGTTTCTTCCAGTTCTTGCTTGCCACATTCGTAAAGAAGCGTTCTGCCGCGCGCGTTTCCTGACTGATTGGGATATCCCTGTAGAACGAACGCACATAAGCATATTCAAGCTGGTTGGTTGATATATATGTGGTCTTTTCCCAGTTTTTATTGTTCTTTTTCAGGCTTTCGAAATCTTTTAGAATCTGGCTGTCGATATATTTCAGGGCATCCATCTGCATCATCTTAATGTCCTGCGGATATTGTACCTGGCCTACCTGCTGTAGTTTGGCATAGCCATACAGCACATACTGGCTGACAGCACGGCTCGAATACATGCCTTTGTACCACGACCATCCGCCGTCACTCTTATTTTGCAGTTCCTGCAACTTTCTTGTAGCCGCGTTGGTCAGCTGGTTTGTATTATTCAGGTCGAATAACAGCGACAGGCGTTGTATCTGTTCCGCTTCATTTTTAGCGTCGAGTACCCACGGAGTTTCTTCCAGCAGTACATTCTTCAATTCTTCATCTTTTTGCAGTTTCGAGGCGAATGTCTGTTTATCCCCGCCTTGTTTTTTCCATGCTTCTATCATCTGCGCCACCTTCGGGTACTGGCGTGTGATAGACGAGCCAAGTGTATTTACATAATAGCTTGCAAACCAGTTTACAGCGTTCTCGTTTGTAGGGTTGCTAAAGCTAGGCAATGCCTGCACGGCGTACCATGCCGGATTGGATGCGTACTCCAGCGTCAGCTTGTAATTACCGATGGTAGCAGAACTGTTATTGTACAGCTTGTCGAATGTAAATGTATTTGTACCGGCTGTAGTCGCATCTACAGGCATGCTTTCTGTTACAAGCATACGGTTTGGCAAAACAGCCAGGACGTGCTGTTCCCCATCGCTGAACGTCTGGTTTTGCGCAACGATGCGGCATCCGATCAGTTCAATATTTTCGGGTATATCAAATGTCCAGTCGGCGGAAACAGATGCATCTTTGTCCACAGAGAAGGTTTGTTTCTGATTGGCTATATTCAGGTTGATAACCTTATCTGTAGCCGGATCGAAAAACTCAATCCTTACATCGCCGGAAATAGCGCTTTCCGAGAGGTTCGAAATTTTTGTGGAAATATTCGTCTTATCTCCCTGACGTACAAAGCGTGGCATATTCGGCGTCACCATCAGTTCCTTTTGTGTTACTACAAATTGTTCCAACGTGCCTACCTTCGAGTTCTGGTCATGGGCAAGGGCTCTGAACCGCCATGTGGTATTGCTTTCGGGTACGGTAAACGAAATCAGGGTTTCTCCTTTTTCATTTGTCCTGAGTTGAGGATAGAAAAAGGCTGTTTCACTGAAATTCTGGCGGATTTGAGGAGCGGATGCTTGATCGTCTGTATCCTCGGCGCCTCCTCCGGTATTAGCAGATTCGCCAAGATAGTATGGCATTGCTGCGTTTTTGGATAGCATTCTATTATTAGTATCCCTCATTACCGAAGGTGCTACTACCGATTCCTCAACTACTACTTTGTGTTCGCGCAGTTCGACTATGTCTATGCCTACGGCGTCCGCGGAGCCTTCAACAGTAGATATACTGATGCGGATTTGAGGGCTGTCTTTATAGTATTCGTCCAGTTCTTCTTCCGAATAGACATATTGTTCGTAACCCTGATATATATAGCCAAACCAGTTCAACTGGTCGAAACGCCTGTCGTTTAACGGAGGAAGCGATGAGTCTGGCAGCATTGGAGGTGGAGGCGTATTGTATATATGTGACGATTTATAGCTCCAAGGGTAAGAATTGAACCATATCTGCTGATTATCGTCCCATTGATATCTGGATGGATAGTTGTACGAAATAGGGTATACGCTTTCTTTAGCAGTGTATGGGCGCCTGAACGTCCACGGCATATATGCATACAGCTGATCCAGCGACACATCATACATAGAGGCAAGCAGTTCGGCAGCGGCAGGGGTGTTGGTCGTGTCTTTTACGCTGATTGTCCATGTCTCTGCCTGTCCGGGACGCAACTTGTCGCGGAATACTTCCAGCTTCAGGTTCAGTTTGGTATCAGGTGTTTCTTCCCCTTTATTAAGTGATACACTCTGGTTGTACATTTTGCCGTCTTTCACGAATGTGAAGGTCATGTATATGTTGTCCCCGTATTCAGCCTTGTAAGGAACTGAAAACAATTGATTGGCCTCGCTCATTTTGATGAAGCGGCGTTCGAATACTTTTTTGTTATCATTCAGCTGGTAAAGTACATAAATATCTTTGTCCGATACTCCGAATATTACTTCTGCCGGTTTGCCGTTTCCGAAGGAGGTATTCTTCTTTATCAGCCATTGGTTTGTTTTTACCGGAGGTTTTTTATCGTTGTAACTGTATAATGTAAAATCTTTCTTCTCGGCTATTTCATTGTTTTTACTATCCAGCGCTTTTATTTGCAACTGGTACTTGCCCGAAGACAGGTTCTTGAGAGACGATTTCAGTGACGCTTGTTCTCCACTCTTGAATGAGCCTTCCGATACTTTATTTTTTGCAGAATTATTTTCGTCAAGACTATAAAGCATATAGGTTCCTGAAGTTTCAATATCCTCTCCCTGTAAATTCTTAGCTGTAATTTTTATTTTATCATTGCCTGATTTCTCTAACAGTTCGGGTATATCGATCCTTATCGCCATCGATATATTCCCTACATTGATTGAATGTTTGTTCGATTGCGTTTCTCCATTCAGGTCTGTTACTGTGGCTGTTATTTCGAATGTATAATTTTGCTGGTTGAACGGGGTATAACTTTTGTCATCCCCCAGCTGAGGCGTGAATACGATTTCGAAAGAGCCGTCATCATTTGTTTTCAGCGTATCGTTCACAAATGGAGCCTTATAGCCGCCTCCCCATCGCCAGAAGCTGAATCGTTCGCGTGTGATCGTATATTTTACTTCCGCGCCCTGAAGGCTTACTCCCGAATAGTTCTTCGCATAGCCTTTCAATTTGATCTCTTCGCCGAAAGCATAAGTTTCCTTTAGCTTTTCGAATGTTACTTCGAATGTAGGGCGTTTATATTCTTCTACATTGAAATAATAAGAACTGCTCCTGTCATTGTTTATCTCTACACGGTATTGTCCAAGCAATCCGGATTGTGGCAATATAAATTCTCCGGAGACGGAACCGAATTCATTTGTTATTATTTCTTTCTTGGCAACTTCCTCGTTGTTGGCGTTGTATAGTTTTATCGTACATGCCTGATTTGGCAAAGCTTTTGATTCCTTGTCTATTAATACGGCTTTAAAATATACTGTTTGCCCGGGACGGTAGATGCTTCTGTCGGCAAACAGGCTGATAGTCGTCCTCTCAATATTGTTATCCACCGATGTATTCCATCTGTACGAATCATTGTTCAAACTCTCGGCAGGCAGATATGAATCTTCTCCAAGCTCCACCTTATAGGTCGCTATATTATAATTATACTTTATGTCGCGGGCGTCTTTGAAAGTCGCGATACCCAGTTCGTTTGTTTTTACTGTAGCCAGCAACGGGCTTTCATTTGTTTTTTCGTCTTTTTCTGTCGAGTATATTTTAACAGTCACGTCCTTTACCGGTTTTCCGCTTATCTTCTCTACAACGAATATCTCGTATTCATTTTTCGCGCTGTTGCGTGAGAAAGCCATCAGGGCGGAGACTATAAAATCGAATCTGTTGTCTTTATAGTTGTAGCTATACTTATCATCTTCGTTTTTTTCTTTCTCTTTATTGATGTCGTCTATTGCCTTAGTGGTAAATGTATAATTTCCGGGTTGTAATTTCCCTATATTCAGCGGTAATATATCCGCGTTGTATGTGGTTTTTGATGCCAGGGCCAGAGGGTATTCCTTTATCAATATGAATTTATCTTTGACTTGCCTGAGTAGTTTGAACGGGTATATGCTATCTTTCGGCGTATTCTTGTATCGTATTTCGAGAGCGGTTTCACCGTCGGGGTGCTGTAGCTTTTTGCCGCTAATGAGTAGCTTAGGCGATTCGAGTGCCTGTAATTTCTTTTCTAATATTCTGGCGCCATACGAGTTGGGATATTTGTCCAAGCCTTTTTTCAGCCAGTTGTATTTGGCCTCATTGTCACCGGCCGATACTAAATTATTTCCGTCATGACGGTAATTGTATGAATTGTAGGAGTCTACTATTTTAGCTATTATTTCGGTGCTGTTCTCATCCGTTTCATATTCTTTTTCGAGGTTTTGGTAGGTTTTGAGCACTTCGTCCCCGGTAAAGGATTGCGACCTGTTTTGCAGGAATCCGACTTTATTTATCTCGGTCAGTATTACTGTGGCTGTCATATTCCGTGCCAGCAAATCCTTAAAGTATTCCTGATAGTAGGAAAATGCAAGCATGCGGTGAGCCGGGTCTTGTTTTATATCCAGCTTTACGTATTCTTTAGCAGGTAATGTCAGTTGCTGGGTGCTAAGCCCGATGTGCTCGGCATCGAAGTTTCTGTTTCGTTGATTTTCAATATTTTCGGCTATGTCGATAGCCCTTTTCATAAGGAAATCATATAATGTCGGATACCTTAGTTTATCCACCCCCATGTTTATGATGTCGTCGTATTCGGCTGTCGTATGCTTTTTCAATGTGGCAACATCGGCTACAGACTGTTGTAAGTAATTGACTATCTTATTCACAAAAACAGATTCTGTCCATTCCTTTATATCCTGAGGTATTGTATCCGAAAGGTTTGTGCGCCGGTTTATTCTCCAGCTGTTTCTGCTGTAATAATCGGCGTACGCCTCAGCCAGCATGGAGTATAACAGGGCTTTCTGGCTAATGTCGCTTGTCTGCTCGGTTATATCCTGCAAGTCATATAATATGCCTTCATTGTCGTTGTAGTCAATGTCTCTTTTGTATTTATTTTTATTGATAAGAGCTTTGACTATCTGCGTGCTGTTTTTGTCAGCTATCGCTTTTTTCAGAATGCCGTCTATCGACTGTAATGCCGACTGGGGTAAGTTGTCAGTGTCGAACTGTTCCACCTCTTTCCATTCCTTTTCATATTTGTTATTGGATGTTTGTGCTGTCATAGCAATGCTTATAATAAAAAATAAACAGATAAATAATAATTGCTTTTTCATATTATTATGTTTTGTATTTCTTAATAAGTATAGATGAAAATTGAACCGAAAATCCATCGTGTTAATAGTTAATTTTCTGTAATATTTTATCTTGTGATATACATTCCGAGCCAAACAGCGCATATCCCCAGAACACAACTGGCCAATGTGTAAATAAAAGCAAGGGGAGCCTGGTTGCTGTTTACGAGTGTCAGGGTTTCACTAGCAAAAGTAGAAAATGTTGTAAACCCTCCGCAAAATCCTGTAATTAAAAGAAACCGTAAATTGTTTGATGGTATTAAATTAGAAAATAAGCCAATACAGAAACATCCTAAGAGATTGATGGTAAAGGTGGCCAGAGGAAATGCGGTGAAATCAGCCCTGACTACAAAAAACGATGTAAGGAAGCGTAATATGCTCCCGACAGCGCCACCTGCCCCTACCAATAAGATTTGCTTGATCATCTTCCAAATTTACATGAATAATCTTTATTAATTATACTTTTATCACACTATTTAATAAAACTATGCTCTTTATTCAATTGTTCAATTAATATAGAAGATATCTTTACTATTTTTGCCATGCGAGAATATCAACCTGAAAAAACTTGAAAACAACTACAAAAATATTATTAAACGAATCGGAAAAAGATCCTTTTATCGAGTTGTTCCATCTTAAAGATCTGACAGACGATAGTATATTCAGTAATTATCAGCGATATGACTTTTATCAGTTGTTATGGTTTACTAAAGTAGGTGGGAATAATGTTTATTTCCTTGATTTCAAAGAGTACATAATGAAGGAGGATCAGATTATACTTGTTTTTCCCGGGCAGATTGACAAGCTTGATATCCGCGAAAAGGAAGGCTATCTGTTTGCTATCCATAATGATGTCCTCTTCGATATTAATCTCCATCTTGGTTCGGATTACCTCAACGGATACTTTTCGAATGTTGTTGTTACGTTAGACGATGATAAAATAAAAAGAATACTGGAAAGCATTGTGGAATTGCTGTGGATAGAATATAACTCCGGCAGGAGGCTCACATTGATGCAAAGCTATATGGAAGCTTTCCTGTTTCATGTAGATTATATATTGAAAAGCTCCGTTTCGCTTGCTAATGCAAATGATAATGACAATATTACCGATCCGCTTATAGCCGGCCTGATGAGGTTGATAGACGAAAATTTTATTATCCAGCGTGAAACCGAATTTTATGCCCGCAAGTTAGGCGTATCGAACCGGAAAGTGAACGAAATAAGCAAAAAAGGAACCGGTAAAACGATAAAGCAACATTTGCAGGAAAGGCTGATACTGGAAATAAAAAAAGAAATAAAATTGCAGAGAAAGAGCCTGAAAGAGATCGCTTACGATTTAGGTTTTAGCGAACCTGCCTACTTTACCCGCTTTTTTAAAGAGCAGACTTCCCAAACCCCAAAAGAATTCAGGGATAGCTGAGTAACTGTTTTAATTCAGATTAAAAATTTAAAACAGTTTCTGACAATTTATCCAATTATAATGAAGAAAAATGTAACTTCTATTTAATTTTATCAGGGTATCTTTATAGTACCAATAAAAATGGTCGATGGTTCTATACTTTTCAAACAGTACACAATTTTAGGGTTTATCATAGTTGATTGATAGATATTTAGCACATAGTATAATAGATAGGGCAGGGGAGGATGTGATATCCTTCCCCTGTTTATTTAGCCGATTTGTCCAAGCAACAGGCCCATTTGTATAATAATGTATCAAAACATCTTGCCTACTTTTGCAGCTCAAAAAAAAGTAAGGATGAAAAATTTTAGTTTAGCACAATGGGGTGTAATATTCATTTTGTCGCTGCTTACAGCGCTTGAACCATTAAGTATCGACTTGTATTTACCGGGCTTTATTCTCATATCTGAGGCATTTAATACAAATGTTTCTGCGGTACAGATATCTTTGTCTACATTTCTGGCCGGCTTTGCCATCGGGCAATTACTCTGGGGGCCTCTGGCCGATAAGTTCGGCCGCAAAAAGCCCATATTGGTATCTCTCATTATTTTTATTATCGCGTCCATCGCCTGCATATATGTGAGGTCGATAGAGCAGCTATGGGTTGCGCGTTTTATGCAGGCAATAGGGGGTTGTGCAGGAGTTGTCATATCCCGTGCCATTGTTACCGATTATTTCGATAAGTCGAAAACGCTGAAAATATATGCGATCCTGGCGCTTATTATGGGTATTGCGCCTATCATAGGGCCTTCGGCAGGTACCGGAGTCCTGAAAATCTTTAATTGGGAAGGGCTTTTCTGGGTCATGGCAGGTTTGGGTATTGCTTTGTTTTTATTCACATTATTCTTTTTACCCGAGACGTATGATTTTAAGCAAAAAGGAAGTAGACCGAACGTTATGAAAAGCTATTGGGAGATATTGAAAAACCGTAAATTCGTGATATACTCGCTTATTGCCGGGATAGTAAACGGAGCTTTGATGATTTATGTGGCAAACGGGCCTTTCCTGATAATGGAGAAAGGCGGTTTTTCAAGCAATGCTTTTAGCATTATATTTGCCGTCAATGCCTTTGGGCTGATGATCGGTTCATACCTGGCCAGTGTTTTGCAGAAGTATATTCCAACAAATAAGCTGGTGAAACAGGCTCTGTTATTTATGTCCATAGCCGGCCTCATTTTGCTTGTGGCTATGTATCTGAATCTGAATATCCGGGTCATTTTGTTTATTCTGTTCTTCTATGTTTTCCCTATAGGTGTATTATTCCCTGCTACCACCGAACTGGCAATCACGCCATTTGCCGAAACAAATAACAGCGGGACGGCTTCCGCGCTTTTCGGGTCGATACAGTTGGCTACGGCGTTTATTTGTACTGTAATATCCAGTTTTATCAGTGATGGTACTATTGTAACAGTAGGCATTGCCTTCTTCTTTTGCAGCATGCTGGCTTTCGTTATTGTTTTTAGCCGGATTAATTTGAAGGAGGAATATAATAAGGGGGTAATATCATAGTATTTTGATAGTCTAAAAAAGAAGAGGAAAGTGATCTTTCCTTTAGTACATGACAAAAAACATTGAACCAGGCTTGAAAAACCTGATTTTGGCTCCGCTGATTTTAGCTCCGCTGATTTTCAATTCAATTCATAACCGAAGGTTATCTATTCAATGTCATCAACTTAAGGATTATGAAACCAAAGATCAGGGCTGAAAGCCCGTCTTATTTCAGCCCAAGGCAACGCCTTGGGTCAGAATATCCAAATACAGAGCGTGCGCGCTGCAAGCGCAGGTCAACGCTTTGGTCTTGTTCTTTAAGTTTAACCTGCGCTTTGGCTCCGCTTCACTCTGCCGTTGTTTCAGCGCGCAGTTTCTGTTAGATGCTCTTTACCCAAGGCGACGCTTCGCTTGCCATTGGGCTGAAATAATAAAGGCTTTCAGCCTTAGCTTGAAGACATTGGTCGCATTCCTATGGGAATGCATCCCCTTACATGCAGCTTCTTTCTACCGGACAATTCATTCCTAACGGAATGTTCCTTTTAATAATATAAATCGAGGTTATCCTGGTCGCATAAAATCTATCTTTCGTGAACACATCAACTTACGTCTAATTCTAACGCGCCCTCCCGGGCTTGTTTTTACTTTTGCATTGCCCAAAAGTAAACAAAAGTCTAGTGCTTCGTCCCTCGGCGACCCAAAACCGCAGCTACGGCTGAACAAAAAGAACTCGCTCCAAATTTTCTGAAATACGAATCTTCAATCAAGCTCAAACAGCTTTTTGTTCCACGCCTCCGCTGACGGATTGGGTACCCCGCCTGCGGAACGTATGCACGGAGTCGCAACGCAACGCCAAGAACTCCGAAAGCGATTATTCTCGTCATGCGTCAGCCAGCGCCGTTAGCAAGCCTACGGGGTACCCACCCGGCGCAGGCGGCGTAGAATGAAGTGCGGGCGCTTTTAATCAAAATCTCCTAACCAGTAGAACGATGAATCCTTCATCACTTCATTCAGCCGGCAAACCGATGGTGGGTCGTACGGCGAAGCGGGGCGCAATGCTTTTTTGCTTACTTTTGGAGCTTTGGCCAAAAGTAAGGCAAAGAAGTGGAAGTCTATCGGAACGTTTTGCTATTTGCCTCCTACGGAGACGGCCTCTCCCTATCCGCTTTTTCCACGGGTTTTACCCGTAGTTATCCATATTAGCCCACTTCGTGGACTTAGAACCCTGACTGCAAAACTGAAGATTGATTTATAATAGTATACTGCAACCCTAAGCAACCCTTGATTCGCATTAATTATCAATATTTTCCATATCGGGTATTTTTTTTGTCATGTATTAAGGACCTTTCCTCTTTTTTTTAACCTTTATTGTCTAAAAAAATAGACGATATGTTTTTATGTCTAAATATTTAGACTAAATTTGCCGTATAACTTTTAATGAATGTAATTATGAAAAGATTAGTATTGAGTTTCCTGTTCATCCTTAGTATGTTATCGGTGTTTTCTCAAAAGGTAATAAAAATAGAGTCAGGCAAGATATCTAAGGATAAGCTGGACGAGGCTACAATCCGATGTTATTATAAGTTCTCTCAACCGATAATAATAGATAAGGATTCATTACTACAAACAGACACACTTACTCTTGACATAGGGGCGAAAGCCTCGCTGTATTATGACGCTTCCCGTGCAAGGAGGGATTCTGTTTTTGGAGATTTCATGGCAAACAGGCTCGATCCGAATACGATACAGAGTATGACTGTCCTGAAGGATGCTGACGCTTCGGCTTTTGATGGCACTTCGGGTACAACAATCGAATCAGGCTCTAAAGGAGAAACAGCGCAACTTTATAAAAACCGTCAGGCGGGGGAAATAACGATTATCGAAAGAGCCGATAATAGTGTGGAGCGTTATAAATGTGTAGATAAAATTACGCCTCAGTGGGATATTACTCCCGATACATTAACAGTATTGGGCTATCGATGCCAAAAGGCGACTACAAACTTCAGAGGCAGAACGTATGACGCATGGTTTACGTCCGACATTCCGGTAAATGACGGCCCTTGGAAGTTATATGGCTTGCCCGGCCTTATCTTAAAAGCTCAGGATGCAGAGAATATCTTCTCTTTTGAAATTATAGGTTTGGAGCAACTGAACCCTTCCGTCGATATTTCGATGGCTAAAAGTGATTATATCAAAGCAAACAGGAAGGATATGGAAAAGCTGAAGAAGAAACAGTCCGGAGGTATGGTTGTAAACGTAAACGGAGGGAATGTTACCATTATACAGAAAAAAAATAACAGTGAATCAGTTTCATTAGAAAAAGAATAAAAATGATCACTTCTTCCCTATTTCAACCGCATTATGAAAAGATACCTTCTTATTGTTTTCTTATTTTTACCAGGGTTTATACAGGCTCAGGTTATAATCAGAGGCACTGTCCTCGATGAGGAGCGAAAACCTGTACAGGATTTGAATATTACTGTTCAGGAGCAGTCGAAATCCCTGACTCTTGGATTTGTAATGACTGATGATGACGGAAAATACAGGCTTGAATATAAAGGCAGGAGTGATAGTATTGTCATTACCATTTCCGGCTTTAATGTGAGAAAGCAGTCAAGAACGATAAAAGCTCATAATCAGGAAGTGGACTTCACAGTCGAAAAAGAGTCTATCGTACTGAATGAAGTGAAAATAAATCCGCCAAGGATAAGGCAGACAGGAGATACGCTCAATTATCTGGTGGATGTTTTTTCAGATGCCAATGACAGGACGATAGGCGATGTACTGAAAAAAATGCCGGGCATAAAGGTGCAGGATAACGGCGCTATCTTTTATCAAAACAGGCCGATAAACAAGTTCTACATAGAAAATGCCGACCTATTGCAGGGACGTTATGGTATCGCTACAAATAATATCGAAGCAAAGGATGTTGCCACGGTACAGGTAATGGAGAATCATCAGCCCGTAAAAGCCCTGAAGGGTAAAGAGTTTTCGGAAGATGCCGCTATAAACCTTAAACTGAAAGATTCGGCTAAAGGGACTATTATCGCCAATGCCCAGGTTGGCGTTGGTGCCGCTCCATTATTATGGAACAATGAACTCACTGGCATGTATATCGCTAAAAAGATGCAGAATATAACGACCTACAAAGGGAATAATTCGGGCGATGATGTAACCGCCGAGCTAAATTCTTTTTATTCGGGCGATGCGTCGCAAATGGCTGATAAAGACCTGCTGAATGTGCAAAGTCCGGCATCGCCGTCTATCAGGGAAAAGCGGTATCTGGATAACCGGGCTAATATTTTTTCCTTTAATAACCTGTGGACTCTGAAGAATGATTACCAACTGACCGCTAATGTGAGCTATCTGAACGACTTACAGCAAAAGAGCAGTTATGCGTATACCGAATATTATTTGCCGGGCGACAGCCTGTTGAGGATAGATGAACTGTTAAACTCAAGGCTGAGGGAGGAACGGATAAAAGCCGATATACAGTTGAATGCGAATAAAGATAAATTTTATTTTAATAACCTGCTGAAACTGGATGGAATATGGGATAGGGAACGCGGAGACGCTATTTCGGAGGACAGTGTTTCTCAATACCTGAAAAAGCCGGCTTACGGTATTAGCAATACATTCAATATGGTAAAAACGGGGGAGAAATATACATGGAATTTTTATTCATTCAACGGATACAACACTTCTTCTCAAACACTACTCGTACAACCTGTGTTGTACGACCAATTGTACGACCCTGTATCAGTGCCATCCGCAATGGTACAGGATATCGAACAAGGGAATTTCGCTTCATATAACAAAGTCTCGCTAGGGCTTGGTAAAGGCTCTTTTAAGCAGTCTTACGCGCTTGGCTTCCGTGCCGACATCCGGAACTTAAAATCCGGATTAGGAACTGAGCAGACTTACAATATTGCGGATTCGTTGCGGAACGATATACAACAGAATAAATTTGAATGGACGTTTACACCTAACTATACGTATGCAAAAGGTCGTAAATTAAACATCTCATTGTCATTGCCTTTAAGTTATACTGTATTGGAAACAGAGAACAAAATACAGTCGGAAAAAACATATAAAGCCTATCTTTATTTCAACCCAGGCCTGTTTGTCCACTATAAATTGTCCGGCTACTGGACTTCATTTCTTAATTATAAACATAGTAATTCACTGGGGGATATAAATCAGGTTTACACAGGATACATCATGTCGTCGTACCGTAATCTTTTACGCAATGACGGCAGCCTCTTTAAACAGAAATCGCATAAAGCAAGCCTTTCGCTCAACTATAGGAATCCGCTTACTACTTTATTTGCAATGGCCGATATCAGTTATTTTAACAACAAGGCAAACCTGCTCTACGACTATAGCTATCAGGGTATACTCAAGGTACAGTCCACTATCGCTATGCCGAATACTACGCAGGGTATAAATGCATCTGTGCATGCCAGTAAAGATATAGAGTCGCTTCATTCGACAATTTTCTTAGGCGGGAATTATACAATAAGCAGTTCATCCCAGATTAATCAGGGAGAACTGATCGATTATAATAACCGGAGTTTTTCTGTCTCTCCCCGTATACTTACCAAGATAGGTTCAGCCGCGAGTATCCAGTATGAATTCAACTATGCGCAGAGTATGAGTAGGATCGAGAATGAAGATAAATGCCTTGAGCCGATACGGACAATTGTACAGAATGTCCGCCTGAACTTATTCCCCCTGAAAGGCCTTACCATAAATCTGAAATATGAACATTTTTATAATAACGCGATTCGTTCGGGAAGCCGTTCCATGACTTTTGGCGACATAAGTGTAAAGTATAAGTGGAGAAAGATGGAACTTATGTGTGACTATACCAATATATTTAACTCTAAACAATTTGTGTCGGCCTCGTACAATGATGTAAGCCGCTATTATTCTTCATATGGGCTGCGCCCTGCCGAGATATTATTCAAGGTACGGTTTAAACTGAAATAATGCAGATCAAGAGTTGGTTTAAACAAGTTTATATACTGATTCGTATTAATCATAAAAGCCCCTTTCCATGAGTAGCGAAAGAGGCTTTTACCATCTAATTGATAATACTATTTACCCAATTTTGCTTTCAGCATTTCCGGGATTTCGGAAGGTTCTTTTGCTACATTTACCCCGGCGGCTTCGAGTGCCTCAATCTTTTCGGCAGCGGTACCCGACCCACTTGAGATAATGGCTCCGGCATGGCCCATTTGCTTGCCCGGAGGAGCCGACTGTCCGGCAATGAAGCCTACAACCGGTTTGGTAACATATTTCTTTATATATTCCGCGGCTTGTTCTTCCGCGTTACCTCCAATTTCGCCAATCATAACAATGGCATCGGTGTCAGGGTCGTTTTGCAGCATTTCCAGCAATTCGCGGAAGTAGAGGCCGACTACGGGGTCGCCTCCCATACCCACGGCGGACGATTGTCCCATACCGTTGGCTGTCAGATGGTATACTACTTCGTATGTTAATGTGCCGCTACGGCTGATAACCCCGATATTCCCTTTTTTGAATATTTGTCCCGGCAAGATTCCTACAAGGCTTTTTCCGGGAGACATAAGTCCGGGGCAGTTAGGCCCGATAAGCATCGCGCCCTTCATATCCGCAAAACGGTATGCTTCGACAACATCGAGCGTAGGCACGCCTTCGGATATGCATACGATCAGCTTAATACCTGCATCGGCAGCCTCCATAATGGCGTCTGCGGCAAAGCGGGCGGGTACGAATATGATGGATGTGTTGGCCTGCGTGTTTTCTACAGCTTCGTACACTGTATTAAATACAGGTACACCAAGCATTTCTGTTCCTCCTTTTCCGGGAGTGGTACCTCCTACGACCTTGGTACCGTATTCTAGCATTTTTTTTGTATGGAAACTGCCGTCTCTTCCGGTTATTCCCTGTACTATCAATCGGGTTGATTCATTTATAAGTATGCTCATGTTTTTCTCTTTTAGCTTTGATTCGTTTTATCCGGTTATTTTGAGGCTTCAACAGCCATGCGGGTAGCTTCCCCCATTGTTTCGGCTACCTTGAATCTGGTTCCCTGAAGCATTTCACGGCCTTCTTTCTCATTGGTTCCCGTCAGGCGGACGATGACCGGAATGTCCGTTTCCAATTGTTTGAATGCGGTAAGTAAACCCGAAGCAACATCATCGCAACGGGTTATACCGCCGAATATATTGATCAACACTACTTTCACTTTTTTGTCTTTGAGCAGTAAGGTCATGGCATCGATAACCTTATTTGGGTTAGAGCTTCCTCCGATATCGAGGAAATTGGCAGGAGAGCCTCCATATAGTTTTATCATATCCATTGTGGCCATAGCCAGTCCGGCGCCATTTACCATGCAACCTATTTCCCCGTCGAGGCGAACGAAGCTGAATCCTTTATCCTTTGCCGCGGCTTCTACTTTTTCATCTTCGGTAGGTTCAAACAGGGATAAGACTTCGTGTTGACGGTACAAGGCGTTATCATCAAATGTCATTTTAGCATCTACGGCTATCAGGCCTCCCTGTTCGGTCAGTACAAGCGGGTTGATTTCGGCCAGCGACGCGTCTTTATCAATAAACAGTTTATATAGTTTTTGCAGTATAGAAGCCATTTGATTTACCAGATGCACATCCTTAAACAGTACGAAGGAAAATTTGCGGGCCAGGTAATCTGGTAGCCCAACCAGAGGATCGATAGGGAACTTATGAATCTTTTCAGGCGTTTTTGCCGCTACCTCTTCGATGTCGACTCCTCCTTCGGCACACATCATCAGTATTACAGATTTGGTATTCCTGTCTATTATGAAACTCATGTAATATTCGGAACTGATATCTACTGCCTCTGTAACTATTATTTTGGTTACAGGGTAATCCTTGATCGTCAGCCCTAAAATGTTTTTAGCATGCTGCGATGTCTCGTCTCTGCTTTTAGCCAGCTTTACGCCTCCTGCCTTACCGCGCCCTCCGGTAAGTACCTGCGCTTTTACAACTACATAGTCGGTCGCCAGCTTGTCGTATGCAGCTGCGGCTTCGTTATGCTCATAGCAAAGGAAATATTTTTTAACGGGGATACCATAAGATGAGAACAAGTCTTTAGCCTGATATTCGTGTATCTTCATGGGTATAAAATTTAAAAGGTAAGCACTGTTACAAACTACAATTGCTAAAATTAGCAGGAAGTTTTGAGAAAATGATATGTTTTATTCACTTTTTGTATTAAATGAACTATAGAAAATATTTATAAGAAACTGCTAAGTACATGACAAAAATTATTCAAACACGATTTGGAGACGATGTAGGGGCAGTGGCTTGTCCCTGCCCGCTTGTCATCGTTTACGGGCACCCACAAAGGGATGCCCCTACAGCAGGATATAAAATTTTGTCATGTACTTAGAAGAAACTGTTTAAATTTTATACGTTCATTTTTTACTATGATTACAGGGAATAAAAATAGGAATATCCCGTGTTTGGAATATTCCTATCTTTATTTTTTAGTTCAGACTTGGCAACTGTTAGGAAATCTTTCGTTCTAATTATTAGTCTGTTTTTGAAATAATTTTTCTTTCCGCGAAGCAATAATAGCAGGCTATTTGGCTTCGCCGATTTAACAATTGAACAGAGTGAATAGAAAAATTAGCCCCAAAGAGACTAAAAATGAACGAACAGAAATTGTAGTGTAATATTTTGCTGATATTTAAACAAGCCCTTGAGCAAGTGCTGTTTATCTGTAGTCTTTCAATATCTCCTGCAACCGTTTGCGGGCGAAGAATATGCGGCTTTTAACTGTTCCCAGTGGCAGTCCCATCTTTTCAGCTATTTCTTCGTATTTGTATCCTGAAACATGCATCATGAAAGGTACCTTGTATTCATCAGCAAAGCTGTTTAACACACCGGATATTTCAGCATAAGAGTATGCTCCTTCGGGTGTGTCCAGTCCGGAATCTTGTGGCGCGTTTAACAAATATAGATTATCTGTCTGATCTATAATTGTTTGACTGCGTACCGCCCGGCGGTAGTTGTTCACAAATATGTTGTGCATTATTGTGAATACCCAACCTTTAAAATTTACATTGTTGTGATACTTGTCAAAATTGCTTAAAGCTTTAAGCGTTGCCTCCTGCGTGAGGTCTTTTGCTTCTTCTTTGTTAGTTGTTAAACTTAGTGCAAAGTTTAACATGTTACTCTGTAATCCAATCAAATTTTGTTCTAATACCTGTTTTTTAATTTCCATAATTCTTTTTTTTTATGAGGAGCAACTGTTTACTTGTGCAGGGTTATTATTTGTTTTATTGACACAAAGATATTAACTTTTGTTGAAACTATTGCATCCGCAACTATGTAATTTAAATTAAACTAAGTAAAAATTATATAATTTGATTTTGTAAACACTTGTTATATAATGCGTTAGTATGTAGATATCGAATATTTATATATGACATAGATTTAATCTATTCTTTAAAAATAAATGGCTTAATATATCAAATGTGAATTTTTTATATTCAATTGTTAATGGATTTTGATTGGTTATATTTGTTAATGAGGTTCGGAAATATACAATAAGATCGAAAAAAAAGCCAAAACAAACACTTTGCTATAAGTATAAAATGAATTCATGATGCTTTATCTTTATTAAAGTGTTAACTTTATTGTCTCTATTTATTATTAACGGTAAGTAGACCGTAGGCAGGAAATTTGCAGGTTTATGAAAAATAAAAGGAATAAAATATTAGTGGACGCTTTTCTGGAATGTATTCCTGAAACAAAAAGACTAGTGGGGATCTTGATGGATATTCTTGATTTGAATAAGGAATCTGTATATCGTAGATTAAGGAGTGAGGTGCCTTTTACTTTCGATGAAATATATATTATTGCTCATCATCTGGGTATTTCACTAGACCGTATAATTGGAGTCGGGAATAAGGAAACCGTACCTTTTGATTTTCACATGCATAAATCTACAGATCCGGTAAGTATTTATTCTGAAATACTGAATATGAACCTGGGATTATTTGCTAAAGTAAATGGAGCCAGTACAGCACGGGTAGATTTGATACTGAATCGGTTACCATTTGCATATACACTCCCATTTGAAAACTTGGCTAAGTTTTATTATTATAAATGGTACTATCATACTCAAAATGTTCCGTCTAATTTCTATTTCAAGGATTTCGTTGTACCGGAGCAAATAAAGGAGATCCAAAAAAAGCATGTTGACGATAATGCCATTTTAGGCTGTGATATCACGATACTGATGGATAATAATCTTTTCCTGTCTATGATAAAAGAAATCAATTATTTTGTTAACAGGGGATTGATAACCGAATCGGAGCAAACTCAGTTTCAACGCGAGCTATTGCAATGTGTAGACCTTATCGAAAACGTAGCAAAGAATGGCGTGAATAAAGGTGGCGTTACCATAAATACATACATATCGGCTGTAGATTTAGAGCCCAATTATGTATATATAGAATATGACGATAAAGCATGTATTCATTACTGGACTTCTTCTGCTGAGATATTTAGCTCGTGCGATACGGAGATGTGCGAAAGGCAAAAGGTCTGGATACAGTCGCTGAAAAGATATACGACATTGATTACACGTTGCAATGCACATTGGCGTACCGAGTATTTTGATAAGCAACGCATGTATGTAAGAAAAAAACTATCACCATCTGCTAATCAGCCGGATAATCAGGTGATTACCGAAGAGCCCTTATCTACCTGATGTAACAGGATGGATATACTTACTCTTGCTTTATCGGGAACGGCTGTCGCCACATGTGCCATGAATCTTGTTCCTGCAACTGCTATCATGCTGGATATGAGGTTGTATGGCTGTGTAGTTTGTAAAGTTTGTGTTGAGGTACAGGAAGTCTGGAATGTGATTCTGCGGGCTTCTTTTTTTATAAGAGGCATGGCTTTCATATATGTAGAAAATCGATTATATCCCTGCTATTCATCGCTTCTAAACCATACTTCGCCGCGGCTTTGTCTCCGGCCATCCCGTGTATATATACCCCAAGTATAGCCGCATGTGTGCTGTTATAGCCGCGTGCCAGCAACCCTGTGATATATCCGGCCAGTACATCGCCGCTGCCTCCTTTTGCCATGCCGCTGTTTCCGGTCGGATTAAAGTGGCAATTGCCATCAGGCAGACAAACCATTGTATGTGCGCCTTTTACAATGATAATAGATTTCAGCTTTGCTGCCAGTTTGCGTGCAAGGGTTATCTTTTCTTCTTCATTATGCCATTCTCCAACCAGCCTCTGCAATTCTCCCGGGTGGGGTGTCAGTATGGAGTTTTCGGGGATATGCTGCCTCATTTTATAATTGTCGGCCAATATATTGAGAGCGTCCGCGTCTATTACAATAGGCTTATATGTCGCATTCAATAGGTCTTTGAAGGCTTCGGTTGTCTGATGCCGTTGCCCTAGTCCGCATCCTATTCCTATTGCCGAATATCTGGATATGTCTTTCGGTAATGACGAAAAGTAATCTTCGTCATCAAAACTCAGCATGGCAGAAGGGTAGTTTGCCTGTATAGCCAATCTTTCACTGTGGGGGATATGTGTAGTCACCAGCCCGCAGCCCGAACGCAAGGCCGCACCTGTTGCCAGTGTAGCCGCACCTGCCATCCCTTTCGACCCGCAGATGAGCAGGGCATGCCCGTAAGTGCCCTTGTGCCCGAATTTCTTACGCCCGAGAAGGATACTGCTGATGTATCCCTTCGTAACATAATGGTACAGGGTAGGGGCGTTTTCGATATATTCTTTACTAAGGCCAATCGGTAAAATCTCAATCTCGCCGCAATATTCACCGGCTTCGGGTAGCAACATCGCCAGTTTAGGATATTCCAGCGTAAGGGTAACATCGGCTTTTATTATCTTTTGCCCCGCGTTCCCCCATTCGCTTATCATACCCGATGGCAAGTCGATGGAAATAACCTCATTGGCTAATGCGTTTACCGTTTCGATAACAGACAGTAGCGGTTCTTTCAGCTCTCCTTTTACCCCTGTGCCCAGCAGAGCGTCGATAATAATACATTCGCTGTTGATACTTCCTATGTCAATAGTCTTGATGTAGGAAGGCAACCTTTCCAGATTTGTCCGGCATTCATCCGTCATCTGCTCCTTCCCGAAAGGCATGTATATAGCACAATCGTAACCGGCATGAAACAGCATACGGGCCACAGCCAGCCCGTCGCCACCGTTATTACCCTTTCCTACGAGAAACAGAAGAGGCGAGGTCTTATCTATATGATTGCATATCCATTCAGCGATGGCGTTTGACGCCCTCTCCATCAGGTCGACAGACAGGATAGGCTCATGTTCTATCGTAAATCTGTCGGCTTCTTTTATCTGTGTGCCTGTTAATATTTTCATGCCTTTATCTATTAATAATGTGAATCAGTATTTTGTTTTGTTTAAATTATGTGTTCAATTATTTTTTATTCTGCGCGCAATCGCAGATTGCTTGCCTTACTTTTGGCCGAAGCTCCAAAAGTAAGCAAAAAAGCATTGCGCCCCGCTTCGCCGTACGACCCACCATCGGCTTGCCGGCTGAATGAAGTGATGATAATCTCATCATTGCAATAATTGGCAGACGATGCATAAAAGCGCCCGCACTTCATTCTACGCCGCCTGCACCGGGTGAGTACCCCGTACGCTTGCTAACGGCGCTTGCTGACGCCTGACAAGCTGAATTTATACCAATGTCATCAAGTTAAGTAAATCTTATAGTCTGTCATCCTGAACGATAGAGAAGGATCTCTTTTCTTAAAAGCAATTTGCCTACACGGGATGCTTCGTCCCTCAGCATGACAAAGAGGAAAAAACTTAACTTAATGACATTGAGGGCTATCCTCTTTCTTGACGTTGCGTCGCGACTCCGTGCATCTGTTCCGCAGGCGGGGCACCCACCCGGTGCAGACGGCGTGAAACGGGATGTTGTCCGAGCCGCAGGCGAGTTTCGTCCCGTTTAGCCGGCAAGCCGTTGGTGGGTCGCCGAGGGACAAAGCACTAGCCTTTTGCTTCCTTTTGGGCAATGCCAAAAGGAAGGGCAAGCCCGGGAGGGCGCGGCAGTAGGGAGCTACGGCTAAAGTATTTAGCCTAGGATAGCCGTTATGTAAAAAATAAAAGAACGTTTTAAGTAGCGAGGGCAGAACTAAAATTTATTTTATGTTATGCCGAGTCACGCAAAACGACTAATGTAATTGAACGTTTTAAGTAGCGAGAGCAGAACTAAAATTTATTTTATGTTATGCCGAGTCACGACAAACGACTAATGAAATTGAACATTTAACTTATCAACTACTGATTGACTCTAATAAAAAATTATCTCCCCGTCATCCGAATTAGTATACTTCTTTAGCAACGCCTGCATATATTGCGCGGCCTCCGCCAGTCCTACCGCTCCGCTATAACCGTTTATCAGTGCCAGGAAATTGGTCGTACTCAGGCTGATCTTTGTTCGTTCGTGGTCGCTGGTAGGGGTGCCTATGCCTCCTGCCGAATCGCGATAGACAGGCAATCCTTCTATATTGAGTACGCCTTTTCCTATTCCTTCGTATGGTTCGTTGGCTTTACCTATTCCAAGGGTCAGGGTATCTCCCTGTATTTTATCGGCATCGAACCCGCCAATGGAATAGCCTGTTTTTATCGACACGAGGTTTATCAAATCAACCAGCGTATCAATCTGGTACAGTGGCAAATCACGCAATATGCGGCGGCAGAGCGCTTCCGACGACGGGCGGTAACGGTTCGGGTCTTTTCCGAATTTCTTATATGCTTCCCTTGTTGCGGCTATAGCCGGGTTTTTCTTGATATCTTCTATCTGATGTGCCGCCTTATATGCTGTAGATAAGGTATCTATCTCTTTCCACAACTCTTCGTTATGAGGAGTGTTTTCTACTTGTGCAAAAATGGCTGCACCATGAAAGTCGGGCCAAAGGCTCCTGATCTCTTCCGATATATTTATTCTTATCATATCCGAAAATCGTTTTTTTACTAAACAGTTTCTAAAAAGTGACAAAAGTGACAACTTTTTGAATGTTTTTTAATGTTACCTTTTACTCCAGGTAATACTCGCTATACTATAAGATAAATTATTCTTTCAAAGATACAATTTTAAAAAGATGATCATATTCTTGTTTTATGCATTTCTGTTTTCATAGATAAAAATTCTACCTTTACGGTTCATTAATTAATTGCATATATTTAGAGCCTGTTTAAATTTTAGCGAAAATTTTTATTACAGGTTCAGGTCAATAAGAGTTTATATTCAATAAAAGAGTAAGATGCATATTTTTAGGAGTTTTAGTTGCCACGACTTTCAAGTCGTGTATAATAATACAGATAGAAAACGACTTTAGTCAAAACATTTTGGCTATAGCCATTATCTGATTAGACTATTATCCTCCAGCTAAAGCAGGAGGCAATTAAATCACAGAGAATAAACCATATATAATCTTATTGAATATAAACTCTATAGTTCTTAGCAATTTTTTTATGCTCTTTTTAGCGTTTAGCCCGCTAATTAGCTCCGCTGACCGTTGGTTCGGCTAGCAAAAATGATAAAATCCATCTAAAAATAGCTATAAAAAAGATTTGCTATAAAATTAAAAAAGACTCTTACTTATAATTCATTTTCATGTCTCATTCCCCAAAAGACACCAATCTACTTCATCCCGTCATGTTTGCAGGGACGGGTAGTGATGTTGGCAAGAGTGTTATCACAGCCGCTTTTTGCCGTATCTTTCTGCAGGACGGCTATCGTCCCGCGCCGTTCAAAGCACAGAATATGGCGCTGAATTCGTATGCTACACCCGAAGGGCTTGAAATCGGGCGGGCGCAGGCCGTGCAGGCCGAGGCCGCCGGAGTACCCTGCCACACGGATATGAATCCATTATTGCTGAAACCAACTACGGATAAGGTCTGTCAGGTCGTATTGCATGGGAAACCTCTAGGAAACCGGCATGCTTACGAGTATTTCAGGGTAGAAGGACGGGAGGAACTTCGCAAAGAAGTAAATGACGCGTTCGACCGTCTGGCCTTGCGCTACAATCCCATTGTGATGGAAGGGGCGGGCAGTATTTCCGAGATCAATCTGCGCGCGGTCGATCTGGTAAATATGCCGATGGCTATGCACGCCAAGGCAAATGTAATCCTGGTGGCGGATATCGACCGCGGGGGCGTCTTTGCCTCTGTTTACGGTTCTGTGATGCTGCTTACCGGGGAAGAACGTAAATACGTGAAAGGCATCCTTATCAATAAGTTCAGGGGAGATATCCGTTTGTTCGAGCCGGGGATAAAGATGCTGGAAGACCTTTGCGGTATCCCTGTGATTGGAGTTGTGCCTTATTACAAGGATATTTATATCGAGGAAGAAGATTCTGTGATGCTACAGACCAAAAATCTTCGGGCGGCACACGGAAAAGTAAATATCGCTGTTGTCTTATTGAGGCATTTATCCAACTTCACGGACTTTAATGTGTTGGAACGCGACCCGCGTGTACACCTTTATTACACTAACAATACGGATGAGATAGAGAAGGCGGATATCGTGCTTATTCCCGGTAGTAAAAGTACCCTCTCCGATTTGTACGAACTACGCCGCAACGGGGTTGCCCAAAGCATTGTGAAAGCGCATAAGAACGGGGCTACTGTTGTCGGCATTTGTGGAGGTTACCAGATTATGGGGCAGGAAGTCTGCGACCCTAACCATGTGGAAAGCGATATAGAACGCCTGCCCGGCTTAGGCCTGCTGCCTGTGACAACACAGATGGAAGGCGACAAAGTGACCCGTCAGGTTAAGTTTTCCTTTCTGGGGTCTCAGCCTGTGTGTGAAGGCTATGAGATTCACATGGGCACTACAACGCCTGTGGAAGATGCTGAATCCTCTCCTTTGAACCAACTGGAAGATGGCAGGCAGGATGGTTATTATCTGAATGAAAAATGCTTCGGCACATATATACATGGTATTTTGGATAATGGGGAGGTAATTGATTCTCTATTGGCTCCTTACGCGGAAAAATTATCAGGGGTTCCTTTCGATTTTAAAGCGTTTAAAGAAGATCAGTATAATAAGTTGGCCGACCATGTGCGCAGGCATGTGGATATGGAACTGGTATATAGAATTATGAGTTATGAATTATAAATTATGAATGCAAATTTTTTAACTCATAACTTATAACTTATAATTAAGGAACATGATTAACGGGCACGGAGACGATATATATAGTTATAAAAGGGAGATTGTAAGCAATTTCAGTTCAAATATATACGCGCGGCAGGACGCGTCGGGCTTACACGAATATCTGTGTTCCCGCATAAACGCGATACACTCTTATCCTGAGCCGGATGCCGGTTCTATATCAAAATTACTGGCTGACAAGCATTTCGTTCTCTCAGATAATATCTGTGTGACTAATGGCGCCACAGAGGCTATTTATCTTATTGCGCAGGCCTTCCGGGCTAAAAATTCCGCCGTTGTTTATCCTACATTCAGTGAATATGGAGACGCCTGTTCTGTCCATGAGCATCATATTCGTTGGGTAAAGAATCTGGATGAAGTTTCTCCTCAAACGGATTTAGTCTGGCTATGCAACCCGAATAATCCTACGGGAACAGTTACAGATAAATGCTTTTTGACACGGTATATCGTTTCTCATCCGGAGCAATATATTGTAATAGACCAGTCGTATGAGCATTTTACGATAAAACCTCTGTTCGACATAGCCGAGGCAGTACAGTATAAGAATCTGATCTTGCTGCATTCTATGACCAAGCATTATGCTATACCGGGGCTTCGTCTGGGATACGTTACGGCACATGCCGATACTTTGGCTATGATTTCACGCTACTGTATGCCGTGGTCGGTGAACGGGTTAGCTGTAGAAGCGGGAAAATACTTACTGGAAAACATGCCGGAAGCAATAGATGTAGATGGGTATCTGGCAGAGACAAAGCGTTTTAAAGCAGCATTATCTCAAATTGAAAAAATAGAAACTTATTACACCGATACACACTTTTTTTTATGTAAATTAGCCGGGGGAAAAGCCCGGGACTTGAAGCAATATCTTATCGATGATTTTGGTATACTAATTCGCGATGCCTCTAACTTTTACGGTTTAGATGAGCATTATCTCCGTGTGGCCACCCAGTCTCCCTCAGAAAATGATTTACTGGTAAAAGCGATCAGAGAATGGATATAAAATTGCTATATACTTTTCTCCCTTTGATAATGGGGTGGATAGCCGACAGGCTAACCGGCGACCCGCGTTGGCTTCCGCATCCTGTAGTAGGCATGGGTAAAGTGATAGCATGGGGCGAAAAATGGCTTAACCGCTATGGGAAACGGGTTTTTAAAGGGGCTGTATTCTCCATTATCCTGATTGCAGGCAGTTATCTCCTTATCTGGTTTATAATTAAAGAATTAAACGCGATTCACCCCTGTCTGTCTGTGTTGTTCTCATTCTTCATAATATTCTTTTGCCTGGCAGGTAAAACACTGATAGATGAAGTGAGGAACGTATTTCTTGCCCTCGATTCATCGGTGGAAGAGGGGAGGAGACAGGTTGCCCGTATTGTCGGGCGTGATACTTCAAGCTTGTCTCCCCAACAAATCCGTACAGCCGCATTAGAAACCTTGTCCGAAAACCTTAGCGATGGAGTGATCGCACCCCTGTTCTGGTTTATGCTTTTGGGTGCTCCCGGTATGTTTGCCTATAAGATGGTCAATACGCTCGATTCTATGATTGGGTATAAGAACGAGCGGTATAAACAGTTTGGTTGCTGGGCTGCCCGTATCGATGACATTGCCAATTATATTCCTGCCCGTTTAACCGCGTTGCTGATGATAATAGCCAGTGGGAAGCTGTCCTTGTTTTCTTTTGTTGAAAAGTACGGCAGTCAGCATGCAAGCCCAAACTCCGGTTATCCTGAAGCCGCTTTGGCAGGTATATTGGATTGTCGCTTTGGCGGGCCTAATACCTATTTCGGCCAGATTGTAGAGAAACCTTATATTGGATACAATGAGAAAGAACTGACTACCACCGATCTCAAAGTGGCTGTCAGAATCAATATATTAACCGAGATACTGATGCTGATACTCGTGATCGCTGTAATAGCGTTAATAAACTATTTTCAGGCGTAATGTCAGGTTCTTCCGGAAAATATGTTTTTCAACATAATTATTTTTTTCAACTGGAATCTATATGTTTATAATCAGATGGTTATATCTTTTCCTTAACTTTGTGTGTGCGCACACGCATTTGTTTACTACATCTAAAAGATTAAATTTGTAAATAATTAAGAAACTGTTTAAATTTTATTCGTTCAAATTTTTAGAGATGTTTTAGAGATGTTTTTTTCTTTCTTGAAACGATAATAGCGGGCTATTTGAGTTGAGAGAAAGGAAAAAAGAGCCAAAAACAGACTAAAAATGAACGAAGAAAAAGATATAATAAAATATTCGTATAAAATTTAAACAGTTTCTAAATGTGTGCGTACACATAGTTTATTTGAATATGAATATACGGATTATAGACATTGCCCGTTTGGCAGGAGTTTCCACAGGTACGGTAGACCGGGTTTTACATAACAGGGGAAGAGTGTCGGAGGAAAAAAGAGCCAAAGTAGAAAAGGTTCTGAAAGAGATTAACTATGAGCCCAACATGGTTGCCCGTTTTCTGGCTTCGAAGAAGAGTTATAAGTTTGCCATCCTGGCTCCCACCTATTCGGCCGGCGATTATTGGGAGTTGGTATGCGAGGGTATCAATAGGGCTGCCGACGAGTTGAAGAAATTCAATATCAGTATAGAATACTTCCTCTTTAACCAGTACGATCGGTTTTCATTTGTAAACGCGACCAATGCTTTTAAAGAAAAGGAGTTTGACGGTGTGCTGATTGCCACCCTATTTGGCGATTATGTCATCAAATTGTCGAAGGAACTCGATGCTAAAGGGCTACCTTATATCTATATAGATTCGGGCATTTCCGGTCAAAAGGATCTGTCCTACTTTGGAGGGGATTCATTCGGGTCGGGTACTATCGCCGCAAAACTGTTGTTGAGTGAGATCAGCCTCGATGCGCAGATTATAATAGCCCATATCCGTTTCAGGTACAGGGAAATTTCCGTACAGATGAAAACCCGGGAACGCGGATTTATGCTATATCTGGATAATCATAATTTTACAGGGAAGATACATCATATAGAAATTAATCCGGATGACTATGTGAAAAGTCTGGGCGAACTGGAAAGTATAATCAGGGAGAGTACGGGAGTAGTCGGCGGCATTGTCCTCAATTCGCGTATATATGAGTTGGTAACCCTACTCGGAAAACTGGATAAAAGTCTGCAGGATAAGATAAAACTGATAGGCCATGACGCGATAGACCGCAATGTGAGGGGACTGAAAGACGGGCAGATATCATTCATTCTATCCCAACGTCCCGATTTACAGGGCTATGACGCGTTAAAGGCAATGGCTAATTACTTCTTGTTTAAGCAATTGCCTCAGAAGGTAAACTATATGCCTATCGATATTCTGATAAAGGAAAATGTAGACTACTATACTAATTATAAGTTATGAATATGGGGAAAAACATATTTGAAATAGAAGGTAAAGTTATCCTTATCACAGGCGGCTATGGCATTCTTGGCTCCCAAATGGCGGAATATCTGGCCTCACAGGGCGCCCAAATTGTTATACTGGGACGCTCTGAAGAAAAAGGAGAAGCCCTTGCCGGAAAGATAAAGTCGTCAGGGAATGAGGCTGTTTCCTTGGTTTGTGATGTTATGGATCAGGGTTGCCTGGAAAAGAATAAAAAAGATATTCTGCAAAAATACGGGAGAATAGATGTATTGATAAATGCCGCCGGAGGAAATATGCCGGGTGCGACTATTCCACCGGATAAAACAATATTTGATATAGATGTGGCGGCATTCAGGGATGTTGTAGACCTGAATCTTTTTGGAACGGTACTACCTACCCTCGTTTTTGCCAAAGCGATGGTAGATAACGGCAAAGGGAATATAATCAATATCGCGTCCGAATCTTCATTCCGCCCGTTGACGCGTGTAATGGGATACGGCGTGGCAAAGGCAGCAGTAGCTAATTTTACGAAATATATGGCAGGGGAGTTGGCTATCAAATTCGGGGACAATTTCCGTGTAAACGCCATCGCGCCCGGGTTCTTCATTACCGAGCAGAACCGCTCCCTGATGCTGAATCCGGATGGTACATATACCGATCGGGCTAAGTCTGTAATTGCACATACTCCGTTTCGCCGTTTTGGCGAAGCTGATGAACTGCTGGGCTCCGTACATTATCTGGTAAGCGATGCTTCGGCTTTTGTGAACGGTTCTATTCTGGTGGTGGATGGAGGTTTTGATTCATTTACTATATAAGGCCCCCTAAATCCCCCAATGGGGGACTAGGGAAAAATGAAAATATTAATAATATAAATAAAAGGGGGGTGTCTCAAAAGTAAAACATCTCTATCAAATTGTTACTCTCTTTGTCATTCTGAATGCAATGAAGAATCTCGACCCTCCAGATACGAGATGTTTCACTCCGTTCAACATGACAAAAAGATATGAAAAAATACTTTTGAGACACCCCCTTGAGGAGGCAAAATGATACTTAGCGAACAAACATGGCGATGGTACGGGCCCAATGACCCGGTTTCATTATCAGATATAAAACAGGCCGGGGCAACAGGCATTGTTACGGCCTTACACCATATTAAGAATGGTGAAGTATGGACTGTAGAGGAAATACAAAAACGGAAGGACACAATAGAAGAAATAGGGCTTAAATGGTCTGTCGTGGAAAGTATTCCGGTGCATGAGCATATAAAAACTCAGGAAGGAAATTATAAAGAGTATATTGAGAATTATAAGCAAAGTATCCACAATCTGGCCAAATACGGCATTATGATTGTGACATACAACTTTATGCCTGTACTGGACTGGACACGTACAGACCTAGCCTATACGATGCCCGATGGCTCGAAAGCGTTACGCTTCGAACGTGATGCTTTTATGGCTTTCGAACTGTTTATATTGAAGCGTCCGGATGCAGATAAAGAGTATTCTGCCGAGGATATAGCAAAAGCGAAAAGGCGCTTCGATGAAATGACTCAGGAGGATAAAGACTTGTTGGTACGAAATATGATTGCCGGCCTGCCGGGTGCGGAAGAAAGTTTTACCCTTGAAGAATTTCAGGCTCAGTTGAACCGTTACAACCATATAGATGCAGAAACTCTCAGGAAGAACCTGATTGAATTTATAAAAGAAATAGCTCCCGTTGCCGATGAGGTGGGCGTGAAGCTGGCTATTCACCCTGACGATCCTCCATATCCGATACTTGGCTTGCCCCGTATTCTGAGCACCGAGGCGGATTTTAATAAGCTGGTTGAAGCAGTACCCAATAAGTCGAACGGGCTTTGCTTCTGCACAGGCTCATTCGGCGTACGTGCCGATAATGACCTGCCCAATATGATTAAGCGTCTGGGAGACAGGATCAATTTTGTACATCTGCGTTCTACCCAGCGCGATGCGGAAGGTAATTTCTACGAAGCGAATCATCTGGAGGGCGATGTGGATATGTATGGTGTAATGAAAGGATTTTTGGAGATTCAGCAACAACGTAATGTCTCCATCCCTTTCCGTCCCGACCACGGGCACCAGATGATTGACGATTTGGATAAGAAAACCAATCCGGGATATTCCTGTATAGGGCGTTTAAGGGGGTTGGCAGAACTCAGAGGTTTGGAGTTGGGGATTGCCAGGACTTTGTATAAATAGTCTTTAATTTTCAAATACTTATGTCATGCTGAACGAAGTGAAACATCCCGTGTCCGGAGGGTCGAGATTCTTCACTCCGTTCAGAATGACAAAAATCATCGATTACTCGTATGTCGTAATATTCTTAACCCCCACAATCTTCTTTTCAGCTACCGAAGTGCTGAATAGTATTTTTATTTCTTCTTCTGTAAATTTCGTTACCGGAGCAAAATCAGCAGAGGCCATATAATCGACTATCGACTGATGGAATTGCTTTCCTTCCGGTTTGTCGTTTATTGCGTTGAGGTTGCACATACTTACCAGCAGTTTACCTTCCCCAACTTGCACTTCATACAATAAACCCAACTTATGATTTCGTTCGATATTATCAACTACCTGTACCAGCGGTTTATAATCTTTTGGTGTCTTGTCCAGAATGAACGGACGCGAATTTTTAGATATAATCCACCATTGCCAGTTACTATGCGCCTCTGTCGGGAAGTTTTTGAATAGCGGACAGGACGGGTCGGTCAGGATAGATAGCGTTCCCGGAGAGACATCGCGTTTTACCCATTCCGAAATATTCTTGAACATGGCATAATTCCAGTAGTCAGGCGTAAAGAGTCCGCCGACTGATAATTTTTCTATTTCTTTATGCTCAGGGATGTAGAGCACCTTTTTGCCTTGTTTCAGCAATTCCAGTGCCTCCGTCAGCGAGGTCGTTTCATTTACATCCGGGTTTGCGGTCACTTCTTTGTCGGGATACACCCAAATGTCATATTGATTAACATGGGAACCGAGTTGTAACGTAAGTTTTAGCTGTGTAGCCTGACCGATATTCCGAAGCGGGACTTCTATTTTACCCGCTTCCGTTAACTCTCCCTGCGAAACATTTACAGATAGCTCACCTTTGGCTATGTTTGTTTTATCACTTGCTTTATGCAAAGTCCATGACAGGTTTCTGCCCGAAAGCGCGGCTTTAGAATAGTTGCTTACTTTTACCGTTGCGGCAAATGTTTCATTATTACTCCAGCAGTATTTAGACATTACAGACAGGGGTACTATTTCGTCACAGAATCCTTTAAACTCTTTTGCTTCCATGCCTCCTTTGTTATCCATAAAGGCATCGAGGATACCAACGTATGCACTCCCCTGTCCCGGATAATCCTGTAAGTCGAGTACCTGAAAACCTCCGAATCCCGGAGTGCGGAAGCACATTTCTATATCAGCCTTATAACAAAGTGCGGCAAATCGTGCCGTAGCCTTATTGAAGTCCTGAGCCTGATCCTGTAATCCGTTTTCCTGTAATCGGCGTTGGAATATTTCCATATTGTAGGGATAGAGAACGCCTGTATATTTTTTTATCTCATTATAATCGGGATATACCTGGAATTGCCCGTTTTCGTGGCTGATAACTGGCACTGTACAGTCGGCGGTGGCATTCGCAAAATTCAGGCATGTGGAAGGATATACACCGTTCATATAGCCTCCGTCTTTAGCATCGGCGAATGAGAATGTAGCGCGTGTATGCTGCGAAAAATCGTCCGAACCCACCTGTCCGCCTACACGGCATGTGACAAAGAAATCCTCGCCTTGCTGCTGTCCTGCAGTCCCCAGCATATTATTAGCGCCAAAAGCATAAAGCCTGCGCTTATCTGCTTTCCTGAAATCTGTAACCATATTGCGCATCACTTCTACATCGCCGCCCAGTTCGTTGCCCAGCGCCATCATTACAAATGAAGGGTTGTTGCCGTATGCTGTCAGGACGTGTTCGCCTTCATTTATCAGGAATTTATTGAGGTCTACATTGGCCGTATCCATGCCTCCCCAGTAGGGTAATTCGGCCTGCATGTAAATGCCCTCCTCGTTTGCAGCATCGAAGGCTGCCTGCGGCGGTGTCCACGAATGGAACCGGTAATGGTTCAACCCATATTCTTTTGAGATGCGCATTTGTTTTTTCCATTCTTCTTTGTCCATTGGCGGATAGCCCGTCAGAGGGAATACACAGGCGTCATGCTTGCCCCGCAGGAATGTTTTCAGTGAGTTGATTGTAAACTGTGTACCTTTTGTAGAAAAATCCCTGATGCCGAAATCAATCGTATATGTATCTTTTATATTCTGGCTTTCTATCTCAAAATTAACCTTATACAGAGCAGGGTCGAATTCGCTCCACAAGATTTTTCTATCTCCTGTATTTATATCGAATTTGTATATATCCTGTCCTTCTCCGAGCTGGATATTGATCGTTTGTTCGGGTATGGTTGCCTCTTCATTGGTGTTCCATACATAGCCTTTTACTGTGATTTTTGCCGCTCCGCTTACAGATGATTTTATTCGGGCAACCACAGGTATGTTTTTGGAAGATACATCAGGATAAACTTGTAAATCACTGATTAATATCCCGTCATTGGCTTCCAGTCCGAATCTGCCTATAACGCCGTTCCAGTTGGTCTGTGTGGCGTCTGTCCACGCGTGCGAACCGTGTATTCCCTGCGGTACGGAGTTCGGGCCGTTATCTATCTCTATTGTTATGGTGTGTTTCCCTTCCCGAAGTTTGCCGATGGTATATATTTGAGAGGAGAGTATCAGGGAGTTTGTTCCTATGCTGTCTCCGTCAATCCATACAGTCGATGGTTTTGTCCGTTCCATAATCAGTTGCCACTCTTTCTGTGCCGAGGTAGCGGGTATTTCAATTTCACGGGTATATTTCATTTTTCCCATATACGGGTTGAGGCGTGTCAGTTGTCCTGTATTCAGGGTATCGGTATTCCGTGGTGCCAGGCGGCTTTCGTCTACTGTACCCGGAAGTTTTATTTTTCCAAGGTCGCACTGCCATTCGCCCTCAAGGGAAATAAATTCGCGTTGGCTGAATACCGGTTTTTCGCTTGTGCAATTAGTCGTTGATAATAAGAGTAACCAAAGTGAAGTAAAGAGAAGAAAAATAAATCGCATAAGTGTAGAGTTAACAATTAATTATTTATACAAAGATAAACCAAAATATTGTATATGAAAGGCCTGTAAGTATTCTTTCGGATGTTAATAATGCGAATCAAGGGTTAAAAAGCACAGTGACTTATTGTCCCGAAGGGACTGAAGGTGGATAACCACGGGTAAAACCCGTGGCAGGAACTGACAGAAGAATATGTCTCCGTAGGAGGCAAATAGCAAAAACAAATGCCATTCGCCTCCTACGGAGACGGCCTCTCCCTATCCGCTTTTTCCACGGGTTTTACCCGTAGTTATCCATATTAGCCCACTTCGTGGACTTAGAACCCTGACTACAAAACAGAAGATTGATTTATAATAGTTACTACAACCCAAAGCAACCCTTGATTCGCGTTAATAATAGAGCTTATATTCAATAAAAGAGTAAGATGCATATTTTTAGGAGTTTTAGTTGCCCCGACTTTCAAGTCGTGGATAATAATACAGATAGAAAACGACTTTAGTCAAAACATTTTGGCTAAAGCCATTATCTGATTAGACTATTATCCTCCAGCTAAAGCAGGAGGCAATTAAATCACAGAGAATAAACCATATATAATCTTATTGAATATAAACTCTAATAATTATGGAAAAAGCTTGAAAATGGAAATGTATTCAGCCTAACTTATCGTACCTTTGTTAGGCTTTTACCTAAAAATCGTATCACAATGAAAATATATACCCGTGGGGGAGATAAAGGAAAGACCGGTATTTTTGGCGGGCAGCGTGTAGATAAGGATGATGCGCGCATTGAAGCTAACGGAACGATAGACGAACTGAACTCATCGATAGGCGTTGTCCGTGCTCATCTGCCTTCCGGTCATGAATGGCAGCCAATCCTGTTCAAAATACAGACCGAAATGATGGCGGTTATGTCGCAGGTGGCTACACCGTCCGCTATCAGGGGGACTAACCAGAACACACTGGACGAAAATCTGGATAAGTTCTGCGAGGAATGCATGGATAAAATGACGGATGAAATGGGGCCTAGCGAAACTTTTGTTTTGCCGGGAGGTACTGTCGTTTCCGCTCATTTGCAGCTTTGCCGCGCTATAGCACGCCGTGCCGAACGCCGCCTGTGGACATTGAATAAGCAGGACGAGGTGCCGCCTGTGGTTATGCGCTTTATCAACCGTTTGTCGGACTTGTTTTTCACAATGGCACGTTACGATATGTATAAGGCGGGCGATATAGAAGAGCGTTGGAAAGATTTTTTGTATAAAAGAAAGAAATAATGGCCTCCCCAACCTCTCCGCGGGAGGGGCTGTTTCCTCCCCTTTGGGGAGGTTAGGAGAGGCTCGGTTTGTAATTATTATGACTAAAATAACCCTTATCACTGGCGGACAGCGTTCCGGAAAAAGCAGCTATGCACAAAAACTGGCTTTGTCGCTTTCTCCTCACCCTGTATATCTGGCTACATCGCGCGTATGGGATGACGAACACCGCCGTAGGATAGAAAGGCATAAAGCAGAACGGGAGAAAAACTGGATAAATATAGAAGAGGAAAAAGAGTTGAGCAAGCATGATTTTACCGGAAAAGCAGTGCTTGTGGATTGTGTTACGTTATGGGCGACTAACTACTTTTTTGATTTACAGTCTGATGTAGAAGCTTCTTTATCTTCCTTAAAGTCGGAATTTGATAAGTTGATTTCTCAAGATGCCCAATTCATTTTTGTGACAAATGAAATAGGTATGGGCGAAATGTCGCAGAATGACCTGCAACGTAAATTCGCCGATTTGCAGGGCTGGCTGAATCAATATATAGCCGCTCGGGCTGATGAGGTATATTTGATGGTGTCGGGAATAGCAATGAAGGTGAAGTAAATAATGTGCTGATAATTTAATATGCCGATTTGCCAATTTGCCAATTAAGTGATTCACTTTAAATTTATCTCTATGATAGAGGCAGTATATGCCTGTCCGATGACAGGGAAAGTAACAAATAAAAACAATAAAAACAGTGTCACTTTTGTCACTTTTTGGTAATATGTTGTTTCATTATAAGTGAAATAGCGGATTTGTAGTAATGTCACTTTTTTGATATATAAAACTAATATATAACAATGCAACAATTTAACATCGAAAAACCACAGGACGAAGTACGTTCCTATTTACAGGAAAAAGTAGATAACCTGACCAAACCCAAAGGATCGCTGGCGAAACTGGAAGAACTGGCTATGCAAATAGGCTGGATACAGCAATCCCTGAATCCGAAACTGACAAATCCGTGCCATATCGTATTTGCCGGCGATCATGGTATTGCGGCAGAGGGAGTAAGCCCGTCTCCACAGGAAGTGACATACCAAATGATTGTTAACTTCTGGAACGGTGGCGCAGGTATTAATTTTCTGGCACGTCAGCACGGTTTCGACCTGAAAGTAGTAGATGCAGGCGTCAACTTCGACTTCAAACCCGAAGACCCCATTATCCATAAGAAAATCCGCAAGAGTACGCGCAACTACCTGCATGAAGCTGCCATGACGAGGGAAGAAATGGAACTGGCTATAAAATACGGAGCCGAATGCGCACAGGCTTGCTTTGACGAAGGATGCAATGTTATCGGATTTGGCGAAATGGGAATTACCAACACATCGTCTTCATCCCTGTGGATGACATACCTGACGGGAATACCTCTGGACCAGTGTATCGGTGCCGGATGCGACCATACAGGGAATATTATCGGGCATAAGTATAAGGTGCTGAAACAGTCGATGGATAACTACAAGGGCGATGCTTCGGTTGAAGATATTATGCGCTATTTCGGTGGTTATGAAATGGTGATGACAGTAGGTGCCATGCTAAAAGCTGCCGAACTGAAAATGCTTATCCTTGTCGATGGATTTATTATGACGAATTGTATGCTGGTAGCCTCCAAGCTGGATGAAAATGTATTGCACTATGCAGTTTTCGGTCATCAGGGAGACGAAGCCGGGCATAAACTCATATTAGATTACCTGAAAGCAAAACCTATACTTAACTTAGGCCTTAGGCTGGGAGAGGGGACGGGCGCTCTGTGCGCATATCCTATTATCGATTCGGCAGTACGCATGATAAACGAGATGAATTCATTTAAAGAGATTAAAGTAACGAAATACTTTTAAAATATCAGGCCTCCCCGACCCCTCCGAGGGAGAGGCCGGTTCCTCCCTTTTGGGGAGGTTAGGTGAAGCCGCCCGTAACCGATATGAAAAATATAGCAGCCGCGCTTCTTTTCTTTACCCGTCTGCCTTTCTGGCGGATAAAGTCCTTTAATGTCCCTGCCGAATATTTCAGGCAGGTGATTAACTATTGGGCTGTAGTAGGCTGGCTTACTGCTGCTGTGATGGCCGGAACGCTATGGTGTGCGGCGCAGGTTTTGCCATACGCTGTTGCCATTGTTGTAGCCCTTCTCAGCCGTTTGCTTATTACCGGGGCGTTGCACGAAGACGGACTTGCCGACTTCTTTGACGGATTTGGCGGAGGAACTACCCGTGAACGTACATTAGCCATCATGAAGGATTCACATATAGGTACTTACGGGGTTATCAGCCTGATTTTTTACTTTCTGTTGTTTTATCTTTTATTAGACAATCTGGGCCTGCATCTGGCTTGTACTGTTATTCTGGCGGCAGACCCGTTATGCAAGTTTATCGCATCGCTGATTACTTTATTCTTGCCTTATGCCCGCAACGAGGAAACCAGTAAATCCAAGACTGTATATAGAAAAATGTCTTTGCAAACGGTGGTTATATCCATTGTATTTGGGTTGTTACCTTTCATTTTATTATTAAAGTTTCACTTTTGGCTCGCAATTATATTTCCTATATTTGTTTTTTGTGGATTGATATTACTTATGAAAAAGAAAATACAGGGGTATACAGGCGATTGTTGCGGCGCGGTATTTCTTTTGTGTGAATTATCTTTCTATCTGGGTATAACTGTTATACTAAAATTGTTATGAATTATAAGATTTTATTAATTGTCTTTTTCGGAATTGCTGTCTCTATTGTTTCTTGCAAAAAGAAAACACAGGAAGTAATTTCGACAGATACAGATATTGAAGAAGTACAAAAAATAGGTTACTCGCTTTTTGGCGGGTGGATAGGGACGGGTTATAATCTTGTGATAACGCCTGATTCGATACATTATTTTTATGAAGTGATGACTACAAGAGAAGCCGGTAAATATGAAGCTCTTACTTCTGCCGAAATGTGGTCTGCTTTGTTGAAAGAGGTGGATTTGAATGAATTTGAGAAAATAGAAAGTACGCCAAGTATACAAGAAGTGGACGGGAGCGACAGTGAGTTTTTTGTAGAAACTAACAAGCGAAGACTATCTTTTATTAATGGAGAAAGTAATGAGCATTACAGGAAACTGAAACCCTTTTTCGATACGGTTATAAAATTGGAATATGAATGTAGGGAGAAAAGTGTAAAGTCAAAGATAGAATACAATTAATAATGAATTACCATTTATATACATCAGGATTAATTCCGCTTGACTGGACTTTTGCATTCTTTACAGTAACTGAATTTAAAGAACGGATCAAGAAAAAGGCTGCAGAAAATCAATATTTCTTTAATAATACCGTTACAGACCCGGAAAGGTTGTTAAAGCAGGTTGATAATCTTTTGATTGAAGCAGAGCAAGCTGCTAAAGATTCACATTGGGACGGAGTCTATCGCGACGAACCGCTGATTTTTGCTATTCCTGCGGGGGATACGAATATACTGAAAGGCGAATATGGTGGGATAGGAACAGCATTATTTGGTATTATTATAAAACAGGATGAGGATGGGGATACATTTATCTATTCGCCCGTAGAACTTAAACATTTGGAATGATGAAGATATATATAGTACGGCATACAGCAGTAGGTGTAAGCGGTGTTTGCTATGGACAAACAGACGTGCCATTGAAAGATACATTTGAGAGTGAGGCGGAGATTGTAAAGCAGAAGTTAAAAGATATACCGTTCGATGCTGTCTTTTCCAGCCCGCTGAGCCGGGCAAAACGTCTTGCCGAATATTGCGGTTTTACTGATATCCGGTTGCATGACCGTCTGAAGGAGATGCATTTTGGCGAATGGGAAATGGAAGAATGGCACAGGATAGATATGCGGGACTGGGAAAGGGATTGGGTAAACACACCTGCCCCTAATGGCGAGTCTTTCAAACAGATGTACGACCGTGTGGCTTCTTTCCTTGACGAACTGAAAGAGAATAACTATTCATCGGTTGTCATTTTTGCGCATGGAGGCGTTATCAGCTGCTTTAAAGTCTATTTTGGGGAAACAAACCTGAAAGGAGCTTTTGATAATATGGCAGAATACGGAGAGGTGCTGGAATTTGAACTGAAATAAAAGATTTCATCGTTTGTAGCATTAATATGAGTATGTTTTTTAGGGGATCCCATGTTAAGCACGAGATGACGGGTTTTCGGGATATACCCTCATTTTTTTCTTGTCTATTATTTTGATTTATATAAAATACTTCATATATTTATGATATCATTTTAATATCAAAATAAATATACTATGGAAACACTTGAGAAAAATTTTAAAGGCGTTAAACTTTCAGCATTTGCAGCTATTGCAATTACGTTGATTTTTGTGCTTATCATATTAGGAATATGTATATATGGGAAAAATCCAGTTTTTATTACATGTAGTTTTTTTATATCCTTTCTGATGTTTATTGCGTTGGTCAAGGGGCTCATTATTGTTGAACCCAACAATGTACGTGTGATGGTGCTGTTTGGAAAATATAAGGGAACACTCACTGAAAATGGATTCTTTTGGGTAAATCCTTTTTTGAGTAAAAGAAAAGCGACTCTGCGTGCACGTAATCTGGATATAGAACCTATAAAAGTGAATGATAAAATGGGTAACCCTATTATGATCGGAGCTGTACTGGTATGGAGAATAAAAGATACATACAAGGTAATGTTTGATATTGCGTCAGGGCCAACCGATTTTGTACAGATACAGAGCGATGCCGCACTCCGTCAGGTAGCAGGTATGTATGCTTATGACAACAATGGTAGTGATGAAGGTGTAATAACGCTACGCTCTGATAGTGATGAGGTGAGTCAACGGTTAGAAGATGAGTTGAATAGGCGTATATCTATTGCGGGCATAGAGGTCATTGAAGCACGCATCAATTATCTGGCGTATGCGGCGGAAATAGCCAGTGTAATGTTGCGTCGTCAGCAGGCAGATGCTATTATAGCCGCCCGTGAGAAAATAGTGGAAGGTGCTGTCAGTATGGTACAACTGGCTTTGGCTAAATTACAAAAAGAAGAAATTGTAGAATTGGATGAAGAACGTAAAGCGGCAATGGTAAGTAATCTGCTTGTTGTATTATGTGCTGACGAAGCTGCTCAGCCGATCGTAAATGCGGGGACACTTCATCATTAAAGTTTGAGTTGTGGCTAAGAAAGAAAAAGAATCTACAGTTAAAAGTTTCGTCTTGCGAGTTGATCCGGAAATGATGGAGGCAATCGAAAAATGGGCTGCAGATGAATTCCGTAGTACCAACGGGCAAATACAATATATACTTGATCAGGCGCTGCGTAAAGCCGGACGCATAAAAAAAGATAAGAATACCTTACCTGATAAGTAAACAGTTTCTAAAAAATGGGATTGTATTATAAATGCGAATCAAGGGTTAAATGTGCTATTTTTTGTCCCTTTAGGGACTGAATGTTGGTAGAAAGAAGCTTTAACCGGTTAATTGCGTGCCGTCAGGTACGCAATATCTACAGAACAATTCACATTTTGTACCTGACGGCACAAAAAAACGAATTTCATTCATGTTTCTACCGATATGATGTGCCTAACGGCACATTTAACCCTTGATTCGCATTATAAGTGAAAGAGCATTCTTGTCATTGTGGCTAGATTTGCGATCCTCTGATAGCTATGGTTGACTATTTAGAGGTTCCTGTGCGTTGCATGGGATGACGGGCTTATGATACAGTCCCACTTATTGTTTCTGTATGTTTAACATATATTTTTTCTATATTTAATAAAATATAAACGGTTTTTCTTAGTTATATAGTAGGTAGAGGTATACATAAAGATGAGGAAAGCAATTAGAAACTGTTTAAATTTTATACGAATATTTTACTATACCTTTTTCTTCGTTCATTTTTAGACTGTTTTCGGCTGTTTTTTCCTTTCACTCAACTCAAATAGCCCGCTATTATCGTTTCGAGGAAGAAAAAATCATCTCTAAAACATCTCTAAAAATTTGAACGAATAAAATTTAAACAGTTTCTTAGAATACAAGAATAATCATTTTGAAAATTTAAATTTTATTTGTTTATATATTGACCGATATTACTTATCTTTGCACTGTTTTTTACGAGAACTTTACAAATCCTTGCTGTTTAATGAGATACTAAAAAAACTTATGAAAAAAAACGTAACTGATCCTATTTCGCGGGTAGTGTTTGTGTTCATGCCTTTGTTGGCTATATTAATATCAATCATGTTTTCTTGTAAATCTTCCAATTCGGTACGCGATATTCGTGCTTCGCGTGGAGAAGATATTACAGATCGTGGTTTTTCTTTTTCCGGTGGTAAGCCAAAAGAAGCAATGGTAAAACCTTTGTTTATGCAACAGTTGAGAAGAGCGACTATCGAGTTGCCTTTTCAGGATGGCATAGGAGGAGTAAGAGGTTCCAGAACTGTTTCGGAGGAAGTCACATTCACTAATGCTGAAAATATAACAGAATCTGTAAACAAAGAAGGTAAGAAAACGACTAGCCTTAGCGATGTGCAACAATTGTCTGAGGTTGTGGTTACCGCAAAATCCCGATTTACTCCGGAACGTAACGGACGTGTAAAAATTGACTTCATCGTCAGAGTTCCCAAAGAACTTCTTTCCGAAAATTACAGGATGACACTATATCCTAAACTTTATCACAATGACTCTATCATTCCTTTAAAGGAAGTAATCTTAAAAGGACAGTCATTCTTAGCTAAACAAAAGAAAGATTATGCGGATTATGATGCTTATATGAAATCTATTGTAGGCGACAGTGACTATGATAAGGTGTTCTTTGATAAGTCGGGAACTGAAAAAGATATACGTGACCGCCAGAACATGTATTATGAAGAATACTACAGGGAATGGAGTAAGCAAATGGAATACGAAAAATGGAAAACTGAAAAAAGTAAGTTTGATGCAGCAGAACTGGCTAAACTGAAAGGATATCGTCAGCGTTTCTATAATGAGTATGTACGTAAAGCTCGTGAACAGGTAATCAGGGACATGACTAACGGAAAAGATACTGTTGGCTTGTTCGACCAATATATGAAGAAATTCAATAAAAACGCGAAAGCGTTGGTATTGGATGACAAAGACTTTGAGGTAAGCTACATGAAAATGCCTGCCAAATTTCGTGAAGCATACGAAGAAGGGCGTTCCCTGGATGATATCATAAACAATGTTTTGACAGAAAGCGACTCCATCGAAATAGCAAAGAACAGATATATGTTTGAAGCTATTGCTGAGAATGAAATGAAAAAAGCAAGGAAGGATGAAGTAGCCAAGGAAATGATACCTTTCCCTTATGAAGAAGGTATGCGCCTTGATACTATTATCGATGCAGGACGCGACTTTGTGTATCTTTACAAGCAGGATCATCCGGTGACTGTAGGTCTGAAGAAACTTCGCCTTACAATGGACGGCCGTGTGGATGCTATTGATAGAAGCCGTTACTTGATGCCTACTGCCGATACTATTTCATATTTTATTTCATCCCTATCCCAGTTGGTGGATACATCGTTGGTGTTTAAGAGAACAAAACTATACAGGGATGCCTATAACCGTTTAGCTACATATATTAAATTCCAGCCAAATAAGTTTAATTTCAACCTGGGCTATTCGGATAACAGGGCTGAGATAAACAAAGTGTTGACGACTTACCGTGCGTTTACAGAAGATGGCAAATTTGTTGTTGACAGTATCGTTATGAGAACAACAACGGCATTAGACGGTTCATACGACAACAATTATAAGCTATCGGAAAAACGAGTGAAAGCTATAAAAGATTACATCGTGAAATCGTTGTCGGGAGAAATAATAAATGCTGAAAATGTGATAAAAGTTGAGCATGCCGGAGAAGACTGGAATACTTTGGCAAACCAGGTTATGCAACGGAATGATATTATGAATAAAACCCAGATTCTGGCATTGCTGGAAGGGGCTATCGATCCGGATGAAACAGAAGCCAAGATCAAAAAAGATTTCCCGGATGACTTCAAGGTAATAAGAGACTCCGTATATCCATTGCTAAATAAAACAACTTTCGAATTTAATATGCACCGCCCGGGTATGACCGAAGAAACGGCTATGGACGTTCAGGAAAGACCAAATTATGAGAAAGGTTTGAAACTGTTGCAAGACAGGGAGTATTGGAAAGCATTGGAGATATTGTCAGACTATCCTGATTACAATACCGCGCTATGCCTGATATGTATGGGATACAACGCGAAAGCCAAAGAAGTACTGGATGGGCTGCCTGAAACAGGTAACAATGAATATCTGAGGGCTATTTTAGCTATCCGTTCAAATAAAGATAATGAAGCAATAGATCATCTGATGCGTGCCTGCGAACGTGACCCGTCTAAGGTTTATCGTGCACCACTCGATCCGGAAATTGCAGACCTGATACGTAAGTATGACCTACAACAACGTATCAATGGGTTGTCGACTCCTATCGAAGATATAGAAGTTCCAGATGCCGATTAATAACTGATATAATATGATAAATCCCCGATTATTAATGTATAATCGGGGATTTTTTATAAAATAAAACCGAATAATATACCATTATTTAATTGTTAAATAAACATTAACTTGTGATAATATAGCGTCTGTTTAATATAAAAATTGTGTAGATGGTGTTATCTTCGTTACGAAATAAAATATGCAATATATGAACTATAGGAATCTGACTCCCGAAGAAATAGAAAGGCTAAGAAAGCAAGGTTGTACGGCTGATAACTGGAATAATATTAGTGTACATAATCATTTTACGCCTGATTATATTAAATACGTAAACTTTTCGGGAAATATCAGACTGGGAGTTTTTGAGACGGATTTTACATTACCCGGCGGCTTGAAGAAACATTCAGGGCTACGGCATACCTGCATTCATAATTGTAGCATTGGAGACAATGCCCTGATTGAGAATGTACAGAATTATATTGCTAACTACCATATTGGGAATAATGTCCGTATTCAGAATATACACCATCTTTATGTAGAGGGTAAGACATCTTTCGGCAATGGCATTGAGGTTTCGGTACTGAACGAAACCGGAGGCAGGGAAGTCATGATATATGATAAGCTCAGTGCGCACTTTGCATATATACTTTCTTTTTACCGTCATCGTCCCACGCTGGTAAAAAAACTTCAGGATATGGTAAAAAGCTATGCGGAAGAACAGACCTCCGATACAGGCTTTATCGGGGATGATGTGACGATAGTAAATGCAGGCGCCATTATAAATGTACGGATAGGAGATTGTGCGACAATTGAAGGTGCGCGCCATTTAGAAAACGGTAGTATAAACAGTAATCACTATGATCCCGTTCATATCGGTTATAGTGTTATGGCTAAGGACTTCATTATCTGTTCCGGCTCTCATGTAGAGGATGGCACAATGCTTACACGCTGCTTTGTCGGGCAGTCGTGCCAGTTGGGGCATACATATTCGGCAAGTGACTCCTTATTCTTCAGCAATTGTCAGGGAGAGAATGGCGAAGCCTGCGCTTTGTTTGCGGGGCCATATACGGTAACGCACCATAAATCCACCTTGCTCATAGCAGGGATGTTTTCATTTATGAACGCGGGATCCGGCTCCAATCAAAGCAACCATATGTATAAGCTGGGGCCTATCCATCAGGGAATTGTAGAACGGGGAGGGAAAACGACCAGTAATTCATACATCCTGTGGCCTGCCCGTATAGGTGCTTTCTCCTTGATTATGGGACGTCATTATCATAACTCCGATACATCTGATATGCCGTTCTCTTATTTGATTGAAGATAAGAACGAATCAGTTCTTGTGCCGGGGGTAAACCTGCGAAGTGTAGGTACAATACGCGACGCTCAAAAGTTTCCCAAACGGGATAAACGGAAAGACCCTGAAAAACTGGATCAGATAAATTTCAATCTGCTAAGTCCGTATACTATTCAGAAAATGTTTAAGGCGATCGAGATACTGAAGGGGTTGAAAGAGACTTGTGGGGAGACGTCAGGTTCTTATACCTACCAGAGTTGCCGCATAAAAAGTTCTTCCCTCAAAAGAGGGCTGAAACTCTATGATATGGCTATTAATAAGTTTCTGGGAAATTCAATCATTTCGCGCCTTGCCGATTGCGACTGTTCCAATAATGAAAAAATACGTAACCGCCTAAAACCTGATACCTGCATTGGGCTGAATGAATGGAGCGATATAGGTGGTATGTTGGCTCCACGCTCCGAGATAGACAGGCTGATATGCGACATAGAGTCTGATAAAGTAAGCCATGTGGATGATATGAACAGGATATTTGAGCAATTGCATAAGGATTATTATTCGCTCGAATGGACATGGGCATGGGATAAGATACAGCAATATTATAATCTGACGCTCGAATCCATTACTGCGAAGGATGTTATCTCCATCGTAAGGAGGTGGAATGAAGCCGTTGTGGAATTAGATAAAATGATTTACGAGGATGCGAAGAAGGAATTTTCTTTATCTTCACATACGGGCTTTGGCGTTGATGGCGATAAGCATCAGCAGAAGATAGATTTCGAACAGGTTAGGGGTGTTTTCGAAGAGAATACCTTTGTGGAAACAGTACTAAAGCATATTGATTCGAAAACTAAACTGGGGAATGGGCTGATAGCAAGATTGGAGAATGTATCAGAGTAAAATAAAGAGGGGCAAAGGTCAAATTGCACGATCAAAAACGGGTCAGTCCGAAAAGTCAGTTGTTAAAATTTCAATCAAACTTATTTGTAGAATACGTTCTATTAGATACTAAAATTATCCACATATATTTTTATACATAAATATTTGTATATCGATAGTTTACGAGCATAAAATTAGAAATAAAGGAAGTTTGAAGTAATCTGTCTGCCAATTAAGATGCCTCATTTGTTTTTTCTAACAACCGAATTTTCGGACTGACCCCTTTTAATAACCCTCGTTACCAAACGAAAAAGGCTACCTTACGGATAGCCTTTAACATTATCTTGTAAGTACCTTACAATTATTTCTTTGGTTGTGTACGCTTAGCGTAACGGCTCATAAACTTATCAACACGTCCTGCAGTATCCACAAGTTTTTGTTTACCTGTGTAGAATGGATGTGATGAACTTGTGATTTCAAGTTTTACCAGTGGGTAAGTTACCCCATCTATCTCGATAGTTTCTTTAGCGTTGATAGTTGAACGTGAGATAAATACCTCTTCATTCGACATATCCTTAAAAGCAACCGGGCGATAGTTTTCCGGATGAATATCTTTCTTCATTTTTATAGTAGTTTAAATTGTTTCTCCTTTTTCAGCCGACAAAGATAACTTTTTAATCTTATTAAAACAAAATATTTACCCCTAATTTTGTATCTAAAAAGTATGCTAAACTGATAAATTTTGCTTTCATTTGTCTTGTAAAACAATTTTATGATTTATTATTTTAAAAACAGTGATTATGCATAAATATATTTTGTTTTCAACTATAGTTGCCCTGTCTATGTTATCATGCAAACAGAAACCGTCTAGCTCAAATACAGATAATATGATAATTCAGCCGTACGATACAACAAATATAAACACAGAATCGATTTCGGATGATACCAGTTTATATTTGCTGGTAGGTACATACACTACAGGCGAAAGCGAAGGTATTTATGTATATCAGTTTGATACTGTTTCGGGTTACTCCAGATATAAGAATATGGTAAAGGTATCTAATCCTTCATATCTTACTATCAGTAAAGACGGCAAGTATGTTTATTCCGTTTCGGAAACGGGCGATACCAAGGCAGCAGCAAACGCCTTTATCTTTGATAAAGCCGATGGCAGCCTGAAACTGTTGAATACGCAGTTAACCGGAGGAGCCGATCCTTGTTATATAGAGATAGATGATGCCGGCAAACACGCTGTAACTGCAAATTATTCGGGAGGGAGCATCACTGCCTTTAATGTAAATGGAGACGGCACATTGGCTACTGCCGCCCAACTGGTTAAATTCACGGGTAAAGGCGCGGATGCAGAGCGTCAGAAGGCACCTCATTTGCATTGTGTGCGTTATTCCCCCGATGGCAAATACCTGTTCGCTGATGATTTGGGGACTGATAAGGTACACAAGTTTGATGTGAATACAAGTGAGCCCGGTAATTATCTGAAAGTTGGCACGCCGGCGTCTTTCGATGTCAAAGCAGGTTCCGGCCCACGGCATTTGGCGTTTCATCCTAACGGTAAGTATGCCTACCTTATCACTGAATTATCCGGTGCTGTTATTGCTTTTCGCTACGATGGCAATACCGGAAATTTCACAGAATTCCAGTCGGTACAAGCCGATACACTGAACGCGAAAGGAAGCGCAGATATTCATATTTCCCCTGATGGCAAATATTTGTATGCTTCTAACCGTTTACAGGGCGATGGTATTGCCATATTCTCTATAAACCAGGCTGATGGGAAACTAACAAAAGTGGGTTATCAGGAAACAGGAATACATCCACGCAACTTTGTGATTACACCAAATGGTAAGTTTCTGTTGGTTGCCAGCCGCGACAGTGATATTATTCAGATATTCCTTATCGACAAGGCTACCGGACTGTTGGAGAATACATATAAGGATATAGAACTGGATATGCCGGTTTGCCTTAAATTCACATCATTCAGATAAAAATACATAACTTATGGGGCTTTTCGACAAATTATTCAGTAAGAAAAAAGAGGTAACAACAGAGGCTGAAGTTCTTCCTATGCTGCAAGAAATGGGGCGGGTAGACAAGCCTATGGGTATCGCAATCGGGGATAATACATATGCTATTGCCCCTTTTTCCAATATGGTAGAAATAAGAGTCAATGATAAAGAGCCTGTTGGAGTCTATAAGTTTAAGTTTATGGCGCTGGAAGACATTTTGTACGAAGCCGAAACTTATTACAAGGCCGGGGATTACGGGCATGCTATGGAGAGTGTAGAACAGGCATTGACTCTGGATAATAAACAACCGGAAGAAAACCGAGACTGGAGGGTTTATTATCTGGCAGGATGTATAGCAATGAAAAGCCGGAAATTTGATGCGGCGGCAGGTCTGCTATCTACAGCCCTTGAAACAAACGGATGCCCTCCTGAAAAACAAATACAGGCGTTAAATTCGATCGGAGCATGTTGTAGTATTCTGGAAGAAAAGAAAAATGCACACGAGGCGTACCTTATGGCATTGGCTCTGGATAAAGAAAATACAGAAACATTGCATAATATTGGTGGCTTCTACTGGGATTGCAATATGCTTGACAAAGCGGCGGAATCTTATCTGAGCGTATTAAGGTTGGATATAAATTATATCGCTACTTACGAAGAAATAGGTAACCTGCTGAAACAGCAAGATAATGAAGCATTAGGAAACTATTTCCTGAATATCTTTAATAACAAAAGCATAGATAACGAAGCGAAGCAAAAAATAGACGAAGCCGCATTATTCTTTGAGAGTAAAAAAGTGAAAGAGTAAGAAACTGTTTAAACAGTTACTAACTATTCATTTTTTATCACTAGTGTCCGGTTATAAATCAAACAGTTTCAACTGTTTATCGTCACCAGGACTTATTGATTTGTAATTATTTTTTGTAAACAGTTCATC
>NZ_QVMO01000044.1 GCF_010501055.1 Dysgonomonas sp. 521
GAAAATTCAAATCGAAAAATCAAAGAACGTGCTCACTCCCCTTTATCCATAAGGGTTTTAACGATGTCAATATTTTCTAAACCGGACACTAGTGACATTTTATCATATATTTTTTCTAAGTTTTGTTCCGGAACAACCCCCATAATCCGGGCAACTTCAATCCCTTCGTTAAATATAAATATATTAGGTACTCCTGATATGTTATATTTTAAGTCATATTCGGGGTATTTATCTAAATTGAGTTTATAGAAACCCGTTTTTCCCTGATTATTTTTCGCCAGCTTACTTAAACTAGCCGACATTACATCACATAATTCTGAGTTCTCCGCATAAAACAGGACAAAGCATTTTTTTAGGGTTATGCTGTCAAAAAAAGAATCTTTATCTAACTCAATTAAGCTATTCTCATTTTCATTTAATAGTGGTTTACTCTGAGTTTGTATTCCAAGTATGTATATAAAAATTGTGAAAACAATAATTCCTGTAAGAATATGTCCTGTCTTTATCCGTATACTTTTATTCTTTTTCATAATTCTGTTTTTTAGACTAAAATATGTACTTCTTACAATGAGAATAGAAATAATAAAGAGAGCAAGAACAAGAGTTAAGTACTATTCCTGCCCTCTTTGAACTTATTAATCAATTAAATCACTTAATATTTAATTGATCAAGTATCTTTTCCAAAGGACAAAACTTGGTAAAGGACGACTGTATAAGATTCACTCCTACAAAGGCGGGCAGTAACAACCACTCGATGGAAACAAAGTAGGCTAAGGAAATGCCTGCCAGCACCATGCTGCCCGCTACAATGCGGATAATATATTCACGTTTCATAATCAGAATAGTTTAGAGAAATTTTCAACATCAAGAATAAACACATGTACCGGAAAAGGATTTTCCGTTTCTATATTGCAAGAATCAATCTCCATAAGCGCTTTGTCTGCTATCTCTTTTTCAACAAAGCTGAATAGCATAATGGAGTTTGTTTTTGCATTATTGGAATTAACAGCAAACCAGCCCAGGTTTTCTTTTTTCCTTTTATAACCGGTTATATTGGTTACACTAAAGCGATTCACTCCGGCATCTTGCAGCATCCCGGCTACCCGCTCCTGATATTCTTTAATACTTAATACAACTAATAGTTTCATGGTTATTTTACTTTTTTCTTTAACATCTTAAAATATAATAAGGGTACGACAATCAATGTCAGCACAGTAGAGGTAATTGTTCCACCCAACAGAGATATAGCCAAACCTTGGAAGATGGGGTCGAACAGCATAACAATCGCTCCCAAGACCACACCACCGGCAGTAAGTATAATGGGAATAGTGCGCACGGCACCGGATTCAATCACGGCCTGTTTCAATGGGATACCGTCTTTCAGGCGGATATCTATAAAGTCGATCAGCAATACAGAGTTGCGCACCATAATTCCGGCCAGGGCAATAAACCCAATCATGGAAGGTGCACTGAAATAAGCACCGAAAGCCCAATGTCCGAGAATAATCCCGATCAGAGACAACGGTATGGCTGCCAACTGTACCAATGGCGTGATAAAGTTTTGAAACCAGGCTACAATCAATATGTAGATAATAATCAATACCAGCATAAAAGCCAAGCCCAGATCGCGGAACACCTCGTAGGTTATCTGCCATTCGCCGTCCCATTTCAAGGCAAAATTGTCTTCGTACCGGGGTTGTTCACTATATTCTTCCGACAGGGTATATCCTTCGGGAAGCTTTATTTCGGACAGTTTATCCGATACTGTGGTAATCGGGTATATGGGGCTTTCGAGGTCTCCGGCAACTTCGGTCAGGACGAACACCACTCGTTTTTGATCTTTGCGCTGGATGCTTTTCGCCTTCTCACCTTGGGTAACCGTTACTAAATCGCTGATCGGAACGGCTATTCCCTGTTGGTTGACCACTTTCATGCTTAGTATATCTTCCAGACTCGCTTTTTCTGTTTCGGGCAATTGAAGCACAATCCCTACCTGTTGAACGGAAGCAGACTGATGCAATACACCTACAGACATACCCGATAGGGCGGCACGTATGTTCTGAACGATTTGCGCGTTGGGAATTCCTAACCGCATAGCCTTGTCTTTATCCACTTCAAACTTATATTCTACTTGTGTATCCTCTACCGACCAATCCACATCGGCCACATTATCTGTTGCAGCCAATATATCTTTCACCTGACGGGCTACCTCGATCTGCCTTTCGTAGTCCGGGCCGTATATTTCGGCAACAATAGTAGACATCACCGGCGGGCCGGGAGGAACTTCCACCACTTTTACATTAGCATTATACTTCTTAGCAATAGCCTGCAAATCAGCACGCACAGAAGTAGCTATATCATGGCTTTGTTCGCTGCGCTCGCCTTTACCTATCAGATTGACCTGTATATCGGCAATGTTATCACCCATGCGCATATCGTAGTGACGAACCAACCCGTTGAAACTAATAGGAGCCGATGTGCCTACGTAGGTTTGGTAGTTAGTAACCTTATCGTTCCGGCTCAGGTATACGGCTAATTCCTTGGTAACGGCTGCCGTACGTTCCAATGTGGTGCCTTCAGGCATATCAATCACTACTTGAAATTCATTCTTATTGTCGAAAGGCAACATTTTCACGGGAACCGCTTTGGTGTAGAACAGCGAGAAGGTGGCAAGCAGAATTACTGTCAGGCCAATCATAAAGCCCCAACGGTATTTTCTATTTTCCAAAAACGGGGTGATGGTTCTGGCATATAGCCTATACATCTTCGTTTCGCGCAAATCGGAGTCTTTCTCTTCCTTTTTCTTCCCTTCCTTCTTTCCTTTTTTATCTTTATGGCGGAGGAACAGATAGCCAAAGTACGGAGTAAGTGTCAACGCTATGATTAAAGAGAAGGTCATCGCGATAGATGCCCCGATAGGCATCGGACTCATATAAGGCCCCATCATTCCCGATACGAAAGCCATAGGCAATACGGCGGCAATAACAGTAAGCGTTGCCAAGATAGTCGGATTGCCCACCTCGTTGATAGCGTACAAGGCGGCTTGCAATGGCGGTAGTTTCTTCATCTTGAAATGCCGGTGCATATTCTCGGCAATCACAATAGAGTCGTCTGTTACAATACCTGTTACAAACACTAAAGCAAACAAGGTAATACGATTGAGCGTATATCCTAAGAAATAGTAAGCAAACAAGGTAAGGGCAAAAGTTACCGGTACGGAAAGGAATACCACTAACCCGCCACGCCAACCCATAGCCAGCATCACAAACAAGGTTACGATGACGATGGCGATAGAAAGATGCGATAACAACTCGAAGACTTTATCGGAAGCTGTTTCCCCGTAATTGCGGGTAATTTCCACATGTACATCATTGGTTATAACCTCTTTCTTCAGATGTTCCACTTTATCGTTCACTATTTCTGCCAACTGCATGGCATCGGCTCCCTTCTTTTTGGCTATCGATATGGTTACAGCCGAGTAATCATCGGGCATAGCGTTCTTTTTATCTTTCGACGCAGCTCCATAGCCAAACGAAACATACTGCTTAGGTACTTCGGGGCCGTCTTCTACCTCGGCTATCTGATAGAGGTATACGGGCTGATTATCGCTCGTTCCCACTATCAGGTTTTTTACCTCTTCTACATTGGAAAAGAAGCTGCCTGTCTGTACAGAGTAAACCATATCGCCTGTTATGATATTACCGCTATACATCTGCGAATTATTGGCTTGTAAGGCTTGAGTGATTGCCCCGAAGTCGAGCTTGCTCTGAGCCATTTTGTCTTTGTCGAGCATCACTTTCACCTCGCGGCTTTGTCCGCCAATAACATTTACCTGGGCCACGTCGGGTATTTTCTTTATCTCGTCACCCACCACTTCGGCCACCTGGCGCAACTGAAAGTCGCCCATCGTTTCGCTCCAAAGTGTATATGCCAATGCGGGAACATCGTCTATGGCGCGCGATTTTACCAGAGGCATAGTCGCTCCCTGTGGCATACGGTCCATATTTTTCATTATTTCGTTGTAGAGCTTTACTAACGAACGTTCCACATCTTCGCCTACATAGAATTGCACGGTAAGCATTCCCATACCATTCATAGAAGTTGAATACACATGCTCAACACCTTTGACATTGGAAACCACTTTTTCGAGCGGCTGCATGATTCTCGATTCGACCTCCTCGGGCGAAGCGCCCGGGTAACCAACCATAATGTCGGCCATGGGCACATCGATCTGAGGCTCTTCTTCTCTCGGGATAAGGTATAGACTGAACAGCCCTAAGAGCATAAAAGCAATAAAGAGTAAAACACTCAATTTTGACTTAATGAACGCGTTGGCTATTTTTCCTGAAATTCCATTTTCCATAACTTCCTGTTTATTTAGATACCGACACTTTCACTCCGTTATACAACTTGCTTCCAGCACTCAACACCACTTTGTCGCTGTGGTTCAAACCCGAAAGAACCTCTATCTGATTTCCGATTGTTTTACCCAGCCGAACCCAGCGCAGGTTTGCTTCACTGCGGTCGTCCACCACATACACACCCGTTAGCTGGTCGCGGTAAACAACGGAACTTTTATCTATCACTATCTTTGATGCAGTGCCTTCTTTTAGCTTATTAGGTATTAGTATATTCACATACATTCCCGAATGGATATTCTCTTTGTCCTTGGTGTCGATAGCCAGTTTCATGGCATATTGTCCTCCTGTGCGATAGGCCGAAGGGCTAAGCTCCGACACTTTCCCTGCGATGGTTGTACCCAATGACTTGATCTCTATCTGTGCCGCATCGCCTACTTTCACATACGGAATGTAGCTTTCGGGCACAGATGCAACGATTTGTAGTTCGCCGCTTTGTTCCATCATCAGGATAGGCATTCCGGGATTAGCCATGCTACCTTCGTCCATCATTTTTTGAGTAACCGTTCCCGAAAAGGGAGCACGGATATGGCTATAGGCCAGCATCGCATTCACTTCGTTCATCTGCTGATGAGCCATTTGTACTTTTGCCTGCATGGAGGTATGTTGTAAGGAGACGTTTTCCAATTCCTTATCCGATACACTGTTTTGTGCATGCAATGTTTTGAAGCGTTCATAGTCTCGCCCGGCGTTTTTCGCTGCTGCTTCGGCCTCGGTAATCATAGCTTGCACCTGTGCTTTTTTAGCCTGGATATCATCACTGCTGATTGAAACCAATAATTGTCCGGCTGAAACCTTATCACCCGGCTTCGCATGTATCTTATTTATATATCCCATCATACGTGTACTGATGGCGGCTGTTTGGCGGGCAGTGATCTCGCCACTCAAATAAAAGCCTTCGTTGGTTGACCGGGTGGGATAATACACCTCTACATTTACGGCCGGCTGGCCTTTCTCTTTTTGCTCATCGGCAGATGAACAGGAATAAAATATGGATATTGCTGCAATACCTAAAATTACGTTTCTTGAAATTTTCATATCTATCTATTTTGTTAATTCTTAGTTGTGGATAAAAACCGGAGGTATGCTTCTATTATATTATAGGACATAATAGCTTGTGAGAGCAGAAGTTTCTGCCCTGAGAACTGGGCCTGCGCCATCAATAGGTCGGTGGTGCTTGCCAAACCCTCGCTATGACGATCGGCCAGGATGCGCAAGGCTTCTTCGGCCTGCTCAACACTTATCTGTTGTTTATTTATTTCCGTTTGCGAGTCGTTCAGATCACGCCTCGCCTTGTCTAATTCCAGTTGTTCTTTTTTAATATGCAGGTTTAGTTCTTCCTGCATCCGGCCTTTTTGGTATTGTGCCGATTTCATTTTGCTGCGGTTCCGATTGCCTGAGAAGATATCCCAGCTCAGGTTGATACCTGCCAAATAAGAATCGTTTCTGAACTTGAAGGCTTTAGAGTCATTCAGGTTGTATGAACCGAAGGCATTAATGCGTGGCAGGAAGGCCATCCGGGAAGATTTCAGCATCATATCCGTTGCATCTACAGCCTTTTGGAGCGCCATAATATCCGAACGGAACAGAGAAAGATTCGTTTCCGGATATATTTCTCTTTTTTGTACTAAAGAATCGGCGGTATATACTTCATCGCTTATGTCTTGCCCCATCAGCAGGCGAAGCCCGTTAGAGGCATTGTGTATGTTGCTTTCGGCTTTTGCCAAAGCACTCTCAATAGTATTTACTTGTACCTGTGCATTCAATACGTCCGATTTTTGTATCAGTCCCTGATTGTAAAAATTAGTCACTGATCGGTGTATTTGTTTCACGTCGTCGAGCGATTTTCTGAGGATGTTCCGTGCCTGATAGGCCATTTGCAACGCAGTATATGCTTTTCTAACTTCAAACTCGATGTATTCTTTGGTCCGCTCGGCTTTATATTTGTATACCTCTTCCTGTGCGCGGGCTCCTTTACGGGCATAAATCATATCCATGTTCAAAAGGGGTAGTTTCGCCTCTACCTGGGTGCCGTAATTTTGTGTGGCACCCGGATTGTTCAGCTTTGCAGGATCGAAATCCATCGCTGTAACTGATTCCTGCTGTAAAAGGAAGCCAAAAGTATTCAACGGATTGTTTGTTGTTAATGCTGTATATCCCAGTGTGATTTGAGGCAGGAAAATAGCGTCGGTCTGATGATAGTCGGCATTGGCTATTTTTCTATCCAGATTTGAGATTTTTATATTACTGTTATTTTCAACAGCAATATTTACGGCATCCTCTGCCGTGATGTGCCGGTGGCTTTGTGCCTGAACCGACAGGCTAAGCCAGATTACACTTAATGTGATGATCGTTGTTCTTTTCATTTTTACTATATTCTACTGTTTATTGTATACTCGGATTAGTTTCCAATGGAAATATGGTACAAAGGAAAGTAATATATTCCAAAGAAACAAGTTTCCGACGGAAAATAATCTTTTTGAATGTTTTTTTCTTATTGTTTCGTTTTGTAAAACTCTTATTTATAGCGTATATATAATTTTTTGCAAATTATTTCTAAAAGAAGTAGTTTCCGTTAGAAATAAATGTTTATCTTTGTGATCTGAATGATAAAAACAAACATATGGAAGTCATAAAAAATAATTGGACATACCTTTTAGGAGCTCTGTTAGGTGCAGTAGGCGGATATCTTTATTGGAGATATATCGGATGTAGTACCGGAACTTGTCCCATAACTTCATCGCCTACCATGAGTACTTTGTATGGAGTGCTGATGGGTAGTTTATTAGGAGGAATTTTTAAAAAAGATAAAGCGAAAAAGTAGTGAAACAAACAATAATAAATTAAACATTATGGCAGGATTTTTCAGCAGGCTGTTCGGATTAGAAGAGAAGGCCGATTTCAAAACACTTTTAGAAAACGGGGCTATACTTCTGGATGTTCGAACAAAAGAAGAGTATAAGCAGGGAGCAGTAGCTAATTCAGTTAATATTCCCCTGGATAGTTTGAACAACAATCTATCAAAGCTCAAAAAGGACAAACCCATTATTGCCGTATGTGCCAGTGGGATGCGTAGCCGTAGCGCGGTAGCGGTCTTAAGGTCTAAAGGGTTTCAGGAAGTATACAATGGAGGAAGTTGGTCTAATTTTTAAATGGAGAACAATATGAATCGTATATTAAAAAACTGGGATATTACCCGGATAGTCCGATTACTATTGGGAATAGCAGTCGCTATCTACTCGATAACCTCCAAAGATTATATTTTCCTTATATTAGGAGGATTACTGCTTTTTCAGGCAATCATGAATGTGTCCTGCTGTGGAGCGGGAGGATGTTATACTGATAAGCAACAGAAAGAAAACATCTATGGTAACCAGATTAAAAAATATGAACCGGATAGAAAATGAAACATACAATCTTATTATTTCCGCTAATAGCGCTGTTGCTAATTTCTTGTAATAACAAAGCGGAAACAAAAAATCAAACGGAAGTAAAAACTAAAAAAGAGAACAATATGACAACAATACATTTAACAAAGGCTGAATTCTTATCAAAAGTTGCTAATTTTGAAGCAAGTTCCCAGTGGCAGTATTTGGGAGATAAGCCGGCATTGATTGATTTCTACGCAGACTGGTGTGGACCGTGTAAAGCGATAGCTCCGGTATTGGAAGAACTGGCGGCAGAATATAAGGACCGTATCTATATTTATAAAATCAATACGGAAACAGAGCCTGAACTCGCTGCTGCCTTTGGAATAAGGAGTATTCCATCATTGCTGTTTATTCCGATGAATGAACAGCCCCAGATGGCAGCAGGAGCATTGCCCAAACAGCAATTAAAAGATGCTATCGATACTATTTTATTAAAAGAATAATGAGAATATAAATTTATACTGTAATGGCAAATAATATGGATAATTCGCAAGTAAGTACGCTATGTCAGATCAGGGATGTATACAGGGCGATTTATGAATTTGAATCAGACTTCCAGCAATCATATAACCTGGGGTTGAACGAAGGAATGCTGTTATGCTCGCTGAGCATTCAAAAATATTCTTCAAATGAATTGGCCGGTGTTTTAGGATTGAGTAATTCGAATACATCGAAAGTAATAAAATCGGTAGAAAAGAAAGGTCTTATCAAGCGTATTGTGGGGAAAGACGATAAGCGGCAAATGTATTTTGTATTGACTAATGCCGGGCAAAAAAAGCTTGAATCGATTAAATGCGCTGAATTTAATATTCCTGAATCGTTAAAGCCAGTGATCAAGCTGTAATAGCAGGATATAAAAAAAGCAGAAGCAACGGTTTCATTAACTATTGCTCCTGTCTTTTTTGTTATGTCAATGATCCTAAAGAAACAGAGCTTTTATATTATACTATTATATACCCAATAACCGGTATTCCTTTATTTTGTACTGATTCAGGATATCGACTAAGAGACTATCCCTTACCGTAATAGTTATCTCCCTGTCAGATTTCAACAACCTACGCAACAGTTTATCGTATCCCTTCCCTTTGAGTTCCAGTTTGCCGATTTCATCTATCCAGACAGGAATGTGGTCAGAAGAACTCAATATGTATTGTTCGGCTATCTCGAATGTTTCTTTCAGGAAAGCAAACCGTCCCTGGATAAGATAACAGTTCTCGTTTTGGTATATGGATTCTTTTAAACAGATAAAAGGGATTTCTTCTTTACCGGGTAGCAGAATGAGGTTGTAACCCACAATCGTTTTTTCCTCATTGTATAGTTTTTTTGCGTATAAACCTATACCATCTCCACTTTCTTCGTATAGTTTTAGAAATCGGGTACTCTTTCCACCATTTACAAGCCCTGTTATAATCCTTATCATGGGTTGCTCTTATTTTTTAATAAACCGGTAAGCCAACGAAATATAATACCGTCGTCCTTCCATTGGATATCCTTCGGAGAAATAATAGAGTTTGTCGAAGAGATTTTTTATTCCCAGTTTTACATCGAATCCATTAAACTGTTTACCTATATTAGTATGGAACAGTGCATATCCCGGAATTGTTATTTTGCCGTCACTGCTCATATTCGTTTTGCTGACGGCGGTCATCCGCGCCTGAATCCTTGTATCATAAAAAGGGCTGACCTGTATCATCGCGTTCCATTTATGATCGGGTACTTCAGTAAACTTTATATTCTTATCCGTTTTGTTTATGCGGTTGATATAGCTGTAATTAGTTTCTGCTTCTATCCACCTGTATCGGTAAGATAATCCAGTTTCAAAACCCCTAAAATGAGCTTTCCCTTTATTCTGAAGTTGCCATATAAGCGGGTCTTCTGTATCCACTCCTGTGATTTCCTGAATGGTATTGGTGAGAAGCATATAATAGGCGCTTGTGTACCATTGCCAATGATTCCATTTGCCGTTATAAGTTAAATCCAGATTGTAGGAATGTTCTGTCTTCAGATCGGGATTAGGGACTGCCTTTCCCCGTTTATACGAATATCGCTCTTTTAGTGAAGCAAAACGGGAATTCCGGGAAAAACTGAAACGTAGTCCATGATTAAGATTGTATCGGTAATCCACTGCTAACTGGTAGTTGATATCGTTGTCTGATGATTTTGGATAATTCACTATTCCGTATTCTTTAGAACTCTCTAATTGTTCGTAGGCTTCGATAGTGGCGCCCTGATGCCGGAAATATCCAATGCCAGCCAAAAGGGATAACTTATCATTGATAGTGTAGGTGTTTTCCAAAGAGAGAGAAGCTGTATATTCACTTTGTTCGGCTTCGGGGTCATCATCATCGTGGCTGCGATGCACATCTTTCTTGTAGTTCGCTCCCAGTTTCAGATGATTGTTTTCTATCCCTTTCCATCCCAATACCAAACCTGCTCCCAGCGAATAATCGTCATAATAGCTATCGAAAGCCGATTTGCTTTCCTGCGAATTATAGTTTTCATCATCATAAGCTTTCAGCAAGTTATAGTATCGGTCGTAAAACAGACGGGATTCCAATCTCCATTCTTTACCAAGGTTAGTTCCGGAAAAGAAATAGATCTGGTCTTTATCCCAATCCTTATATCTCCAGAAACGCGGTTTGCTGTTTTCACCCAGATAGGGGGGGACGTATTTATCCGCGCGCACCATACTGTATCCCACAACATATTCATCACCTTCCCGAGGGGTGAAGCCAAACTTTCCATTCAATTGCCAATCGGTTGTTTCGGAATGATGCCGCTTGCTTCCTTCTTGTAGCCCCTCTACTGCGTCATAGCCCGAAGGCAGGTGGAAATCATTGCGGTGTATCCAACCTGCATCCAGTTGCAGGAACCATTTGTCCTGCCTGGTTCCCAGATTTACAGATGTATTCCATAGTGTACTGGCCTGTATGCCTACTTCCAGCTTATTGGTTGGTGACGCACTGATGATATTTACAGCTCCCCCCATCGTATTCCCGCCTAATAAAAGGGAGGATATTCCTTTTGATACATGGATTTTGGAAACGGAAGCGGTCTGCAAGCGTCCCAGATCAATGAACCCGTCAAAAGGAACGGATACAGGTATCCCGTCCATATATACCGGAATACGGCTCTGGTTAAATCCTCGCAAATAGATCATGGTTTCTCCGCGCGATGAAGCTTCTGTAAGCGTTATCCCCGGTATCCACTCCAATGCTTCGGGCACTTTGGTGATATCCATTTGTTTTATTTCCAACGAAGATATTTCAGTGCCCGCGGATGCGGGAAGTTTTTCCATCACTACCACTTCTCCCAGTGAGAATGTTTTTATACTGTCGATCTCTTCTTTTCCAGTGTTCTGGCCATAACTGTTCAGTGTGCATACGACCAGCAGTATACACACTACGACTTGTTTAAAGTTTATCATTTTCTAAAATAATCAATCACAAAATGTACCGGTACCATCACCATGTGCATCAACTTGGTAAACGGGAAGATAATAAATATCAGAAACCCGTTAATAATATGCAGTTTGTATACCCAGCTCTGATGGGCTATATATTTCCACGAATCGGGTTCGAATATAACAATACCTTGTGCCCAATGTTCCATAGCCATATAATCCTCGAGTGGAGATTGAGTGGTAATGTATGTGCCCCACAAACCCAGTGCGATCTGGAAGAATAATAGGGCTACGATGATATAGTCCTGCAATTGACCGGTTGCCCGTACACGTATATTTGTAAACCGGCGCAGGGCAAGTATGGTAATGCCAGTAAGCGCGGTAATACCCGATAACGAACCCATAATAATGGCGAGCAGGCGCTTGGTTTCGTTCGAAATGAGCCATGTGTAAAGCCATTCGGGCGTAAGCAGTCCAAAAATATGTCCCAGAAATACCAGTATGATGGCATAATGAAAGAGCGTGCTTCCCCAGCGGATACTTTTATCGTTGCTGATAAATTGTGACGAAGTGGCTTGTATGGTGTTATTACGCTTGACGGCGCGATAAATAAATCCTGCCGCGAATACGCCCAGAGCGATATAGGGTAGATATCCCAGGAAGAAATTATTCAGATAATCCGATATTGTCATACACTCACTCCTTTCTTTTTATCAGGCTCGCTCTCCAAAGGAGTAGAGAGGCTATGTAATATATCCAGAAGAAGGACATAGGGTGTTTCTTTTTTCTCTAGCGCTTGCTTCATATTGTCCAAAATATGAGATACTTCGTGTAGTAGTTTCTCAGATTCTTCTACCCGTGTCAGCAGTGACAGGTATTCCAGAAAGAGCGGCAGGTAATCCGGTAATTCGTTGGAGCATGGGGTGAATCCTGACCCGGCATACATCTCCGTAAGATCTACCATAGCTTGTCCGCGCTCGCGTGAATCGCCATATACGTGGTCGAAAAGATAGAGATTACTGTGGGTCGAAAAATCGAACAACTGTACATATTGCTGTTGCCACCCTGTTAATGACAGCGATAGGACGTAGTCGATAAACACTTGTAATTTGACGCGTTGAGGTTCGTTCAGATAGCTTTCTTCTTCTACAATCCCCACCACACCCGAAAGATTCTCCTTTAATTCTTCGTTTGGATAATCCAGTAACAACGACAATATTTTATATGTATTTTGCATAACTAACGTATTTAAATAAAACACACTCTTATCTTCCACCAAACAGGTTGCGTCCTTCCTCTTCTTTACCCGGATATTCGTAACCCAACCCGGCCCGTAGTCCGGCCAGATCGGTATCTTCCGTTTTCGTAGGAGCTGTTGGAATAACAAACCGGTCTTTGTAATCGGCAATGGCCATATAGCGGTACATATCTTCATAATCGGCCTTTTCCAGTCCTAATTCCGCGGGAATCAAAGGGTTTTCGTTTTTCTCCACGGTGCGTTGGCGCATATACTGCCTCATGGCCAGCAAACGTGCCAGAGCGGTTCTTACAGGGGTTTCGTCTCTTGCCGTCATCATTCGCGCGATATAATTAACCGGGATACGCATTTCATCGACGGTAGCAAAGAAGTTATCCTTTACATCTGCTTGCTGAAGTACGGGAGACATGGGCGGCACGTACCATACCATAGGTAATGTACGGTATTCGGGATGAAGGGGAAAAGCTACTTTCCATTGTTTCATTAGTTTATAGACAGGTGAAGCCTGTGCCGCCCTGATAAATGAATAGGATATTCCTTGTTCCTGTGCCTTGCTGATAATTTGTGGGTCGTCAGGATCAAGTATCAGGTCAAGCTGCTTTTCGTACAGGTCTTTATCGTTTTCCGTGGCGGCATATTCATCGATACGGTCGGCATCATACAATAATACGCCGATATAGCGGATGCGCCCTACACAGGATTCGGAGCAGACTGTCGGTTTGCCGTTTTCTATCAGTGGATAGCAGAACGTACATTTCTCTGATTTTTTCCTGTCCCAGTTAAAGTAGGTCTTTTTGTAAGGGCATGCGCTTACGCATTCACGCCATCCCCGGCATTTATTCTGGTCGATGAGTACGATTCCGTCTTCTTCCCGTTTATATATTGCTCCCGAAGGACAGGATGCCGCACAGGCGGGATTGAGGCAATGCTCACACAGGCGTGGAACATAAAACATAAATGATTTCTCAAACTCTTCGTATCCTTTTGTATCAAAGTCTTTCAGGTTCGGGTCTTTTTTACGTTCATTGAAAGAACCGCCCAGATTATCTTCCCAGTTGGGGCCGTATTCTATTTTTTCCATCCGCCGGCCTGTGACCAAAGAATAAGGACGGGCACTCGGAGCCGTACGAAAACGTTTCGTCCCCGTCAACTTCGAGAAATCAAAAGTGAAAGGCTCGTAATAATCCTTCATGTCGGGTAAATGCGGATTGGCAAAAATCGTAGAAAGAATACTGAGATTGTTTCCTTGCAATAACTGCAACTTGCGTTTCCTGACAGTCCAGCCGCCTTTGTACCTGTCCTGATTTTCCCATTGTACGGGATAACCTGGTCCGGGTTTGGTTTCTACATTGTTAAACCAAACATACTCCATTCCTTTACGGCTTGTCCATACATTTTTGCAGGTAACAGAGCAGGTATGGCAACCGATACACTTGTCAAGACTCAAAACCATAGCCATTTGTGCTTGTATTTTCATCTTACTGCCTCCTTTCTTTCTTCCATATCCTCATCTTCCCAGAGAACGGTTTCACATTTGCGGATAATTACAAATTCGTCGCGGTTGGCGCCGATCGTCCCATAATAATTCAGTCCGTATGATAATTGGGCATATCCGCCAATCATGTGTGTAGGTTTAGGGCAAATGCGGGAAATGGAATTATGTATTCCTCCCCGGTTTCCCGTAATAGAGCTTAATGGAACATTCACTGTTCTTTCCTGATTGTGATACATAATCAAAGCGCCTTCGGGAATACGTTGCGAAACGATAGCCCGGCAACTTGCCGTTCCGTTGTCGTTGAACACTTCTACCCAGTCGTTATCCTGTATGTTTATTTTGGCGGCATCCACCTCGCTAATCCAGATAACAGGTCCTCCTCTACCCAATGTAAGCATGAGTAAATTATCGCTCCATGATGAATGGATAGACCATTTATTGTGAGGGGTAATCAGGTTCAGTGTCAGTGTATCATCGCTAATCCGCAACCTTTCTTTTACGTTATTAATTTCCTGTTTTGATAAGGGCGGTTTATAGCATACCAGCCCTTCGCCGAATGCCAGCATCCACGGGTGATCCTGATAGATAGACTGCCGTCCGGTTACGGTACGCCAGGGAATGAGTTCGTGTACATTGGTATAATTGGAGGTATAGTTCACTTCGTGAGATTCAACACCGCTCCATATCGGAGAATTGAGTACGCGACGGGGCTGTTGTACCAGGTCGTCATAACGGATTTGGGTATCGCCTCCTTCTTCGGTCAAATGCTCTAAATCCAGACCTGTAGGCTTTTCCAAAGATTTCCATGCTTTACGCGATGTTACGCCATTGCTTTCGGGTGCCAGCGACAGTATGGATTCGATAGCCTGAATATCCGTTTCCAAAGCAGGCAAGCCTTGTGTAACTCCCCGATCCTGTATCGTTCCGTTCAGTTTCTTGAGGAATTCGTATTCCTCATTTGATTTCCAGGTAATACCTTTTCCTGTTATTCCCGCTTTTTCCAATAACGGGCCCAAAGAAGTAAAACGTTTATATGTATTCGGATAATCACGCTCCACCACGATCAGTTTACCCATATTGTGCCCGGGGATGGGATGATTCCCGCTTTCTTTCCAATCATCCACAAACAAGGGTTCCGATATTTCGCCCGGCGAATCGTGCATCAGTGGCTGCATTACTACATCTTTTTCTACTCCTAAATGCCCCTGACACAGTTGAGAGAATTTCTCGGAAATACCTTTGAATATATCCCAATCGGTACGCGACTCCCACACAGGGTCTACTGCTTTCGAGAAAGGGTGAATAAAGGGGTGCATATCCGTGCTGCTGATATCGTTTTTCTCGTACCACGTAGCAGCCGGCAATACAATGTCGGAATGAAGGGAAGACGATGTCATCCGGTAGTCGAGCGTAACTACAAGATCGAGTTTGCCTCTTGCTCCTTCATCATGCCAGTTCTGGTAGCGAGGTAGTGGTTCGCCCAGTTCCTTCAGGTCTTCGCCGAATACACTGTTTTGTGCACCCAGAAGATGCTTCATAAAATATTCCACCCCTTTGGCGCTACTACCGATAAGGTTGGCACGCCAGATGAAGAGGTTTTTAGGGCTGTTCTCTTTCCTATCCAGATCTTCCGAAGCCAGATTCAGTTCACCTGTATGCAATTTATCGGTGATATAATTGGAAACATCTATATTTTTAGACTCGGCTTCCTTACATATCAGCAACGGGTTCCGGTCGAATTCGGGCGAAGCGGGAAGCCAACCCATCCGTTGCGATTTGATATTGCAGTCGAGCAACGTGAGTTTACTCCATTCGTCTTTCTTGCATAGTGGAGAAATCAAGCTGTCGACTTTCACCTTTTCGTAACGCCACTGATCGCTGTGCATATAGAAGTAACTCGTCGTATTCATGTGGCGGGGAGGACGTATCCAGTCCGAAGCAAAAGCCAGTGTTGCCCATCCCGATTGCGGCCGTACTTTTTCCTGACCTACATAATGCGCCCAGCCGCCGCCCGATTGCCCTACGGTTCCACACAGGATAAGCAGGTTCATGGCGGCACGATAAGTCATATCGGTATTGTACCACTGGTTGACCCCGGCGCCAATAATAATCATACTTTTACCTTCTGTTTTGGCAGCGGTTTCGGCAAACTGGCGGGCAACGGTGATTACCCTTTCGGCAGGAACTCCTGTTATCTGCTCCTGCCATTTCGGAGTATAGGGAATATTATCGTTATAATCTTTCGCGGTTTGCGGGTCGTTCAATCCTCTTTCCACACCATAGTGAGCGAGCATGATGTCGAACACTGTAGCGCATAGTACTTCACCTTCTGCTGTTTGGCATTTCACAACCGGCACTTTTCTTCTTTGTACATCCGCATGGGCAGAGGCGTTGAAGTAGGGGTTTTTATATTCTTCCCCTCCGAAGTAAGGAAAGGATACATCAATGATTTCGTCTTTTTTATCTATCAGAGATAAAAGAGGGGTATATTCTTTTCCTGTCCGCAGATCTTCGTTCCGCAGGTTCCACTTGCCTTCGTTGTTCCAGCGCGAACCGATACATCCGTTGGGAACTACCTTTTCGCCCGTTTGCTCGTCTAGCAACACAGGATACCATTCCGCTTGTTTCTCTATATTTAGTTTATCTTTGAAGTCGGAGGCACGAAGCATCATTCCGGTGCGGTAGCCCCCTTCGTAAGACTCCAGTTTCACCAGGAAAGGCAGGTCGGAATATTTCCTTACGTATGAGTCGAAATATGGAGTTGTTTTATCTACAAAAAATTCTTTCAGAATAACATGTCCCATAGCCATTCCTAATGCGGAATCAGTTCCCTGTTTCGGATTCAACCATATATCGGCAAATTTGCTTGCGTCACTGTAATCAGACGATATGGTAATAACTTTCGTTCCCTTGTATCTTACCTGCGTAAGGAAGGGCGAATCGGGCGTGCGTGTTACAGGTACATTGGAGCCCCACAGCATGATAAAAGACGAATTGTACCAATCGGCGCTTTCGGGAACATCGGTTTGTTCACCCCATGTTTGCGGGGAAGCAGGAGGCAGGTCGCAATAGAAATCATAAAAACTGAGGCATGTGCCTCCAATAAGGCTTAAGTAACGGGTTCCCGCGGCATATGACACCATCGAAAAAGCCGGGATAGGAGTAAATCCCACCAGGCGGTCGGGCCCGTATTTCTTTATGGTATAGATATTGGCGGCAGCAATGATTTCCTGTGCCAGATTCCAGTCCAGACGGACGAATCCACCTAATCCCCGTCTTTCTTTGTATTTTTTAGAGGCAACCTCATCAGCCATCACCGCTTCCCAAGCCGGGACAGGATCATGTAGTATAGCTTTTTGCTGTTGATAGGCTTCCAGCAACTCATGGCGTATCATCGGGTGTTTCACACGTCCCGAGTTATACAGATACCATGAATAACTCGCTCCGCGAGGACATCCGCGCGGTTCGTGGTTCGGCAGTCCCGGACGGTTTTGCGGATAATCCGTTTGTTGGATTTCCCACGTAACAATACCTTTCTTTACGAATATTTTCCAGGAACAGGAGCCTGTACAATTTACACCGTGAGTAGAACGTACCTCTTTATCGTGTTGCCAACGGTTGCGGTAAAAGTTTTCCCATGCTCTCTGTCCGGTATCTCCGGCTCCCGAAAAGAACTTCTTTTTTTGTAGAAGAGACTTTATCATAGCGTTCTGTTATTTTTTGTTCTTATTGCGAACAACCAATCCGAAATAGAGGATCAGTAGTACGATTATACTTAATACGGTAAAGGTGAAAAAGCCCCGGTAATAACCGGTGATTCCCATCACATCCACCACTTTTCCAAGTACGGGAGGAATAACAAATCCACCGAAAGCGCCCAGGCCTCCAACCCAGCCGGATGCCCCACCTACCGATTTGGATACATATACAGGAACCAGTTTCATAATGGCGGCATTATTCAGTCCGAACGCAACGGCAATGACCAGTGTGCAGATTCCGGACAATATCCAGTTACTCGAAAATGCCATGATGATGGAAACAGAGCCTAACAGTGCGATAGCAAACATACTGACTTTCAGCCCACCTATCCTGTCGGATATACTACCACCAGGAATACGCAATAAAGCAGCCAGACAAGCATATACCGCCGTGTAAAGACCTGCTTGGGTAGCCGACAAACCGTGTGTCTTCTGCCAGTATGTGGGAAGCCATGCCGTGAGGGCCATAAAGCCGCCGAAAGTAACGAAGTAGGCGATAACGAGTATCCATGTTTCAGGAATTTTAGCAGATATAATAAGGCTTTGCTTCATATTTCCTGCCGGAAAAAGCTCCTGTCCGGCTTCGGTTGCCATTTTCTTGCTCTCATCTTCGCTGAAACCTTTCGTCCGGTATTGGAAAAAATAAGCATTGCAACTGATAACGGCATACAAAATAGTGCCGAGAATCATAAACGCAGTCCATATATGATAAGCTGACACAAAGCCCACAGATTGCAATAAGACCGGAAGTATAAGTGCGAAAACACCGGCACCCAATGTGCCGAATCCCCCGAATATACCTAAGGCAAATCCCTGTTTATTTTTCGGATACCAGTAAGATGTCTGTCCCGCACCTACCGAAAAGGTTGCAACTCCGCATCCACTTAGGCATCCGAATAACAGAATAAGCCAATAAGTACCTTCCATATTGTCGGGATAATGGGTGGTAAGAAGCAAGCTGAGCCCGGCCAGCCCGATAACGGACAAAACCATGAGCCAAAGAAATGACTTTCGCCCTCCATTTTCATCTACCGATGCCCCGAATGGTATACGAAGCAATGAACCCGACAGGGTAGGTATGGCTACCAATAGCCCCAACATAGATGGGGAGAGCTCCATTACTTCGTTCAGTTTGGTGGCCGACGGGCCAAAGAGTGATATGGCTGCCGAACCGAAGAAAAATCCCAGGGTAGCAGCCGCCAGTCCGCGAGCCGGAGAACCTTTTATCTTTATCGCATTCATTTTATTGTGTTTTTATAGTCTTCTTGGCTATTGATATTTGCGAAAAAATGCTCCCACTGGTCAGGGATCGTTATCCTTCGCGTATTCTCCCGGTTAAAGATTTGTTTTATACGATATTGTTTTTTTTCGATCGCTTTTTCGATATCCGGTAATGCGTTTTTCGATACCAGTAAAGGGAATATTCCTATATTTTCAGCATGATTCCACCCGATTACGTTTTCACCCTTGCCTGCTGCCAGCATATGCATGATAATTTCATTTGTAATGAAAGGCATATCACAGGTTAATACCAGTATCCAGGGGGTAGAACTGTATAATAAAGCTGTATATATTCCCCCCAAAGGACCTGTTTCGCTTATTTTATCTTCTAATACAGCGACGCCAAAGCTTTCGTATTCAGGATAAGAGCCTGATATAACTACTTCTTTCGCATAGGGCTGAAGTAATGCGGTAATATGCTTTAGAAAAGTCTCATCTCCATATTTGCTTAGGGCTTTGTTAGAGCCGAAACGGGAGCTTTTCCCTCCTGCCAGCACTACACCGGTGATTTCGTCGGGATGTAGCATGATACAAATTTATAATAACACATTTAGAACGATAGACACAAAAAGGAAGGGTATAGCCAACCGGCCTGTCCATTTTGTATAGTCGAAACTCAGGGGAACACACCGAACCAGATAAGCGGCGCCTACAAGCATTATACCCTGTATCAGTGAACGCCATCCCCACTGGAAAAACAATCCCGCGTCGTAAGGTTTATGTACGCTTGGATTGTAAGTAATAAAAGCATCCATAAATAGCTGCCATCCCCGGAAGATAAAAATAGAGGCCAGTACCATGATAAATGCTACGGGAATTCCTATCTTCCATAATGCTTCTCTTTTCTTTGCATATATACAAAATCCCCACGTTACCAACCCCTCCAGAAAGATGGCCACGGCAGGATTTGTTACATGATAAACAGGCACAGCGGGCAGCATAAACAGGTTGACTAATTTTACCATTGCCGCTACTCCTGCCACTTTCACGACAGAAGACATCTGCCCGGTCTGTTTGACAGCCATCATCATGCACATCAGTCCGAAAGGATAAAGTACCAGCACTTCACCCTTGAAATGGATAAGGTGAAGCAACCACCCGAGGGTAGCTTCGAGTATGCCCCACAAAGCGCCCCAGAAGATAATTGTTTTCAGGTTATTCATGTTTTTTCAATATTAGGCGAATACATATTTGCAAATTTAGTATATACCATTGGTGAAATAGGTGTTCTTAATTACATACCATCTATTTAAAACATCAATTAACGTTAAAAGTTTATAGTTGATAAAATTGTGTGTTCTCTATTTTATTCTCTATTTTTGTATATCAGTAGATAGAAGTATGGAACGAATTGTTTTTACGGCAAAACATGAAGAACTGCTGTTGCAGATTCCTTTGTTTAAGGATTTATCCCCCAAAGTACAACACTCTTTGCTGGAAAGATTAGATTGTGCCGTTTACAACATAAAGAAGAACGATATTATAGCCAGGCAAGATTCTCCCTGCCGGGAATTAATGGTTTTACTGGAAGGAAAATTGAAAGTGGATATTATAGATGCCCTATGTAATGAGGTACTGATTGAGCATATAATAGCCCCGCGCGCATTTGCTACTCCTCACTTATTTAAGGCTGATACTACGCTTCCGGCTACTTTCAAAGCAACGGAGGATGGGGTGTTGCTGAAAGCTACTAAAGATTCCGTCTTCAAACTTATCAGTGAGTTTCCAGATTTACTGAAAAGTTTTTTGTGTGTTGCTGGAAACTGTAATAAGTGCACTGTTTTGCGTTTGCGGGCATTGTCGTATAAAAATATACGCAGTCGTTTTGTTGCTTATCTTTTCGAACAAAAACTGGTCGATAATAATATTGTCCATATTGATCATAATCAGGCTCAACTGGCGGATTATATATGTGTTACCCGCCCTGCCTTGACAAAAGAAATCAGTAAAATGGCCAAAGAAGGGCTTATTCTTATGAAAGGAAAAACAGTGGAACTGTTAAATATCCCGGAATTAAGAAAAGCTATTTTATAATAATATAAAGCAGAACCTATGGAGTTTCCATAGTAACTTCAGAAGATATTTGAACTTGCTTTAAATTAATATGCGCTAAAGAAATCTGGCTTTATAGTAAATCCTATTCTGATTTGGTTTGTATACTCCTTGTAGTTCAACAAACCCTCTCCATAACCGGCATAGTAATCCAAAGTTAGATATTGGTTTGAGTTCTTGGATACCCGAAATGATAAAGATGTATGGATATTAGGATTTATAATCTTATCACGTGGAACTATCTCAAGACTGAACCACCATAAATTTTTCTTATCAATATAATTGATTGAAAAATTACCATAGCCTTTATATCTCAGCATATCTTTATTATGTTCCCCATCTACATATGGTAAATAAGCTTGTGCTTTAGCAGACAATCGCATGTTGTAAAAATATTTAATCGATACATTTATATAGTTCCAGCTTCGTGAATCCAAATCTGCCTTTCCATTTGATTCATGTTCGAGTGAAAGCATTACCGCTCCCTTTAGTTTGTTATTCCTTATTACATATCTGCCTATCCCAATACCCGGATTATAATTTGTATCATGAAAAGGGCTTGATTCATCATAAATATCCCAAAATGATTTCTGAGAATAGGTTATATATAGAAATGAATTAAAAGGAAGAACACTTTTGGTGACCCTGTGACGAATACTGAACTGAAAAAAAGTATCTGCAGTTTTTCGGTTTACAGGTTTGTTCAAAGGTATTCCGGTTACCATATAATTATCCTTATATACTGCAAAAGCAGTTTGTTTATCCAATACAGATCTTACAAGGTTTTCTGTGACTTCAATAGGTTTATGCTTCAGAATATTTACCGATTGCATTTCGGCTAAATAGTCATTTCGTAACGAAAGGCTATCTACATGCAAGATTGTATTCTCTTGTGAATAAGCAGATGTGCCCTGAATAATAAGGATAAAGAATATCAATGTACTATAATTCATTACTTTCATGTCTGAAAAATAAAGAGTGAAAAAAAATGTTTCATAATAAATTAAGAAGGTTTCGATCTTACTTCTGAGAACAATAATATCCAATGGAAATATGGTACAAAGGAAATTATTATTTTCCATAGAAACAAATTTCCACGGGAAAATAAAATAAATATTTGATTTACTACTATACTTGGTTCAAAGAAAGTATATTTAAGTAGCTGCTCGCACTTGATTTTTCATTATCAGGCTGTCGCCTGCTTTTATGCACTTCGAAGTATAGAGTGCCGACTTGTATGAACACATGAAGTATCCAATAATGTGTATACAGTATCTCAAGCGGAGATTAGAAATGTAACCTTAAAACTACACAATGGAGTTATTTAGAGTCAGAATATACTTATCAATATAGAATTGTTTATCTTTTGATTTGTATTGTTGTATATACCGTGGGTGTTCAAGAACGGTTATACGTCCAAATAAATTCGCTTTTTTATTCATTTCTGAAATATATGTAGCATTCATTTTTCCCAATACAAACACTTCGCTACAGTCTATCCCGATAGTAATTTGTTTTTTCAATGAAGTAATCATAAACTCTTCCGTCATTCTTAACAGTGAAGTATCGTCATAATAATTGGCATTAACCCATTTCCCTACTTCTTTTTCGCGGACAATAGCCAAAGGGAAAGGTGAATTTATAAAAAAATCTTGATAAAAGAGCTCAGCCCCACCATATTGGGCAATCATATCATAGACGAATACAGACGATATTTCGTGCGTTTGTGCCGATTGCATTCGGATACCACAAACATTTTCCAAATGTTTTGTATCAGTAAAAGGAATACCGGTAATCCCTGCCCCATGCCTACCTGGATTGATACCTATAATAAACTTGCGCTGCCGGGAATCGGTGTAGTATTTGCGATAAAACTGTTCCATTACTTTTACTGCTTCCGGGTTATCACAAAAAGGATTTACTACCCTAAATCCAGCTGGTAATTCTCCGATGTACGCTAAATTCTTGTTGTACTCAATAATATTATCTGCAAATGTTTCTATCACAATTATTCCTTTATTCTTTTTGTCTTTCCTGATACTTCTATTATATCAAGCCGTATGATATTTGTCCGGTGGAATGATTTCTCGGCATATTTCATTCCTATTTCTTTATTATTGGGTGAATACTTATCTAAAATCAGCAATAAGGCTTTCATGCATTCTTTTTCCGTTAACTCCATGAATACGATACCCCGAACAACAATACTTTCGTAGGCTGTGGTAAATTTGTGCGATATTACTTTTGTATGACCAATTACAGAAAATGAAACTTTGGGATTTTCTTTCAGGCAATCCAATTTATACCCTTCAGGCGCACAATGAAAATAGATTGAATGATTACCATCCCAGACATAGTTAAGCGGAATGCCATACCCTCCTATTTCTTTATCAACACTTTCAACCATTGAAAGTACTCCATACTCGCCTGTACGCAAGAGCTCAATGGATCCGGATTCATCCAGTAGTCGGTCTTGCCTGCGTACACCTTCATTATTTAACTTTACTTTATTTTTCATCCCAATAACTCTTTCAGATCATTGTACTTTAAAATTTTTCCTTTGCCGGCTTCAAATTCTATAATACCATCGTGCGCCATTTCAGATATAGCTCTTGAAAGAGAAGGACGTTCTACCCCAAAATACTCGGCAAGTGATGCAATGCTCCGCCCTAACTCAAATGTTCCACTTTGGTCACGTTGTAGAATATAATAGGCAATTTTAGTCTTAATTCCTTTTTGTGAGAATATTTTCAGCCTTTCCGACAGGAATTGCACCCGGTTGGCTATAAAAGCCATAAATCCCCTTAAGAATCCGGGGCATTTAGCCATCTGTTTTTCAATAGAAGACTTACTGATTAGTATCACTTCACAATCCTCCATTGCGGTAACCTCCACCGGAAAGCGGTTATTGTCTGCAAAAATAAAAGCCGCAGCTAACGGATAAGGAGCTGTAATTTCTTCCACAGAGACGGTAAGTCCCGACTGGGAAATAATTTCCGTCTTTACCTTCCCTCTCGTTAGCATATACAAGTCGGATATGCGATCGCCCTGCGAAGCAATCAGCTCTCCTCTTTTATAGTTTTTGACTTTATGGTCGATTGTACATCTTATTTTCTCAATCTCTTCGGGAGATTTCTCCCGACATAGGGTACAGAAAAATAGTAAGTCGGCATTCATACATTCTATTTTCCGCAAAGTTACACATAATAAATTTCACAAGCGTAACGAATGTTACGCTTTTTATTTTCGCAGTACTGTATGTTTGCAAAAGGATAATTGAGGAAGGTTAATGAAAAGAACAGTTATAAAGATAGATGAAGAATTGTGTAATGGCTGCGGAATTTGTGTCAATGGTTGCCATGAAGGAGCATTACAACTTATTGATGGTAAGGCTCGAATGATTAGCGATTTGTATTGCGATGGTCTGGGAGCTTGTATCGGAGACTGTCCTGTGGGAGCAATAGACTTTGAAGAACGTGAAGCTGAGCCTTACGATGAAATTGCAGTTATGGAAAGGCTTGTTCCCAAAGGAGAAAAAACAATCCGGGCTCATCTGCTTCATTTGAAAGAGCATAATGAAACAGCACTTTTGGCTCAAGGCCTTCGTTACCTGGAAGAACATAACATAGAAATAGATATGGATATAGAGAATAATAATGAACAAAACTCAGACTGTGGGCAAGCCTTCTCGGCCTGTCCAGGAAGCAGGGAGATGTCTTTCGCTCCGGTAAAACCGGTAGTACCAATCGGCAGCACCCCTTCGCAGTTACGTCAATGGCCGGTTCAACTTCATTTACTGAATCCGCAGGCGGGATATTTCCGGGGTGCTGATGTGGTGCTGGCTGCCGACTGTACAGCTTATGCTTATGGTGGCTTCCATGACCGTTTCTTAAGAAATCGCATATTGGCTATTGCCTGCCCGAAACTTGACAGCAACAAAGAAGTGTATGTATCGAAAATTGCCGATATGATAGACGGGGCACAGATTAATACACTGACAGTTGTTATTATGGAAGTTCCCTGCTGTGGTGGGTTATTACAATTAGTTAAAATGGCTCTGGAACAGGCTTCAAACAAAGTACCTGTTAAAAAGGTTGTTATAGGTATAGAAGGAGAAATAGTAGAAGATAACTGGATATAAACAATTAAAATCAAAGAAAGATGAACATGTTTTGCTATCAATGTCAGGAAACAGCACAGAACAAAGGTTGTACTGTGAAAGGAGTATGCGGAAAGACTTCCGATGTGGCTAACTTACAGGATTTATTGATATTCCTGTTAAAGGGTATTTCCCGTTATACGGTAGAAATGCGAAAGAAAGGAATTGAGGTATCGGCAGAGACCAATCACTTTGTGATGGAGTCGCTCTTTATGACGATTACCAATGCCAACTTCGACAAGGAACGTTTTGTAACTCGTATTCAGGAAGCTATCGCTTTACGCGATAAGCTTGCGGCAGAGGCAGGAAATATCACTGCCGATTGCGATTGTATGACCTGGAGAGGGAACTCTTTGGATGAAATGGAGGCGAAAGCTGCTACAGTCGGCGTACTTAAAACAGAAAACGAAGATGTACGCTCTTTACGTGAATTGCTCACATATGGATTAAAAGGGATGGCTGCATACGCAGAACATGCCGTAAATCTGGGCTTTGATGATGAAGAAATTCAAGCCTTTATGCAAGAAGCATTGGTTGCTACCACTCAAGAACTTTCTGCCGATGAATTAACAGCATTAGTTTTGAAATGCGGAGAATACGGTGTGAAAACAATGGCGCTGCTCGATAAAGCAAATACATCAACTTATGGCAATCCGGAAATAACAAAGGTAAATATAGGTGTACGTAATAATCCTGCCATATTGATATCCGGACACGATCTGCGCGATATGCAAGACCTGTTGGAACAGACCGAAGGTACCGGTGTCGATGTGTATACCCACAGCGAAATGCTTCCGGCACATTACTATCCGGCATTTAAGAAATACAAGCACTTCGCAGGTAACTATGGTAGTGCCTGGTGGCGTCAGAATGAAGATTTCGAATTATTCAACGGTGTTATCTTGTTTACAACCAACTGTATTGTTCCGCCCCGTTCCACTTCCACTTATTCAGACAGGGTTTATACTACAGGAGCTTCCGGCTTCAGTGGATTCACACACATTGAAGACCGCAAAAACGGACAAGCGAAAGACTTTTCAAAACTGATCGAACACGCTAAACAATGCAAAGCCCCTACTGAAATCGAGACAGGAGAAATCATCGGAGGTTTTGCCCATGAACAGGTATTCGCACTGGCCGATAAGGTAGTCGATGCTGTAAAATCAGGCGCTATCCGTAAGTTCTTCGTGATGGCAGGTTGCGACGGACGTATGAAGAGCCGCAGCTACTATACAGAATTTGCTGAGATTCTTCCGAAAGATACGGTAATCCTTACCGCAGGATGTGCTAAATATCGTTATAACAAATTGCCATTGGGTGATATAGGCGGCATCCCACGTGTACTGGATGCCGGACAATGTAATGATAGTTATTCGCTTGCGCTGATCGCCTTGAAACTGAAAGAAGTGTTCGAACTGAATGATGTAAATGAGTTGCCGATAGCTTATAATATTGCCTGGTATGAACAGAAAGCGGTTATCGTTCTTCTGGCTCTGCTTTCTTTAGGTGTGAAAAATATCCACTTAGGACCTACACTTCCTGCATTCCTTTCACCGAATGTGGCGAAGGTACTAATCGATAATTTTGGTATTGGAGGAATTACCACGCCGGATGAGGATATGAAGATGTTTTTAGGATAATCTGTTAAATACCCTATAGTTGAAGAATCCTCCTGAAGTCTTTCCTTTTGGAGGGTTTTTCTTCAATAAGATAAACTAATATTTGGTGGACTGTGTTATCTAATAAAGAACTAAAAAGATACGGATATGAAAAAGAATGATTTTGAAAATAAAGTAGTCTTAGTTACCGGAGGAACCGGTGGTATTGGGTTAGCAACGGTTAAAGAGTTTATGAAAGAAAATGCTTTTGTCTATTTTACGGATATAAATGCGGAAAAGGGACAACAAACAGAAAAGCATTTAGGGAATAATGTTACATTTATCAAACATGATGTTGCCAGTGAAGAAGATTGGAAAAATGTAATAGGTAGAATTGAAAAAGAACATGGCAAGCTGGATGTATTGGTAAATGTGGCAGGGATATCCTTGTACAAACCTTTTGGAAAAATGTCTTTAGAGGAATATATGAGGGTAGTTAATATCAATCAAGTAAGTGTTTTTCTGGGGCAAAAATATACGTTGGAATTGCTAAAGAAGGGGGATAATCCCGCGATTATCAATATTGCCTCGATTGCTGGACTGGAAGGAAGCCGTGACGGAGCTGCCTATCACAGTTCAAAAGCAGCCGTAATTTCCCTTACCGAATGTGCAGCTTTAGAGTTTGCCGATTTTGGAATAAGGGTAAATTCTATTTCTCCCGGGGCCGTATTGACCGATATGGTATTGAATAATGAAGAGTATAGAGATGCGATAAACAAAATGATAGAAGCAGTTCCGTTGAAGAAAATTGCTAATTCGGAGGACATTGCAAAAGCGATATCATTTCTGGCATCCAGTTATGCACCGGTTATTACCGGCACCAATCTGATTATTGACGGAGGTTCAACAAAAGTCTAATGATAAATAAGTATAATTATGAGCGAATTATTTGAAAAAGGAGCCATTCTGAATATGGCAGAAATGGTTGAATACTCCGCAGGTGGAGTTATCAGCAAACAAGTCTTGAAGAACGATGTGGGAAATATAACCCTTTTTTCATTCGATAAGGGGCAGGGACTGAGTGAACATACGGCTCCGTTTGATGCCGTAGTAGAAATATTGGACGGAGAGGCTGAAATTACAATAGCCGGCAAACCCTTATTACTCACTACAGGCCAAACCGTTATTATGCCGGCTAATGTTCCGCACGCACTCTTTGCCAAGCAGCAATTTAAGATGTTGCTCACGATGATTAAAGGATAAAGACACATAGATATTCCGGTACCGAGATTATGGGAACATCCAGAGAACATATTATTTACACAATTGGTCATTCTACCCATAGTATAGATGAATTTATTGCTATGCTGCAATCATTTGGAATAAAGCAATTGGTGGATGTACGGAGCCTTCCGGGTTCAACTAAGTTCCCTCAATTTAATAAAGAGAATCTGGAAATTCTATTGCCGGAGACAGGAATAAGGTATATATACATGAAAGAATTAGGCGGACGGCGAAAAGTCCGCCCTAATTCAAAAAACATACGATGGAAGAATATTTCATTTCGTGGATATGCCGATTATATGGAAACAGAAGCTTTTGCGGAGGCTATTGGTAAACTGGAAAAGATTGCCTTACAAGCTCCGACTGTATATATGTGTGCCGAGGCAGTCTGGTGGCGCTGTCATCGTTCTATGGTGTCTGATTTTCTAAAAGCAAAAGGTTGGAAAGTAATGCACATCATGGGCGTTAATAAAGCTCAGGAACATACTTACACATCTCCGGCAAATGTTGTCGGATCGCGTGTTTCCTATGAGGATTGAATTATTTGGCTTAAACTCTCTATACAAAAATAAGATATGGATAAAACATTTAAAATAGGCGATCACGTAAGTTGGAATTCTGAGGCAGGCAGAGTGTCGGGTAAAATCATAAAAATACACACGTCTGCTTTCGATTATAAGGGTTACAGACATCATGCTACGGAAGATGATCCACAATATGAAATAAAAAGCGATATATCTGACCACATTGCAGTACATAAAGGTTCGGCCTTGACGAGGGTATTCCCACTTTTACTTTGAATTATCCATATGGCAGTATCTTAGATAGTATATTGAAAGAACATGTGGAAAACAGGCCTTGTTTCCACCAATACAATATATAAATTATTTTTTAAAACATATTTTTCAGTGCATTACGATCAATAATCTTCCCTTTTACCTCTTTAAATTCAATAATTCCGTCATGTACCATTCCTGATATAGCTCGTGATAGAGAGGACCTGTCAACTCTGAAAAATTTAGCAAGAGAGGTAATGCTTTGGCCTAATTCAAATTCGTCACCTTTAGCACGTCGAAAAAGATAAAAAGCTACTTTTGTTTTTATTCCTTTCAGTGAAAAAATCTTCAATCTTTCTGATAAAAATAGTGCACGGTCAGAAGTGAAGGCCATAAACCCACGAAGAAAATAAGGGCATTTAGCCATCTGTTTTTCTATTGAGTCTTTCGTTATTAGAATTATTTCAGAATCTTCTAAGGCTATAACATCCACGGGGAAATGGTTATTCCTTGAGAACAAAAAAATTGCAGCTAATGGATGAGGTGCACTAATCTCATCTATCTGTAAAGTTATCCCCGGATCAGAAACGACTTCTGATTTAACCTTACCTTTGGCTAGCATATATAGAAAGTCCACCCTGTCGCCCTGATATGCAACATGCTCTCCTTTTTTGTAGCTCTTTACGGTATGAGGTATCGTACAAGCTCTTGATAAAATTTCTTCAGGTGATTTCCTTTCACACACATTACAGAAAAAAAATAACTCTACATTTTCCATTGACTTAATCTTTATTGCAAAAGTAGATAAAATATCTTCATCACCCGTGATAAATGTCACAGATTTAAATAATCAAAGGCTTTATGTTTGCAATAAAAGAAAAAAGTATCAACAACTTAAACAGTAAATAATGAGTATGTTTTGTTTTCAATGTCAGGAAACTGCCCGTAATGAGGGCTGTACAGTAAGAGGTGTTTGTGGAAAGACACCGGATGTAGCTAATCTTCAGGATTTGCAGCTATTTCTATTACGAGGGATTTCGTATTATGCAATCCAGATGCGTAAAGTTGGGATAGAAGTGCCAGTTGAAGTCGGCCGTTTTATTGTAGAATCACTGTTTATGACTATCACTAATGCCAACTTCGATAGAACACGTTTCATTAAACGTACATATGAGGCTATTACTTTAAGAAACTCACTGGCTGCACAACTGGGAGCTGATGTCGTTGATTGCCTAAATAAAGACTGTGCTACTTGGCAATGCGATAGTGAAGATGAAATAGAAGCCAAAGCAGCTACAATAGGTGTCCTTCGTACAAAAAATGAGGATATCCGTTCGTTACGAGAAATGCTGACCTATGGATTAAAAGGTATGGCTGCTTATACTGAGCACGCATTTAATCTTGGCTATGAAGACAATGATATTTATGTCTTTATGCAAGAGGCATTAGTAGCTACTAACCAAGATCTTTCTATAGAAGAATTAACTACACTTGTACTAAGATGTGGAGAATACGGCGTAAAAGCAATGGCTTTACTCGATAAAGCCAACACATCAACCTATGGTAATCCTGAAATAACAAAAGTAAATATTGGAGTACGCAATAATCCTGCCATTTTGATTTCGGGACATGATCTACGAGATATGCATGACCTGTTGGAGCAGACCGAGGGTACAGGTGTAGATGTATATACTCATAGTGAAATGCTACCTGCAAACTATTATCCTGTATTTAAGAAATATAGTCATTTTGTAGGAAACTATGGTAATGCTTGGTGGAAACAAAATGAAGAATTTGAAACATTCAACGGTGTAATCCTTTTCACTACAAACTGTATCGTACCGCCTCGTCCAAATGCTACTTATGTCGATAGGGTTTATACAACCGGAACAACAGGGTTTAGTGGATTTACTCATATCGAAGACCGTAAAGATGGTCAAGCGAAAGATTTTTCGATACTAATTGAGCATGCTAAACGCTGTAAAGCTCCTACCGAAATCGAGACTGGTGAAATTGTTGGAGGATTTGCACATGAGCAAGTATTTGCACTTGCTGATAAAGTAGTAGATGCAGTTAAGTCGGGTGCTATTCGTAAGTTTTTTGTGATGGGTGGTTGTGACGGACGGGCAAAAAGTCGTAATTATTATACCGAGTTTGCGGAGAAACTACCGAAGGATACAGTTATTCTTACAGCTGGTTGTGCAAAATACAAATACAATAAATTACCGTTGGGTGATATTGGTGGAATTCCTCGTGTATTGGATGCTGGACAGTGTAATGATAGTTATTCAGTGGTATTGATCGCCTTGAAATTAAAAGAAGTCTTTGGACTAGATGATATAAATGAACTACCAATAGCTTACAACATAGCTTGGTACGAACAAAAAGCAGTAATCGTCCTATTGGCTCTCCTTTCACTCGGTGTTAAGAATATTCATACAGGACCTACAATACCCGCATTCTTCTCACCTAATATACTAAAAGTACTGGCTGATAACTTTGGTCTTAGCACTATTACCACAGTAGATGAAGATATGAAGATATTCTTGGCATAAATCTATCTAAACTATAACTCTGTGGTAATTATAATTCCATATTGTTAATTCAGGAGAGATAAAGTAATATATAAAAAAGTTGTATAAAATGAACAAGAATTATAAAGATATGACTGTCGGTCAAATAGTGGCCGACAAGTTTGATAACTCTAAAGTATTTAATGATTTTGGAATAGATTTCTGCTGTAGAGGCGATGTTTCACTATCTAACGCATGTAATGCACAAGGAATAGATATAAAAGATGTATTAAAAAAATTAGGGGAAACAGAACCTTTTGTAGATAAAACAATGGACTTTAAGACTTGGGATATAGACCTCTTAGTTGACTTTATTATAAAACACCATCATCGTTATATCCGAAAGAATGGAAGAGGAATACAAGAATTGTTGAATAAGGTCTGTGACGTTCACGGAAATAAATACAATTCGCTGTATGAAGTGAAGGCTCTTTTCGACGCCTCTTTGACGGATCTTAATGAACATCTTAATAAAGAAGAGCAAATACTATTCCCTTATATATACGAGATGCATGAAGCATATTCTTCACGGAAACCATTGCCTTTTTTCCACTGTGGAGGTGTAGAACAGCCAATTGCAGTAATGATGAGTGAGCATGATACCGAAGGTAGCCGTTTTCGTGAGATATCAAGATTGACAAATACATATTTAGCTCCAGACGATGCTTGCGAAAGTTACAGATTGGTGTTGAACCAATTGAATGAGTTTGAAGAAAATCTGCATCATCATATTCATTTGGAAAATAATATTGTATTTCCGGCTGCAATACAAATACAATTATCTTTCAATTTTTAGTTTAATATAGACTATGGGATTCAATATACCAAAGACTGATAAAAAAAGAGTAATTATTGTAGGGGGTGGTTTTGGAGGACTCAAACTAGCCAATAAACTAAAGAATTCATATTTCCAGATTGTTTTGGTAGATAAAAATAATTACCATCAGTTTTTACCTCTTATATATCAGGTTGCATCGGCTGGGATTAATCAATCAGCAATATCTTTTCCTTTCCGAAAAATAATTCAGGGAAGGAAAGATATTCATTTTCGTATGGCTGAAGTAAGAGCTGTTTTTCCCGAAAAGAACATGATTTTGACTTCGATAGGTAAGATAGAATATGATTATATTGTTTTTGCAGCAGGTACAATAACAAATTATTTTGGTAACAAAACAATCGAAGCAGAGGCTATACCGATGAAAAACGTATCGGAAGCGATGGGTTTACGAAATACTTTGCTTTCTAATTTTGAAAGATCGATTACTTGTACCACAGAAGAAGAAAGACAAGAACTTCTCAATATTGTTATTGTTGGGGCGGGAGCTACCGGGGTAGAAATTGCAGGTGCCATTGCCGAGATGAAGAAATTAGTGATACCTAAAGATTATCCAGAAATGGATAATAAGGTGTTGAACATATATCTTATTGAGGCTGGAGATCGGGTATTATCGGGTATGTCAAAAGAATCATCAGCCGCTTCTGAAAAATTCTTGCGTAAGATGGGAGTAAATATTATACTCAACAAAAAAGTAATAGCTTACGAGGATCGTAAAGTTATATTAGAAGACGGAACTAAAATTTCAACACGTTCCTTTATATGGGTCAGTGGAGTAAGTGCAGTTCCTATTGATAATCTTGAAAAATCAATATTAGGGAGAGGAGGAAGAATACAAGTAGATGAATATAACAGAGTAAAAGGTTTTAACAACATATATGCTATTGGCGACCAATGTCTTCAAACCACAGATATTTCCCTGTGATACTTGGCTTCGGAACGCCTTTATTCTCCGATAATCCGAAAGAATCCGAATGGCGTGTAAAAAACAATGTAAGCTATCAAAATGGGATTACCCAAACGATATATACAAAGTAACTAAGTATTGCCGGTTTCAACATTAAACCTTACAACCTCTAAGGTTTAACCTTGCGAAAACGCCTATATAGTGGCTGCAAAACACCTGAGTTGCACCTGACACAGGTATTTCTTGTTTTATGGTTATCCAAACACATTTTTAGCCTATTTCGAGTAAAAATACCCTTCTCTATCAACAATTACCGAGTATTATATCTGATTTCTCATTTTTTCTCACTGTAAATCAGTCAAATAAGAATTTTTTTAATAAAAATAGTACCTGACTCAGGTATAACCTATGAAATCCGTTTCTTTTTACTGCCGACCTTTGCACTGTAACATTTTTCTAAGGTCATTATGGATAATAAAAAAAGTTTCGAGGAATGGATGCAAATCCTATTAGGACGCTTTGACAAGATAGACAAAACGCTTGATAGAATGAACAAGCTCAAAGAGTGTTTTGATGGTGATGCGCTGCTTGACAATCACGATCTGTGTAAACTCCTTGGAGTTACAAAAAGAACGATTGCCCGGTATCGGCAAAAGAAGCTGCTTCCATATTATACCTACGATGACGGAAGAGTGTATTATAACAATAGTTCGTTATAAATAGATATAATTGATTGATTTTCAACAAAATAAGCATTAAATAACTTGGATAGTTCGCTGATTATCAATATCTTAGTAGATTGACCAAAATCTATAAAGTAATGACAACCAACGAATATCCAAATGCTAATGCATTTATACTTAATACTTTAAGTTCAGATATTTTTTCAAATATCAAGCAGACAAGAAAAAATTTTATATTCCACCTGCTAATGTTTTATTTAGGCATTAAAGGTAAAATAAATTTCTTGCAACTTGCTCGTTTTTCCCGGTACTGTGAACAATATTTTAGAATAAATTTCGAGAATATATTCAATTTT
>NZ_QVMO01000045.1:0-6263 GCF_010501055.1 Dysgonomonas sp. 521
AATTAGGCTGTTTTTTCAGAATAAAATCATCTTCATCCATGCGATTCTCGCGAAGTTAACGCGTTTTTGGGTGGCGCATTGTCAAAGTCAGGAAATAATTATCAATAAATATATTGCATAAAGCATGAAACAAATAGAAACAAAAAGACGATCCGAAGATATCTTCGAGATCGTCTTTCTTATCTTTTACAAAAGGATTTATTTCAGGTTCAATACGCTTCTGGCTTCAGCAATAGACGGGCTTCCGGATGTTGATTTACGTGTGCAATAGTTGAACTCAGCGGATTTATCTCCACTAAACGACTTCCACTTCAGTTTCAGTTTAACGGTTTTACCTTCCGTATCGGGTAAACTATTCAGGTTAAACGCAACTAAGCCATCCACTTGCTGACCATAGACATCGCCATAAGCATTGTGCCGGAACTCAACTTCATAAGGATTAGCCGGATTTGTACTTGCCAGCAAATTTATGAAATGAACCTTGCTCTGGTCTCCGAAGATTGTCCTGAAACGGAGAGTCAGATAACCATCCTCGGCAATTGTTACCCAGTCGTTAATTATTTCTACAGCATCCGTACCATAAACTTCATCATTCTTAGATCCTAAATCGGGAGCAATTTGCTTCGTAAGGATACTGTCTATCCAGTTAATATAAACAGCCTCATCGTATCCGGCAACAGATTTATCCACCTCTCTATAGTTAACAAGAGCCCTCACTTCTTTGTCCCCAAAAGGAGAAGATGTCATATTGGTAGGCGATAGTGTTGTACTATCATCCAATTGCAGATAAAATGCATTTCCACTAACCGGCTTCACGGTTACAAGTGCGTTCGGATACCGAAGACTCCTGTTATCGTCGTCATCTAGACAAGATTGAAGGATCAATGTAGTACAAATAAGTCCGAACGTCATTAATAATCTCAATGTTTTCATAATTTTAATATCACTAATTATTGATTACTTATACTTATATGACGGATAAGCAATAAAAAAAGCTGCGATGATGTTTGATAAAATATATTAATAAAACTGAAAACCGAATATACGGAAACGCTATTATGAAACGGAAGATTATTGGAGTTTGATTAAAACAAGGATATCCGAAGCATAACAAATGTGCTTCGGATATCCTTCATTTGAACTAATATATTAAAACATGGAATCTTACAAATCAGTAATCGGCTTGTATTTTGGTACTAATGATTTCATAATAACCCATCCGACAAGATAAGCCACAGCACAAACACAGAAAATAATAAAATATCCGGCAGGCTTTCCTTCAAATCCCATAAAGGTCATATTCACTTCATCGGAGTACACAAACAGCTTTCCCGCCGATTTTTGCAGTATCATAGAGCCGACACCTCCGGCCATACCTCCGATACCTGTAATAGACGCAATAGCCCCTTTAGGGAACATATCGCCCACGGTAGAGAATATATTGGCCGACCACGACTGATGTGCCGCACCGCCAATACCAATCATGATGACAGGCAACCACGGGGATATCGTGCCCAATGGCTGTGCAAACAGTACTACCAGCGGGAAGAATGCGAAGATAAGCATCGCACGCATACGTGCCGCATACGGATTCATCCCGGTCTTATTCATAATGATGGTAGGAAGCTTGCCGCCGACAATAGACAGCATCGTAATAGCATACAGGGTAAATATCAGGGCTATACCCAGCCCCTCGGAAGTCTTGATGCCAAACTGTGTATTCAGGTAAGAAGGCGTCCAGAAAAGGAAGAACCACCATACACCGTCAGTCATGAATTTTCCGGCAGCGAATGCCCATGTTTGTTTGTATAAGAAGCATTTCCAGAAAGGGATTTTCTTCTCATCCTTATCATCACCACTATCTACAGTACCATCCTCATTTTTATCCTGCTCTATATATTTCAGTTCCGCGGCGTTCACATGCTTGCTCTTAGCCGGAGCGTCATATATAAATACCCAGAATCCCATCCAGATAAATCCGAGGGCACCAATTACGATAAAAGCCATCTCCCATCCCCAATATTTAGCTAACAGAGGAATACTCAACGGAGCAATCAATGCACCGATAGAGGCTCCCGCATTAAAGATACTGGTAGCGTAAGCCCGGTCTTTCTTAGGGAAATACTCCGCCGTAACCTTAATCGCAGCAGGGAAGTTTCCGGCTTCACCCAGTGCCAATACACAACGGGCAACCAGAAAACAGTACATACTAATAGTGGCTATTACCACAGCAACATCCCCTGTGGCAGCAGCCAGCTCGGCCGCACTATGCAGCCCTACATAAGATTCTGTGATAAGTCCACACGCAGCGTGGAGACATGCACCGACCGACCATACGCCGATGGCCCAAAGGAATCCTTTCTTACTGCCCATCCAGTCTACAAAACGTCCTGCAAACAGCATACAGGCAGCATATACAATAGAGAATACGGAAGTGATAGTACCATAGTGGTCTTCATTCCAGTGGAACTCAGGCTTGATAAATTCGTCCCATGTAAGGGATAATACCTGCCTGTCGAGATAGTTGATTGTAGTAGCAAAGAATAACAAGATACAGATTACCCATCTGTAATTTGTCATTTTAGTTTTTCCGGTATTATTCATAAGTTTTTATTTGGTTTTAGCCCCTGCTATTATTGCAAGCGCATCTTTACACATTTGAGTTATCTTGCCCCAGTCTTTAGCGGCAATCACATCTTTAGGAAACAGGTTTGAGCCCATGCCCACACAGGTAACGCCTGCATCAAACCACTTCGTCAAATTCTCTTCGGTAGGTTCCACGCCACCTGTCACCATAATGCTCGACCACGGCATAGGGGCTTTTACATTTTTCACAAAAGAGGGGCCTCCTACATTTCCTGCGGGAAATACTTTGACCACTTCGGCACCCAACTCCTGTGCGTAACCGACTTCGGATACAGATCCGCAACCGGGAATATACGCTACTTGCCTACGGTTACACACTTTGAAGATGTCGGGATTTAATAGGGGTCCTACTACGAAATTGGCCCCAAGCTGTAAAAACAAAGATGCAGTACCGGCATCTACTACCGACCCGATACCGAGTATCATTTCAGGGCACTCTTTGGCAGCCCATTTGTTCAGTTCGCCGAATGTTTCGTGAGCGAAGTCGCCACGGTTGGTAAATTCAAAGGCTCTTACACCTCCCTCATAGCAGGCTTTCAGTACTTGCTTGGATGTTTCTAAGTCGCTATGATAAAATACAGGAACCATGCCTGTTTCTGCCATTACCTGGCAGGCTTTTATTCTGGTAAATCGTGCCATTTTTTTTAAATTATAGAGTCTGTTTAAATTTTATAGCAAGTCTTTTTATAGCTATTTTAGATGGATTTTATCATTTTTACTAGCCGAACCAACGGTCAGCGGAGCTAATTAGCGGGCTAAACCAAGAGTAAAAAGGGAGAAATACGCTAAAAAGAGCATAAAAAAAATTGCTAAGAACTATTGACCTGAACCTGTAATAAAAATTTTCGCTAAAATTTGAACAGGCTCATAGTATTGGCTAATATATTAATATTAGGTGATTTGTAGGGGCGAACCTGTGTGTTCGCCTTCATTTTTGGCAGACACACGGGTCTGCCCCTACAATCTATCAAAAAAATATATCATTATTAATTATATAACAGTCAAGCAGGTATGCTTTTTTAGATCAATAAAAAACAATGGTTTTGCATATCATACCTACTTGCTGTTGAGTCTTATTATTTTGGTTGTTTACCTATATATGCCAATATTCCGCCATCGACATACAGTATGTGCCCATTAATGAAGTTTGAAGCCTCCGACGCAAGAAATACAACAGGTCCTTCCAGGTCTTCGGGTGTTCCCCAACGTGCAGCCGGAGTTTTGGAGATAATAAAGTCGTTGAACGGATGTCCCGGAGTACGCAACGGAGCAGTTTGCGGTGTTGCAATATATCCCGGGCCGATGCCGTTAACCTGTATATTATGTTCTGCCCACTCGCAGGCAAGGTTTTTGGTAAGCATCTTTAATCCTCCCTTTGCTGCTGCGTAAGCCGAAACGGTTTCACGTCCCAACTCGCTCATCATAGAGCAGATATTGATAATCTTACCACCTCCCTTTTTTATCATGCCCGGAGCAACGGCTTTCGACATAATAAAAGGCCCTATGAGGTCAATATCGATAACCTGGCTGAATTCTTCTACCGACATATCCAAAGCTGGTATACGCTTTATTATTCCGGCATTATTTACCAGAATATCTATATCTCCTATATTCTTCGAAATATCGGCAACCATTTCCTGTACCTGCGATTCCACAGTTACATCGCACTGGTAGCCATATACTTCAAACCCGTCAGCTTTATATTCTTCAATAGCTTTCTCTATCTGGTCTTTGCTTCTGGCATTGAATACGATCTTCGCTCCGGCTCTGCCTAAAGCCTTTGCCATAGCCATCCCGATACCATAAGTACCACCGGTAACCAAAGCTATTTTTCCTTCTAATGAAAATTGATTTTTTGACATTTTATTTAATTTCGGCTCGCTTAATCCCCCTAGGGGGACTTAGGCAAAGCCCTGAAAAATGAGATTTATTTTAATTAATCATCCTCTTTGCAAAGTCCCCCTTCGGGGGATTGGGGGCTCTATCTCGATACCCGTCCCGAACCGTCACCTTTCATCAGGTTTTCTACTTCAGGTACAGTAACCAAGTTAAAGTCTCCGTATATAGTATGCTTCAGGCAAGATGCTGCTACTGCAAATTCCAGAGCTTTCTGATCATCATTAGGATAAGAAATCAGGCCATAGATAAGTCCACCCATAAATGAGTCACCACCTCCTACTCTATCTACGATATGCGTAATATCGTATCTCTTAGACTGGTAAAGCTTGTCTGAATACAGGCAGCCGCCCCATGTATTGTGGTTTGCATTGATAGAACCGCGAAGCGTGATAATCACCTTCTTGGCACGAGGGAAACGTTTCATCAACTGAGTACATACCGACTCAAATTCAGCAGCATTAACTTCACCTCCTGTATGAGCCACATCAAAGCCTTCGGGTTTGATACCGAATACTTTTTCAGCATCTTCTTCATTACCCAGAATAATATCACATCCTTCTGTAAGAGCAGGCATCACTTCCGAAGCTGTTTTGCCGTACTTCCAAAGGTTTTTGCGGTAGTTGAGGTCTGTAGAAACGGTTACTCCCATTTCGTTTGCCACCTTGATGGCTTCCAAGCAGGCGTCTGCCGCCCCCTGAGAAAGAGCAGGGGTAATACCTGTCCAGTGAAACCATTGCGCGTCTTTAAAAACTTCTTTCCAGTTGACCATTCCGGGTTTGATATCTGCTATGGCCGAGTTTGCCCTATCGTAAACCACCTTAGAGGCACGGGCTACAGCTCCTGTTTCGAGGAAATAAATACCTACACGCTCTCCGCCACGAAGGATATTATCCACACCCACATTATATTTCCTAAGGTCGGAGACACACCAGTCTGCTATGTCGTTTTTAGGCAGGCGGGTTACAAAATCGGTAGGGATACCGTAGTTTGCAAGCGATACGGCAACATTAGCTTCACCACCTCCGAATGTAGCGTTCAGATTTGTAGACTGTATAAATCTCTGATATCCGGGAGCTGAAAGGCGCAGCATTACTTCCCCGAATGTTACAACTTTTTTCATAGTTTCTATTTGAGTTTTTAAGTATATAAGTTTACGAGTTTCTTAGTAACTGTTTAAATTTTATACGAATATTTTATTATACCTTTTTCTTCGTTCATTTTTCGGCTGTTTTCGGCTGTTTCTTCCTTTCTCTCAACTCAAATAGCCCGCTATTATCGTTTCGAGGAAGAAAAAAACATCTCTAAAACATCTCTAAAAATTGGAACGAATAAAATTTAAACAGTTACTTAGTTTTTAATCAATTGGTTACTATTTATGTCAATCAGTAGTTGATAAGTTAAATGTTCAATTTCATTAGTCGTTTTACATACGCTTCGCTCCTGTGAACGTTGTTTGTCGAGACTCGGCATAACATAAAATAAATTTTAGTTCTGCCCTCGCTACTTAAAACGTTCTTTTCTATCTGCGCGCAATCGCAGATTGCTTACCTTACTTTTGGCCAAAGCTCCAAAAGTAAGCAAAAAAGCATTGCGCCCCGCTTCGCCGTACGACCCACCATCGGCTTGTCGGCTGAATGAAGTGATGAAAGATTCATCATTGCAATAATTGGCAGACGATGCTTAAAAGCGCCCGCACTTCATTCTACGCCGCCTGCACC
>NZ_QVMO01000045.1:6344-40153 GCF_010501055.1 Dysgonomonas sp. 521
GTCGCCGAGGGACGAAGCACTAGCCTTTTGCCTTCTTTTGGGCAATGCCAAAAGAAGGGGCAAGCCCGGGAGGGCGCGGCAGTAGGGAGTCGCGACTAATGTATTTAGCCTAGGATAGCCTTTATGTAAAAAATAAAAGAACACATAATTTAAACAAAACGAAATACTGATTCGCATTATTTATATTTTACAACTAAAGGTTGTCTTAAACCTTCTGAAAAATTCCGGATATATTTCTCAAAATCGGCTAATGCAGGGAAACCAAACTGAGACCAGCCATAGCCTGTGTAATATGTTACAGGAATATTTGGCTGTTGCACTGTAATAGCCAGAACATGAGAGTGTGTATCTTTCTTCTTTGATACCGGGTTCAATACTTCATAAGACTCAACCTTACTTTCGTCGATACCGTTAGGGAATACAAGCCCCAGATAGATGCCTGATACCTTTTCGGTCTTAGGCTCGGCATATACAACATATCCTTTTTCCAATGAAGTAATGATCGAATCGCCTGTTTCACGCTTAACAATACCTGCCGCTACATTCATCGGCGCTTTGATAGTATATGCCTGAACGACTTTGGACAACTGCGAACCTGCATCCAGAGAGATTGTACGGCTTTCGGCTACAGATTGCCCGTTTACATCCAGATTCTTATAAGTCAATTTGAATGTCGTACGTAAAGGCCCGTTATCAAGCAGTTCTTCCGATGTGAAATTTTCGTTTAGCCACAACTTATTGTCTACATAAGGAGCCATAGCGCCTGCACCGAGGGTACGCCCTACTTTGTAGTCGTCAAGCCCTTCTCCATGATCGTCATGATAAGAAGCCACACCCGCCAGATCATCCTTGTACCACTTGTCAATGATAAGGTTATTCGTACGTTTGAACCATGCGTCTATCCCATTGCTAGGCCCGTCTGTCTCTTTCAGAGCCGGTCCGTAGATACGGAATGCGACACAGTCGTTTTCCCAGGCAAAGTCATCTTTACGCTCGGTGATAAAACGCCCGAAGGTTTTAGGTTCAAAACTTTGCGCTTCTCCGGTGGTGATTATAAATGATTTTGATTCATTTGCTTTTAGTTGAGGCCGGAAAACGATTTTGCGGTCGTAAGTTACCTGCGAAGGGATCACTTCTCCCTCTGCCGTCTGCACGACATAGACCGAACTGTCAGAAACAGTGACCTTTCCTTTAACACTATCGATAGGTATTTCTACAAGTTCCATCATGCGGTCAAAGCCTGCCGGATTTTCTATCGTTACCTTAAAGTCTTTCTCTGCGCATGAGAATAAGAAAACAGCAGCAATGATTATGGAATATATTTTTTTCATCTTTATTTAGTTACAGGTTGGCACATTATCAACGTAATTTATCAGCAGTGAAAGTGTCCATATCATCATAATCAAGGTTCTCGCCACACATAGCCCAGATAAACGTGTAATTGCTTGTACCGGCGGCAGAGTGTATAGACCACGATGGCGAAATTACCGCCTGTTCATTTCCCATAAAGATATGACGGGTTTCCTGCGGCTGTCCCATAAAGTGGCATACAGCCTGTCCGGCAGGAATTTTGAAATAGAAGTACGCTTCCATACGGCGCGAATGCGTATGTGGCGGCATGGTATTCCATACGCTGCCTTCTTTCAGTTCGGTCATACCCATCTGTAGCTGGCAGCAAGGGACTATTTCGCTCAGGATAAGCTGATTGAGCAAACGCTCGTTAGATGTTGCCGGAGCGCCCAGATCGCGGGTGCGGCGCATCTCAGCAGTAATCTGAGTTGTCGGATATTCTTTATGTGCCGGAGATGACGCGAAATAATATTTAGCAGGATTGAAAGCATTATTACTTTTAAAGATAACTTCCTTGCTTCCACGCCCTACATAGATTGCGTCTTTGAATCCCATTACATAGTCTTTGCCATCTACTGAGACAACACCTTCTCCTTCGATACAGATAATACCCAGCTCGCGTCTTTCGCAGAAATACTCAGAACGGATAAGGTCTACAGTCTCAAGTTTCAGCGCCTCTTTTACAGGCAGAGCGCCACCTATTATCAGGCGGTCGTTGTGGGTATAAGTCATCAGCACACTGTCTGCTTCGAAAAGCCTCTTCACCAGAAACTCCTTGCGCAGTTGTGCCGTGTCATACTTTTTCACATCATCGGGGTGTGTTCCCCAACGTTCTTCGATAATTGTTTTCATTGTTTTTATATTTAATATTGATCTTTAAAGCCACAATACATGACAATAATTTGACTATTATCTAACCCTTCCGACCCCACCCCGGCCCTCCCCAAAAGGAGAGGGAGAAGCGAGGGAAGAGTGCCTGACGGACGAAACGGTATCTGCCCTCGCTTTGCGACTCTCCCCTCGCAGAAGGGGAGTGCCCATAGGGCGAGGGGTTGGAGAATAATCTTTCTTTTTGTCATCTACTAAAATTTAAAACTTAAAGAATTCCTTCGCATTGTAATAAGATACATTTTCTACCAGTTTGCCTAGGAATGGCAACTCTGAAGCCGGAAGCAAACCTTGCTCTACATCTGTTCCTATCAGGTTACATAATATGCGGCGGAAATATTCGTGGCGAGGATATGACAAGAAACTGCGCGAGTCTGTCAGCATACCTACAAAACGACTTAATAATCCCAGATTCGACAATGAATTCATCTGCGCTTCCATACCTGTTTTCTGGTCAAGGAACCACCATCCCGAACCGAATTGGATCTTTCCGGCGACAGAACCATCCTGAAAGTTTCCTATCATGGTAGCTATCATATCATTATCGCGAGGATTCAGGTTGTATATTATTGTTTTAGCCAGTTTATTATCAGTATCGAGCCTGTCGAAAAATTTAGACATTGCCTTCGCCACAGTGAAGTCGCCGATAGAATCAAAGCCTGTATCAGGGCCTAATTGTTTAAACAGGCGGGTATTATTATTGCGGATAGCGCCGTAATGGAATTGCTGTGTCCAGCCTTTTTCCCAGTCCATTATCGCACCTTCAACCAGCATTGCCGATTTAAACTTGATAATCTCATCCTGAGTAAGCTCCTTGCCACCATACACTTTATTGAAAATAGCATCAATCTCACTTTGTGTATAATCTTCGGCATAAAACTCTTCGATGCCGTGGTCTGACAGTTTACAGCCTACGCTGGCAAAGAAATCGTGACGCTTGCGAAGCGCAGTTATCAGATCCGCATAATTGCTAATTGGCACATTTGATACTTCCGACAATTTCTCTACATAAGCCCTGAAAACATCCGGAACTTCTACAGCCATCGCCTTATCGGGACGCCATGTAGGAAGTACTTTTACTGAAAAACCTTCATGCTTGAGCGCAATATGATACTCCAGCGAATCTATGGGATCGTCTGTGGTACATACTGCTTCTACATTGTAATGTTTCATTAGCCCCCTTGCCGAGAACTCTGGTGTGCGCAGTTTGGCTGTACATTCGTCAAATATCTCTTTTGCTGTTTCAGGCTTTAGTAACTTAGTGACACCAAAAGCTGTCTTCAACTCAAGGTGTGTCCAGTGATAGAGCGGGTTGCGCATTGTATAAGGCACTGTTTCAGCCCATTTCTCAAACTTCTCCCAATCGCTGGTATCTTTTCCTGCACAGAATCTTTCATCAACGCCATTTGTACGCATTGCACGCCACTTGTAGTGGTCGCCACCCAGCCATATTTCACCCAGATTGTCGAACTGATGATCTTCTGCAATCATCTTCGGGTCAAGATGGCAGTGATAATCAATAATCGGCAATGACTTGGCATGTTCGTGATATAATTGTTGTGCTGTTTCGTTTTGCAATACAAAATTGTCGTCCAGAAAGTTTTTCATGATTGTATGTATTTTAATATTATTCCTATTCAAAAATAGTTTGTCAAGCTTTATTGCGCGTGTGTGCGCACACAAACACTATGCAAATATACTTATTTTCAATTACCAAACAATATGTGTGCGCACACATATATTAAACAGTGCCATATATTCAGCTGACAATCAAAACTTTAAATGAAATAGAAAACTAAAAAAATGTTTTAAAACATTCAGATTACATTTTTTTCATTTTCAGCACCTTATCCAGAAAACCCACGGTATAGTTTACAGTAATCCCAAACCAGGGATGGAACAGCCAAAATGGATGAGGTGTGTCATCTATTGTATGTACTTCTGTATGAATATTATATGTTGATAATTTTCGAATAGCTTCGTCCCGTCCGCCATGAAAACGAGGGATGGAACTATTGATAAAGCAAACAGGGGCAGAATATTCTGTGATATGATTCACAGGCGATGCTTCTTCCCATTTATTTTTATCCTCTTCGTATGTCGCTCCCAGCCATTTTATGGATGCCGGGATTTTATTTTTACTCAAAGACTCGCGTGCTGCATTCAGTTCGTCCGTTGAGAAATCGGAGATGCCATCGATATTGATTACAGCATGCACGTTGCTCTGATATTTCGCATATTCTCCGTTGCCTTCATATGCAGGTTGAGAATTTGTCATTCCTATCAGCATTGCCAGATGCCCGCCGGAGGAACAACCGGATATCGCAATCTTCGTTGTGTCGATTCCATATTCCTCTGCATTTGCCCTCACCCACCGCACAGCTGTTTTCAGGTCGTGGACGGCAGCCGGATATAAAACTTCCGGCGACAGCCTGTATTCTACAGGGATAGCTACATATCCTTTGGATGCAATCTGCTGTGCCATCGGCATTTGCATAGACAGACTGCCCGAAGTCCATCCTCCACCGTGTACCATCAGCAGGGCAGGATACCTGCATTCGTCATCAGGCCTGTATATATGGAGGCTGAGGTTGCGGTTGGGCGAAGGATTTGAATACGGTATATGCTCTATCGCTTTTACATTCTCAGGTAGTTGAGGTTGAGCGATCTCAATGTAGGGACGTTTCTTAAGTTCTTTGGTATAGGCACTATATACAGTGAAAGATGTATCCCTAGCGATGCCATCTATCTCTACATTCTGTGCCATTGCAGTATGGCTACAGAGAATGAAAAACAGTATATGTAATTTTAGTTTCAAAATAAAAATAATTTATGAGGATCAAGAGGCAATAGCCTACTAAAACCGTTTATTATATTCTACAAGATACTGCGCAGAATCTTCGTCTATCTTCACTTCGTTGCGATAGCCATCTGATTCTTTGCCTTACTTTTGCCCAATGCGGCAAAAGTAAGCAAAAACGCATTGCGCCCCGCTTCGCCGTACGACCCACCAACGGTTTGTCGGCTGAATGAAGTGATGGCTGATTCATCTTCCTGATGATTGGGATATTTTGATTAAAAGCGAACCCACTTCATTCTACGCCGTCTGCACCGGGTGGGTGCCCAGTACGCTCAGCTAATGGCGCTGGCTGCCGCCCAACAAGAGTAATGGAAAAACCTCTGCCTTGTTATCGCATTGCGTCTCCGTGCATTAGTTCCGCAGGCGGGGTACCCACCCGGTGAAGCTGGCGTAGAAAGGGACGGGGCGGAGCCCATAGGTTCCTTTCAGCCGGCAAGCCGTTGGTGGGTCGCCGAGGAACGGAGCACTAGCCTTTTGCTTCCTTTTGGGCAATGCCAAAAGGAAGGGCAAGCCCGGGAGGGCGCGGCAGTATGAGCTAAGGATAAAATATTTAAATTAAGATAGTTTTATACATAATATCAATAAACATATTAAGTAATCAATAATAATTAATGCAACATTTTCTTTGTCATTGACTACACTTCGTTCCGTCGAACGCTGTTTCTGAGGCACGAAGGATCTCGTTCCTCAAAGGAGGAAAGAGACAAGAGATGCTTCCTGTCGTCAGCATGACAGGAACGAAAATTATGTTGCAATAAATACTTTCCATTACTTAATTAAAACTGATTGGCATAATTTAATTATGAGGGGAGACAGAAGGTATGCGCCTGTCTCCGTTCTCATAATCAAATCTAAAAACAATCTAAAATATTATTCAGTTACCCTGAACCAATCTATTTCGATACGCCCACCGTCATTTTTCTGAATGGGACGTGTACAAAATGTTCCTATTTTCGCTCCAATCCACTTGCCTTCTTTGGCCTTGAAGCTTTTACCCAGATTTGTATATTTCTTACCATCAATGCTGTAACTAAATGCGCATGTAGTATCTGCCGAGACTTTTACCCGCAGGTAAATTGTCGCGTCTTTTAGAGTTACAGACTCGTTTGTTATTTCTTTATTTCCCTTTTCGGCATCTATACATTCATTCTGCGAGAGTATAAACCCTTTTTCAGAGCTTTCGAAGGATAGCAAACCGTAATCGATTCCCATCACCAATAACCCGGTGCGCTCTCCATAAAAGCGAGGGTCGGGTATGAAAGTCAGTTTCATAGTTGCTGTAAATCCCGGTGCGGGAGTTTTTTGCAGTAACAGATTGGGTATATCCCACAGGCTCTTATAATCGTCAGCAACAGGTACGGAGTACAAGCTCAGGCAACCCTTTTCCTGATTGGTAAAATACCACCACGACTGCGGGTTAGCATGCCATTGCCATTGTAGTCCCAGGCTGTTTGTCGAAAACTCATCGCTTTCAGCTGGTGTGGCTATAGGGTAAGTTTTGCCTACGTTTGGCTTTTTATATGTAAGCACCGGATTGCCGCAACCGTCATTATCTTTATCCTCACCGATAACAGGCCAGTCATTTTTCCAAATCATTGGTTGCAGGTGGACAAGGCGTCCGAATGCTCCCACGTCCTGAAAGTGGAGGAACCAGTCCTCGCCAGACTGTGTGTCTACCCATGCTCCCTGATGAGGGCCATTGACGGAAGTATTGCCCTGTTCCATCACGATTTTACGTTCGTAAGGGCCGAATACATCTTTCGAGCGCATGGCTAGTTGCCAGCCTGTTGCCACACCTCCAGCAGGAGCAAAGATGTAATAATAGCCGTTTCGTTTATAGAATTTAGGCCCTTCGATAGTAGGGTCTATATCGTACCCGTCATAAATAATTCTGGACTCACCCACTGCTTTTTTTCCATCCGGTGTGAGGCGGGTAACAGCCAGCAGGCTCTTGATTCCGGCGCGGCTGCCTGCATAGGCATGAGCCAAGTAGACCTGTCCGTCATCGTCAAACAGGGGGCATGCATCTATCAATCCCTTCCCTTCTTTTACCAAAGTAAGTGGTTCCCATTCTCCGGCAGGGTCTTTTGCTTTCGTCATAAAGATACCCAAGTCGGGGTCGCCATAGTAAATATAAAATTCTCCTTTGTGATAGCGAATTGACGGTGCCCAAACGCCTCCGCCATGCACCACCTTAGAGAAGACGGAATCGGGTGTCAGTTTATCTATGGCATGACCTATTATCGTCCAGTTTACCAAATCTTTGGAGTGCAGGATAGGAAGCCCCGGTATGCAGTTGAAACTGGATGCTGTCATATAATAATCGTCGCCTACCCTACAAGCGTCAGGGTCGGAATAATCAGCATAAAGCACAGGATTTTTATACATCCCGTTACCGAGGTCGGAGACCCAAGCTTTGGAAATATGGTTTTGTGCATTTATACCTGATGGTATAAAGCAGCATACCAGTATTATTTTTATCAGCAGTTTCATTCTTTGATTTCCCCTGTTAGTTCTGTAATGTTTTGTTCTTTAAGACCTTCGAGGAATAGCGAAGCCATCAGCAGGGCGCCTCTCTCGTTAAAGTGCGTATTGTCTATTTTGCCTTCGGGGAAATTGAGATTTTCTCCGGGTTTCAGGTGCAGGAACAACGATTTGGATTTTTCGTCTCCCAGCCTAGTTAGTACTTCTTTGCTTTTCTCGTACATATCAATCATCGGTATCCCCTCAGATATGGCTACATTGCGCGCCAAATCGAGATACTCGCCGTGAGAGTCTTGAAACGTACCATTTTGGTCGAACCGGCGTCTTGCCACGGATGTGCAAATGATAGGTTTCGCGCCTTTCGCTTTCGCTTCCTGTACAAACATGGTAAAGTTGCGGACATATTCTTCGGGAGTTGTATAGCGGTCTACTTTCTCTTTCGAAGCATCGTTGTGCCCGAACTGGATAACCAGATAGTCGCCACTCTGCAAGCCGTCAATCACCTGTTGCCACAAGCCTTCTCCGATAAATGTACGCGAACTCCGTCCGTTTTTCGCATAATTCTTTACCTGAACATTTTCGGTAAGGAAGGCCGGAAGAAGTTGCCCCCAGCCTTTTTCAGGGAAGGGCTCGAAGATAGAGTCACCTGATATGTTATCATTTACGACTTTAAATATCAGTTTATTTGCCATCGTGGAATCGCCCATCATAAAGATGCGTTTTTGAGCAAATAAAGAAGTGCTTATTATAAGCAAAAAACAGAGGATGTTTCTTTTATTTATCATGGTCGTTATCTTAATTTTTTGAACACAGAGTTGCACGGAGTACATTATTCCTTATTCTTCAATCTTTTGAACCGTTACATTATCAAAATAGTTATTTCCCCAGATAATATTGCTGCCTGATGCTTTACAGAAAATATCTGCCTTTGCAATCTGGAAACAATTATTTATCAGTATATTATCGGAGTTATTAAACTCCACGACAGCCTGATTTACCAAAGGTGCTTTTGACCTTACATCGTCCAGTACAATACCCTTGCAACCAGTGAAAGCAAAAGAGGCTCCCTTTGCTACTGCAAAGTCCACATTGTGAAACCGGATATTCGTCCCGGTTTTTGCCGTGAAACCTTCGGTAGCGACCATGTTGACATTCGAAAAAGAAATCCGGTCGATTGGCATTTCTTCTATACCTGTGATATATCCTATTTTGCGGATATTGCTGCCTGTGATATTGCTCAGGTGAATGTTGCGGAATACCGGGGTACGCTCCGAAACCGGCTCGGATTTCGATTCTTTGTCATAGAACAGGTCGAATATAAAAGCGTTCTTTTGAATATTGTTCATCACAATATTGTCTACGCGGATTTCTTCTACAATACCCCCGCGCCCTCTCGACGATTTGAGGCGTATACCCGCATCCGTACCGTCAAACACACAGTTAGATATGGTTACTTTCTTCACTCCGCCCGACATTTCGCTGCCAATAACGACACCTCCGTGGCCGGCAAGCATGATGCAGTTTGTTATCGTTATATTTTCACAAGGTTTGCCGTAATCGCGTCCTGCGGCATCGCGCCCCGATTTGATTGTGATGCAGTCGTCGCCTACACTGATAAAACAGTCTGATATGCGCACATTGCGGCACGAAGACGGGTTTATACCATCGGTGTTGTGTCCTTTCGGATTGGCAGACGGATTGTTTATCGTAACGCCGTGTATCACCACATCATTGCACCCGATAGGGTTGATTGTCCAGAAAGGGGAATTTACAATCGTAATGCCTTCGATCAAAACATTGCTACACTCCAGAAACTGTATAAAAGGAGGGCGGAAGAACTTACGTTCCAGCGTTTTTTCATAATAAGGGTATACTTCGACATCCTTATTTGCGTCCAGCCATTTTTGCTGAAGAGTGTTAGTTGATGATGTTTTTCCATTGTCTTTTATTTCCTGAATAATTCTTCGTGATTCGCTCCACCATTTGAAACCCTGACCGTCGATTTTGCCACGTCCTTTGATAGCAATGTTTTCTGCATCTACGGCATAAAACAGTGGCGAAAGGCTGTTCATGAAAACACCTTCCCAACGCACTTTAACGAAGGGCAGGTAATCTTCGAAATCGTCGGAGAACAGGAGAGTGGCTCCTGATTCTATTTCTATCGTGATATTGCTCTTGAGGTGTATGGCAGCAGTCAGATATTTGCCGGTGGGAAAATAAATAACGCCTCCCCCCTCAGCCGCAGCTTTGTTTATTGTATTGTTTATCAGCTCTGTGCATTTTTCTTTCCCTGTATTATCTGCACCTAGTTCGAGCATATTGTGGATGCGTGCCTGCATTTGCATACACAGGCCGAAAAGAGATAGGGATATCAGAAAAAGTTTTTTCATGACAGGCAGGATTTTTTAACTCTTTGAATTTTAAAATATCATTTTACTAATGGGTTCCAATTGTCGCAGCCACTCAGAACATTTGTGATAGTATATTCTTTTGCTTCTTCTGCGGTGAGTATTTTTGCCCATTTTACGCGCTGGTTTGTAACAGCACCTTCTCCACGATTATTGTACTCCATATAGCGGGCTGTTTTTTCATTTTCTTCGCTGCTCCAGTTGTCCCAACCTACAGGATTTATTCCCTTTGGCAAAGCACAGTTCATAAAGAGCGTCATAGCATAAGCACGCCACGGACGCCCCAAGTACATGGCATCTACACCTTCGGCGAGAGTGATATTGCAGTTGTTGAAAATGTAGCCGTATTTGATATGTTGCGGGGTATTAGCCGCAGTGATGTACGAATTCTTTTTGCAATGAATGGTACAGCCTTCGAACCATGTGGTAGCAGGACCGAAGATGAAATCGGTTGTCCCTTCGATATAGCAGTTTTCGAAATATTGGCGGGCTCCATCCCTGCCTGCATAAAGCGTATCCTGATGCCCCAACAGGCGGCAGTTGCGAAGGATTACGCGGTCGCCTTCGATATGCAGGGCAACAGCCTGTCCGAGCGGTTCGGAGGAGTTTTCTATAGTGAGGTTTTCCAATGTTATATCGTTGCCACTCAACAGGAATGTATAGGTTTTGAAGGTGCCCATCTTGTTGATATTGGCGTGGTCGTCATGGTTGATAATTGTTTTGTCCCTGTCTTCTCCGATAAAGTGGATGTTTGTTACATGAGGTGGTAATATTAGTTTCTCTTTATAAACTCCGCTTTTTATACGAATGGTAATCCTGCCCCGCGGGTCGGCAGTGCGTACAGAATTGATGGCTTCCTGTATATTGCGGAAATCGCCAGTGCCGTTGCGATCTACAATGATTTCGGTTTTACCCTGTGCAGATATACCCAATGTGAAAAAGAGAAGATAAACAAAGATGATATGTTTCATGGTTCAAGATTATTATTTTTGTGATATGCAGGTATATATAAGATTTATTTAACCACGGAGTAAAAGGAGTAACACGGAGTTTTCCCCTTAATCCAAAAACCAAATTATTTTTTTAATTGACCAGATTATTCAGATATACTTCAAGATAAGTATAGCCCTCTTCGTTCAGGTCATCTGCTGATTTCCCCGGATAATGTTCTTCCAGCCATCCGTCAGGAATACCATCTCTGTCGGAATCAGCGGGTACACATTCGAGGGTATAAGTATATGTCTCCCACCCGCCTACATCCTTTTGTGAGTCTATCATACCCGGCTTTGTGCCTGCATCGTGGGATGCCCTGATGGGAGTTAACCCGTTTTCTACTTCATTGATGACGCGAGCATCCGTTTTATCACGTTTGTAGCTGGCTCCTGCATATTTCAGTACTTTCAGGTATGCTGTTTCGGCTTCGTCAGTCCTTACAAAAGGTACATCGAAAGGAACAGGGGATATCAGGCTGAGACGGTTTTTTGATTCCGGACTTGGTTGCAATCCGAGCAGGTTGTTTCTCGTAACCTTCTTGTTGCCATGAATATAGTTTCCACTCAGATAAAAAGCACCCCATACGCCTGCTGCCTGTTTGTTTGCTCCTTCGTCGGCATTGGGAGAGAATATGCGGCTACGATTGGAGGAAGCAGGAGAGGGTTTATAGTAGTTGTTGACAAAATTATACCTGCCCCCTTCTCCTCCATAACCACTGTTGCTTCCCCAATTGTATATTACATTGTTCCTGAAATCTACCAGTTCCAGTTCGGGCTGGTTACTATAGCGGCTACCACACATGCGCGGATTGCGGCTGTCGTGATGAGCCAGCAGGTTGTGATGGTACGAGGCTTTCTTTCCACCCCAGATAGCACCGTAGCCGTGAGTGCCTTTTTTGTGTACTGATGCACGCAGGCTCTCGGAGATGATACACCATTGCATCGTAAAATTCTCGTTGTCGTAGAACGAAGCGCATTCATCGGTGCTCCAGCTCATCGAACAATGGTCTATGATAATATCTTTGTTGCGGTAACCACACAAAGCGTCATCCTCTACGCCATACAAGTCTCCCATACGGAAACGCATATAACGGATAATGACATTGTCGCCTTCTACCCTTACCGGGAAGTTGGCAATGCAAATGCCGTCTCCTGGAGCGCTTTGCCCTGCTATGGTTGTGCTGTCGTTTACTATTAGTTTTGACTTTAAATGTATTATACCTGCAACTTTAAAGAGGATTGTTTTTGCCCCTTCTCGTTTCAGACACCAGCGAAGTGTTCCTTCGCGGGTTTTCTTATTGCCCATTATTGTGTCTTCAAGTGAGTTCACATAGTAAACCTTACCACCTCGTCCTCCAGTAGTGTACTTGCCGCCGCCTTCTGCTCCCGGAAATGCGGGAGTCTGAGCCAAAGCGTGCAGAATATAGAATATGAAGGAAAAGAACAATAATAGTTTTTTCATAATTTAGTTACAAGTTTGCCTCGCCTTCGCTTCGGCGAATGTTATTTCTTCGCCCTACGGGCAGTTACGAGTTACAAGTTGATTAGCGAATTAGTAAATTCTATCTGTCGAGCATAATACTCAGCATGATGAATGGTCCTACAGCTTTCGGGTCGTTATCACGAACGGGCTCGTTTATATAGTATTCGTAGCTTCCGTCGCGATAGTTCTTTTCTCCACCCAAGCCTGCAACCGCACAGCCATCGGTAAGGGAGATCGTCCCATCTTCGTTTTTTTTAATAAAGCGTTTGATAAACTGGTCATAAGCAGACTTTCCCTTTTCCAGATAGCTTTCATCCAGATATCCTTTCTGGCTACCTTTCACCCAGGAATATATAAACATGGCTGATGCACTGGACTCTATGTAGTTTCCTTCGCGTCCCATCTGGTCGGTCACCTGATACCACATTCCGGTATCGGCATCCCTGTATTTTTCTACAGCAGCACAGAGGTCTGTAAACAGGGTTATTATTTCCGCACGGTTCGGATGGTTTTCCGGGAGGAAGTCAAGGACATCTATCATTGCCATCATATACCAGCCAATGCTTCTCGACCAGAAGTTAGGCGACAATCCGGTAACAGGGTCGGCCCAACGCTGCTGACGACTTTCGTCCCAGCCGTGATAGTATAGGCCTGTTTTGGCATCGTACAGGTATTTTTTTACATCCAGAATCTGAACGGCAACATCATCGAATAGTTCCGGCTCGTTGAATGTTTTGGCATACTGTGCCAGATATGGGCCTGCCATATAGAGACCATCGAGCCACACCTGATGCGGATAAATCTTTTTGTGCCAGAAGCTTCCGTCCTTAGTGCGCGGGTGAGTGCGCATCTGGTCACGCATGAGGTCAAGGGCTTTTTTGAAGCGTTCTTGCTTGGTGAGTGCATACATCGGGAAAAGCATTTTGCCCGAATTAACACGGTCGATATTATATTCTAATGGTTTGTAGGTTTTTATCTGTCCGTCCTCTTCTACCATCAGGTCGGCAAAACCATATACATAGTCGTAATACTTCTGGTCGAATGTTTTTTGCCAGGTTTGGAAAATAGCTTGCAATTCCAGTCCGTGGCAATAGTTCCATTTTGGCGCTTTGGAGAAATCGAGCATCCAACCTTCGGGATTACGCTTCATCTCAGAATCGGACATCTGGATGTAATATTTTACCCCGTCACCCGCAAATAAGGAAGAAGACAGAGACAATAATATTATCAGTAATTTTATCTTCATAATCTAACCTTTCTTTATTTCATATTGTGAACTAATTCATTTGCTATAGACTCAGGCAACTGAATATTTTTATTTTTACCGCTTATTTTTACTGCTTCTTTCAACGATGCAGGGTATTCAAATCCCGCCAGCGTAAAGTCTTCTATATTTTTCAATATAAGCGCCGGGCCTTCTTTTGGTATTATCTTTATATTATTAAACTTTATATCTTTCGATTCTACAATCTCAGCGCCTATCCGGGATGTGATGGTCACATTCTCCACATTTATATTCGATATATTCATTTCGGGCAGTCCGTTGAAGAACATTGCCCTGCGTGCATTGCGCGAAGTCAGGTTCTTTACATATATATTCCTGAATGCGGGTGTGGTTTCATCTACAACAGAAACTACCGTATCCACAGGCGTTACGTCTCCGTCTTCCAATGATTCGGAAGCCGACTTGCCTCCATAATACAGGTCGAACAGGAACGATTCGGTAGCGATGTCGAACATATTGATATCCCTAATATAGATATTTTCTACGATACCACCGCGTCCCCGGCGGCTTTTGAAGCGAAGGCCTACATCTGTGCCGAGAAACTGGCAATTGGAAACGGAAATATTCCTTACGCTTCCCGACATCTCGCTGCCTACTACAAAGCCTCCGTGTCCCTGAAATACTTTACAGTTGTCGATCAGCACGTTTTCGGTGGGGCGGTTGCGGCGGCGTCCGTCTTCGTCTTTACCCGACTTGATGCAGATAGCATCGTCGCCGACATCGAATATACTATTTACGATAATAGAGTTTACGCAAGATTCGAGGTCTACACCGTCTCCGTTTTGGGCATAGCCGGGATTGCGTACATATATATTGTCTATAATAACATTTTCACACATTAACGGGTGAATATTCCAACTCGGCGAATTTTCGAACAGTACGCCTTCGAGCAGCACATTCTTACATTCGATAAAGCTAACCATCACCGGACGCAGGAAGTCTTTTATTTCCATCCATTCGGCTTCGGTAAGGTTTTTGCGTGGAACATTCATATCACTTATTTCAAGTCCCTTGAGAGAGCCTGCCGAAGGGAACCAGTAGTTATCATCTTTAACTACTCCTCCCGAACGGGTAACGTTCTTCCAATGACTATCTGTTACTTTCGATTTTTTGAGTGGGCGCCATGCATGCCCCGAGCCATTTATAGAACCTTCTCCCGTAATGGCTATATTTTCCAGATTGCGTCCGGATATGGGAGACTGGCAACGACGTGTATCCAGACCTTCGAATACGGTATTCACCAGCGGATACAGGTCAAAATTGGCAGAGAATAATATCAGTGCGCCTTTTTCGAGGTGCAGGTTTATATTTGATTTGAAAACGATAGGGCCTGTGTACCAGATACCACCAGGTACGATAAGCGTTCCACCCCCCTTCTGAGACAATGCTTCCATAGCGGAGGCAAAAGCTTCGGAGTTGAGCGTTATGCCATCGGGCACACCGCCATAATCGGCAATTGACACTTGATTATCCGGGAAAACCGGACGTTGTACATGAGGCATCTGAAATGGCAAATCATTATACAGGCATTTGTATTTATATTCACTTTTTTGTGCACATCCTGATTGTGCGAAACACACAAGAAAGGATAGTATAAAAAACTGAATTATTCTGTTTTGTTTCATTGAGTTATATAATTTACAGGCTTGTCATTTTTAATGTGATGCCTAGCACAGAGCAAACAATCACTCTGAGAGATAATTAATTAAGAAGTTTCTCTAAGTAAAAAAGACTGTTACAGGATCAGGAATTAATCCTGTAACAGTGCTTATCTAAATATTATTGGAGCCAGCGAGGGTCACCTGCTGATAATGTTAGATTTCCTACAGTGAAATCTCCGTTTGCTGGGTCTTTGAACTGAGGGTCAACTGTAGTATAACTACCTGTGTCATTTTGAGCACCAACTACTGTACTTGCTGTATAATTAGGCGCGTTAAAATAATTGTTCTGAGACCTTTCTTTTATTGTCGTCGCATTTTGATTCGTATAATGTCCTTGAGATTCAGCAATAATATTTTTATTAAAGCTTATTTCATGGTTTGCTAAACGGATATACAATATACGGCGGCTACTACCATCACATACTTTATAGAACGTATTGTTTTCGATGGTAATAATACTTGTTATATCAGGGAAATTAGTTGATCCACCTGCATCCATTCGGAATAAATCACGGGCTAGCGCACTGTTGTAAACCGTATTGTTTTGGAATGTAAATGTTTCTGCTAATCCGCTACGGAAGTCAATAAAGTCGCCTCCATTACACTCAATATCATGGTACAGACAGTTTGTGATGGTCACAGACTTTATCTTAGTTGCCTTGCTAACATAAAGCGTACCTTTGAGATAATTCATAATTTCACAACCTGTGATAGACAGAGCGCCAAACTCACCCTCAGCATAAACGATAGCCTGGTCGCCTGACGATCCTGTTCCGTCCAGAATGAGATCTTTTAGGGCAAGTGCTGCTCCATCAGCAGGACGGATAACTGTTGTTAACAAAATTGGCTTATCTGTTGAACTGGCAGCCTCAATAGCAATAGACTTGGTAATGTTAAGCGTAGCTACAGTATGTGTACCAGGCATCAGCAAGAATACTCCTCCTTCTTTTGCTTCCGAAATCATAGACGCTATATCGTCATCTGGATAGACAAACAAAGTACCTTCAGTAAGTGTTTTTATATCAAGCAAACCAATCCTCTGAGCACCATCATATAACACTACTGTATATTCGGTAGAAGGAGTGAGTCCTGATACTTTGGCTATACCTGCCGAAATTTCTGCAGATGTTACAGCTTGTTCTATTGCTTTTCCCGAAGCTGGGGTTACCAGTATTTTCGTAGCATTTTTCCCCGGTTTCCATCTGAGTGTGAACACTTCAGTTGTTATATCTCCGATTTCTATTGGTAAAAGAACACTATTGATATCTGTAGTAAACGATACTTCGCTCCACTTAGAATCAGGTATGTCCGATCCAACCGCCTGAATACGACCCCAGTATTTTGTGTCTCCTATAAGACCATCAATTGTGCTTGGACTTGCGGTTACACTCGCTGATTTCACTGGAGTACCTTCATATGAAGCATTGTCATATACTTCAATATTATAGCTCTCGGCTTTCGGAACCGTATTCCATATAAACCTGACGCCTGTTTTATTAACAATTGACGCTTTCAACTCTGTAGGAGAAAACAGCCGGTCATAATCGATGCTCGTAATTTCATCATCGGGATCGGAACAACCAGTAAAGATCATTGCTAAAGATAATCCCAATACATATATAATATTTTTCAACTTATTCATGATTCGTTTTAATTAATGATGATAATTAATCATTTGTTAGTGTTCCGTTACTACTGTCAATAAAGGTTTGCCAGATAGGCCAATACTGATTCTCATTCGGATTTTCCTGATACAGGGCGTTGATTAACTTCTCAGTCAGTTTAGTTGCATCTACCCATTTACCGCTTGAGTAATTTTCAGCATCTACAAGCTTTTGGCCTTCTGCATCGGTTTCACCGTGGTTCAATCCGTAAATAATAAGCGATTCATTATCAGTACCTGTTTTATAATACAATTTTTCAGGAAGGTCGGCGTAAGCGCCCTGACGGTTAGCCAGCTGGGTCATCTTCGTTTTAGCCTCGTCCAGTTTTTCTTTTAGTAGGTTCCAACGAATCAGGTCGGCTTTACGCAAACTTTCGCCGGCAAATTCAAAGGCACGCTGATCGACAATAGCATTGAAGAATGCAGCCTTACTCGCTGTAGCCTTAGACATATAAGTATCTACTTTAGCTGCTGGAAGAGCGCGAGTAAGAATAGGTTTCAGATATTGTGCCGCACCAGACGGTCCTTCAAGTTCGTTGATCGCTTCGGCTGCCATCAGATATACATCGGCGAGACGCATATATTGCCAGTTTATACCATCATCATTCGTTGAGGTTACCATACGATCCATCCATTCGTAACGCAGTTTTCCAAAGCACCATGAATCGATAGAACGAAGTTGTTGCTTACTCTGGCTCTCTTTCGACCACTCGTAAGGAACACAGGTAATATCGCGGCGTACATCGTCTACATCATAGTCGTAGAAGAAATACGGCAACGGGCCGTTAGCACCACCTTTGGCTTGCTTGGTATATTGGTCGGCAGCTAAGTGTTGAACTCCGAGTGTGAATAACACACGTCCGCGGCCATCAGAGAAAGGTATTTCCCAAATTGATTCGCCACCGGCAGTAACAATGTCTCTACATAGATTCTTGAAATTAGTTTCGAATGCTCCTAACTGGTTCGAACCCTTATTGATAATGTCAACACATTCGTCCCTTGCAATCGTATACATGGCTGTCCGGTTCAGTTCAGAATCGTTGCTCAAACGTACTCCGTCGGCACGCTGGCTGTATCCGCCTGCATATAAGGCAACACGAGCTCTCAGCGCTTTTATGAAAGTCTTGTTTACACGTTCCACTGATGTGGTTTGAGAAGACTCGTTAGGCCATGCAACCAGTGATTCAGCTTCTTTCAGGTCGGCTAGAAGTTGCTTGTAAATCACATCCCGGTCGGCTTTTGGCACATATACAGTTTCTGTTGTGATTGGTTCGAAACGGGCAGGAACATCGCCCCATCCCTTTACCAGATCGAGATAGATAACGGCTCTGAGCGTTAGGGCTTCACCTAACAGATGCGCCATATTGGGGTCAGTTTCCACATTGCCATAGGTGCGTAGTCCTACGATACACATATTGGCGCGCTCGATACCTTCGTAAAACTTAGCCCATGCATTGTTTTCTGTATTCATCTCCGAATTTGTAGGAGTAGCAGCGTATGCAACAAGCTGTTTTTTAGCCTCGCTCTGAGATTCTATTTTATTCATCCACTCTATATCCGAATTAATCCCATAATATGGGAGAAAGCGTCCGCGGTAAGAGTTGGTTTCGCCAAAAGACTGGTGTATTCCCATCACTGCTTTTTCTGCTAATCCATAAATGGAAAAAACAGATTCTTGTTCAGCCGATGATTTTGGATCCGATTCGAGATCGCAAGCAGCCATTACTCCTATCAGAGATAAAGCTAACAAAGACTTATATATAAACTTTTTCATTATGTATTCCTTTTTTAGAAATTAGAAATTTAGATTAAGACCAACAACAAACTGGCGGCTTTTTGGATATGCCGAGTAGTCTACACCAGGTGTAAGGTTTGTTCTGCGCATAGTGGACACCTCTGGGTCGTAGCCTGAGTAGCCTGTTATACAGAACAGGTTATAGCCTGTAACATAGAAACGAACGTTCTGTAGTTTTGCCTTAGAAGTTAATGAGCCCGGCAGAGTATAGCCTAAGGTCAGTGTATTCAGGCGAAGGAAAGATCCGTCTTCCACAGCCCAATCGCTGAATATCATTTTACCTGTATAAGGAGACCACATCGTAGTATTGGCATTCATGGCTGCAAGTTCGGCCGCATCGTTCGATATTGTACCATCGGCGCGGAGGTTTGTCCAGCGTTTGCCTGATGCCATTTCGGAAGTCATATTACGGTATTGGTATTTACCTGTCTGGGTAAATTCTATCTTATTTGCATTATAGATGTCGTTCCCGTAGCTCCAGTTGAAATTGGCCGACAGGTCGAAGCCGTATAAGCGTCCATTGATAGTGAAACCTCCGGTATGCAGAGGGTTTGCATCACCTATTATTTCGCGGTCGTCGGCTGTAATTTTTCCATCACCGTTCAGGTCTTTCAGCTTCATTGTTCCCGGACGAACTTTTCCTACTTCAGATGAGTAAGATTCGCCATTGATCAGCCAGCCTTTTGCTTCGTCATAACCATCAAAATCACTTACTTCATACCTGCCATCGGCACGGTATCCATATATTTTTCCTACCGAACCACCTTTACTAACCCAAAAGTCATTTCCGATTTCTGAGGACGCCCAATAGGTATATGATCCGAAGTCGTTCATTATACCAAGCGATTTGATTGTATTCTTATTGAATCCAATGTTGGCGCTGAAAGTCAATCCATAATCTTTTTTGTCGATAGCTACTACATTGATGGTTGCTTCTATTCCTTTATTCTGGGTTTTACCCATATTGCGGTATTGATAATCGTAACCTGTACCGGAAACAGGGAATTCAATCAGCAGGTCTTTTGTTGTATTGAGGTATGCTTCTACAGTACCACTCAATTTTCCACCTAAGAAAGTAAAGTCTAAACCGACATTGCGGGTAACAGTAGTTTCCCATTTCAGATCAGGGTTAGCCATATATTTGGATGGCGCCCAGTAGTTGCCAAAGCCATTGATCCACGAGGTAGAGCTGGATGCATATGTTTGAGCGATTTGCCCCGATGGTATATTGTTATTACCGGCAGTACCATAGCTGAGGCGTAATTTCAGGTCTTCGAGCCAGCCTTTGGTTCCGGCCATGAATGGCTCGGAAGACACACGCCATGCCAAAGCCGCAGAAGGGAAATATCCCCATTTGTTACCTTCTCCGAATTTGGAAGATCCATCGGCGCGGAATGTGGCGCTGAACAGGTATTTACTTTGATAGTCATAATTAACACGTCCGAAGTAAGATAATAGTTTGTCATCCGGCTGGTAATAATTATTCACAGAGAATGGAGTTCCTTCTGTTGAGTACTTCCATGCATCTTCTGCTGTAAATGATGTAGGGAAGCCATGTACAATATTGGTTTGTGTATTCACTTTTGTGATAATATATTCGTGGCCTGCCATCACTGCCAGATGATGATCTTTACCCAATAGCTTTTTGAAGTCATAATTCACCGTATTAGTACTACGGAACGATTGGCGAGACGTATTTGCCAGCTGTATAGCCGGTTTCCCCTGGTTGGCAGAGGTTGGCACATTCTTAATGTAATAAGTGGTCAATCCCCAATAGCGGTTATCGTTGTTACGGTAATCGTCCAGTCCTAGTTCAGCTTTAACTCTGAAATTATCAAAAATTTCCCAACCCACGCTACCAGTCATATTCAGCGACTTACGTTGGCGTTTGCGCGCATTATCAGTTGTTGAGGTCAATGGATGGTAAAGGTTACCCAGGTCGTCATCCGAACTACCTGCATCGGAGGTCAGGTTGGATAACGGTATAGGCGTATATATTACCGAGTATTTCAAGCGCTTGTCGGTATCGTATGTACTGCTGGTGTTATTAGTACCATCACCATTGATATCTGTATCGGAATAACGGATAGAGTAGTCGATAGATACATTTTTCACCGGATTTGTATTCAGTTTCAGGCTGAAGTTGTCACGCTTAAAGCTTGAACCCACCATGATCGCTTTGTCATTCATATGAGAATAGCTGAAAGCATAGCGTATTTTTTCGCTACCGCCTGTAATGCTCAGATTGTGGTTGAATGTATGTCCTGTGCGTCCAAAAGTAATATCCTGCCAGTCGTTAGCTGCAACATTGTCATATAGATCCATATCCTGATAATTTCCAAAATAGTCTGTATATGAAGACATATCGCTACTCTTAATCAATCCGGCCAATTCATATTGCCACGAAGCATAATCTTTTGGAGAAAGGACATCCAGCGTTTTTGTATTCTTTTTCCAGCTATAATAAGCGTTATAAGATACACTCAATTTTCCTTCCTTACCCGATTTTGTAGTAATCAATATTACCCCGTTTGCTCCACGCGAACCGTAGATAGCAGTTGAAGAGGCATCTTTCAGTACATCGATAGATTCAATGTCGGTAGGAGCTATATCGCTTATAGATTCCATCGGGAATCCGTCTACTATAAACAAAGGAGTATTGTCTCCTGTGATAGAACCACCGCCACGTACGCGTATTTTCATTTCGGCATCGGGTGAGCCTTCTGTAGTAGTAATCTGAACCCCCGCCAGTTTACCGGTAATAGCCTCGGCTACGTTAGAAACCGGAACGGCCTGAACAACATCTCCTTTTATAGAAGAAACCGATCCTGTGAGGTCTTTCCTTTTCATTGTACCGTAACCGATAACGACCACCTCTTCCAGTTCGGAGGCTAAGTCTTCCATTACGAAGTCGAGTACATTACCTGTGATTGTTTTTTCACTTGGTTTCATTCCTACGAAAGTAGCAGTCAGTGTTTTGACATCATTACCTACCGAAAGGGTGTAAGTACCATCGATATCCGTCATGGTAGCTTTTGTGGTACCTTTTACGGCGATAGTAACGCCAATCAGTGGTTCTCCCTGAGAATCAGTCACTGTACCTCTTATTTCTCTTTGCTGAGCATAAACATTCTGCCCACATAATAAAAACAACGAGATACAAATAAGGGACAAAATCTTTTTGATTGTCTTTTGCATGGTTGTAGATTTAAATATTAAATTATATGTGTTTGTGAATCCAGTATTAAACATCTTAAATAAATTAAGAATTTTCATCGTTATTAGATTACGGCTGCAATTTATGCACGATTTACCGAACTAAGGGATGTTAAAATAATTTTTAGAGGGGGTCAAATTGACTTAAGAATAGATTCTGTAATATTTTCGGAGGGTATGTTATATGTTCAGAAACTGTTTAAATTTTATTCGTTCAAATTTTCAGTAGTGCCTGTTTGGTAGATAATTAGTATTTTTGGGAACGAGAATAAAATCTATATAATGACAAAGGAAGAAGCAGAAAAGAAAATAAAAATGAATAAAGGAATGTATGCTTTTGCGAAAGGTAATGACATATTCGTTGTTGTATGTAAGAACAAGTGCCCGGATGAATGGCAGGCGTTGAGTGGCTTAGATGGTTGGGAAGTTGAATCCGACGATATGTTTTACATTATGGGAACAGATGCACGAGGTGAACTAGAAGAAACTCTATCGGAAAAATTATTGGTATTCAAGTCAAATGAAACAACTTATTTTAAATGTCCTATTTCTGATGACGTTTTAAACATTTTAGTATCGACAAGTGGAGAAGAAGGATTTATGTTAATTCAATCTGAATTGTTGCTTGATGAAAATCAAATTTATCAAAAGTTTACAGAGGGGGAAATTGAAGGGCTAATCTGTTGCTTTTATACAGATGAGAAAAAAAGAGAAATATTTAACCTTGACGAAAAGGGAAATATTTTAGAATTAAAATAAATTTTAGTTCTGTCCTCGCTACTTAAAACGTTCTTTTATTATTTGCATAAAGGCTATCTTCATTTAACTATTTTATCATTAGCTTCCTGCTGTCGTCCCCCTTCTGGGCTTGTCAGCTAAACAGGACGAAACCCGCCTGCGGTTCGGGCAACACCCCATTTCACGCCGCCTGCACCGGATGGGTAGCCGTACACTTGCTAACGGCGCTGGCTGCCGCCTGATAGGCTGGGTCTTTCTTATGTCTTGATGTTGCGTTGCTACTCCCCGCCTGCGAAACATATGTACATATCAAATCATTATAGAGCCCAACAACCACATGATGGATTTTTCCTAAAAACTAACTATATTTGCAGTAAACCTGATTTATACGATGAAATTAAGACTATCCATTCTTATATTTAATCTGTTTCTTCTCATTTCGCCTACATTTTGTCAGCAGAAATGCTTCTTTGAACATTATGGGCCTGAAGACGGACTGCCACAGCATACAATAATGAGCATAGTGCAGGATAAGAAGGGGTTTATGTGGTTTTCTACATGGAACGGGCTCTGCCGCTTCGATGGCTATAACTTCTATACATATAGGATACAGCAGGGCGACAAATATCATATGCGGAGCAACCGTATAGACTTTATCTGTGAAGACAAATACGGCTATATATGGACGTTGCCTTACGATAATGAGCCACACCGGTTTGACCCCCATACCGAAGAATTTATGGGGATACGCTCCCAGAAGGGACACGATAAGCTTACATTTATCGCCACTCAGATAGTCACTATGCCATCGGGCAAGGTGTGGCTGCTTTCCGATAATATGGGGTGTGTATGCGTTACCGACTCCACGTTCAATATCGAGATTTACACCAAGGAAAATAACCGCATCAATGGAAACGCCGTACATGCTGTATACGAAGACAAGGAACTTAACTCGTGGATACTTACCAACAACGGCCTGTATTCGGTAACGGCCGAAGGCAAGATAAACAGCTATTTCACAGAGAAAAACCATGTAGAGACCGATTCTGCCCAAAACTTCTATTCGGTAATGGAACTCAGCGATAAGATATGGTTTGGCTCAGGAAACGGCAGGATATGGATATATGACAAAAAGAGTGGCAATTCGGAACTATTGCAGAGCGATTCGGAATCGGAAATCAGGCACATAGAGAATATAAACGGCAACCAGATACTGATTACAACACAGAATGACGGTTTCTATATCTGTGACCTCACATCCCGGAAGATGAACAAATATAACACTTCCAACCTCCCCGAAATGCGTATCAACCGGATATTATCTTCTTATGTGGATAAGTCAAAGAATATATGGTTCGAGATGGATTATGCAGGTGTGGCCAAGTTCAATCCCGAAACAAAAGCGTTCAGGCATTTTGAGCTAAAAACAGAAAGCTCCGTATCGAACGTATTCCCGTCTAATTTTTTCATTTTCGAAGATAAGGATAACCGGCTCTGGGTTCATCTCAGAGGAGGCGGGTTTGCATCGTACAATGCCGGGAGGGATGCGTTGATACCGTTCTTTAACGAACCATCTTCTCCCGACTGGCGATTCTCCAATATGATGCACGCGGCCTTTTCCGACAAGCAGGGCAACCTGTGGATGTGTACGCGTTCGCATGGGTTAGAGAAAGTCATATTCAGCAACGATGTATACAAGTCCATTACAGTAGACCCGAATATCCACTCCACAATCAATAACGATATACGAAGCATCTTCGAAGACAGCAGGCAAAACCTGTGGGTATCGACAAAAGGCGGCAAGGTTTTCGTATACGATAAGTCCCTTACCCAGAAAGGATACCTATGCGGCAACGGGCGCGTTGAATTTGGCAAACCATTAGAAGGCATTACATATTGCATTATCGAAGACAGCGACAAAAACATCTGGCTGGGCACCAAGGGCGAAGGCGTATACAAACTTACGCCTGACGGCAACGGTTACCACATAAAGAACTACAGATATTCCCCAAATAACCTTTACAGCCTCAGCAATAATAGCGTATACGCGATTTTCGAAGATAATAAAAAACGCATCTGGGTAGGGACTTACGGCGGAGGGCTCAATCTGCTGGACGAAAAAGAAGACCGTTTTGTAAACTATCGCAACAACCTGAAAAACTATCCGGCGCAATACGGTTCCCAGATAAGGACAATCCTCTCCGATAAATACGGAAACATCTGCATAGGAACCACCCTCGGCCTTATTATGTTCTCTCCCGACTTTGTCAATATAAACAGTATCGACTACAAATTCTATACACGGGTACCGGGAGACAATAACAGCCTTGGCGAGAATGACGTTTACGATATATGCACTACCCGAAAGGGTGAAACCTATATCGCCACATTCGGCGGAGGGGTAAACAAAATTGAAGACGTAGATGAAAAAGGATTCCCTGCAAAATTCACATCCTTTACTACCAAAGACGGGCTTCCCCTCGATGTGATACTCACTATAACGGAAGACAACAAAGGCAAATTATGGATTGCATCCGAAGGCAATATTACCAAATTCGACCCCGAATCAAAATCTTTTGAGACATACAGCGAGATAAACAGGTTGATAGACGGACAAAACTTCTCGGAAGGCGCCCGCTGGACAACCCGGTCAGGCATTGTTTATTTTGGTTATTCGAAAGGTGTATTGTCTATAGATCCGGACAATATAAACAGGCCGGACAAGGATACCTTTAAGCCTTATCTGGCACTGACCAAGTTCCAGATAGCCAACAAGGATGTGCCTATAGGCGACAATTCGCCACTCAAGCAGAACATTGACGACCTTAGTTATATTAAGCTAAATCATAAGCAGAATTTTATCAGCATCGAGTTTGTAGCCCTCGATTATATAGAGCCGAAGCGTATCACATACGCCTACAAGCTGGAAGGCTCTGACGCAGACTGGATTATTACAAAAAAACAGCGGATAGCCAATTATACAAACCTGTCTCCGGGAACATACACATTCAGGGTAAAGTCTACGAACAGTGACGGGATATGGATGGATAACGAACATGCCCTGACAATAGAGATCACCCCTTCATTCTGGCAAACAGGGTGGGCGTATTTCCTGTACTTCATCCTCGTTGTAGCCGTCCTCTACATCATACTGAGAGTGTTATTCATATTCTACCGCCTGAAGGATAAAGTAAAGCTGGAACATGAACAGACCGAAATGAAGACCCGCTTCTTTACCGATATTTCCCATGAAATCAGGACTCCGCTCACAATGATCGTTTCCCCGGTGGAGAATATCATCGAAAACGACCAGACCCCGAACGACATCAAATCGCAACTCCAACTGGTACTGAAGAATGCCAGCCGCATGCAACGGATGGTAAACCAGATTCTTGATTTCAGGAAGATACAGAAACAAAAACTGAATATACAGGAAACGGCAATAGGAGAATATGTATCCGACATTTGCAACAACTTCTCAAAAACAGCAGAGTATCAGAATATAAACCTGAAATTTGACGATAATACCAACGGTGAAAAAATATGGATAGACAGGGACAGCGTAGAGAAACTAGTCTTTAACCTCTTGTCCAACGCTTTCAAATACACCTTTGTAGAAAAGACCATCGAAGTAAATGTAAAGAAAAACATAAAAGACCGCACAGTATCTATCGAAGTAAAAGATGAAGGCAGCGGCATGAATAAAGAAGTACTGAATAAACTGTTTACCCGTTTTGCATCCTTCAACAGGGACAAAAGCAAACCCAGCACAGGCATCGGCCTGTCCATCGTAAAAGAAGTGGCGGACAAGCACCATGCTAAAATCAGCGTAGACAGCGAGATCAACGAAGGCTCCACATTTATTGTATCTTTCCCGATTGGCATAGAACAATTCAAAAATGACGAGAATGTTACATTTGTATATTCCGACACGGCAAAAGAAGAGACCGGCACCATAAAACCCGATATGGCTGAAGATAGTGCTCCCGGAAATACAGAAAAGCAGGCCAAAGAGGAAAAGCAAGACCAAAGTACTATCCTCATCGTAGAAGACGATCCCGATTTAAGGAGGTTCATCGTTACCATACTGGAACCTCATTACAATGTATTGGACGCCGAAAACGGGAAGCTGGGCTATGAGATTGCAGCTAAATCGATACCGGACTTTATACTGAGCGATATAATGATGCCGGAAATGGACGGGGTAGAGCTTCTACAAAAAATACGTTCGAATAACGACACCAGCCATATCCCTTTTATCCTGCTTACAGCTAAAACGGATATGGAAAGCAAACTGGACAGTCTGGAATACGGGGCTGACGATTATATCACAAAACCGTTCAGCGTAAAGTACCTCAAAGCCAGAATAGACAATATCATACGCCAACGCAAAAGGCTGTACGTTACTTACACCGATGCCCCCCGGCAAATACTGGCTGAGCCCCCGGCCGAAAGAGAAGCCTCGGCTGCATCGGAATTGAAAATAACGCCTCAGGATGAACAGTTTATAAAGAAAATAAAAGAAGAGGTTGAGAAAAATATAGATAACAGCGATTTTATTGTCGACGATCTGGCCGCTGCCATGGCTATGAGCCGGACAGTATTCTTCAAGAAACTGAAAAGCCTTACAGGTCTCGCACCTATCGAGTTTATACGCGATATTAAAATAAGGTATGCGGCAAAACTCATAGAAACCCAGAAATATACAATAAAAGAGGTATCCTTCATGATAGGCATATCGGATACAAAGTACTTCACGCAATGTTTCAAAAGCACCTATGGCATGACTCCGAGCGAGTATAAGAATAGCTTTAAGCAGTAACTCCTCTCCCAAACCCTCTCTAAAAGAGAGGGGGCACGCAAAGCGGTTCTTAAGTTATGAAAATAATTTAGAGTCTGTTTAAATTTTATAGCAAATCTTTTTTATAGCTATTTTTAGATTGATTTTATCATTTTTGCCAGCCGAACCAACGGTCAGCGGAGCTAATTAGCGGGCTAAACCAAGAGTAAAAAGGGAATTGAAAATCGGCGGAGCCAAAAAGACGCTAAAAAGAGCATAAAAAAATTGCTAAGAACTATTGACCTGAACCTGTAATAAAAATTTTCGCTAAAATTTAAACAGGCTCTTATTGCAACATTTCGCCTTTCAACCCCTCGCCCTTTGGGCACTCCCCTTCTGCGAGGGGAGAGTTCTGGTTTTTCATCTTTGGCTTAAATATTAAACAAATGATGAGAGATTAGCGACTGTCCCCTTTTGATAAAGGGGACGAGCGAAGCGGAGGAGTTAGCTTGTAAACTTATTAGAAGTAAGTACAGATAATCTTATTCTTAAATAAGAACCCCGTGGTTCATATCTGCTTTATTGGAAAACTCGTCACTAAAAAAATGCGGGGTGAAACTGTTTAAGTCAAATACACCCCCATATTTAATAAAAGCATCATTTATATTTGTTTGCAGGTGCCGGACACTCAGCTCCGGATTGGATAATAACCTGAAAAACAATGAAAAATATCGCTTTACTTCATCGGGCTTTGCTCTTTTTCTGTTCAATACTATTGATACAGGTAAACTTGCCAGCCCAGACAATATCCGTTAAGAATAATTCTGACAGGCAAATACAGGACTATACATTGGAAATTCCGGTAAATAACCTAAATTTGTCTTTTGGCAGCCATTCTGCCATTATAAACAATAAGCAAGTACCGATTGAGATTGTAACGGATATAAAAGGAGTGCAAAAAGCGATAATCCCCATTGACAAAATAGAAGCGGACATAAATTTGTCCTTCACAATAGACAAAGGAGACGCAGCAAATTACCCGAAGCGTACATACGCCGAACTATCGCATAAAATAAACAGGCCGCTTTATAACAGTAAGCAGGATAGCCTGTTTTCGTGGGCAAAACCAAATTACCTGGTGTTGCCGGGCGACTTTCGCGACCATTCATACTATATTAAATACGAAGGGCCGGGCTGGGAAAATGATAAGGTAGCTTTCCGCTTCTATCTGGACAACCGTAACGCGATTGATGTATTCGGCAAAAAGACCTCCGATATCATATTACCCGCTGTAGGCATAGACGATTATGAAAAATACCATCACATGTCCGACTGGGGCATGGACAACCTCAAGGTAGGCAAGGCATTGGGCATAGGCTCTATCGCGATATGGGATGGCGAAAAAGCCGTACGGGTGGAGAAAAAAGACAGCATGGTTTGCTACATTCCGGCAGACGGCAAAATCCGTTCGCAGGTAAAGACCATTTATTACGGATGGGACGCAAATGGCACCAAGTGCAACCTTACCTCATTGATTTCTATCGATGCAGGCAGCCGTGCCTCACACATGGAACTTTTGACGGATAAGAATATAGAAAACATCGCCACAGGCATTATTAAAAATAAAAAAGCCGAACTGATAGTGAGCTACGACAAAAACAGCAAATGGTCATATATCGCTACTTTCGGACAACAAAGCCTGAATAACGATATGCAGGGACTTGTGGTGTTTGCGCCCACACCCCAGATAAAGGAGATAACCGAAGACGGTCTTAACCATATAATGATATTCAATTCCTCTGACGGTTACATCGAATATTACTTTATGCCCACATGGGAACTGGACAAAGAACCGGTAAAAACCAAAGACGATTTGATACGTTGTATTAATGAAGTCTTAGATAAATTGAATAATCCTTTAGTAATCAGCAAATCTGATAATTAGGGATTAGCCAATGGCGCGAAGCAATTAATTCAGAATCTTATAATTTATAATTAAACACATACCCATGAAACAACTGAATAAAACAACCGTAGAAAAAAAAGATTTACCAGTAAGGATACTTCAATTCGGAGAAGGAAATTTCCTTCGCGCGTTTGTAGACTGGATGATAGATAAAGCCAATAATGCAGGGGTAATGAACCACGGCATTATTGCCGTACAACCGATAGCTCAGGGGCAGGAAATAGCGAAGATATTCAAGGCGCAGGACTGCATGTACCATGTATATCTGGAAGGGATAAAAGATAAAAAACCTGTAAAAGAGGTAGCTCTGGTAAAGAGCATTATGGATATAATGAACCCCTACTGCGAATATGCCGAATATGAAAAGCTTTTCCTGAGCGAAGAACTGGAAATGATTATTTCGAATACCACAGAAGCCGGAATACGCTACGAGGAAGGCGACGACCTGAACGCCAATCCGCCGAAGTCTTTCCCTGCTAAAATGACTGCGCTGTTGCACAAACGCTATAAAAAATACAACGGAGATATACATAAAGGCCTTCTTATTATCTGTTGCGAGTTGATTGAGGATAATGGCTCTACACTTCGGGAATATGTACTAAAACACGCAAAATTCAATCAACTCGAAGAAGGCTTTATAAACTGGGTAAAGACGGCCTGCCATTTCTACGACACACTGGTAGACCGTATTGTTCCGGGATTCCCTCGTGAAAATATCAACGAAATAAAGGAAGAAATAGGGTTTGACGACAATCTGGTTGTAAAAGGCGAATATTTCCATGTATGGGCAATCGGCGGCGACAGTATTATCAAAGAAAAATTCCCGCTGGACAAAGCCGGACTGAACGTCCTGTTTATGGATGATATCAAAGCCTTCCGTGCCAAAAAAGTCCGCATACTCAACGGCTCGCATACGGCAATGGTTCCTGTGGCGCTACAGCTGGGCTGCGAAACGGTGATGGACGCCTTCAATACGCCGGAAGTAGAATCTTATATCAACAAGATGGTTGCTGATGAGGTACTGCCATGTATAGACGAAGACCCGAATGAACTGAAAGAATTTGCGGCTAAAATACTGGAACGTTTCTACAACCCGTATCTGAAACATTACCTGAAAGATATTTCGCTAAACTCCATTTCGAAGTGGGAAACGCGCGATTATCCTACAGTATATGATAATTACAAAAAACGGGGTAAAAACGCGTATCTGACCACGTTCTCTTTTGCAGCTATGCTGGTGCTTTATTCAGGACAGTCGGCAGCGAAGAATTTTACGCCGAACGACACAGCGGAATTTATCGACTTCATCCAGAAATCGTATGACCGCAGTAACATCAAAGCGTGGGTTACGGGCATAGTAAACAATAAAGAAATGTGGAAAGAGAATTTTGCCGAAGTACCCCATTTTATAGATGAAGTATCTGCAGATGTGGAACTGATCCTTGAAAAAGGAATGTTGAACGCGCTCAAAGAAATATAATCGTATAAGGATAAATTTATCTATATATAGAGAATAAGAAAGTGAAAATGAAAAAAAGTAACAGCTAAAACACATAAAAAAACTGTCACTTTTGTCACCTTTTAGTTTTTCTTATCAGATTGCTTCTTATATAGATCGAATTGATGATTATTGATATTAAAAGAGGAGAATACAAATGAATAAATACTTGAAAATAGCGCCAACCGACAATGTCTGTGTAGCAATATCAGACCTGAATGAAGGGGAGGTGCTGAATATAGACGGGGCATCTGTCACTATTAAGGCTTCCATCCCCACAGGGCATAAATTTGCCATAAAGGAAATAAAAGAAGGGCAGGATGTGATAAAATACGGCTACCCGATAGGGCATGCCACGATGGATATACATACAGGGGAGCATGTGCATACGCACAATGTGAAGACGAACCTGCATGACGACCTGCAATACAGCTATATCCCCGTTCACCCGAAGCTGGATATCGCCAAAAGCGACCTGAAAATAAACGGTTACCTGCGCTACAACGGCGAAATGGGGATACGCAACGAACTATGGGTCGTACCCACTGTAGGTTGTGTAAACGGACAGGCTCAGGCAATCATCAACCGCATAAAAGCGGAACTGGATGTATCGCATATCGATGATATACGGGTATATACCCACAATTACGGCTGTTCGCAGTTGGGAGACGACCATGTGAACACCCAGAAAGCGCTGGCGGCGCTGGCCAAGCACCCGAACGCTGGCGGCGTATTGGTACTCAGCCTCGGCTGCGAAAACAACCAGCAGTCCGACTTTAAGAAAGTAATGGGCGAATGGGACGAAAAGCGTGTAAAATTCCTTATCTCTCAGGAGGTAGAAGACGAGATAGAAACAGGCTTCGAGATAATGAAAGAGCTTGTAGAGAATATGAGGAACGATAAACGTGAACCACTCCCGTTGTCCAAACTCAAAGTGGGGCTTAAGTGCGGCGGCAGTGACGGGTTCTCCGGTATTACCGCCAATCCCCTTGTAGGACAGTTCTCCGACTGGCTGATAGCTCAGGGTGGAACCAGCATCCTGACGGAAGTGCCGGAAATGTTTGGTGCGGAAACCATCCTGATGAACCGTGCCGAAACGGAGAAGGTGTTTAACGATACAGTGCTGCTTATCAACAACTTTAAGCATTATTTCCGCAAGTTTGACCAGCCAATATACGAAAACCCTTCGCCGGGAAACAAAGCCGGGGGTATTACCACACTGGAAGACAAGTCTTTAGGCTGTACACAAAAGGGCGGAAACTCGGAGGTAGTAGATGTATTGGATTATGCGCAGCCTGTTGCCAGGCATGGATTAAATCTGCTGAACGCTCCGGGTAATGACCTTGTGGCTGCTTCGGCCCTTGCCATGTCGGGTTGCCAGATAGTATTGTTTACTACCGGCAGGGGAACGCCATTCGGCTCGTTTGTTCCCACAATGAAGATTTCCACTAATTCCAAATTGTATAATTTCAAGAAGAACTGGATCGATTTCAACGCGGGCGCTTTGCTCGAAGGTAATAGTATGGAAGCGGTACTGGGCGATTTCATAAACTTCACGGTAGATATTTGCAATGGCAAGCATCTGAAGCATGAGGAAACAGGATTTAAGGAAATCGCGATATTTAAAACAGGTGTGACTTTATAGGTTTATACTGACTATATATTTAGGCTGCCGCCCACAGCTATTCATGAGGTTGTGGGCGGTTTTTTTGTTGTTTAGTATGTTGCTATACTTGGCTGTAGAGGCAGGGGGTTGCCTTCTCTAAATGGATATTATCTATAATTTGTTTAAGTAGGTATGTAAAACCCATTTATTATAGATAGAAAAAGTATGCGAAAAGTGTCACTTCTCTCTTTGTCTTTTTCTGAAAAAACGAATCTGCTCTGCCCCCTATTTAACCCCAAAAGAAAAACGACCGAAAATCATTACTGATAATCAGTCGCTTAGCTAAATACTTTGTTGTCTCATTAGGATTCGCCAAATATACAGGAATCCGTTTATGAGTCAATGTTTCAATATCTTTTTAAGAAGCTAGTCCCACGATTTTACCCATTGGTATATTGCAGTATTTTGCTATAGAATACATAAGATTGATAATATTCCAAAGATACGAAAAAAATATCTTTTGCTAGTATTACTGCTTCATTTTTCATTTCAACATTGATACATTCTCTTTTTATTCAGCCTCTGAATTCATTCCCTCTGTCCAGATTTTACGCAACGGCATAAAGAAACGTTCTAATAGGGATATATCGTCTGTAACAATATCCGCCTGAGCCTGCATTTCAGGTAAATAAGGAAGCTCCTTGTTGTAAGTAGTTCTTAATCCATCAGGCAATTCAATTTCCACTGTGTAATAATTAGTTCCTTCGGTGCCTCTAGTCGGAACCATTGATATATTTCTTACTCTTCCTTTAATAATACCATATTCATTATCTGGAAAATTCGTAAATCTGATATTTACTTTTTGCCCTGTCTTTACTTTTCCCGATCTAGCCAAAGGCATTTGGGCTTTTCCAATAATCTCATTATTGTCATGAGGAATAACAGTAAATACTATTTCTCCTGCTGTTATATTTTGATTCTTTACCCAATAATTAGTAAAAGTAACCTGACCATCTATTGGTGTTATAAGTGCATAATCTAACGTGAGTTCGAAATAAGGCACTACCATATTGCTAGTTGCTTATCCTCAATAATATCAACTCTGATAGATGGCTTCTTAGGCAAGAAACTATAAG
>NZ_QVMO01000046.1:0-25361 GCF_010501055.1 Dysgonomonas sp. 521
AAACTCATGGCTCAAAGAAGTAAACAGGCATAAAATGCAAGTATGCTACCATCCGGGAATTATTCTTTTTATCAAGAGAATCACCAATATTTGGTCTACCTTTCTTTGAAGCAAGACTCAACAGCAAGTATATTAACATTAGTTGAACTGGTGCTACACTGCCATGAGTTTTTTTCAAAGAAAAGATTTTTATCGTCATTATCGTTTGGTTTATTGGTAAATAATGAGCACTCAGCATGACAAATAACACGTCATTAATTTTTATTGAGTACTTACAAGCGTTTAGCTGAATTCCTTTTTCAGTTGTTCCACCCAGTTCTTTATACGTTCATCGGTCTTTTTAGCCTGATTCTCAAAATCTATGGCTAAGCCCAGGAACTTGCCATCCCTGAGCGCCCGCGAATTTCCGAATTCATAGCCATCAACTGAGGTAAATCCTACAACTTTTGCACCCACAGACTCGAATGTTTCGGCTAAAATGCCTACTCCATCAATGAAGTTGTCCGCGTATTTGACCTGATCGCCTAATCCGAAAATAGCGACTTTTTTATTTTTCATCTTCAGAGATTCCAGTTCGGGCTTTAACTCATCCCAATAAGACGGCAGTTCGCCATCGAACCAGGTGGCTGCCCCCACGATAATGTTGTCATAGCTTTCAAAATCTTTTTTCCACGCATCTTCAACCGGAATAATATCAATCTGAACATCTCCGAATGCTTCCTTTATTTTCTTGGCGATCGTAGCTGTTTTAGTGGTACTCGTACCATAAAATAATCCTACCTTTTTCATTGTTATTTTATTATTGGCCCCTCCTAGCCTCCCAAAAGGGGAGGAAAAGGGTTACATTATTAATATTTTTTATAAGAGGGTGTCTCAAAAGTATTTTTTCATATCTATATACATACGCTCCGCTCCTGTGACCGTTGGTTGTCATATTGAACGGAGTGAATTGAAAATCGGCAGAGCAAAGCGGAGCCAAATATCTCGTATCTGGAGGGTCGAGATTCTTCGTTGCACTCAGAATGACAAAGAAAGTAACAATTTGACAGAGATGTTTTACTTTTGAGACACCCCGGGCTTTTAGAATTCCAGTAATTTTTTAGCGGCCTCGTAGATTCGTTCTTCATTCGGAAGCACTGCCTTCTCCAATATCGGATTGAACCCGACAGGTGTGAAAGTAGAGCCGACACGTTGTACCGGCGCATCCAAATGCCGGAACATCTCCGTACCGATCATGGCAGCTATTTCGGCACCAAAACCAGAGAACACCTTGTCTTCGTGAACAACAAGCACTTTACTCGTCTTCTTCACCGATTCGAAGATTGTTTCTTTATCCAGCGGCACCAAAGAACGTATATCGATAACCTCCACATCCCAGCCCTCTTTTGCAAGGTGTTCGGCCACGGCAAGGCTAAACAGGGTTGTATTACCGTAAGTAATAATAGTCAGGTCTTTTCCCTGACGGCGGATGCGGGCTTTTCCGAATGGCACTTCAAAGTCGTCAGGAATCGGAGTTGCCGCGTCTACTGAGTTATACAGCGCCTTGGGTTCAAGAAAAACCGTAAATCCTTCGGAACGCATGCTTGTTCGCAAAAGACCTGCGGCATCATCGGCAAATGAAGGATATACAATACGTACACCGGGCAATGTAGAGAAGGTAGCTTCCAGATTCTGTGAGTGGTACATACCACCACCGATATAACCACCCGAAGCAAGGCGCAATGTTATATTAGGCGAGAACTTTCCGTTACTGCGCCAATAGTCGTGCGTACATTCCACAAACTGTTCCATCGCAGGCCAGAAGTAATCGGCAAATTCCGCGCCTTCTATCACGACACGTATTTTGGGGTCGAAACGGCTCATTCCGTTTGCCGTACCTACAATAAAATCTTCGGCTATCGGGGCATTGAATACACGTTTTTCCCCGAATTCCTGTTGCATCCCCTTCGAGATATTGAACACACCTCCTTTGTCTTTATTGGCCACATCCTGCCCCCACAGGAACGTATCGGGATTGTGACGGAATTCGGCTTTCAATGTTTCGTTTATAGCCGTTACCAGATTTTTCTTCTCCCCTTCTTCACTATGGGTTCCATCCACATACTTTTGTGGATGATACGGTTCTGGCGTTACGAAATCGAAAATAGATCCCGGATCCGGATCAGGTGCGGCAAGCGCTTTTTTATTCGCCGCGCTTAGTTCTTTTTTAGCTCCGGCTTCTATTTCCTTTAGTTCTTCCTCCGTAAAGCGTTTATAACGCAACAGCATCCGGCGGTATTTCAACAACGGATCGGCATCCTTTACATATTCCAGTTCGTTTTCGTCCCTGTACAATGTATGTTTATCCGAATTGGAGTGTGAACCGATACGTACACAGTTAGCGTGTACAAGTACAGGCAATTGGTTTTCTATCGCATATTCACGGGCTTCTGCCATTGTATTCATCGAATCGAACACATCCTTACCGTTACAATGCATTATCCTCAGGTTTTTGAACCCTGTGAAATTATCCACCACCTTACGGTTTGCTGTCTGGTCTTTCTTCGGCACGGATATACCGTAACCATTGTCCTGAATGACAAATATCACAGGCAGCTTTTCTTTCGTTGCCCCGTTAATGGCTTCGTACACATAGCCTTCGGATGTAGCCGATTCGCCATGCGAAGCGATAGCGACCCCTTTACGCTTGTAATAAGATATGGCGCGCGCCACACCTACAGCGTGCAGGTCGTGATTACCAGTAGCAGACGATACATTCTCTATGTGCCATTCAGGCTTCGCAAAGTGATTCGACATGTGGCGTCCTCCACTTGCAGGATCGGTGGCTTTGGAAATACCGTTAAGAATAAGTTCTTCTGCTGTTATCCCCGCGGAAAGAGCGGTAAGCATGTCTCTGTAATACGGGAAAAGAAAATCCTCCTCTTTGGTAAACACCTGCCCGATAGCTAGCTGTATGCCATCGTGCCCTGCATAAGGCGCATGGTAAGACCACCCGAGTGACTGCAACAGGTATGCCGGAGCTTTTTCGTCAATGGCACGGCCTAACGTCATCAGGTGGTACCATTTTTTCAACGTTTCTTTATCTGTGGTTTTTATATCGTACTTTTTCATTTTTTGTCTGTTACAAGTTATCCATTCCAGTTTTCCAAATATTCAGCAATGCGGTACAGGAAGTTACCTCCAAGCATACCGTCTATCACACGGTGGTCGTAAGACAGCGACAAGTACATCTTATGGCGAATGGCAATCACATCGCCTTCAGGGGTTTCTACCACTGCGGGCTTCTTCTCTATAATACCCACACCCAGAATGGCTACTTCGGGCTGATTGATAATAGGCGTACCAAAAATACTCTTGAAAGAGCCGAAGTTGGTAATCGTAAATGTGCCTCCCTGTATTTCGTCCGGCATCAACTTATTCCTGCGCGCCTTATCAGCCATTGTACTGATAGCCGATGCAAGACCGCTAAGGCTCAGTTTATCCGCGTCTTTTACCACCGGAACGATAAGATTCCCATCACTTAACGATACGGCTACGCCTACATTTATATGCTTCTTTTCGATGATATTATATCCATCTACCGAGGAGTTTACCCGTGGATAATCTTTCAAGGCCTTTGCTACGGCTTCGGCTATGGCAGGCATATATGTGAGGCTGATACCTTCACGCTTTTTGAACTCATCTTTATGCTGTTCGCGCCAGCGTACCAGTTTGGTAACGTCCACTTCTATCACATTGGTAACGTGAGGAGATATTTTCTTGGATGCCGTCATGCGGTCGGCAATAATGCGGCGTACAGGATCCATTGCGATAACTTCGTCTCCGGCAGCGACAGGCACAGGCGCGGCTTTCGGCGCATTATCCTGCTGTGTTGCCGCAGGGGTAGAAACAGTTTTCTCTTTCTCTAGCGGTTTGGCAGCCGGGATATCCTTTCCTTTGTTTTCGATATATTTCTCAATATCACGTTTACTCAAACGCCCTAGATAACCGGTTCCGGGTATCGCGTTCAGTTCATCCTGACTGATGCGGGCTCCCCTTGCCTTCTGTAAAACCACAGGCGAGTACCATTTCTCTTCCGTGCCTTTCGTTACTTTTTCATCTTTCACCTGCGCAGGTACGGCAGAAGGTGCGTTTTCTTCAGGTTGAGCGGCAGGCGTACTTTGTTCTTCCGGTTTAGACGGAGACGGAGCTTGCGCAGGAGCATCCTCTTCTTCTCCTTCGAGCTGTACAACGGCAACAACCGTACCTACTGCTACTGTATCGCCTTCTTTGAACAGTATTTCAAGAATTTTTCCGGCAACAGGCGAAGGAATCTCCGCGCTCACTTTTGCCGTGTTCACTTCAAAGAGGACATCGTCTTCGTTGATAGTGTCGCCTACCTTGACCGACCACGAAATAATGGTCCCTTCTGTAATACTTTCGCCCAATTTGGGCATTTTTATTTCGAATTTTGACATGGTTTATATATTGTTATAATTAAGTAACTGTTTAAATTTTATACGAATATTTCATTATATCTTTTTCTTCGTTCATTTTTAGTCTGTTTTCGGCTGTTTTTTCCTTTCTCTCAACTCAACCAGCGGTCACAGGAGCGAAGCGTATGTAAATAAACATCTCTAAAACATCTCTAAAAATTTGAACGAATAAAATTTAAACAGTTATTAAGGTCACAGACCTGTTTACACTATTTTATATCACATTATGGGTTGCCGTAGTGGGATTTACAGGGCTTTTGCCGTTAAAGTTCCACTCCCGCGTGGCATATTTGCTCTCCATCAGGGTGTTTATTGCCGAAATATCCGGTTCAGAGAATTTGTAAATTTCATTATCAGCATTTTCCATAAGGAAATAATCCATTATATATCGCTTGAAATACATGATATCCACCGGCCTGTCCAGATGTTCGAGTATGTTTGTCACGGGACTTTTTACCGACTTTACATATATCCTGTTGTCCGTCTTACTATCCAGCTGTTTGGAGTCTCCTTCCAATGTGGAAACAAGGCTATCGAGATTGGATGAAAAAAGGAGTGTCGCATGATACATTACCCTGTCCCTGTGTACGCATTGCGCACTGCCTGAAATCTTCAACCCATCGATATTTATAGCCCGCCGCGCATCCGTTTCGGCATGAATGCCTAATTTAGACAAGATGGAGATAATACGTTCGGTAAACCTGTCGAAACTGACATTGTTGTTCCGTTCGATAAAGGTCAGGTTGAGGTTTCCCATATCGTGGAATACCGTACCGCCTCCCGAAAAACGCCTTACTACTTTTATGTTATTCTTTTCTACATAATCAAGGTTGATTTCAGCGAATACATTCTGGTATTTGCCAACGATAACGGATGGCTCGTCCTGCCACAACATAAATATATCTTCCGAAAAATTCTTCAATAAATATTCTTCGGCAGCCAGATTGAAATAGGCATCGGTATATGTATTGTTAATACAAATCATCTTATGTAATGATAAAAAATAACAAGGAGTTTTAATTTTTTAACCACGGAGTAAAAGGAGTAACGCGGAGTTTTTTCCTTTATAACCCAATACACCAAGTTATTTTTTAATTGTTACTATGGTTACGAAAATAATACTTCGTGTATAATTTCACTGACAGTAGGGTGCGGATAAACATGCTTCCGGAATTCTTCGACAGTGTCGCCGTTTTCGATAGCGATACCTGCTATCACAATAAGTTCGGAGACAGGATTACCGAGCATGTGGCATCCGATAATACGCTCATTGCTGTCAACGATGATCTTACAAAGCCCGTTGCCGGTCTCATTTTCCGCTACAAATCGCCCGGCATACGCCATCGGTAATTTCAATACGCGAAAAGGTTCGCCATTGGCGGTCAGTTCTTCTTCGGTCTTCCCTACTCCCGCTATTTCGGGATTTGTATATACCACGCCGGGGATAGCTTTGTAGCTCATTTTGTCTTCCTCGCCCAGGATATGGCTAATAGCAACTTCCCCCTCGCGTATAGCGGTATGGGCTAACAAAGAAAAGCCAGTAACATCGCCGGCTGCGTAAACTTGCGGATGACTGGTCTGCATATATTCGTTTACTTTTATCCCATTCTTCAGTAGCTCTATATTCAGCTTTTCGAGTCCAAAGCCTTTAATAATAGGCCTGCGCCCTACACTTACCAGAATCTTATCAGCCTCTATGGTTTCTGTCTTACCATCTTTTTCAACTGTCACTCCGCTTTTTGTAACCTCTGTGACTTTTGTATTCAGATGGAATTTGACGCCTTTCTTCGCATAGTCAGCACGGAGCATCGCTGAAGTTTCCTTATCCATCGCGCCCAGTATCTCAGGCAGCATTTCTATTACATTCACATTTACGCCCATACTATTGAAAAATGAGGCAAACTCGATTCCGATCACACCACCTCCGATGATAGCCAAAGATTTAGGCAGTTCCTTAAATTCCAAGGCTTCTTTCGATGTCCAATACTCTATTTCGGATAATCCTTTGATAGGAGGGATCACGGTTTCGGAACCTGTGCTGAGAAGTAAATATTTTACAGAATAAGTTTCATTCCCGCTAGAGATACGGATCGTCCCGTTTTCATCCCCCAGTATAGTTGCCGCGCCGTTGACAACGGTAACCCCATTGGCTGAGAGTTTAAAACCTACACCGGCAGTCAGCTTTTTCACAACTTTGTCTTTCCGGCTTATTATTTTACCGATGTCAAATGTGGCTTCTCCTTCGACAGAGATGCCATATTTATTTGCAGTTTTGATATTGTCCAGTGTCTTAGCCGAATACAAAAGCGTTTTTGTTGGGATACAGCCTTCGTTAAGACATACTCCGCCTATATATTTTTTTTCAAAAAGTACTGTTTTCAGCCCATTCGAAGCAGCTTTTTCCGCTGCATTATATCCGGCAGGGCCGCCGCCGATAATTGCAAGGTCAAATTCCATGGTTTTCTGTTCTGTTAATATTAGGTAACTGTTTAAATTTGAACGAATAAAATTTAAACAGTTACTAGGTATTTATATAAGTTATTTTACCAATACCTTTAAACAAACAGACAGGGGGTTCGGTTTTATTGATTTTAGCTATTCGACTTAGATGGTTTTTATAAGAGGAGGAATTTAGAGCCTGTCAGGAAATTTCACAAATTCTTTTCATAGGGAAAGGTTAAGAGTTCTTCGCTCGTTCTTCGCTTGTTTTCGGCTAATTTTATCTTTCACTCAGCGCAAGTAGCCCGCTACTATCGCTCCGTGGAAATAAAAATTATATCAAAAACAATTCTAAAAATTTGAACGAATAAAATTTAAACAGTTTATAAGCGCATAATTTAGTATACGGCATATCACCCGGACATGCCCGAAAAGAAACCAGATAAATCACCGATACTCACTCGGACTCACCCCAAACTGCTTCTTAAAACTGCGGGAAAAATGCGAAAGAGTACTAAATCCTGTCAGATCAGCAATCTCCGAAACAGTATATTTCCCTTCTGAAATCAATTCTGCTGCACGGTTCAATTTATAAGTCTTGAAAAACACACTCGGATTCTCGCCTGTCAGCCCTTTCACCTTATAATAAAACTTCGTTCGCGAAATTAGCATCATCTCAGTCATACGCGCAATATCCAACTCCGGATTCGAAAGTTCATTCTCCATCAGCCGGTAAAGGTCAGTCATAAAAGCATTATCATGAGGAGAAAGCACATTCTCCGCAATCTTATCCGTCTGCGTAGCCTTACCCAGCAAACTACGAACTTTCTCCCTGTTCGCCAGTTGCGAGTGAATAAGAGCCAACAAATAAGACGGTTCAAACGGCTTCGTCACATACGCATCTGCACCACAATTCAGCCCCTCCACCTGATTCTTCACCGTAGCCTTAGCCGTAACCAGAATAACAGGAATATGGCAAAGCTGCAAATCATCCTTAATCTCCCGGCAAAACCGGTATCCATCCTTATCAGGCATCACCACATCACTCAACACCAAATCAGGCAATTCCTCCTGCATCGCTTTCAAAGCGCTATCAGCATCAAAACGATTCACAACCCGGTAATATGGAGACAGCAACGTCTTAAGATAATAAGACACCTCCGTATCATCCTCAGCCACCAGAATCGTCTTCTTCCTGTCCGCTTCCTCCACCGCTTCAGCATCCTTTTCAACCTCAGCCACCGGAAGCGGAAAAACTTCAGCCTGACTGCCTTGTTCCGTACTCCGCACTTCCTTCGGATAAGAAACATCATTCACCGGAAGAATAAAAGTAAACACAGCCCCGTTACCATCCTCAGGAGTCCCCGCCTTAATATACCCATGATGCAATTCAGCGAGGCTTCGCGCATAATAAAGACCAATACCCGTACCCCAGTTATACCTTCCCTGCGTCTGATTCTCCACCTGGTAATAACGCTCAAAAATCTTCTCCTGCAACTCCTCCGGAATAGACTGCCCGGTATTAGCCACAGAAACCTTCACATACTGAGAATCCCTATCTTTCTCTTTCAACCCAAAAATCCGTCCCGCTTCCTCATGTGTTATTACATCAAAATACACACTAACCTTCCCGCCCGCAGGAGTAAACTTCAACGCATTCGACAACAGATTCGCAAATATCTTCTCCACCTTATCCTCATCCAGCCACTGCAAAAACGTATCCTCCAGCCCATACGTATTCAAATAAACACCCTTATCCGCAGCATTCACACGGAATACATCCACCTGCCGTTGCAAGCAGGCAATAATATCACCCCGCACCACCTTCAGCTTCAACGTGTCATTCTCCAGTTTATTAAAATCCAGTAACTGATTCACCAACCTCAACATACGGTCCACACTACGCTGCACAATATAAAGCAACTTCTTATTCTCCCCATCTATACCGGGATTATTACAAAGCTGCGTTACTGGTCCGGTAATCATCGTAAGCGGCGTACGGAACTCATGCGAAACATTGGCAAAAAAACTCATATTCATCAAATTCACCCGCTGTTCCTGCTCCTTCTCCAGCTTAGCTCTCCGGGTCGCTTCCTTCTCCGCCCGGATACGCAACAAACCACGCAAAAACACCAAAAACAAACCGGCAGCCAGCAGAAAATAAATACAGAGTGCCCACCAGGTAAGCCAGGGAGCAGGCCTGACAACCACCCAGATAGAACTCTCCGCCTCCATAATACTATTACTGCTATTCGTAACCTTCACCTTAAACACATACTTTCCGGCAGGTAAATTCGCATAATAAGCCTCCCGGTTATTGCGCGCATCAATCCAATACTTATCAAAGCCCTCCATCTTATAATGATAATGCACCCGCTCATACTCACAGTAATCCAGCGCAGCAAACGAAATACTAAAACTATTCTGGTCATGCCCCAACCGAATATCAGGACCATAAGACAAATGCCTGTCAATTATCCGCAAATCCTGCGGATGTATCAACCGGTTATGCACTTTCAAATCTTCAAACAACAACGGAATACTACGTTTCACCGGAACATCAATCGGATTAAAAAAAGTCAAGCCATGCGTACCGCCAAAAACCAATATCCCATCAGGCATTCGGCACGAAGCCCGGTCATAAAACTGATTGCCGCCAATACCATCCATCGTATAATAATTAGTAAACCGCTCCGTAGTCGGGTCATACTTACTAAGCCCATATTGCGTACTTATCCACAAATGCCCCTGCGCATCCTCCTCTATACCCGAAATATCCGGACAAGCCGTACCGGGAACAGGTCTCATCCTGCCGGTAGAAGGGTTATAACACATCAGCCCGTTACTTAACGTACCCATCCATACATTCCCCCGGCTATCCTCATACAACACAGTCGGAATCAGCACCGAACGGCGCACACACACCGCCATATCCTCTTCCGGGACAGCCACCTCGCGCACCTTCTCACTCTCTGTATCAATCAACTTCAAAGGCTGGTTAAAAGCCGCCATCATCAACTCACTACCCCGTGGCAACAAACCCGGAATAAAAGTAAAGCCTTCAAAAACCTGAATAGCACGGAAACTCTTTTCACCCTTTTGCAAAGCATGCACAAAGACAGAACCCGTACCTATCCAGATAGTCCCGTCAGCACCCTGCGAAATAGACATAGGCGCATGAATATAAAAACGTTCCTCCACCTGCAATCTGCCATTCACATATCTGCACCTCAAAACCTCATGATTAGTAGCCGACATCCACACCGCATTATCATTATCTACAAAAATCTGATTTACAAAAAAAGCCTTCTGCCTGTCCTGAATAAACAAACTTTCGATATCAATCGCACTAATCTGCCGGCTCTCCAAATCATAAACAAACACTCCATCCATCAAAGTCGCAATCCACAACTTCCGGTCTGTCCCGGCAGCAACCGACACTACCGACTTATTCTCCATACTTGAACGCAGGTAATTATTCGTATTAAAACGCTCCTTATAATGATACCGGACAGTATATCCCTGATCCTCCGAACCAATCCACAAATTCTGCTGCGAATCCGTAAACATTTTACTAATCTTAAACCGTGGTACTTCGAAAGGAAAATCATTCTCACCCTCATGCATCACCACATTCTCCATATAATTATAGCAAAACATTCCATCCTTAGATGTATTCAGCAACAAACAATTATTCGCATACGGATGAATATAATCAATATCAGCATTAGCCAGCACCGGATGCCCCTTTATTACCTCTGGCACCTCCTTAAAACAACGCATACGGATATCAAAAACAGAAACAGAATGATTACCCGCCAACCATAACTCGTTATTATGCAAATAAGAACAATACGGAGAGCCTTCTACAGCAAAAGAATCCTTCAACTGCAAAGTAGCCGGATTATAGCAAAGCAAAGCAGCCGGACCCGACACCCAGAGATTATTCTCTGCATCCACATAACACCTTATGAAATAATTTCCCTCCGGCACGGGATTAACAACCTCCCTGTCAATCTCACCCGTATCCGGATTATAAACATAAAGCTGTGTCATCGTCTTACAAAAGATACGCCCCTCCTTATCCTCTACCAACTGTTGCACATTCTTATCAGTAAACCTCATAGGCACCAACCGGAAATTATCCTTATCCGTATACAAACACACACCATTAACTGTCGCTATCCACAAACGCTTCTTCGAATCAAGTAAAATATCCGTTATCTGATTATCAGGAATACCCAGCGAGTCATCCGTACAAAAATACTGATGAAACTCATGCACATTATACCTGTTCAGCCCCCGGAAACTCCCCAGCCAGATATATCCCTGCGCATCCTCGGCAATAGCCGTAATCTTCTGGTTCGAAATACTACCGGCGATAACCGGAATCTCCGGTCCGGCAAACTCTTCGGATACAGAGTCAGCAGACACACAGGAAACAAACACACAAAAAAACAGTAGAAAAAACCGGGTTACGTGCATACAAAATACAATTGGTATAATGCGAATATAAAGATAAAAACTTACATAAAACCTGCTCTGCAACATAATTTGAACCAATAGACAAATATTTAAACGCACAGAACAACCACTTTAAACCTACAGACAAAACATCTGAATAAATCAAACACACACCTTCACAGGGATACACTAATATTGCAGATACAATAATGTAAAAAAATAAACAACATGAAAAGCTGGTTCCTACAGGCAACAACATTCACACTCCTCATTTGCACAGCATGTAGCAAACCCACAGGCATGCAAAATAAACCGGATATGCAGCCATGAAATAACAGCCTCTGCACAAACAGAATACGGCAAAGTAGCCGGACACCTCGAAAATGGCATCTACATATATACAGGCTTTTCAAACCGGTTTCAATATTTTTTGTCTTGTACTAAAAAAATAAGTCTAATTAATAATTTAAAAAGATTATGAAAAACAAATCCAGAAAAAAGACATTCTTTACAACACTTCTTCTTATGATAGCTGTGCCTTTTCTCTCGGCGCAGGAACTCATAAAGGTATCAGGTAAGGTAACAGACGAACAAGCCCTACCCCTGATCGGGGTAAGCGTAGTTGAAAAAGGTACCACAAACGGAGTAATCACCGACATCGACGGAAACTACGCTCTCTCTGTACAACAAGGCGCCACCATCGTATTCTCCTACTTGGGCTACATTGCCATAGAGATGCCGGCTACGTCCCGAGTGACGGATATTACGATGAAAGAAGATATCCAGGCACTCGGCGAAGTTGTGGTAGTAGGTTATGGAGTACAGAAAAAAAGCTCGGTAACAGGAGCTATATCGCAGGTAAAACCTGAAGATATACAAAACCGTACTATTAGTAATGCGCAACAAGCCCTGCAAGGAAAAACTGCAGGTGTGCAGGTCATTCAGACATCTGCCGCCCCAGGCTCATCCCCAACAGTGCGTGTGCGTGGTTACTCCTCAAATGCCTCTTCCAACCCGCTATATGTAGTGGATGGAGTACGCCTTAGCGACATCAGCGGCATAGACCCCAATGACATTGCTTCTATGGAAGTACTGAAAGACGCAGCTTCAGCTGCCATTTACGGAGCGGAAGCCGGAAATGGCGTCGTCCTTATCTCCACTAAAAAAGGAAAAGCCGGTCAGGGAAAAATTACTTACGACTTCCAGTGGTCTTCTCAATCTCTGGCACGTATTCCCAAAATGCTTAATGCCGAACAATACATCGATTATATGGTAGAATCCAATACCTTTACCCGCGACTTCCTGCTCAAAAACTGGGACGGGACCACCAACACAGCCTGGACAGATGTAGCGTTTGAAAACAGCAACATGCAAAAACACAATATCTCCTTTACAAATGGAAATGACAAAGGAAACTACTACCTATCCCTCACATATCTCAATAATGATGGAATTGTAAAAGGAAAAGCCGACGTATATAATCGGCTCACAGCTGCCATCAATTCGGAATACCAGATAAAGCCCTGGCTAAAAGTAGGTACTACCAATCAGGTTGAAAAATACAGTGTACGCAATGTATCCACCAACAATGAATATGGAAGTCTGTTAACATCTATCCTTCAGCTCGATCCTCTCACGCCTGACACCTACACTTACAAAGATTTACCGTCAAATATGTTAAACGCTTTAAATAGCGGTAAACAACTATTGAAAAATGAAAATGGAGACTACTTTGCAGTATCCAAATTCTATGCCGGCGAGCAATACCATCCTATGATTATGCGTGATAACAATATTGGCAAATCCAGCGGTTTCAATATAAACGGATCTATCTATGCCGATTTCAATCCCATCAAAGGATTCACCTTCACATCCCGTTTGGGCTATCGCCTCAGTGGCACACGCCAGTCCGCAACCGATTTGCCTTTCTATGGCAATTCTGTCCAGAGCCGTGATTATGTAGGCCATAATGCCACATCTACAACTAATATTTATTATCAGTGGGAAAACTTTGCCAACTATACGCACACTTTCGGCAACCATACCATCAGCGGAATGGCAGGTATGTCCTATCAGGAATCAACAAGCGATTATGTTTACGGAAGTCTCTCTGCTAACGATGAAGATGCCCTGAAAAAAAACGACCCGTTATTCTACTTCCTCAACTACGGCTCAGCCTCAGCCACCAAAGGAGTAGCCGGAGAAAAATTACGTTCGGCCAAATACTCCTACTTCGGACGTATCGGTTATGAATACGACAACCGTTATATGATACAGGCTTCTCTGCGTGCAGACGCAGCTGACCTCGCCCTCCTTCCTTCCACCAACCGCTGGGGATACTTTCCCGCTGTTTCTGCCGGATGGACTATCTCCGAAGAATCTTTCTTTGAACCCATAAAAAAGCAGATTTCAAGTCTCAAACTCCGTGCCAGCTGGGGACAAAACGGAAGCCTGGCTGCGCTCGCAAACTACCCATACAGCACAGATATGGCATTGGGTAATATTTACCCCTTCGTATTAGATAACAACTATGTGACAGGAGTATCTCCCTCTACTATGGGAAACGATAAGTTAAAATGGGAAACCTCCGAGCAAATCAATATCGGTATCGACTCCCGTTTCCTCAAAGACAGGTTAACATTCAGCCTCGATTACTTTGAGAAAAAGACAAAAGACCTGCTGGTAACCGGAACAACCCCCTCTTTAATCATAGGCGGAATTACCTCGCCCATGAATGCCGGAAATGTAACCAACAAAGGCTGGGAATTTGAATTGGGCTGGCGCGACAATATTGGAGACTTTACTTATGCCATTCGTGGAAACCTAGCCACACTAAAAAACAAAGTAACTTATATCGACCCATCCATCACTCGGCTCAGTGGAGTAAATTTCCACACCAGTACAATAACCTACTTCGAACAGGGATATCCCGTATATTATTTCCGTGGATACAAATTCAAAGGTATCGACCCACAAACCGGTGACCCTACTTTCCACGACTTAGACAATAGTGGCAACCTCAACGATGGCGACCTGGATTATATTGGCGATGCAATCCCCGACTTTACTTACGGTATTACCCTGACTGCCGCATGGAAAGGTCTCGACCTTACCATCTTCGGAACCGGGTCACAAGGCAATGATATCTTCAACTGCATCAACCGTCCCGACTACGCGGCATCTAATAAACTCAAAGAAGTGTTCTATGACAATCGTTGGACAGCCAATAACCCAACAGGTACAGTACCCCGGGCCGGAGCTAATAATATGGACAAATATCAAGTATCCGATGCATTAGTATACGACGGTTCGTTCTTCAAGATCAAGCAGATGCAGATAGGATACACATTTCCAAAAAAATGGATGGAAAAAGCATTCATTAGCAATCTGCGTATATATGGTTCACTTGACGATTTCTTCACCTTTACCAAATATCCGGGTTTTGATCCTGAAGCAGCAGCTAACAACACAGCAGGTATGGGTGTAGACAAAGGCTCTTACCCCTCATCTAAAAAAGTCGTACTCGGCTTTAACATCGAATTTTAATAAATCTCAAATTGATACAAAAAAATGAAAACAAAATACATATATATGACCCTGCTGGGTTTACTGTTAATTTTCAATTACAGTTGCGAAGACCGACTAGATATACCCAAACATGGGAACATGGGAAGCCAGAAAGACTTTTATAAAACGGATGCCGATGCCCTTCAGGCTATCGCTTCCCTCTACAACACATGGGGAGATGGCTACTACAACTGGTTCTATACGAAAAATCTGCTTGCCGACGACATCTGGTGTGGCGGCGGTTCGCGTGGCGACAATGCCAGCATGGAACAACTCAACGAATACACCTTCGACACAGACCATGCAATGATAACAGACCTCTATTCAGATATGTACAAAATCATCTACAAAGCAAACCTCATCATCGACCTGCTCGAACCCGATACAGATCAAAAAAAGCGGGCAGTAGCAGAAGCCAGATTCTTTCGGGCATGGGCAAACTTCGAACTGGTAACACTGTTCGGAACAGCCCCCGTTGTCGACCACCTGCTAGCTCCGGACGAATACCGTCTGGGCAATAGCACACCGGCAGAGATGTGGACGTTTATAGAGAAGGACTTGAGCGATGCTATCAACTCCGGTGCATTACCCTCCAAAACAAACGTAAACGACCCCGAGACAGGCATACGTATAACGAAAGAAGTTGCACAAGCCATACTCGGAAAAGCCTACCTGTTCCAGAGCAAAAACACCGAAGCCGCCACCATACTCGACCAGGTAATCGAATCCGGAAAATACAACCTCTACCAGGGCCAATACGACATGCTACTACACGCCGTAGCCGACGGCAGCAGCGAATCTATGCTGGAAGTACAAAAACGCAATGACGCCGAACAAATATGGAATGTGGGCACCATGACCTTCCTCATGCAAGGCTGGCGAAGCGACAAACTCAACACCACAGGCGAAGCACTCAACGTCATCGCACAGGGAACCTACGGATTCATGAACCCACGCAAAACCTTATATAATGCCTTTGTTGCTATGGAGGGTAAAAATGGCTACCGTCTCAACAGTACAATGCGCACCTATCAGCAAATGATGGAATTTGGAATCAGTATACAACCCGGAGCTAGCATGATAGGACACGAAAGCCTGTTCATGTGGAAAAACCGCGCCCTACAGGAAGACTGCGTATACGACGCCTCCTACTTCCAGTCACTCCAATACATCAACCTGCGTGTAATGCGCTACGCCGAAGTCCTACTGCTGGCAGCCGAAGCGCACGTACAGGCAGGAAGCAGTGAGAAAGCCCTCAGATACATCAACCAGATACGTACACGGGCACAACTCACACCACTCTCATCCGTCACGTTGAAAGACATAAAAGAAGAAAAACGCCTCGAACTATGCCTCGAAAGCGTACGCTTCCAAGACCTCGTACGATGGGGAGATGCAGAAACAGCAATGGGCGAACAGGGAAAAGAAATCCTAGCCTTCTCGGCAACCGGAGTAGAACCCCTCTTCACAAACACCACCTACGGCTTCAAAGCAAAACATAAATTACTCCCCATTCCACGCAAAGAACTGGACTTAAATCCTAACATGCAACAAAATGAAAATTGGTAAACACTCAAAAACAAAAATAAAAATGAAAAAAATATATCCCATATTAACATTACTGGCTCTCTACATCCTCACCGGATGTAGTGAAGAGTCCATATCTAATCTCACAGGCCAGTATGAAATGGACAGGTACAACTTCACAAAAGTAGAAAACCAAACAACAGAAAAATTATCAAAAGGTATCAAAGCCCTCCACATAACACTTGCAGACGAAAGCGGAAACCAGCTCGCTCTCACCGTCGCAAGTCTTGAGTGGACACTACAGCAAGGAATATATACCCTCGCTCAGGCAGCCACAGCCGACAAACAATACACAGCCACCCTGCAAGGCAACACAGGCTCGGCAACGGCAACTATTGAAAGTGGCGACCTTGAAGTAACACGAATTGATAACACCTACTTCATAGTAGGTCTGTTGGAAACAAACGGCGGTAAAACCATCAAATGCAACTACAAAGGATCAATAACCTTTGAAGAAGGAGAAGACGACCCCGAGCCAAGCGGATATACCACCAGCGTGTATACATCACCCGTTGCAAGCTACGACGAAATGGGCAACCCTACTTTACACCCCGGAGTCACCAAATACACACTCATTATCAACGACCCCAAAGGAATACAGGCAGCCCAATTAGACCTCATAAACAACAGCGACACGCCAATAGCCGAATTACCAGGCACATACACCATACAGGGTAGTGCCATAACCCCCGGGTTAATAGACAGCGGATGGGCATATCCAGACTGGGGAATGGCCGGCGGAAGCTACTATGTGGACAGCAAAGGAACCAACCAGTACCTTACCGGCGGAACCATCATAATCTCAGTAGTACAAGGAATAGATGGCGACCTGCTATACAGCTACTCAGGCGCCGGACTGCAAACAATAACAGCCACTGGAGAAACCGGAACAGGAGCTATCAATATCAGATTTTCAACAATCACCTCATCCTATTGACAAGCTTCAAATCTTACTAAAAAATAAAACAAAATGAAGAAAATAATCCTATTGTTATTTATTGCCTCATTCACATGGCAGGCAAATGCACAATATCCCGGATGGGGCCCCCAAAGCAAAGTGGTAACAGATAGTATTTACAGCAAAGTGCTGGAAACACACAGAGCCTACACAATCTATCTCCCAAAGAGCTACGACACAGAAACAACCCGCAAATACCCCATCCTCTATCTGCTCCATGGTATGGGAGGGACAAACACCGGTTGGTTTGAAGGCCAGCGAGCCAAAGATGTCATGGACCGGCTGGTAGCCTCCGGCGAAGCAACCGAAATGATTATCGTAAGCCCCAATGCAGGAGGAGACTTCGCCCAGGGAGCATGGAACGGCTACTACAATATGCCCGGATGGTCCTACGAAGACTTTTTCTATAAGGAATTCCTACCCTATATAGAAAGTACCTACCGTGTAGAAGCAAACAAACAAAATCGCGCCATAGCCGGACTATCCATGGGAGCCAATGGTGCAACCGGATATGCACAGCGCTATAGCGATATGTACTGCGCCGTATATGCCATAAGCTCAGGCATGACTCTACCGGACATGCCGGCACCTCCCGGACTACCCGCCGACGGCAAAGAAAAGATGGCACACCTCATCCGCTCTGTACAGCAGCATAATTGCATCGCCTACGTAGCAGGAGCAAACGACACCCAGAAACAACAACTGCGCACCATCCAATGGTTCGTAGATTGCGGAGATGATGATTTCCTGCTCGATACCAACATAGACTTCTTCCGGGCAATGCGTGCGAACCACATCCCATGCCAGTTCCGTGTACGTGACGGCGGACACGACAATGAGTATTGGCACTCAGGACTCTACCTCATTCTCCCATTCGTAAGCCGTAGCTTCGGAAAATAACAAGAAATAAACATAAAAAAATCAGGAGGGTGTGTCATAAGTAAAACATCTCAGTCAAATTGTTACTCTCTTTGTCATTCTGAGTGCAACGAAGAATCTCGACCTACTAGATACGGGATGTTTCACTCCGTTCAACATGACAACCAACGGTCACAGGAGCGGAGCGTATGTAAATAGATATGGAAAAATACTTATGACACACCCTCTAAAAAAAGAATGAAAATAAAAAATAAGAAAAAAAACTGCGAACTTTGAGCAATCTGCGCTCCATAAAAAAATAGTATCAAACAACATAAAAAGAATAAAAATGAAAAAGATTTTAATCCTTTCAGCTATAATGCTGATACATGTAGCAACCTTTGCACAACAAGCCCTCTGGGGAGGCGCACCCGTGATTTCACCCGAAATACACAATGACAATACCGTCACCTTCCGCCTCAAAGCACCCGGAGCAACAAACGTGCAAATAACCGGCGACTTCCTGCCTACACAAAAAATGGACACCCCCTACGGCCAATTCGACGCTCCCGGCGTAGCCGAACTCACACAAAAAGACGGAGTATGGGAATTCACTACTCCCGAACCTCTGGCATCCGAACTGTACAGTTACACCTTCATTGTCGACGGATTGCAGATAAACGACCCCGGCAACATAATGATGAAACGCGACGTGGCCTCGATAACCAACCTTTTCATCATCAAAGGCGAAAAAGGTAATTTATACAGTGTAAACACTATTCCCCACGGAACGGTGGCACGAAGATGGTACAACAGTCCCACGCTGAAAGAGGAACGCCGGATGACTATTTACACTCCTCCCGGGTACGAGAGCGGTAATCAATCTTACCCTGTGTTTTATCTGCTGCACGGTTCGGGCGGCGACGAAGAAGCATGGATAGCTCTTGGACGCACGGCTCAGATACTCGACAACCTGATTGCGCAAGGAAAAGCCAAGCCTATGATTGTTGTTATGCCTAACGGGCACACCCAAAATACAGCATCGCCTGAAGAAACAAACCGTGCATACACCCCCGCTATGGGTGGCGGTCCAAGAGAAGCTGTGGCAAGTATGGAAGATAGTTTCGGCGACATCATGAAATTCGTGGAAGCCAATTACAGAGTCAAAGGAGGTAAAGCAAATCGTGCCATAGCAGGTCTGTCGATGGGTGGAATGCATTCTTCGGCTATCTCAGCTCAATACCCGAATACGTTCGATTTCGTTGGAATATTCTCGGCTCCTCCTTTAGCATCGATGATGGCAATGGGTAACCCGAACGCAGAAGATGTGCAGAAAGCTCAGGATGAATTTGTAAAAAAACTGGAAGTACAGAAAAAGAACGGCTTTAAGTTATATTGGATTGCTTGTGGTACGACGGATTTCCTGTACAAAGGCGTTGTCGACAGTATGAAGAAAATGGACGAAATAGGCTTTAAGTATACATACAGAGAAAGCGGAGGCGGTCATACTTGGGACAACTGGCGCATCTACCTCACGGAATTCGCGCCCCAATTATTCAACTAATGTACACATCGCATGAAAAAGCAAATCATATCAATAATACTCATAGCCGCCCTGTATGCCTGCAGTTCGGGACTACCCCAACTGGGTAAAGCCCCCATCGACCAGGTAATCAGCTCTATGACCCTCGAAGAAAAAGTCCGCCTCGTAGTAGGAACCGGTATGGCAGGCTTCACAGGAGATAGTGCAGTAGTTGGTGAAACAAAAAATCTGGTACCGGGAGCAGCCGGTACCACCTACCCAATACCACGCCTCGGAATCCCCGCAGTAGTACTCGCTGACGGCCCTGCCGGACTACGCATAAACCCCACACGTGAGGGCGATGCGGCTACTTACTATTGTACCCACTTCCCCATAGGAACCCTGTTAGCCTCCACATGGAATCAGGAATTAGTAGAAGAAGTAGGTAAAGCCATAGGCAACGAAGCATTGGAATATGGAGCCGATATACTATTAGCTCCGGCACTCAATATCCATCGCAACCCACTTTGCGGGCGCAACTTCGAATATTACTCAGAAGACCCCATAATAAGCGGTAAAATAGCAGCAGCCTACGTACGTGGCGTACAAAGCAACGGTGTAGGAACTTCCATCAAACATTACGCTGTCAACAATCAGGAAAGCAACCGCATGCAAGTAGATGCCCGGGTATCATCCCGTGCCCTACGCGAAATATACCTCAAAGGATTCGAAATTACTGTGAAAGAGTCCGCTCCCTGGACCGTGATGTCTTCTTATAATTATCTTAACGGTGTGTATACCTCCGAAAGCAAAGAACTACTCACCACCCTCCTGCGCAACGAATGGGATTTTAACGGAATGGTAATGACCGACTGGTTTGGAGGAAAAGACCCCATAGCACAAATGCAGGCAGGCAATGATATGCTGCAACCGGGTACAGATAAACAATATGAAGCTATTTTGCAAGGGGTAAAAGACGGAACACTTGATGAGACCATCCTTGACCGTAACGTAAAACGTATTCTTGAAATAATTTTGCAGACACCTCGCTTTAAAGGATACCAATATTCCAATAAACCTGACCTGCAGGCGCATGCTGCCGTAACCCGCCAGTCGGCCACCGAAGGAATGGTATTATTGAAAAATAACAACCAGGCGCTTCCGCTCACGGCAGATGTAAAAAAGGTAGCCTTATTCGGATGTACTTCATATGATTTCATTGCAGGAGGAACCGGTTCGGGAAATGTGAACCGGGCGTATACTGTCTCTTTATTGGATGGATTGAAAAACGCAGGTTATGAACTCAACGAAGAGTTGAAGCAACTGTATGAACAACATATAATAAACGAGAACAAACGCAACAAACCCGGCGATACCAACAAAATGGCTATGTTCCTTCCCCTGTCACGTCCTACGGAACTGTTACCTTCGGCTGAAACGCTACGGGAACAGGTAGAGCTATCCGATATTGCCCTCATCACTCTGGGACGCACTTCCGGCGAATTCGTGGACCGTACCATCAACGACTTCAACCTCCGGAAAGAAGAATACACACTATTACAAAACGTATGCAAAGCATTCCATGCCGCCGGCAAAAAAGTAATAGTAGTACTAAATATCGGTGGCGTCATCGAAACCGCTTCATGGAAAGACCTCCCCGACGCAATTCTTTGTGCATGGCAGGCGGGACAAGAAGGTGGAAACAGTGTAGCCGATGTACTGAGTGGAAAATCATCCCCCTCCGGAAAACTAACTATGACATTCCCGGCAAAATATACAGACGATATATCTTCTGCAAACTTCCCAACGGATGGCGCTATGAGTAGTATGGATTTTGGAAATCCGGGAGAGAAAAAAACAGAAATAAAAGATTGGGACTATACCAACTACGAAGAAGACATCTACGTAGGCTATCGCTACTTCGACACCTTCAACAAACAGGTTTCTTATCCGTTTGGCTATGGTTTATCCTATACCACATTTGAATATACTAATGCGGCTATTAAAACAGAAAATGGTATCTTTACTGTTTCTGTAGATGTGAAAAACACAGGCCCGGCAGCCGGAAAAGAAATCGTACAATTGTATGTAACTGCTCCTGATGCCGCCGGTATGAATAAACCGGCCAAAGAGTTGAAAGCGTTTGCCAAAACCCGGGAGTTAAAACCCGGCGAAACGGCAACCATTCATCTGACCGTAAAATCTTACGATCTGGCGTCTTACGACGAAGCATCTTCGACCTGGGTAACAGATGCCGGTAAGTATACTTTCCTCGTTGGCTCTTCATCACGTGACATAAAGGCTACTTTACAGGCAGAAGCTACTGCTTCGAAAGAGAAAACAACAGATATACTAAAACTTCAGGCAGATATCCGCCGGTTGAAAAGATAAGGAATTTAAATCCATTTAAATAGTATAAAATGAAACGTATTTTATTATCATTTCTGGCAGCAGGCTCCATATTGGCTGCTACGGCACAAACAACTGTTGCACCAGCCATCCCGCGGGATGAAAAGATAGAGCAACAAGTGGAAGCGTTACTAAAAAAAATGACGCTCGATGAAAAGGTGGGACAGATGTGCGAGCTTGCCATCGACGCTATCCAGCAACGTGAAAACCCTTTTGCCGGTATCAATCCAGCAAACATGCAGATTACGGATCTGGAAAATATCCTCAAAAAATATAATATTGAAGAGGAATTCAAATTGAACGGCGAGATGCCTTCACAGGAAACAATGATGCAAATCTATATGCGCATCATGGGCATCGAAGGAGCCAAAGGTTTTCAGATTGACGAAGCCAAACTGGATAATGTAATCGGTAAATACAAAGTAGGCTCCATTCTGAATGTACCCAACGGCGTAGCACAGACACCGGCCAAATGGCAGGAAGTAATTAAACGTATTCAGGAAAAATCTATGGAAGAAATTGGTATTCCCTGTATCTATGGCGTAGATCAGGTACATGGAGCGAACTATACCCAGGGAGCTACTTTCTTTCCGCAGGGAATTAATATGGCTGCCAGCTTTAACCGGGAGCTGACACGGGAGGGTGCCCGCATTTCCGCCTACGAAACCAAAGCCGGAAGCATCCCCTGGACTTATGCCCCTGTAACCGACCTGGGACGTGATCCCCGCTGGCCACGCCTCTGGGAAAGCTACGGAGAGGATGCCTATCTGAATGCAGAAATGGGTCGTGAGTCCGTATTAGGTTTTCAGGGAAATGATCCCAACCATGTTGGTACAAACTATGTAGCAGCTTGCCTCAAACACTACATGGGATACGGCGTGCCTGTTTCCGGTAAAGACCGTACTCCTTCTTCCATCACTTTGCAGGACATGCGTGAAAAGCATTTTGCACCTTATCTGGAAATGGTTCGGAACGGGGCACTTTCCCTGATGGTAAACTCTGCCATGAACAACGGACTGCCTTTCCATGCCAATTATGAGTTGTTAACCACCTGGCTGAAAGAAGACCTGAACTGGGACGGTATGATTGTAACCGACTGGGCGGATATCAACAACCTATACACCCGTGACCGTGTTGCCAAAGATAAAAAAGATGCTATCCGGATGGCTATCAATGCAGGTATCGATATGGCGATGGAGCCGTACGACTGGAATTTCTGTACATTGCTGAAAGAACTGGTAGAGGAAGGCGAAGTACCGATGAGCCGTATCGACGATGCGGTACGACGTGTATTGCGTCTCAAATTCCGGCTTAATCTGTTTGAGAAACCGTATTATGACTACAAAGACTTTCCATTGTTTGGTGGTGCCGAACATGCGGCAGTTGCTTTAAAAGCTGCTGAAGAGTCGATGATATTGTTGAAGAACACAGACAATATCCTCCCATTGGCAAAAGGTAAGAAAATACTCCTTACAGGACCTAACGCCAACTCCATGCGTACGTTAAACGGTGGTTGGTCGTACTCCTGGCAAGGGGATAAAGCCGATGAATGTGCAGCAGACTACAACACCATCCTCGAAGCATTTAGGACTACCTTTGGAGCAGAAAATATCATCTATGAAGCCGGAGTTACTTATAAGCAAGGGGGTAACTGGTGGGAAGAAAATACACCCGAAATAGAAAAAGCAGTAGCTGCGGCAGCCAATGTAGACTACATCATTGCCTGTATTGGAGAGAACTCTTACTGTGAAACCCCGGGAAACCTGAATAACCTCTTTCTGGCCGAAAACCAGCTCAGTCTGGTTAAAGCCCTGGCTAAAACCAATAAGCCCATTATTTTAATATTGAACGAAGGCCGACCACGGCTCATCGCTGATATTGAACCATTGGCCAAAGCCGTTGTAAACATCATGCTGCCGGGCAACTACGGAGGCGAAGCGTTGGCAAACCTTATAGCCGGGGAGGTTAACTTCAGCGGCAAGATGCCTTATACCTATCCGAAAGAGATCAATTCACTGGTAACATACGATCACAAACCCAGCGAACACATCGGCCGTCAGATGGAAGGAGCCTATAACTACGACGCCGTAGTAAATGTACAATGGGCATTTGGTTATGGCCTCAGCTATACCACATTTGCCTATAGTAACCTCAAAGTAAATAAGACAAACTTTACGGCCGACGACCTGTTGACCTTCACTGTAGATGTAAAGAATACAGGCTCTCGCGCAGGGAAAGAGAGTGTATTACTTTTCAGCAGTGACCTGATCGCTTCGTTAACACCGGACGTTCGCCGTCTGCGTGCTTTTGAAAAGATAGAACTGCAACCGGGCGAAACAAAAACCGTCAGTCTCACCATAAAAGGTTCTGACTTCGCCTTCGTTGGTTACGACGGTAAATGGATTCTCGAAGAGGGCGACTTCCTCATCCAAACCGGCAATCAAACCCTGAACATCGTATCCACAAACACAAAAAAATGGGATACTCCTAATAAATAATAAAAATAACCCGTTGTAGCAAACACACTACAACGGGTTACTTCCCCACATCCCCATACGTCAGCCCATTCCACTAACCAGAGTTGCACCCAATAAAGTAGAAGTATTATTACTCGTTAGATAGAAATTAACAAATTGACTTACCTATAGACTTTCCTGTTTGAGTATTCCAAAGGTCAGGATTTACTTTCAGACTAATAGATGTTTCAATTTTTTCTCGACTAACAGCTACTTTTAGAATTATGGATGCTTCCCATTTCTATCAATGTTTGCCCTTTTTATAAAAAAGGATACATTAAATGTTACTCTTTTCATACTTCTAAACAATTAAATTATTAATAATGTCAATCAGTAGTTGAAAATATGATTAATATAATCGTTCTTATATTTTTTACATAACGGCTATCCTAGGCTAAATACTTTAGTCGTAGCTCCCTACTGCCGCGCCCTCCCGGGCTTGCCCCTTCTTTTGGCATTGCCCAAAAGAAGGCAAAAGGCTAGTGCTTTGTCCCTCGGCGACCCACCAACGGCTGGCCGGCTAAACGGGACGAAACTCGCCTGCGGCTCGGACAACATCCCGTTTC
>NZ_QVMO01000046.1:25426-85862 GCF_010501055.1 Dysgonomonas sp. 521
TCATCACTTCATTCAGCCGGCAAGCCGATGGTGGGTCGTACGGCGAAGCGGGGCGCAATGCTTTTTTGCTTACTTTTGGAGCTTCGGCCAAAAGTAAGGCAAGCAATCTGTGATTGCGCGCAGAATAAAAAATAAAAGAACATATAATTTAAACAAAAGCAAATACTGATTCGCATTAATAATAAAAGTACGAATAAGAAGTAATCACATGAGAAATACAGAATCGTTATTTATTGAATTTCAATAAAATACACATAAGACTATTGCAAAAGTGCTGACAAGATCTATAAAATAAAAGCATCAGCGCCTTTTTGAGTTAAAAGCTCCTGAAAACGCTTTTTTGCTAACCATACAAAAACAAAAAACCCTGTAAATATCTAATTTACAGGGGTAAGATACATTTTTCATTTTCGGGTTGTGGAGCTGCGGGGACTTGAACCCCGGTCCAAACAAGGAACTAATTTGCTTTCTACATGCTTATCTCCGCTTTGGTTTTCGTGAATGGGCAAGACCGAAGCCACCAACCCAAACCTTAGCTTCTTTAGTTTCAGATAAGAGCCGAAGCCTCCCCTATCCTATCTCCGATTTATCTGCACCACCGTATCGGAACGCTTCGAAGCCACAGCTTCCGGGTAATGTCTTGTCCCTACACCTGTGCAGGGATTAAGCTAGAATCTACTATACTTCGATTAAGCAGCAAGAGCGTAATTGTTATTGCCAGTTAAATTTTTGACGTCTGAGATTATAGTGCCAGCCGACTACGCACTGCATGCTTACAAACCACTTCATCTCGCTGTCAAAGCCAGTCAGCCCCGATGAGTATATTTCATCTGATATATAACGCTTTACTATCAGAACTTAGATATTGAATAACAAAAGGATAAAACTTGTTATCCAAATACGGGATACAAAGATAGTGATTTTTGAGTTTACTGCGAAGCAATCCTGACTAATATTGAGATTAAATTATGGCACATAAGCATTCGGCATATAATAGTTATAAAAAAGATTCGCTATAAAATTTAAACAGGCTCTTGTTTTATGGAAAAATAAATATATTTGCCTCTAGTTACATAACAATACAAAACATAACGTAATGACATCATTCCAGGAACAGTTCGATGAGGTAAAAAAACGAATAGACTACGAAGACTTTGCCTTGTTGACAAAACGAATCATTGATTTCACCTTAGACACAGAGAATATAGATATCTATAAAAAGGTCGTAAAATTTCTTGACGAACTGGAATCAAATCCGAATGAGAAAAAGGAGAAAGTAAAAGAACGATACAGCAATATACTAGACATAATCTACCAGGAGTTGATTAAAAAGCCTGTTGTTTCAGACGACAGAAAATTATTACTATCCACTTACAACCTGATAAAATCTTATAAGCGATCGTCTTTTGCCCTCGGCCCTATAAGCTTTGAGATAAAGGACAGCGAAATAATAGGCCTCGTAGGGGAAAACGGGAACGGAAAAACCACCCTGCTCCGCACCTTATGCAGGGAACTACAGGAAACAAGCGGGGATATAAAATATTATTTCCCCTATAAAGACAATTATGACCTACGCTCTAAGCTGATATATATCCCTCAACGCACAACGTCATGGCAAGGCTCTTTACTGTCGAACCTGCGGTTCACAGCCGCATCGTATGGCATAACCGGCGATGAGAATATCCTCATTGTAGAATTAATCATTGCCAGAATGGGGCTGAGAAAATACCGGAGTTATGGATGGAAGAACCTGTCGTCGGGTTATAAAATGCGCTTTGAACTGGCAAGAGCCCTGCTCAGGAAACCCAAACTGCTCCTGATAGACGAACCTCTCGCAAATCTGGATATACTAGCCCAGCAAATCGTTCTGGACGATTTCAAGGATATAGCCAGGTCGCCATTCCGCCCGTTGGGAATAGTCCTTAGTTCGCAGCAGCTTTACGAAGTGGAAAAGACATCGGACAGTGTCATATTCCTAAAAAACGGACTTCCACGTAATTTATGCCAGGATACGGATGTAACATATACCGAAGTAGTAAAACTAATCATAGAATTCGAATCGGAATGGAAGCAAGACCGCCTGCATGACGTATTGGAAAAACTACAACTGGAAAAACTGCAAATAAACGGAGGTACGTATGTAGCCAGTTTCCCTGATAATATATCGCAGGACGATTTTCTGAAAGTCGTACTCGAACAGCAGGTTCCGTTATCTTATTTCAGAAATATCTCTAATTCTACACGCCGTTTTTTCCTTTCATAAAAAAAATACAGACACGATGATTAAGAAAATACAAAAATATTTATTGCTAAACCAGCCCATATTGTGGAACATAAGGATAGTGCCTATGGCATTCGTACTGATAGCCATGCACCTTATATTCTTCGGCATAGGCTATATTTCTACCAATTCACAATTTCAGAAATCATACTATTATGGCTACTCGCCGGCCAACGATCTCGGCCTGTTATATTTTGTGTGTATACTGGTCGGAATTTTGTTATTAATCGGCTGGCTGGTATATTATAACAGGAACAACGGATTCAAGACGTTCTACCCACGTAAGACACACCAGCTATATATGGAATGGCTACTGATACTTGTGATTACCTCGGGCATCGCATTCCTGCCTTTTACACTTACACAGGGATATCTTACCAAATGGAAGTCCACCGCCTCTCTGGCAGAGGTCAAAAGTGCTCTCGACCTTTTAGATATGGCAAAGGTGCTGATGCCTGATGAAAACGAGAGTTATTATAACTACAAGGCAGAGTATAACAACCCTATACCCATGCCGGATGGGCTGGCCCTCGATCCGGAGAGCCTGAATCTGAGCCTGTATCAGACACAATATAGCCAGAAGTCTGGTTTAGAAATAAAGGGGTATATAGGCCCATCTTTGCTATTTTATGATTATGAATATTACGATTATTATTACAGTTATGAAAAGCAAGATTCAGTAAGTGCGGCAAAAATAAAGAAACAGGAGTTGGTGAAAACATGGCTCAAAGAAGAAAGAAGTGATAGTATATACTCTATCATTAAAGGCTTTGAGAAATTAAAAAGAAAGCATAAGTTAAGTTCTGACTTAACTCCCGAAAAATGGTTTATACGTATATACAGGCCTCCATTCTATCCTGTGACCGGAGATAACTATTTTATCAGATATGTAAACAATGAATATGAAGATTATAAAACTTCGATAACAGATGATGAGCCCTATAGCGAAAACAGTGTACAGTCAACGGCTCCGAAGGTAGAACATGAGTACAACATCAATATAAGCTATAATTATGACTATGGATATACTGACTATACACCCCGCTTGCCATACAATGAACTGAGGTCAGGCTATGTACAAATACTGAAATGCTATGAAGATAATGGTGACATGGAAGCCCTTTCGTTAATTTGTGTCTGTGTAGCCCTTATGGCATCCGCTTTCATATTCTCATTCAGGGCTACAGGCGGCAGATCGTGGCTCATAGCGCTGGTGTCGGCGGGTATCCTTATATTTATTGTTATACTAACAGGCGTAGGCATCAGGGAATCGATAGGCTACAGTAACGAAGAAATCGTATTAATGTTCATGAGCGCGTTCTGGGTAATGCTGTTTGCAGCGCTGTGGGTGCGTATAGTTGTCAAAGTAAAAGGAAACGAGCATAAAGGAAAATCTCCGGTATACACCAATATATTTATGTGGTTGTTACCTTGCATTGTACCATTATTATTTTTAATCTATGCTTGCTATCTCGAATACACCAAAGTAAAATATGCCGAGATAGAGATAGAGGGTAAGGATATCACCTGTATGTTTTGGGCAAATCTGGTATTTACTATACTTGCGATGTGGCTGATATCCGCTATTATACGCCGATGGAAAAGCCTGCCGGAAGAATGATACCCCACCCGACCTCCCCAAAAGGGAGGAGTAGGTTACAGAAGTAAGCCCCTCCTTTCGGAGGGGTTGGGGAGGTGTTACATTTCCAAATCCACATCGAACAATTCGTGCCAAGGTAAGCCTTGCTTGTTCAATTGATCCATAAACGGATCCGGATCAAATTCTTCTACATTATATACACCCGGTTTACGCCACAGGCCTTTCATAAACATAATGCCGCCGATAGTTGCAGGCACACCCGTAGTATAGCTTACGCCCTGTGCTCCGGTTTCTTTATAGGCAGCTTCGTGCGAACAGTTATTGTACACATAGTATGTACGTTCTTTACCATCCTTGAGGCCTTTGATACGGCAACCGATAGAAGTTTCCCCTGTATAGTTTTCTCCCAGTTCGCCCGGATCAGGAAGCACAGCCTTCAGAAACTGGATAGGCACTATTTCCACACCGTTATATATGATAGGGTCGATACGCGCCATACCTATATTTTGTATTACACGCAGGTGTGTAAGATACTCTTGTCCGAATGTCATCCAGAAACGTGCCCTTTTCAGGCTTGGGTAGTTCTTCACAAGCGATTCCAACTCTTCGTGATAAATCACATAAGACTCTTTTGCGCCTATATTCGGATAGTTCAGCGGTTTGTGTATCGCATGCGGCTCTGTTTCCACCCACTCTCCGTTTTCCCAGTATTTACCTTTCTGGGTAACCTCACGGATATTGATTTCAGGATTAAAGTTTGTGGCAAACGCTTTGCCATGATCTCCGGCATTACAATCCACAATATCCAGATAGTGCATTTCATCGAAATGATGCTTAGCGGCATAAGCAGTAAACACGCTCGTTACCCCCGGATCGAAGCCACAACCTAAAATGGCTGTCAATCCTGCTTCTTTGAATCTATCCTGATAAGCCCATTGCCACTTGTATTCATATTTAGCTTCATCTTTCGGCTCATAGTTGGCTGTATCCAGATAGTTGACGCCACATGCCAGACAGGCATCCATTATAGTCAAGTCCTGGTATGGCAAAGCCACATTTATAACCAGTTCGGGTTTAAAGGAGTTGAATAGCTTTTTCAAATCCTCCACATCATCAGCATCTACCCTGGCTGTTTGTATTTTATTCCCCCCTATAGCCTTTGCTATAGCGTCACACTTCGATTTGGTACGGCTGGCCAGCATAATTTCTGTGAAGATATCCATATTCTGCGCAACCTTGTGAGCCACAACGGTGCCAACACCACCGGCTCCGATAATTAAAACTTTACCCATATTTTATAAAATTATTCTTTTAGGATACAAAAATAAAATTAAATGTTAGTAACTGTCAGGAAATTTAAACAGTTACTTAAATAAAAGCTTATTTATGGGATACCGGTTCGTTATATTGTTCATATCTCTTTAAATATGCTTTTATATATTCCTCCACATTATCATTAATAATATCTACATATTCTTTTTTAGTTCTGAATCCATCCTGAAGATTATCTCCCCTGGCTTCTACAGTATTAATACTTTGCAACTTAAGCCCCTTAAATGGGGTAAAAGGAATACCTTCATAAGATGTTGTTGAAGGTAAAACATCAAAGGTACAGGTTTTTTCCCGATCAATTAAATATATAGTAAGCCCATTCATATTGTATTCTGTATACTGTGTTTTATAATCAAATCTTTTTTGTTTCCACCATATATATGAAAGGTCTCTCGTTGTATAGTCAGATGTTATTATCATTCTATAGTTCATATCGGTGACAAACAATAAAGCACAAACAATAATAAAGGATATTGCTATTTTGCCTAAAACAGGAAAAGTGGTTTCATCTACTTTGAAATATTTCAAAATTGAATATACGAGAATAAATCCACAACCAAACAAATATCCGCCGACAAAACGAAAATCAGGAGCAGTCATCATTCCCAAAAACAAACATAGCATCGACACAGCATATATATAATATACTGAATTGCTTATCTTTACTTTTTTTATCCAACTATATATTACAACAATGGGTGACAAAACAGCCAGAATAAACATGGAATAATTTGTCACATTTATAATCAATCTATTTCTTTTAATCTCAAATAAATAGCTGAAAACCCAATTAGCCCATTCCTGCACATGCAGCCGCTCAAGCTGAACGCTGGCTTTTGGCATTTTCCAGTCAAAAGAAAATAAATCGATGCTTTCGAACGGGTACACTAAATACCCGGTAATGACCACATTACGGATACACCATACCAAAACGCACAAAATTGAAATTATTAAAATAAAAAATATATTCCTTAATTTACCCTGTCTGAATAAATAAATAAGAATGCCCAGACTTATGAGACAGAAAACAGATGTTGACAGCTTATAAGTAACCATTATTACTGGTAGCAAAGAGGCTAAAAAGGGTTGTTTAACCAGCCAGTCCGGAGCTGATACTGTTTTAATAATGAAGTAGAAAATACAAAGAAGAGGGATTATATCGGTACTGGAATCATTCAGCAATGTACTATTTGTAAATAAAATCAATAACATAAAGAACAAAGCTATAATATGTGCTATACCATAATTTGTTTTAAATATTTGAATCAAAATCCAAAATGTTATGGCTACAAACAATAAAGACTGAATTGTATTAAGAGCCTCTCCAAACAGAAACCGGAAAGAAAAAACTGCAGATATCAATAAATAATTGGAATTGAAACCGAATCGATCTTCAATATTTGCCAAGCCGGGGACAACACCAAATTCTTCATTCCACCTTATTTGTTGATGATGATACACATTTGCATCATAAAAATCGGAACAGAAAGCCATTAGAAACAAAATAATAAAAGAACTGAAGAAAATAGTTGAGATCTGAAATTTCGTCATTGAGTTCACATGCTCTGATACATCCTTAATATAGGTTTTCAACCTTTCTTTCCTCAATATCCAGTAAGCAACAGTAATTATTAAATAAGTCAACAACACATATTGATTGGAAGGAAACCAAAGAGACGAAATGGAAAGCAGAACTGTAATAAAACATATTCCTATTATAAAAGTATCAAGAAAATTATAATATTCTTCACTTTTACAAATCCGATTATACAAAAAAAGGAATAAATCTCCCAGTGAGAATGAAATGTAAAATATAATGACCCAAGATATTAAAGTAGATATCATCTATATAAGTTTAAATAAACTTCAGCTATTCTAGTACCCGTTAAAAAAAAGTGTATTTATACGACCAACAAGACTTTCTATCCTTACATCTTATTGTTAGACTAACAATAAGACATATCTCATACTTCAAGCTATTTTGGCTCTGCTTCGCTCTGTCAATTCACAATCGGCTTATGTCGTTCCGCCCCGTCCAAAATGATAGAAAAAGTATTAAAAAGTTTGCTAAAATTTAAAAGGTCTATAAGACCCCTATTTTTATTATTGCAAAAATAATATTAAAAATTAGATTGCTTTGTAACTGTTAGGAAATATCTCGTTCCAATTTCTGAGTTATTAAAGAAACACCTCTTCCTTTTGCGAAGTTGATAATAGCGGACTATTTGAGCTGCATAAAGGGGGATTAAATCAAGACAGACTAAAAATGAACGAAGAAAATTTAAACAGTTACTTATTCTATTACTCACCTCTGCACTGTTATTATAAGCTTTCTTAGTGCCTATGTTTCCTAATCACTTCACATATAATCAAATTATCGACAAATCGTATATACTAAGACTAAAATCTAAAAAAAGCCACAATCTTTTTCATTTTTTACACCTTTAGTGTGTGCGCACACACGCACATTGTTAATTAATATTTAAAAATAGTAAGTTTACTTATATTTTTTCTTTACAAAGAGAGTAATCGAAACTATTATTGTTTATATTTGTCTTCGATAATTTAATAGAGGAGTCTGGTACCATATTATACACATAAGATACCTCAGCTTTTATTGATTTGCTAAGAAGCTCTATTATTCAGTAGATTTTTGAAATTTTGTAAAGAATTCAAGTATAATTCTTTACGGCTTTTTCAATACAGTTTTGCAAACAGAAAAAAGGAAATAAATTAAAAACAAATATATAAACACAAAAGCTTATGTCACAATTAGTCGGGCACATTTCACAGGTTATCGGGCCAGTAGTGGATATATTCTTTGATACGCCCAATCCGGTTCAGAACCTACCGAAAATCAATGATGCTCTTGAAGTTAAAAGGCCGGATGGCCGTTCTTTGATACTCGAGGTAAAACAGCACATAGGCGAAGACACCGTGCGTGCCGTTGCTATGGATAGTACAGACGGGATTAGCCGTGGACTGGAAGCGATGCCATTAGGGTCGCCCATCAGAATGCCCATAGGCAATCAGGTAAAAGGACGACTGATGAACGTAGTAGGCGATACGATCGACGGCATGGCGCTCCTCGACAAAGTAGACGGAGCACCTATACACCGCGAAGCCCCGAAATTTGAAGAATTACAAACCGCGCGTGAAGTCCTTTTCACCGGGATTAAAGTAATTGATCTGCTGGCACCTTACGCTAAAGGTGGTAAGGTAGGCCTTTTTGGTGGAGCCGGAGTAGGCAAAACCGTATTGATTCTTGAGCTAATCAATAATATGGCGAAGGCCCATGACGGATATTCGGTATTTGCAGGTGTAGGAGAACGCACCCGTGAAGGAAATGATTTACTTCGCGAAATGATAGAAGCCAAAGTTATCCGTTACGGAGAAGAGTTTGAAAAGAGCATGGAAGAAGGCAACTGGGACTTGTCTAAAGTTGACCCTAAAGAATTAGAAAAATCCCAATTATCGTTAGTGTTCGGACAGATGAACGAACCTCCCGGCGCGCGCGCATCCGTAGCTCTGTCGGGCCTTACGATAGCAGAATCTTTCCGTGATGCAAAAGATAGCGGGACAAAAGACATTTTGTTCTTTATTGATAATATATTCCGTTTCACACAAGCGGGCTCCGAAGTATCAGCCCTACTTGGGCGTATGCCGTCGGCAGTTGGTTATCAACCTACACTAGCTACCGAAATGGGTGCGATGCAAGAACGTATTACCTCTACAAAAAGTGGTTCAATCACATCTATACAAGCAGTATATGTACCCGCCGATGACTTGACCGACCCTGCGCCGGCCACAACCTTTACCCATCTGGATGCAACTACCGTATTGGATCGTAAGATTACCGAGTTGGGTATTTACCCTGCCGTAGACCCTCTTGGATCTACATCGCGAAGCCTCGACCCTATAGTGGTAGGACAAGAACACTATGATACGGCTCAACGAGTGAAACAGATACTTCAACGAAATAAAGAGCTTCAGGATATTATTGCAATCTTAGGGATGGATGAACTTTCCGATGACGATAAGCTGACCGTAAACAGGGCTAGGCGTGTACAGCGCTTCCTGTCCCAGCCGTTCAATGTGGCCGAGCAGTTTACAGGAGTTCCCGGAGTGATAGTGGATATACAGGATACGATAAAAGGATTCCAGCGTATTCTCGATGGTGAAGTTGACCATTTACCTGAACAGGCATTCCTCAACGTAGGAACAATAGAAGACGCCATAGCTAAGGGCGAAAAAATACTTGCCCAGGCAGCAGAATAAAACATCCCTTCCCAGCCCTCCCCTACAGGGAGGGAGAAGGCCTTTCCTATTCGTGGAAGGTTGGAGGGAATGGCAACTAGCAAATTAGAAATTATGAAAAATTCAGAACTTCAATTAAATATTATATCACCCGAAAAGAAACTGTTTTCCGGAATGGTATCATCGGTTGTAATTCCCGGTGTTAAAGGCCGATTCGGAGTATATCCCGACCACGCGCCCTTAATATCGTCCCTGCAAGAAGGGGCGATAACCTACAGCGCAAGTGGAACAGAACAATCGGTAGAAGTAAAAGGAGGTATTGCAGAAGTGATACAGAATGTAGTAACTATTTGTGTCGTCTGAATTTATGAACTCATTCAAAGCGAGGTTGTTTTCCGGGTTGATTGGCTATGGCCTACTAGTTGGAGCTATTATAGCAATTATACTGCACTCCTTTTTTCCCGGCTTTAGCTGGAACTGGTATTTAGGTATCTTCATATTTTTCATGATTGTAGAAATCTTTATACTGAATCTGGTAGAAAAAAACAGCTATAGTAAAGACAAAAAACGACTGGTAAATATATACACGCTGACAAAGGTTATAAAAATAGTTTTGTCTCTAGTCTTCGTGCTTATCTATTACATTATAGAGAGATCGTATAATATAAAAATGTTCATCATTATATACATAGTATTTTACTTATTGTTTTTGATAGCGGAAACATTTTTGTTTACGAAAATAGAAAAACATATTAAAATAAATAATCATAATGAGTAATAGGATAAAACATATTGCATTATTGTGTTTGTTGCTTATTGGGTTTTCATTTCCTCTAAGTGCGGCAGACACAGAACATGGAACAGAAGAAAAACTGGATATCGCCGGAATGATTATGGATCACTTGATGGATTCATACGAGTGGCATATTGCAACTGCCGGAGAAACCCATATTTCTGTACCATTACCCATTATCGTATTTAGCGAGACTAGTGGATTAAATGTATTTATGTCCTCCAGATTCCATCATGGACACGAAGCCCATAATGGCTTCTATATTGCGCCCGATGGCGATTATAAAGGAAAAATAGTAGAAAAGAACGCAGCAGGAGAAGAAATTCGCCCCTGGGATCTTTCCATTACTAAAAATACATTATCCCTTATCCTTAGCTGTATCATATTGGTTTCGATCATACTTTGCGTAGCGCGTTGGTACAAGAAGAACAATAGTGAAGGTAAATACAAAGCTCCGAAAGGATTCGTAGGATTTATGGAAATGTTTATCATGAGTATTGTAGACGATGTAATAAAACCATGCATCGGGAAGAATTACAGGAAATTTACACCATACCTGCTCACAGCCTTCTTCTTTATATTCATCAACAACCTGATGGGACTGATACCGATCTTCCCCGGAGGGGCTAATGTAACAGGTAATATTGCCATAACACTAGTATTGGCCATATTTACATTCTTTGCCGTCAACCTGTTTGGTACAAAAGAATACTGGAAAGAAATATTCTGGCCCGAAGTACCAACGTGGCTCAAAGTTCCGGTGCCTATCATGCCTGTTATAGAGATCGTAGGTATGCTAACCAAACCATTCGCATTAATGATCCGTCTTTTTGCCAACATCCTGGCCGGACACTCCATTGTACTTGGATTGATGAGTTTGATATTTGTAACAGCAACCCTAGGTACAGTATTATTCACTTCTATGACTTTCGTATCGGTTGTGATGACAATCTTTATGGATGTAGTAGAAATACTTGTAGCATACATTCAGGCATACGTATTTACTATGCTATCGGCAGTATTCATTGGTTTGGCTCAGGTTGAACCACACCACGCCGAAAAACATTGACAAATTCGAAAAAGTGAAAATGAAATTCACCAATTTGCTAATTAACATGTAACTAAATATTTAAATTAAATAACTTAAAAAAAGAAAAGATTATGTTATTATCAACTTTAGCAGTTTTATTGCAAGCAGTAGCCGGATCAGGTCTGGCTCAATTAGGTGCTGCACTGGGTGCAGGTTTAGCAGCTATTGGCGCAGGTATCGGTATCGGAAAAATCGGTGGTTCGGCAATGGAAGGTATCGCCCGTCAGCCTGAAGCAAGCGGAGACATCCGTATGTCTATGATTATCGCTGCGGCCTTGATTGAAGGGGTAGCTCTGTTCGCGGTAGTAGTTTGTTTGCTTATACTCGTTTTATAATAATAAAAATAGAAAAATATGCTTTTAAAACCTGAATTTGGTCTTGTTGTATGGATGGTTATATGCTTCGGCATCGTATTCATCCTGCTGGCAAAGTTCGGTTTTCCGGTTATCACTAAAATGGTTAGCGACCGGAAAAACTACATACAAGACTCGCTGGACGCTGCACAAAAAGCGAATGAGCAGCTCGCTACCATCAGGCAAAAGAGCGATGAAATACTTTCATCGGCCAAAGCAGAACAGGTTAAAATATTGAAAGAGGCTGCCGACACGCGCGACCGCATCGTCAACGAAGCGAAAGAGCAAGCCAAGATAGCAGGGGCAAAAGAAATGGAGGAAATAAGGAAACAGATTCAGGCTGAAAAAGATCAGGCTATACGCGACATCCGCCGTCAGGTAGCCGAGCTGTCTGTAGACGTTGCCGAAAAAGTTCTCCGCGACTCTTTGAAAACTTCTAAAGATCAAATGTCAATGATTGACCGTCTGGTGGACGAAGCTATGGTATCTAAATCTTAACTGTTATGAATGAAGGGATGATTTCGAAGCGATATGCCAAAGCCCTATTGCTATATGCGATAGAGCAGAAAGCGGAAGATGCAATGTTTATTGAAATGAAAAAAATAACATCTGCATTTAACGATGTGCCTCAGTTGCGTATGGCAATGGATAATCCTACGTTGAACGCTGATGATAAACTGACGCTTATAAAAGCTGCCGTGGGCGGAAAACCGAATACAGAGTTCTCACGGTTTGCCGAACTGGTAGTAAAAAACAGGCGGGAAGCATTTTTTCAGAATATCGCGTTGAGTTACATTGACCTGTACTGCGAAGCAAAACGCATCAACACAGGTAAACTGGTAACGGCTACTCCGGTAGATGACGCGGTTATCGAAAAGATGAAAGGCCTGCTCCAAACCATTAAGCCCGGAACGCTTGATTTTGAAACAAAAGTAGACCCCGATATCGAAGGAGGATTTATCCTCTACATCGATACATACAGGCTCGATGCAAGCGTTAAGAACCAGCTGAAACGGATTAAACAACAGTTTATCGCCGAAAACAGTAAGATTGGATAGTACATGAGTTAACAAGCTGACAAGATACGAGTTAACCAGTTGAACGCCTTGTATCTGACATCTTGTATCTAATTTTTAAACGATTAAAAAAGATCAGACATGAGTAGGCAAGTTAAATGCCTTGTATCTCGTACCTTGTATCTTATATCTAATTTTCAAATTAAATTATATGTCTGAAAATATAAAAGCAAGCGAAGTCTCCGATGTGCTGAAAATGCAGCTTGAGAACATTAGTAGCCGCGTACAATTCGACGAGGTAGGTACTGTTCTTTATGTAGGAGATGGAGTTGTTCGCATATACGGGCTGAAAAACGCGGAAGCAAACGAACTTCTTGAGTTTGACAACGGCATCATGGCCGTTGTGATGAATCTTGAAGAAGACAACGTCGGAGCCGTGCTACTAGGTCCGTCAGACCAGATTAAGGAAGGATTTACCGTTAAGCGTACAAACCGTATCGCCTCTATCAATGTAGGCGAAGGTATGCTTGGCCGTGTAATCAATCCTCTGGGAGAGCCTTTGGATGGAAAAGGCCCTATTAGCGGCGAACTGCTCGAAATGCCACTAGAGCGCAAAGCTCCGGGGGTAATCTACCGTCAGCCCGTTACTCAGCCGCTTCAAACGGGGCTGAAGGCTGTAGATGCCATGATTCCTATCGGTAGAGGTCAGCGTGAGCTTATTATCGGTGACCGCCAAACAGGAAAAACAGCTATTGCCATAGATACTATCATAAATCAAAAAAGCAATTATGACGCCGGAGATCCGGTATATTGTATCTATGTGGCTATAGGCCAGAAAGCGTCTACTGTGGCTAATATAGTAGAAACATTAAAAGAAAAAGGCGCTCTTGACTATACAGTAATAGTATCGGCTACAGCTGCCGAGCCTGCCGCCGTTCAGTACTTTGCCGCATTTGCTGGCGCTGCTATCGGCGAGTACTTCCGCGACACAGGCCGCCATGCGCTTGTGGTATATGATGACCTGTCGAAACAAGCTGTAGCATACCGCGAAGTATCGTTGATCCTTCGCCGCCCTCCGGGCCGTGAAGCTTATCCGGGCGATATATTCTACCTGCATTCCCGCCTTTTGGAACGTGCAGCCAAGATAATCAACCAGCAAGAAGTAGCTGAACAAATGAATGACCTGCCACCCAGCCTGATAGGGAAGGTAAAAGCAGGCGGTTCGCTTACTGCATTGCCGATTATTGAAACTCAGGCAGGTGACGTATCGGCTTATATCCCGACAAACGTAATCTCCATTACCGACGGACAGATATTCCTCGATGTTGACTTATTCAACTCCGGTATGCGTCCCGCTATCGATGTGGGTATCTCCGTATCGCGTGTGGGAGGTTCGGCTCAGGTGAAGGCGATGAAGAAAGTTGCCGGAACGCTGAAAATAGACCAGGCTCAGTATCGTGAACTGGAAGCGTTTACACAGTTTGGTGGAGATATGGACCCTGTTACTGCAATGACCATAGACAAGGGTAAGAAGAATACAGTGTTGCTTGTTCAGCCACAATACGCACCGATGCCTGTAGAAAAGCAGATCGCCGTATTATATTGCGGGACTAACGGCCTATTGCGCCAGGTTCCTGCCGAAAAAGTACACGAATTCGAAACCGAGTTCCTCCGGACATTGGAAATGCAATATCAGGCTGAAGTATTCGACCTGCTGAAAAAAGGCGTTATCAACGAAGATATAGAAAACATTATCAAGAAGGTAGCGAAGGACATTGCTTCCCAGTATAAAAAATAATGAATTATGGCATCTCTTAAGGAAATAAAAAATAGAATTGGCTCAGTAAAGAGTACAAAGAAGATTACCTCTGCAATGAAGATGATTGCCTCATCCAAGCTGCATAAGGCTCAGAATGCGATAAATAATTTCCTGCCTTATCAGCAGAAGTTAGATACTATACTGACCAATCTTCTCGCTTCTGATACGAGTTACGAATCTCCTTTTATTCAAAAAAGAGAAACGAAGAGAGTTGCTATAGTTGCCTTTGCTTCCAATTCTTCGCTTTGCGGGGCGTATAACTCGAATGTGATAAAAGAGTTCAATACGGCCTTCAATAAGAAAAAGGAAGAGGTAGGAAAGGAAAATGTACTGGTATATCCTGTAGGTAAGAAACTGGCAGACACAGCTAAAAAACAAGGAATAAAACTTGAAGGGGATTTTAGGGAAATGGCTGATAAACCTACTTTCCAGGCAGTACAGGATCTGGCAAAAGAATTGATAAAAAAATATATTGATAAGGAACTTGACGAAGTAATACTGATATATCATCACTTTGTTTCTACAGGGTCTCAGAAATTAAGAGTAACACAGTTCCTTCCTTTCGACCTGAAACATGGCAAAGGAAATGAAGAACAGGCTGAAAGTTTTTCTGCCGACTATATTCTGGAGCCTTCGAAAGAGGAGATACTCGATTCACTGATTCCTACAGTGCTCTATTCGCGCTTGTATGCGGCGTTGCTCGATGCTAATGCTTCGGAACATGCTGCACGTACAATGGCTATGCAAATAGCTTCCGACAATGCCGAAGAACTGGTGCAAGACCTGACGATACAGTACAACAAGTCGCGTCAGCAGGCTGTTACAAACGAATTGCTTGATATTATCGGCGGCGCTTCTGCATTGTAGAAATAGATTGATATTGACGGATATAGATAGGTAAGGGTGCTCTAATATGGGCACCCTTATTTTATTCGGGCATCTGCTCCGGCAATAGTTACGATCTAACAACTGACGTACTAAAAAAATAAAATTGAGAGTTAGAAATCATATATCTCAAAAAAAGTAATTACCTTTGTAACCAATAATATAGAGAATGAATGATGATGAAAAGAATGTCCTTTATACAGCAGTATTATTTTCATGACAGTGGTTCCTGTATTACAAGTGATATTAATTTATTGATCTAGATATTTATCCTCGAAGAAGTCCTCTTTTTCGGGGATTTTTTTTGAAATAATATTATCTATTAGTGATGGGAAAAGAACAAATAATTAAAGAATTTGTAAAACAATTCTACAAGGAAAAGCAATCTCTCTATAATGATTGTTTCAAAGTGTATATCGAAGGTAAAAATGGTCATAATGGTTTGGTAACAAAACTTGTTGCCGACCTGAATCTGACAGAAGAACAATATCCTGTTTTTGAAGATTTTGTATCAGCATTACTAACAGATACATTCTATACTATCCTGTTAGGGCTTGATGGAGAGGCAACTATTGGCGATTGTCAACAAACTTATACAATAATCGATGAAAAAGGGAATGATCTTTCGGGTGGATATATTGAAACATATGCCTATGAATATTTTCATGGAGGCATGCAAGAGGAAAGTGACAGATAGAAATAGCGAAAGAGTGTTACAAATGTTACTTTTTAACAAAAAGTTTTTGGCCAATAGCTTGGAACAATCGGCAACTTGTAACTTTTAAAGAAAATGAAATATTCAAACTATAATTCTTCAAAAATATAAACGGTATGTGTAATAAAAGTCTGGTATCGATTACAGATTATTCGAAGGACGACATCCTGAGAATACTCAATCTGACAAAGAAATTTGATGAACAACCAAACAGGAGGCTATTGAAAGGCAAGGTTTGCGCAACCCTCTTCTTCGAACCGTCAACGCGGACACGCCTTAGTTTCGAAACTGCCGTAAACCGGCTTGGAGGACGCATCATAGGTTTTACCGATGCAGCTACGACCAGTTCCGCCAAGGGCGAAACGCTGAAGGACACCATACTGATGGTAAACAACTACGCTGACATAATAGTCATGCGCCACCATCTGGAAGGAGCCGCACGCTATGCTTCCGAAATATCCTCGATACCTATTATCAACGCGGGAGACGGAGCAAACCAGCATCCTACACAGACGATGCTCGACATGTATTCCATATTCAAAACGCAGGAAAAGCTTGACGACCTTACAATCACAATCGTAGGAGACCTCAAATATGGCAGGACTGTACATTCGCTTATCATCGGAATGTCTCACTTTAATCCGACTTTCCTGTTTGTCGCCCCCGAAGAATTAAGCCTTCCGGACACATATAAGACCTTTTGCGACGAACGTGGCATCAGGTATGAGGAGCACACCGATTTTTCGCCAGAGGTCATCGAAAAAGCCGATATACTGTACATGACGCGTGTACAGCGTGAACGATTTACCGACCTGATGGAATACGAGAAGGTAAAGAATATCTACATACTGAGAAAAGACATGCTGGAAGGGACTAAGGATAACCTGAAAATACTGCATCCCCTACCCCGTGTGAATGAGATACAGCAGGATGTGGACGACAGCCCTAAGGCTTACTACTTTGAACAGGCTAAGAATGGGGTATTCACACGCGAAGCTGTTATTTGTGACGCGTTAGGAATAAATGTGGATTAACACCCCTCCCAACCTCCCCAAAAGGGAGGAGCAGACAAAACAGCAAAAAGAGTTATGAGTTATAAATCTTGAAATTTAGTTATGAAAGAACGTAGAAAAGAATTACAGGTAGCTGCATTATGTAATGGAACTGCGATAGATCATATACCTTCCAATGTCGTTTTCAAGGTAGTATCGTTATTGGAACTGGAAAAACTGGAAAACCCCATAACCATAGGCAACAACCTGGAAAGCAAGAAAATGCAATCGAAGGGCATTATAAAAATATCAGAGAAGTACTTTGAAGAAGACGTTATCAATAAAATCGCGCTGATAGCCCCTAACGTCATACTCAATATAATCAGGGATTACGAGGTGGTGGAAAAGAAAAGGGTAGAACTGCCCAAAACGATCAAAGGGATTGTAAAATGCAATAACCCGAAGTGCATCACAAATAATGAGCCGATGACGACCCGTTTCGAAGTTATAGATTGCAACAATACAGAGCTACGCTGCCACTATTGTAACCTGAAGATAAAGAAAGACGAGATAATACTGAAATGAAACAAGACTGGAAACCCGGAACCCTTATATATCCGTTGCCGGCGGCAATGATAAGTTGCGGAAGCACGCCTGCTGAATACAACATTATCACCCTTAGCTGGCTGGGAACGATTTGCACCAATCCTCCCATGTGCTACATATCGGTACGCCCCGAACGGCATTCATACGAGATTATAAAGAGGAATATGGAATTCGTAATAAACATTACTACAGAGGACTTGGCCTATGCGACAGACTGGTGCGGGGTGAAATCGGGAAAGGATACAAACAAGTTTGAAGAGATGAAGCTAACCGCTGGCAAAGCGTCAGTCGTACGTGCTCCCATCATTGCCGAATCGCCATTAAATATAGAATGCAGGGTAAAGGAAATAATCGGTCTGGGCTCTCATGACATGTTTATAGCGGATGTGGTGAACGTCAAGGCTGACGAGAAATACATAGATAAGGAAACAGGCAAATTCAGTCTGGAAGAAGCGAATCCCATAGCATACTCCCACGGGCAATATTACAATCTGGGAGAGAGGATCGGCGGTTTCGGCTGGTCGGTACGGAAGAAGAAATAGAATCTTTAGTTCAGTATTACCTTTCTTTTTCCCGTTTGGCCTTTCTGAATTCGTGAGGAGAAACAGGGTTCTTCATACTCCAGATATTCAGTTTTTGCTTTCGGGCTTCTTTTTCCAGTTCTTCCATATACGGGTCTTCTACATAGTAGTCGTAATACCATGCAAGCCCGTTCCGAACCATTTCCTGATTCAAATTGAGTTCTTTGACATAAACTACACCAAGCACACGTCCATACTGGTCAACTCCCTTTTTCTCTACTTTTACCCTTTTCCCATAGCAAAGGTCATTGAGGTACAGGCGTGCTTTATTTCCATAATCCTGTCCTTTCTCCGGTGCGTCTATTCCATAAAAACGGATACGGATTTGCTCATCCGCATCAGTCAGTATAGTCACAGTATCGCCATCGGCCACGCTCACTACCTTCCCGGTAATAATATCTTCGCTATCCCGAGCAGGAGGATTGCATGAGACTAAGAGCAGTAATATAAAAAGTATCTTCTTCATTCACAGGATCAATAAAAAAAGGACTAAAAGAGGACTTTGCCTGTTTTAATCCTTATTATATCTTAGTATTGCGGAGAGGAAGAGATTCGAACTCTCGATACAGTTACCCGTATACATGCTTTCCAGGCATGCCTCTTCAACCACTCGAGCACCTCTCCAAAACTATTGTGCATGCAAAGATAAGGGATATTTTTATTCTGACAAATTAATCTTTAAAGAAGGCAGGATCAAATATCATTTCCGATATCTTTTCCTTTTGTTATCACCAAGGCCTTAGCGCAATCTTTTATTTTTCAGAAGAATAGTTCTTCAGCGTTTTGTGAGGTTATTTCGCCGATTTCCTCAATTGTTAAACCATATATTTCGGCCAATTTCTCAACGACATTCAATGTATATGACGGTTCGTTCCTTTTGCCTCTGTATGGAACCGGTGCCAGATAAGGAGCGTCTGTTTCAACAATGATATGGGATAAGTCCGTATTTCTCAATACGGTTGACAAGGTCGAATTCTTGAATGTAACTACTCCGTTGATACCCAGCATAAAGCCCCCTAACGAGAGTATCCCGTCCAGTTCCTCTTCTGTGCCTCCAAAGCTATGAAATACACCTCTCAACTTTTCAGCTCCCACATTTCTGATGCAGGAGATACATTGAGATATGGCATCACGCGAATGTATAGCTACAGGCAGATCATAGTCGATACTCCAACGCAGTTGCTCTTCGAAAACTTCTTTCTGCTCCTCCTCATAGGTTCTGTCCCAATAAAGATCCAAGCCTATCTCTCCAATCGCAATATATTTCCGCTTCGTTAGCTCCTGCTTAATAGTATCCAGTTCCGACCGCCAGTTTTCATTCACACTGGTAGGATGCAGACCCATCATAGGAGCACAATAACCACTATACTTATCCGAAATATGATGTAAACGGGCTATAGAAGACACATCTATATTGGGCATTAATATGTTTCCCACGCCAACTTTCTTAGCACGGTCAATTACCTCATCTATATCATTATCAAATTCTTCAGAATAAATATGTGAATGTGTATCAATAATTTTCATTGCTATTCAACTGCTTCTTCTCTTTTTCTCTTTCTTCTTTTCTCAAATAATATACAACACCATACTCTTTACACTTTTCCAGGCGTTCCGTTGGTTGCAGATTCGAAAAAGCAGCTTCAATCTGATTCCATAACAATATTAATGTAGCATCAATATCTTCACGCTGCTGGCTCAAATTATCCAATTGACGGGATGTCGTATTCTGATATGTTTTCTGTGCAAAATACGCATCTTTAAATTGTGAAAACGCGACATTCACACGCGCAATTGTTGGGTTATAAATAGGTATACCACCCTGTGCCGTACGGTTTTGCTCTCCTCTTATAATATTCTCGCCCCAAAAAAGAAGAGAGTCGTTACTGGTAAGGTCGGGAACCGTAAAATTATCAGGGTCGATACCATATAACTGTTTATGATCTTTCTTTATTTCATTTCGGATAACGCTGAAATTGAAGACTTGTATAAAATGTGATATATAAAGCCTCGCATTCTTTACCAGTCGTTGAAATTTACGATTGGCCGAAGCCTGAGCCTCCAAACTGTCTTTATAACGAATCTGGGCTGTTTCGAAATTGCGAAGCATATATTCCAGCTTTTGTATATCAAGAGAAATTACATTTTGCCTGAAAAATCTATTGCTTTTTTCTATCGCTGTTTTTAAAGCCCTTATCCTAGCATTATCAGTGTTAGGTAAACGTCTGTACGGCATATTTTGTTTGTATTTTGTGTTATGAAATTCTCGACATCAAGTTTTCTGCTAATGAATACAAACCTCCTTTCCTTGTTTCATCAGCATTAACCTTATTTAGGCAAGCCACCGCCTTCTCATAATATTCATTTATCAATTGCTCTGATTTTTGTTTCAGGTTCAACTTATTATATATAGCTGTCACAGCCTTTATTTTTTCCGATTCATCATACGTATCCCTATCAATCCAGCCAATCAGTTCTTCTCTAGACTCATCACTCAACAATGCATTGATAAGCAGGAAGGTTTTCTTATTACAAAGTATATCCCCTCCTATCCGTTTGCCAAAGTTTGTACTGTCGCCATAAACATCCAGCAAGTCATCCTTTAGTTGAAACCCTAAACCGACATTAATACCAAATTCGTAAAGATTAGCTGCATCGTCCGACGACGCTCCGGCGATAATCGCGCCTTCTTTAAGTGAGCAGGCCAATAGCACAGCCGTCTTCAGGCGTATCATTTCCAGATATTCAGGAATGGTAACATCGAGCCGTTGCTCAAATTCCATATCATACTGTTGTCCGCAACATATTTCCGTTGCAGTGGCGGAAAACAGGTCCAATACAGGCTGCAAGTACTGAGGTTCAATCTTTGCAATCTCCTTGTATGCTTCTATCAGCATAGCATCGCCCGACAAAACCGCAGTATTATCGTTCCATTTAATGTGCACCGTAGGATTTCCCCTTCGCATATCGGCTCTATCCATAAGGTCGTCATGCAACAGGGTAAAATTGTGGAATATCTCTATCCCTAAAGCAATCGGTATTACCCGTTCCACATCCCCTTTATACAAGTTGTAGGACATAAGGGCCAAAGCTGGCCTTACACGTTTGCCGCCTAAGGACAAGATGTAAGTTATCGGCTCAAAAAGAGATTCGGGACTGGTAGTGTATTTAACTTTGCTTATTTCGGTGTTTACAATATTTAAAATTTCATCAAATGAATAGATAGAAGCCATGTTTAATAAAAGGGTTTTTAGTTAGTAGTCTGCTTACTTAATTGCTTGGTCATACCCCAGAAAACTGTCATTTTTCCGGGTTATCAACAAAGGTAACTTTTTGACAACAAAAATCAAAATATTCCAGAGCAACTGCATCAAAATCAGATAAGTTTTTTAGATATCCCATATATGCATAACACCGCAGGTGTGCCACTAGATTAACCGTATAAAACCCAAATTAATTTTAGTTGTCTTGAAAATATTCTAAAACTGAGAGTCTGTTTAAATTTTATAGCAAATCTTTTTTATAGCTATTTTTAGATGTATTTTATCATTTTTGCCAGCAGGTTTAGCGGGCTAAACCAAGAGTAAAAAGGGTAAAATACGCTAAAAAGAGCATAAAAAAATTGCTAAGAACTATTGACCTGAACCTGTAATAAAAATTTTCGCTAAAATTTAAACAGGCTCTGAACATGATGAATTGAAAAAAATAGTATTTTTATCAGTTAGTAATAAAAAAAATGTTAATGAAAATGAAAAATGGTTCTCTTATTATCTTTTCGTGCCTGATATTAATGTTCTCTTGTACATCAAAGCAGGCTAACCCAACACAAGAAACAACTTCCGGAAACCCTATCTTTGAAGGATGGTATGCCGACCCGGAAGGAATAATATTCGATGATAAATATTGGGTTTACCCGACCTACTCCGCACCTTACGAAGAACAGGTTTTCATGGATGCCTTCTCATCTACCGACCTTATAAACTGGACAAAACATGAGCGCATAGTAGACACAGCTTCCGTGAAATGGATAAATCGTGCCATGTGGGCTCCGGCTATTGTAAAAAAAGACAACAAGTACTTCCTGTTTTTTGCAGGAAATGACATACAAAACAATGATGAATATGGAGGCATCGGTATCGCTGTAGCCGACAAACCCGAAGGGCCGTTCAAAGATTATTTGGGCAAACCACTCATAGATAAATTCCATAACGGAGCGCAACCGATAGACCAGTTTGTGTTTAAAGACAAAGATGGAAGCTATTACATCTACTACGGAGGATGGAAGCACTGCAATGTAGCTAAGCTAAACAAAGACTTTACAGGCTTGGTACCTTTTGATGACGGTTCGCTTTATAAAGAAGTTACCCCCGAAAATTATGTAGAAGGGCCATTTATGTTTATCAAGGACAATAAATATTACTTCATGTGGTCGGAAGGAGGATGGGGCGGACCTGATTATTTCGTAGCATACGCCATTGCCGACAGTCCGTTCGGACCGTTTAAGAGGATAGGAAGAATATTGCAACAAGATCCGAAAATCGCTACAGGGGCAGGACACCATTCAGTCATACACGAACCGAAATCCGACAAATGGTATATCGTCTACCATCGCCGTCCGGTAACCGAAACCGATGGAAACCACAGAGAAACCTGTATAGATGAAATGCAATTTGACGAAAATGGGTATATCAAGCCGGTAATCATCACAAAAGAAGGAGTAAGAGGAAATCCACTAAAATAAATTAACTATCAATTATGAAAAAAGTATGTTTGGCGGCATTGGCTACCTTATTTTTAGCTGTAAGCTGCACCGAAAAGGCTCCCGTTGGGAAATTAACGGACTCTGGCCTCGACAAAAAGAATTTCGAAACAGAGATCAACGGTAAAAAATCTGACCTGTACACGCTGAGAAATACAAGCGGGATGGAAGTATGCATCACAAACTTTGGAGGACGTATCGTTTCCATTATGGTTCCGGATAAAGACGGAAAAATGAAAGATGTTGTCCTCGGATTTGACTCCATACAGGATTACATCAACATTCCAAGCGACTTCGGAGCTGCTATTGGCCGCTACGCAAACCGCATAGGCAACGGTACTTTCGAACTGGACGGAGTGAAGTACGACTTACCGAAGAACAATTTCGGACACACATTGCATGGCGGACCCAAAGGTTTCCAATATGTACTGTTCGATGCTACGCAACCGGACGATAAAATTTTGGAATTGACATACCTGGCTAAAGACGGGGAAGAAGGTTTTCCGGGCAACCTGAAAAGTAAGGTTACATATATCCTTAGCGAGGATAACGCTTTGCAAATAAAGTATGAAGCCGAAACAGACAAGCCGACAGTAGTAAACATGACCAACCACTCATATTTCAATCTGGACGGAGACCCTAACGTGAAAAATTCGGATTGGCTGCTCACTATCAACAGTGACAAATATACTCCTGTAGACTCTACTTTTATGACTACCGGAGAAATACTTACTGTGGAAGGTACAGACATGGACTTCCGTAAACCGACAACGATCGGCAGCAGAATCGATAACTATTCGTTTATCCAATTGAAAAACGGAAACGGCTACGATCACAACTGGGTACTGAATACAAATAACGACATAAGCAAGATAGCCGCTACGCTGGAATCGCCTAAAACAGGCATCGTACTGGATGTATACACTAACGAACCGGGAATACAATTCTATGCCGGCAATTTCCTTGATGGAACGGTTAAAGGTAAGAAAGGAATCGTATACCAGCAGCGTGCCGCTGTTTGCCTCGAAACTCAGAAATATCCCGATACGCCGAACAAAAAAGACTGGCCATCGGCTACTCTGCGCCCGGGAGAAAAATACAGCAGCGAAACTATTTTTAAATTCTCTGTGAAGAAATAAAGAGATCAGGGGTGCAATAGTAAAAAAGTGACAAAGGTGACACTTTTTTCATTACTTTTCCTTGTTACCTTTTTTTCTCTAACTATATCAAAGAGCTCTTTATATAAGATAATTTTCTACGAAAAAAATAACAGGCTGTACTATAAAAAGTGACAGCCTGTTTTTTTGCCGGATTGTAAATCCTGATGGTAGCGGCTTCGGCGGCTCTTTATGTCCCGAAGGGACTGAACATGGATAACCACGGGTAAAACCCGTGGCTGGAACTGACTGAAAGACAATGTCTCAGTAGGAGGCAAATAGCAAAAATCAATCCCATTCGCCTCCTACGGAGACGGGCTCTTCCTTTCTGCTTTTGCCACGGGCTTTACCCGTGGTTATCCATATTAGCCCGCTTCGCGGACTTAGATGCCTGACCGTAAAACAGGAATAGCAGGCTGCTGCAAAAAAGTGACAAAGGTGACTTTTTTCATTACTTTTCTCTGTTACCTTTTCCCTCTGACTATATCAAAGAGCTCTTTATATAAGACAATTTTCTACGAAAAAACAACAGGCTGTACTAAAAAAGTGACAGCCTGTTTTTTTGTAGGATTACAAATCCTGATAGTAGGGGCTTCGGGGTTGTAAACCCTGAAGGACGGAAGATCTCGAAAGATCACCTTTATTCCTTGATGCAACGGACGGATTGACCTGTTACACGCAAACTAAAATAGCCGATGATTACACCAAATTTATTAAAAAATGGACCGTACGAGTAATCACTGTCATAGGCCGTACTACTCCAGTAGTAGCCACTAGTGCCACGATAGTTCAGTGAACCACGATATCCAAGACGGTAACCGGCAGCCGGTAAATAAAGGGCATCAGCCACTTTGTAGCCTTTGACTGGATCTGTTCCAAACCAAGTCCATGTGCTGCCAGAAGTAGAAGAGCTGGATGTACCATCAATAATACCTCCGCGGAAAATAGCACCCCACTGTTTTACACTCGGAATCTTCCAACCAGTAGGACAAGGATTATTAGTAAGTATCTTCCATGTAGGATTGTAAGTTTGTAAGCTATAATTCAGTTCGCCGTCACCCCATAGGTCATATTTAGGGGTGCTACGCCAGTCGGACGAGCTCGATTTAATAAACTTACCGTACTGTACACTTGTTAAAAGAACCTGCCCAGTAGTAGCATCCAGATCAGCAGTTTCTGCGATGAACGATTCAGTTGGATCTTGAGCAATCCCATTAGGTAATACATCCAGGTCGGTCAGGTTGCGCCTGAAATGCCCAGTAGTAGTACCATTACCATCCCTTTCGCGCCCCCACTGGTACAGATCACCCGCCAAGTCGCAAGGATTTGTAACATTTTCATCACCTAGGTTGACATGAGCAAAAGCTACTATATCAGATTTTTCGCCCGCATCTGGGTCACCTTCTTTCAATGCCCATACATATATAGGCGACAAGATACCTTTAGTAGCTTTTATTACCAGTATTTCGTAGTCGGCAGCTTGTACTATATTGCCGTCCTTTCCCATTTGGCAAGTGATCTTTACCGTCTTTTTCCAGTTGCCGAGATCATCTTCTTCCAAAACAATATTAGTCGGAGGAGTATAAGCATACGCTGGAGAGTTATTATCCAATATACATTTGCCATCTACTATCCACAAATATGAGTCTGGTGTATCTCCGGCATAAGAGGCTGTTAAGTTCATAGTTTGATAAGTGAACATATACGGCAGGCAACTACTTACCGAAGCATTCTCGTCCACATCCGCCGGATCGGGTATACATTCTCCATCACAGGTAGAAATCCACTTCTTTCCGTTCCAAAACTCCATACAGTCGATCGAGGTATTGTAGATGGTGAGGCCTTTGGCCAGTCCTTCTTCAGGAGAGCCAATAAAGGCGGTAGTCATTTTATTCCGTTCTGCGGTAGTCAGGTGTGGCATACGCAGCCCGGTTTTATTGTTGGAAATCAATTCGAGCACCGAAAAGGATTCGGGCTCTTTGTTGCTGCCTACGGTTACTTGAGCATATACGCCCGGAGTAAGTACTAGGAAGGCGAAAACGGCAATTGCCTGTTTCCACCAGTTTTTTGTTCGTGTTTCAGTTGTTTTCATAAAAGCAGTTTATAATTTAAAAAATTTAGAGTTTAATAGACGTTAGTAATGAAAAGAATTTATTGCAACATTAGTTGTCTAACCCTTCCCCCTTCGGGTACTTCCCTTTATCAAAAGGGAAGAGTGCCTGGCGGGCGAAACGGTATCTGTCCCCGCTTTGCGCAGCTCTTTCCCACCACGGAGTACACAGAGTAACACGGAGTTCTTTGCTGACTGTTAACTGTTAGCTGTTGACTGAAAAAAACGGGGAGGTATTCTTTTACGACTTTCACAAGCGGTAAAAGACCCATTGAAGACAAATAAGATAACGTTGAAGACAAACAAGACAATACGGATGTTCCCTCCCCGGATGTTAGATTTTTAATTATATTTGCAGAATATAGGATGCGCCTCGGCAATCTCAAGCAAGCTTGATTCCGTTCGGCTTTCACTATATTTGCAATAAAAAGGCAAATACCCATTCCCGGACATATACCGGATGGGCACGATATATGACCTTTGTGTATATAGCGATATACTATATTCCTATAGAAATGTAGTTGTGAATACATTTGTTATTTGCTTCGTTTCTACCGTCTTTATATGATTTCTTGCCAAAAAACAAGAAGTGTCTCCTGATAGGTTTTCGAGTCTGTCTCTTTATAAGTGACGGACAGTGGAAAATGTGTTTTACAAACCGCTGTATAGCAACGGATTACAGGGCTGAAAAATAAAACAAAAAAGCTTTGTGCAACATTTGTCAAACAAAAAAGTAGTGATTTGCCGCCATCGAAACCGAATAATAATCTGTATATCAATAAAATACAAGCGAATTAAAAGAGAAAAATTCGACTTCCCGTTAAGCCATTTGTAAAACATTTGTAAAACACCTGTAAATAAGCACCTTACAAGAAAAAAGTTGCGAGAAAAATGAGTGTTTGCAGATACTAAAAAAAGCTTAAAAAACGGGCATTTAGGCGTGATTGGATAATAATTGTGCGGAAATAAGCAATAAATTAAAGGGTGAGATGCCCTATATTTGTAGTCGTAAGTTCAACAGGTTGTCCGTCACTTATAAAGAGACGGACTCTTTTTTTTGCTTTAACAAGTAGCAAATGTAAGCAAAAATCCACATATCACTACTTCTCCTAAAGGTACCCCAATTAAGGAATAAATAATATTTATAGTCGTATTACCAGCGTAAGGGCGTATTACATACGCCCGAATAACAAAACCAGATAAGCGAGGGTATGCAATACGCCCCTACATGAACCTTAAAGAAAGCAAACTAATATCTGGCAGGAATATATCCTATAAGTTTCTCCAGTTTCTTTATATAAACATGGAGAAAATATAGAGGAATTATTCCAAATATACAGAATGAACTGTCAATCAGCCTCCACCCGAAAGGAATATCACGCACCGCGCCGCATATCATAGCCAAAGGGACTACTCCAATACAAGCTATCATAGCAAAATAAACAACCCAGATGTTTCGTACAGGCTTTAAGTACAGGCCGATAAACGCCGCCGCTATTACCAAATGGGAAAAGGCCAGCCAATCGGTACCGTATGCCAGAAACGGGTAATTCTGATTTGTATTGATTACCGCACCGGCCACAGTAGCGATCCATCCATAAAGTCCGCCATACGTATCGGGAGAAACGTCTAATGAGATACCCAATATCTGGCACGCAATCCTCATCTCAGTCTCTAAAGGAAATGCCGTTACTCCCCAAAAGAAAAGGGCGAACATATAGAAAACTACTAATGCGCGAATCTTAAATAATAACTTTTTCTCTGCTGCTTGTGTTTTAGTTTCCATAGGTCATATTGTTTATGTTAATTTATACCACATTGTACTTTGAGATACAAAGTTAATAAAATTTATAGTATAGAATAATATTTCGGGGAAAATATATTACAAGTAAAAGGCCCCTTAGATTATTGCTAATCCAAAGAGCCCTTCACTCGATTGATTGATTAAAATTTAGTTATACAACACCCTGTGCAATCATTGCCCGGGCTACTTTCATAAACCCGGCCACATTCGCACCTTTTACGTAGTTGATATATCCTCCGTTTTCCTTGCCAAATTTAAGGCACTGGCTATGTATATTTTTCATTATGCCATGCAGACGCTGGTCTACCTCTTCGGCTGCCCATTGTATATGCATCGCGTTCTGGCTCATTTCCAGACCCGAAGTTGCCACACCACCTGCATTTACCGCTTTACCCGGAGCAAACAGTACCTGTTTTTCAATAAACAGATCAACAGCTTCTGCCGTACAGCCCATATTGGAAACCTCAGCTACGCAGGTAACGCCATTAGCGATCAGAGCTTCGGCGTCTTTTACATTCAATTCATTCTGGATAGCGCAAGGCAAAGCAATGTCTACCTTTTCCACCCAAGGTTTCTTACCAGCGTGGAATACGGAGTTAGGATATTTTTCAGCATAAGGAGCGACCACGTCATTACCCGAATCGCGAAGCTCAAGCATATACTCAATCTTATCCCCACTCACGCCGTCGGCGTCGTAGATATAACCATCGGGGCCGGAGATAGTAACTACTCTCGCCCCCAGTTCGGTAGCTTTCAGGGTAGCACCCCACGCCACATTCCCAAACCCGGAAATGGCAACAGTCTTTCCTTTCAGATCTATACCTTTAGCCTTCAGCATTTCGTTTACAAAGTACAGTGCGCCGAATCCGGTCGCTTCAGGACGTACTAACGAGCCGCCATATTCGAGCCCTTTACCTGTAAATGTACCAGTATTTTCACGAGCCAGCTTCTTATACATTCCGTACAGATACCCAACTTCGCGCGTGCCCACACCGATATCACCGGCAGGAACATCCGTATCAGGCCCTATATTGCGCCACAATTCGAGCATGAATGCCTGGCAGAAACGCATAATCTCAGCATTTGATTTCCCTCTGGGACTAAAGTCTGAGCCGCCTTTGCCTCCACCCATTGGTAATGTGGTCAAAGCATTCTTAAATGTTTGTTCAAATCCTAAAAATTTAAGAGAAGAAAGGTTTACTGAGGCATGAAATCTCAGTCCACCTTTATATGGTCCAATAGCATTGTTAAACTGCACACGGTAACCCAGATTTACCTGAATCTCTCCTCTATCGTCCACCCAAGGCACCTTGAATGTGAAGATACGGTCAGGCTCTACCAAACGTTCGATAATACGGTTTTTCTCAAATTCCGGGTGTTGATTATAAACATCTTCTATAGATACAAGCACTTCCTTTACAGCTTGTAAGAATTCGGACTCTCCGGGGTGTTTTGCCTCTAAAGCTGATAAAATGTCATTAATTTTCATGATCTAACGGTTTAAATCAGTTGGTTTACTATACAAATGTATAAATAAAGAAATAATTTTTCTCACGTTATTTCCTTTTTTTTCACTCTCAATAACATGATTAACAACATAAAAACGGAGGTTAACACGAGTAATAAATTAAAAGTTACAGGTTGCTCATTGTCAACGGTTAATACATAATTCATCGCTCATAATTCATAATTCTTATTTAAATTCTTACTTTTGTCGTATACAACGCCAAAATCATGACAAATATTTACGAAATAGCCAAGAAACTGAGGGCGGAGTCGAAGCATCTGCCAATTAACCGAATAGAACTCGAAGATGCCCTGAATACCCTTATACACAGGGTACTGTTTCCGATATGTGACCTTGAAAAATCGAGGGAGAAAAAGCTATATTATTTCTATTCCGTCCTGGTAGAGAACATTACTGCTTTGACCGACAGAGCCACTGCCGAAACAATGGTGGATAAGTTCATCTCCCAATTGCCGGAACTTCAGGAAAAGCTTTATCATGAAGCTACCGTATATTACGAAAACGATCCGGCAGCCAAGTCGATAGAAGAAGTCATCCTCACTTATCCCGGTTTTTTTGCGCAGGTAGTCTACCGCATATCGCACGAATTCTATAAGATGAACACGCCGATAATCCCCCGTTTATTCTCGGAGTATGCCCATTCGAAAGTGGGAGTGGACATCAACCCCGGAGCAGAAATAGGACAAGGTTTTTATATAGACCACGGCACAGGTATCGTTTTCGGCGAGACGACAATAATCGGCAATAATGTGAAAATATACCAAGGGGTAACACTCGGCGCCTTATTCGTTACCAAAAGCCTTGCCAATGAAAAACGGCACCCTACCATCGAAGACAACGTGGTCATATATGCCGGAGCGACTATACTTGGCGGACAAACGGTTATCGGCCACGATTCTATAATAGGCGGTAATGCATGGCTCACCAAAAGTGTTGTGCCGTACTCTCTGGTACAGCAAAACTCGGAGATAAGGATACACAATACTTTAAAAACAGGAGAACATATTCTGGATTTTAATATATAAGGCAGAATAAACAGGGATTATGCAATATTTTTCGTATTTTCGCATCAAATAAGGTTGCTGCCCTATTTATTATTTTGAAAGCAAATCAACATATGTTGATTGCAACTTGGAGATGTTATATAAAACTCTATCTACTCCTTAATTCTCTAGAAACAAACCAATGGAAGAAGTTCGTAAAAATCCATCCTCTCTGATTAAAAGTACATTTCAGCAGGCAATAGATTCCTTATCAAAGGATTATGCGGGAAGTTCCTTTACCTATATCTTCATTACCGTAGATAAGGAAAGCGGCGAAGTTGCTTTTTATGATGACGAAGAAAATAAGGTTGCCGAAATAGTTGTTTTTGACTGGGTAAACAAGGTAGACGAACTTAGCGATGAACAAGTCATTTCTGTCCTGAGAGGCGTTACCGGGCAACTTGATGATGAAGACCGGTTTTCATCGCTCGACCTGTACAAGCCATTCTCGATAAATTATTCGGATGACGGTTTCGAAGTGATCGAGGAACTACTCCTTATAAACGAGGATTACGCCATCAAACCGGATAACGACCTGATGGAAAAGTTTGACCGCGAATTCGACGATTTCCTCGATAAGTTATTGAAAGAATAATCAGGCCTCAATCTCTGTCAACCGCCCTTTTTCTACATAGCTCATATCAGCCATAGACTCTACGGTAAATTCGCCATCCTGATAAGTGACTTTACATACAGCCGCGTTGTCGAGTGGCTTTGTAAACAGCCTATGGCCTCCCAGTCCCAATAGCATAGCCAGAATACTCATCCCATGCGATACAATCAGTATATCGCCATCGCCATACCGGGCTTCATTCTCGGCTATTTCACGCAGGCTCTCCTGAGTGCGCGATTCTACCTGAGAAAAGCTCTCTGCCAATCCCAGCTTATCTATCTTTTTTACGGCATCCAGTACATTCCCATAGTTGATCCGTTTCTCCAGTATAGCCTTAAACATTTCCTCCACGGACGTATAATGCAGATAAAGTGCGGCACTGTTCCACATCACATGATTGAAATCGGCTTCGAAGCCGCCAAAACAGGCCTCACGCAACCCGGGCAATTCGATAACAGGCACATCGTCCTGACCTTTAGCTCCCAGTATTATCTGCACTGTTTGCCGGGTGCGGCGCAAGTCGCTGCAATAAGCCGTCCTGAACGTTATATCACTCAATCCATATCCAAGGTAACGTGCCGCGTCTATCCCTTCTTTTGTCAGAGGGGAATCACACCAACCCTGTACCCTGTCCAGTGTATTCATCAATGTTTTGCCATGACGGGCAACATATAATGTAATTTTTGAACTCATCTCTTATCTTTCCATTCTAAATAACCGGCAAAGGCGCTGTCAAACATGTCAGGTTTGGCCACCTTGCCTTCTATTAAACAAACTACCTCTATAACAGCGCTGGCACATAAAGTGTTGTCGGGGATACGTATTATCTGCTGATGAAAAAAGTAACGAAGCCCGTCTCGTACTATCCTGATGGTACAAACAAACTCTTCGGAACCACGCAGCGAACTCCGGTAACTGATATTAGCATTACGTACTACCGGAATAATATTGGCCTCGGTCAGATCCCTTAGCCGCAAACCACATTTTTCCATCAATTCGTGGCGTGTCGCCTCAAAGTAATGTAGATATATCGCGTTGTTTACTACTCCCTGCGAGTCGCATTCGTAGTCGCGGACTTTCATTTTATTTTCAAATGTCAGTGCCATATATAAGATTTCAAATTTAAAGATTAAACGCTTTATCAAATACATCAGGCCTGCCTACCTTCCCGTTTACCATACAGGCTATTTCTATACGGGCTGTTGAACAGACTTTATTATCTTTCAAACGGATAATCTTTTGGTTGAAGATATAACGTATGCCTTCTTTTTCTATCGAATCGACTGTACAGATAAAATCATTACTACCCCGAAGTGAATGTTTGTAACGTATATATACACTTACTACTACCGCATCAATACCCTGCTGATGAAGTTCGAAGAAATTGAGCCCATGCTCTTCCAGAAACTCGTGACGTACTACCTCGTAATAATGCTGATAGTTGGCATTGTTGACAATACCCTGCGCGTCACATTCATAGTCGCGCACTTTGAGCTTATATTCGAATAAAGGATTATTATTTTTCATTTATCAACTCTGTATTTTTTCAACACAAAGTTAATATTATTCCTGAGGGATTAAAAACTCTAAGGGAATATGCAACCTTTCATTCCATGCACTTTCGGAATGATCTTTTCCAATAAATTCTTTTGTAAGCCATTCTTTTGAAGTATATCCTTTCTGTTGCATCACATCATCAACAAGTAATTGATGGGTTTTATAGTATTTGTCGATGCCTTCCGTACCATAGTCGAAATAAATTTTATGCCCGTCTGGTGATGGAAGATAAGACTTTAAATAATTGACGAAAGCCTGAGGAATCTCATTGTTTTCCGGATTGCCGGAATCGCCAATCCAATGTGTAGACAAACATGCTGCTGCACCAAAGATTTCCGGATATTCACAAATCGCATATACTGAAATCAGCCCGCCCATACTCGATCCCATCACAATGGTATTCTCCCTGTCGGGCTTCGTACTATAATGTTTGTCAATATAAGGTTTTAATTCTTCTACAATGAAACGCAGGTAATTATCCGATTGTACTTCTACATCCATTCTTTTCCGCAAATCTTCCGGTAAAGATTCATATGGCTTTTGAGGAAAATATTCAGGATACCGGAATTTCCCGTTATTCCATATACCAACAATGATACAATCTTTTATTTTTTTGTCTACTACTAATCTCCCTACTATAGAGTCTGCGTCCCATTCCTGACTGTTCCATGTGATATGCTTATCAAAAAGTGCCTGCCCGTCATGCATATAGATCACGCTGTATTTTCTTGAAGGGGAATAACCTTCCGGCAACCACACATCTACATTTCTGGGTTGAACATGCGTGGATGCAAAATCAGTATAGCGCTCAATTGTACCTGTCGCCACGGTAGGGACTGAGTTACGGATTACATCAGCATACCTCTTTTTTATATCTACATAGTCACTGATCTGTTTATAATAATCATCGAGATTACCGGCTGTGTGCCAGTCGGGGTCGGGCATTTGTCTTTTTATTTCTTTCCAGTCCCTACCCTTAAAGAATAATGAATCCATTGTACATCCGGTCATATTTTTGAAAGGACTTATAAAAATATATCCGTCAAAAAAGTCCTCCATACGGAAATCATTATAGCACATACTAAAGACGCTATTATCCGGCAGTCTTCCCAATGGCGTGTTATCCAAATCAAATCCTACTGGTTTATTTCCATTCATGTTCATAATGACCTCAATGGCTCCATCAGCCGGAGAACCCCAAAATCCTTTGGCCTTAGTTTTCGCTTCGAATGGCAGGTGAAACATTATATTGAATACTTTATCAGGATACTTCCGGTAAAGCCTGTTTCCCACGAAACCCGTATCATAATCACAAAAGTCATCATTATTCATTTTCAGTACGGGCATTTTATATTTAGTGAAAACATGAACCAAGCCCATATATATCAGCGCTTTTTCATTTTTTTCAATCACCTCTTTTTCTATTATCCGGGTTCTGAAGTCATCAGGAGTTCCCCGATAAAACACCTTACTCATATTTTCCGGATTTCTGGGCAATCCGAATTCACTCCAGTCGTATTGGTAGCTGATATTTACAATCCTGAATTTCTTCTTGCCGGCCGGTAATGTCTTGTTAAACTCCCATACTTTCCGGTATATATCGGTATACTCTTTGTATGCCCAGCCTACATTATAATAAAACATCATATCGCGGGCTGTTTGCTCATCGTACTTATCCGCATTAAGCAAAGAATCCAGTCTGGCCTGCATCTCAAATGCGCCAAACTCCATACACAGGTTAGTAACCCCGTTCCTGTACAATTGGGGGATAAGATCTTGCACAAAATCCAAATGGTTTTTAATACCGTGATCTTCTCCCAGTAATACGAGGTCGTAACGTTGAAACTTGGATACAAGATATGTTGACGGTTCTATTCCGTTATCGCGGATATAATTATATTCTGGCTGGTAGGTAGTCTGGCTATTCAGAAACGGTGAAAATAAAATGAGAATAGAAAATAAGATAAGGTTGTTTTTCATGATTTACGGACAATTGGTTTCTCAAAACTAATTATTAAAAACAGATGTAATATTCCGTAATATGTAAATTGTGCAACTAAGTATTCGCAAACGATTGCAAAAGAGGCCATTTCTTTCGAAATGGCCTCCATCCTATTTATTGAAACAAATTATTTTATTCCTTTCACCCATTCCCTTGCATTTACAAAGGCTTCCATCCACGGGGTAAAATCATCCCTGCGATGCTCGAACGGATGATAAGCGCACTGCCATGTGAACAATGAACGTTCCAGATGCGGCATCATTACCAGATGGCGGCCGTCGTCAGATACAAGCCCGGCAGTATCAAAATCCGAACCGTTCGGATTGCCCGGATAGTCGCTATAAATATATTTCATCGCGATATTGTATTCCGATTCCGCTTTAGGCATGGAGAAACGTCCTTCACCGTGGGCTACCCATATACCAAGCTTGCTGCCCGACAGGGAACCTAGCATTACGGACTTATTCTGAGGTATTTCGACGCTCACATAAGTAGATTCGAACTTATGCGAAGCATTATGTTCCATCTTAGCCTTCACGTCATGCTCAGGATATACCAGCCCGAGTTCCATCATCAACTGGCAACCGTTGCATACTCCCAGGCTCAGTGTATCCTTGCGCTGGTAGTACTTGCGCAGGGTATCTTTCGCCTTCTCGTTGTACATGAAACTTCCCGCCCAGCCTTTAGCCGAACCGAGCACATCCGAGTTGGAGAATCCGCCACAGAATACAATCAGGTTTATATCTTCCAGTGTTTCCCTGCCCGAAGCCAGGTCTGTCATGTGGACGTCTTTCACATCGAAGCCTGCAAGATACAGGGCATAAGCCATTTCGCGTTCGCCATTCGTACCTTTTTCACGGATTATAGCCGCTCTGATCCCTGTCGGCTTAGTCCTGTTAGGGTCAATATTGTATTGTGCGAATTTACCCGTGAAAGAAGGATTTATATTAAACTGTAATGGCTGGTTCTTATAGTTCTGGAAACGTTCGGCAGCAAGTTTCTCCCCGCTTTGTTTCCTGTCCAGCAGGTATGACGATTCGAACCATACATCCCGCAATTCATCTATATCAAACTCCTGAGAGAACGCCTCTTTCTGTATAACCAGCTTCCTGTCCTCGATAGGTCTGGCAACAATGGCAAAACCGATTCCGTAATCGTCCAGTACCTTCTCTACCAGATGATGGTGTTTTACCTGAATCAGAATACCCGGATTTTCGGAGAATAAAACTTTAACTAAATCTGCATGATGAAGCTTATCAAGACGTGCCTCCAATCCGCCTTGCGGATTAGCAAAGCACATTTCGAGCATCGTGGTTACAAGCCCCCCCGCAGAAATATCGTGTCCGGCAAGGATCAGCCCCCTGTCAACAAGTTCCTGCACGGCATTGAACGCGTTCTTGAAATACTCGGTATCCTGCACGGTAGGGACTTCTTCACCTACTTTATTCATGGTTTGGGCAAACGCCGAACCACCCAATTTGAAGGTATCGAAAGAGAAGTCGATATAATACAGATAAGTTCCTTTTATATAAGCCAATACAGGCGAAACTATTTTGCGTATATTCCGTACTTCGCCGGCAGCCGAGATGATGACAGTTCCGGGAGAATACACCTTATCTTCTCCATACTTCTGTGTCATCGACAGAGAATCTTTTCCGGTCGGTATATTAATACCCAGTTCGCAGGCGAACTCGGAACAGGCTTCGACAGCACTATACAGGCGGGCGTCTTCACCCGGATTCTTACAAGGCCACATCCAGTTGGCACTCAACGAAATGCCTTTTAGCCCATCCTCGATAGGAGCAAAAATTATATTTGTAAGCGATTCAGCAATTGCCAGCACCGAACCTGCGGCAGGGTCTACCATCGCAGCCTGCGGCGCATGGCCGATAGATGTGGCAATACCTGCCCTACCCTTATAATCCAATGCTACAGCGCCAAGGTCGCTCAATGGCAATTGTATTTCACCCTGTGTCTGCTGGCGTGCGACCTTACCCGTTACCGAACGGTCTACCTTGTTGGTCAACCAGTCTTTACAGGCTACAGCTTCCAGTTGGAGCACGTTCTTAATATATTCTTCCAGTTTAGACAAATCATATTCAGGCTTACTGTACTCTTCTTCAACAGTTTCGTCCCGCATAATGGTTTTGGGCGCTTTGCCAAAGAAGTCTTCCAGTTTCAGGTCGATAGGACGTTTGCCGTCCGCCTGTTCGAATACGAACTTCATATCATTGGTGGTTTCGCCTACTACATACATCGGCGAACGTTCACGGTCTGCAATCCGTTTCATCTTATCAACGACTTCTTCCGGAATCAACAGGCCCATGCGTTCCTGGCTCTCATTTCCTACAATTTCCTTAGCAGAAAGAGTAGGGTCGCCAACCGGCAGTTTCGACATGTCTATTTTTCCTCCGGTAGCTTCCACCAGCTCCGACAGGCAATTGAGGTGGCCTCCTGCCCCGTGGTCGTGGATAGATACAATCGGGTTATCATCAGACTCCGCAAAGGCACGTATCACATTGGCGGTACGTTTCTGCATTTCGGGGTTGGCACGCTGAACAGCATTCAGTTCTATACCGCTTGAGTATTGCCCGGTATCTACTGACGATACGGCGCCGCCGCCCATACCGATACGGTAGTTATCGCCGCCCAGTATGACTACTTTCTCGCCCGGCTTCGGATCGCCTTTCAGGGCGTCCCGCTTGTTGGCATAGCCTACACCTCCGGCAAGCATGATTACTTTATCATAAGCAAACTTCTTACGGTTCTCTTCATGTTCGAATGTCAGCAACGAACCACAGATAAGCGGCTGTCCGAAATGGTTTCCGAATGTAGACGCCCCATTCGATGCTTTTATCAGTATCTCTTCCGGCGTCTGGTACAGCCACGGGCGTTCGGGCACAGCCTCTTCCCATTGGCGTCCTGCCTTCGTGCGCGGATAGGAGGTCATATAAACCGCGGTTCCCGCAATGGGCAAAGATGCCTTACCCCCGCCCAGACGGTCACGGATTTCCCCTCCCGAACCTGTAGCAGCGCCATTGAAAGGCTCTACAGTGGTAGGGAAGTTATGTGTTTCAGCTTTTAACGAGAGAACCGATTTAATCGGTTTTACCTGAAAATAGCTTGGCTTATCGCCATCTACCGGGGCAAACTGCTCTATTTCAGGGCCCTGATTAAAGGCTACATTATCTTTATATGCCGAAATCAGTTTATTCGGATTGGTTTGTGATGTTTTCTTTATCAGTTTGAATAATGAACTTTCCTTTTCTTTCCCGTCAATAATAAATACTCCGTTGAATATCTTATGACGGCAATGTTCCGAGTTTACCTGCGAAAAACCGAAGACCTCACTGTCGGTCAGTTTACGTCCTAATCGTTGGCTGACACTATTCAGGTACTCAATTTCGTCTTCGCTAAGGGCTAATCCTTCCTGTTGGTTATAGGCCTCTATATTATCAATTTCGACAATCGGGTCAGGTAATTTATCTATTGTGAATATGTTTTGATTCAATCCGTCATAGATACGTTGAAGCATCGGGTCATGCTCAGCGGCATTACTATCAACCGGGAAAAATTCCTCGATCCGGATAATCCCATCAACCCCCATATTCTGGGTAATTTCCACAGCATTGGTACTCCACGGCGTTATCATTTCGCGGCGGGGACCAACAAAAAAGCCTGAAACTTTATCAGAATCAAGCATATTTGCACCACTAAAAGCCCATGTCAGGCGCTGGATAAAATCGTTGTTAAGTGTCGAGCTTGTTTGAACAGCAATAATGTTCCCGGAAGGGGTCTGAAAGAAAGAAACCATATTTATTTTCAAGTTAATATTTTGACTTTTTAATAGGCATACAAAGGTAGTGAAAAGAGATTAGAATAGAGAAGGAAAAAAGAAAAATAGCAAGTCTTTTTACAGAGTATTTTATTCTAATATCGTTTAAACTATTTCGCCAAAATGCAGTCATATTATTAAATCTTAAAACAAACACACTATGAAGAAGATAATATTATTCTTTGCCCTTTGTATTTGTGCAGTGGGATTGCATTCGCAGGAAGTGTATATGGCTGTGGGGTTTCGCGGAGCTATAGGTATATCCAAACTAAACGGAATGAAACCTTATGAATCGGCAAGTATTCTACCCGGATCGTGCATGATAACTTCTGCTCCGTACAGATCCAGCGTATATCCGGCGTGGGATTTCGGTCTTACAATACAATACGGGCGAAACAGTTTTGTAGTTCAGACAGACCTTATTGTATCCTGCCTCAATACCGGATTAAAAGATGCTTATGTAAGCGATGACCACAGGATAAAAAGAATAACCGGAATCTATGCTAATTTAGCAATTAACTTTGGGAATAAATGGCATTTGAATGATAATTACCGTCTGATTGTTGGATTAGGCCCATATATAGGAGTGGATATCTATGGGGTAGCTAGTAACCCCAACGAAGAGCGCCTGTATGGCAAAAATGCAGGGAAAAATAGAGTTTCAGCAAACGATGAGTTAGGAACCGATGAAGGAGATTATCGAAATTTCGACTTCGGAGGCACGATACTAGCAGGTATAGAATATCATCGCTGGCAATTTGCCCTCAATTATTACCACGGTTTACAAAATATAGTAAAAGATGATTCTCCCTTATACAACAGAGCATTGAAAGCAAGTGTCACATACTTCTTCTAATGGCATGCTAAATAAAAGATTAATATTATCTTTGTACTCCAAAAACAAACGAATACAAAAATTTATTAAACAATAACTCGAAAATGAAAATAGCTATCGTCGGTACTGGTTACGTAGGTCTTGTTACAGGAACATGTTTCGCAGAAATGGGAACAGAGGTATATTGTGTTGATATAGACCAAAACAAAATAGAGAAATTAAAGAAAGGCATAATCCCTATCTTCGAACCGGGACTTGACGAAATGGTGGAACGCAACCACAAAGCCGGACGCTTGAACTTCACTACAGACCTGAGTTCTGTATTAAACGATGTTGACATTGTATTTTCGGCAGTGGGAACACCTCCTGACGAAGATGGTAGCGCCGACCTGAAATATGTACTCGATGTAGCCCGCACTGTAGGGCAAAACCTAAATAAATATATGGTTATCGTTACCAAGAGCACCGTACCTGTAGGTACAGCAAAACTGGTAAAAAAGGCCATACAGGAGGAACTTGACAAAAGAGGCCTGTCTGACCTCAAATTCGATGTGGCCTCAAACCCTGAATTTCTGAAAGAAGGTGCTGCTATTACAGACTTTATGCAACCCGACCGCGTAGTTGTAGGTATAGAATCGGAAGAAGCCCAACGCCTGATGGAAAAGCTATACAAGCCGTTTACACTAAACAACTATCGCATCATATATACTGACATTTCTTCTGCCGAAATGATTAAATACGCGGCTAACGCCATGCTGGCTACACGTATCAGCTTTATGAACGACATAGCCAACATGTGCGAAATTGTAGGAGCCGACGTAAACATGGTGCGCAAAGGTATCGGCGCGGATGCCCGCATCGGGTCTAAATTCCTGTATGCAGGATGCGGATACGGAGGCAGCTGCTTCCCTAAAGATGTAAAAGCCCTGATACATACCGCCAAAAAATTAGGGCATGATATGAAAATACTGGAAGCTGTAGAGGAAGTGAACGAATACCAGAAGAATGTCCTTTTCGAAAAGCTGATGAAATACTATGACGGCAACATAAAGGGTAAGACCATCGCCGTATGGGGACTGGCATTCAAACCGAAAACAGATGATATGCGTGAAGCCCCTTCATTGGTAATCATAGACAGGATACTACAAGCGGGAGGAAAAGTAAGGGCTTATGATCCTGTTGCTATGGAAGAGGCAAAACGCCATTTAGGCGATAGCATCATATATGCTAAGGATATTTATGACGCAACCCTGGATGCAGACGCTATCATGATGGTTACCGAATGGAACGAGTTCCGCCTGCCTACATGGGAAGTAATAAGGAAGACAATGAATAAGCCTGTAGTATTCGATGGACGGAATATATATAATAAACAGGAAATGACAGATAGCGGATTCGACTATTTCGGCATCGGTATAAAATAAAAGCAACAAACCTGATAGATGATTAAAGCAGAAGGAATTACTAAAAGCTTCGGCACTTTGAAAGTACTCAAAGGTATAGACCTCTATGTAGAGAAAGGTGAAATAATATCGATTGTGGGTGCAAGCGGCGCGGGAAAAACAACCCTTCTGCAAATCATTGGGACATTAGACAAAGCGGATAGTGGTACGATATACATTAACGAACAACAATTAAACACGTTGAAGGATACTCAATTATCCGACTTCAGGAATAAGAATATCGGCTTTGTCTTCCAGTTTCATCAACTCCTGCCTGAGTTTACCGCATTAGAGAATGTGATGATACCGGCATTGATAGGCAAAGTAAAAGAATCTCTGGCGAAACAGAGGGCGAAAGAGTTGCTGGATATGCTGGGACTGACCGAAAGAATGGAGCACAAGCCGAATGAACTTTCAGGTGGCGAAAAGCAACGGGTTGCCGTAGCGCGCGCCCTTATCAACAATCCTGCCGTTATTCTGGCTGATGAGCCATCGGGTAGCCTTGACACCGAGAATAAAGAGGAACTGCATCAATTGTTTTTTAAGTTACGGGATACACTGGGGCAGACCTTTATAATAGTAACCCACGATGAACATCTGGCATCTATCACAGACCGTACTGTACACATGAAAGACGGCCTGATAATCGACAACCCGGCTGATTCTTTATAAATGGAGATACCTTCTGATAAACGGCTTTATCAGATTGCTCTGACAATGATTCCCGGCGTAGGGGACATCACGGCACGCAATCTCTTGCAAGTATTCGGGGATGTAGAGACTCTGTTTAAAACAGACAGAAAATCCCTGATAAATAAAACCAGGCTTTCGCCTAAGATAGTGGACGAAATCCTAAATCCTGAAATTCTCACAAAAGCCGAAAAGGAATTACTTTTTGTAGAAAAAAACAAGCTGAAAACCTATTTCATCAACGAAGAAAATTATCCGCGACGGCTGATCGATTGCGTTGATGCCCCTGTCCTACTCTACTTTAAAGGGAATACTGATTTCAACGCCGAAAAAGTAATCAGTATAGTAGGAACCCGGAATTCCACCAATTATGGGAATAGCTTTTGCTGCACGTTTCTGGAAGAAATCTCTTCTTTATTACCCAATACATTAATCGTTAGCGGTCTGGCATACGGTATAGATATAAACGCGCACAGAGCCGCATTGAAATACAATCTGCCTACTGTGGGAGTGCTTGCACACGGACTCGACCGCATCTACCCGCATGCTCACAGGCATACGGCTGTGGAGATGGTTGACAATGGAGGTTTATTATCCGACTTCCCCAGTGAAACAGAACCCGACAGGCATAATTTTGTAAGGAGAAACAGGATTGTGGCGGGCATGGCCGATGCGGTTATCGTTGTCGAATCCGATGACAAAGGAGGTTCACTCATTACTGCCGAAATAGCGAACTCATATTGTAAAGACGTATTTGCCGTACCGGGTAAAACGACAGATAAATATTCCAGAGGATGCAACAAGCTCATTTCGTCACACAAAGCGGATTTATTGCGTTCTACAGAATATTTCCTGCAACAGATGGGCTGGGATAATGAATCTTCGAAAAAGAGGAAAGCACCGGTACAACGGGAACTTTTCCTTGTCTTATCCGATGAGGAACAGGCTATTGTAGAAAAACTTACCGAAAACGAATCATTACATATCGATCAACTGGCCAGAGAATTGAGCACCCCTGCATATTCCTTATTCTCCACTTTGCTGGAAATGGAAATGAAAGGGCTTATACGGAACCTGCCGGGTAACTTATATGCTTTGTGCTGATTAAAAATCTTTCAGATTCGCCATATTCCACAGATTCAGATAGGCAGCCTTTGTTATATTAACCACTTTATCATAGTTAATTTTATCTGCATGATCGCTTGGCTGATGATAATCCTCATGTAAATCCGTATTATAAAACATCACAGGTATTCCTTTCATAGAAAACGGAAGATGGTCACTACCTCCCGGAGAATCGTTCATAGGATGGAACTCAGGAGCCAAATCCAGATGATATCTCACGATGTCATTCTCTAACCACTCCTTAAAAACAGGTTTTTCAGGTGAAAAGAAGCAAGCCACATGATTATAGTCCGCCTCTGTTTTGTTCCGGCCAATCATATCACAGTTGATATGTCCTTTCATTTTAGGCGCCGACAGTAAAGGGAAAGTTATATTTTCCTGAAAATCCTCCACAAAATGGAAAGACCCAAGCAGGCCAACTTCTTCACCGTCCCATAAAGCGAATATGACCGTCCGCAAGGGTTTTTCTCCCGAAGCCATAAAAGCACCGGCTATTTGCAGGATAGCGGAAACACCGGAAGCGTTATCGTCCGCACCGTTATATATGCTATCATTCGTTTTATTCGTCTTTATACCCAGATGATCATAGTGCGCTCCGATAACGACTACCTCGTCAATATATTTACCTGGTATATATCCTAATACATTACGCATTTTCAGAGACTTATGATTTTCATTTTCGAATGGTTGAAAATAATTATCTACCCAGGGCTTTATCCCCATCTCCAGAAATTTAGATTTAATATACTCCGAAGCTTTTAAGCCTCCGGAAGCTCCGGCCTTGCGGCCTTCGAGGCTATCGCCAGCCAAAACTTCTATATATTCTTTTGCTTTATTCAAGTCTATTGCAGACAGCCCTTTATCTTTAGCTGTCTGGGCAAATATAGCCTGAGAAATTATCAGTAAGAGTATTGGTAGCAAAAAGTTTTTCATGCCCTAATAGGTTTTTGCGTTAGCTAAATTCCAAAGATTAAGATAAGCAGATTTAGTGATATAGACAAGTTTATCCCAATTTATTTTGTCGGCATGGTCACCCGGCTGATGGTAGTCGGGATGCCCATCGGTATGGTACCATATTACAGGTATATCCCTTTTGGCAAACGAAGCGTTGTCACTGCCTCCGATTGGTTTATCCCAAGGCCTGTAGTCAGGTTCGAGTTGTAAGTTATAAGTAATAATATCACTCTTTAGCCAATCGCCAAATACAGGATAAGCCTCCGTATAGAAATAAACGACATGCTTTGGTCGGGATTCGTCATTGTTCCTTCCAATCATATCAAAGTTCAGATAACCTTTTATCTGCGATACAAAAGGACATGTTTGCATAAAGTTTTCAGAACCCAGCAGACCAAGTTCTTCTCCATCCCAAAAGGCAAAAATGATGGTTCTTCCGGGTTTCTCTCCGCTTAAAAGAAACGCCTTTGCAATCTGCAAAACAGCAGAAACACCGGAAGCATTATCGTCCGCCCCATTATATATTTTATCCCCGTCCAAAGCTTCGTCCATACCTAAATGGTCGTAATGCGCGCCGACAATAATATAGTCTTCTTTGTTCCTGCCTTCAATACAGCCTAAGATATTGCGCATCCGCAATTTGCGAAAGGCAGGTAAATTCTTATATTTAGCAATAGAGTCAGGATGCACCGAGTAACGGACTCTCTTTTGCCTCTCAGGGCTATAAGCTTCGAAAGGTTGAAAATAAGAGTTCTCATTCAATGGTTTGAGCCCCATATCCTGCAAGACTGATCTTATATATTCTCCGGCAATTCGTCCCCCTTGTCTTCCCGCTTCCCGCCCTTCGATAGCATCACTTGCTAAAAAGCCGATATAAGCTTGTGCGCTTTCCTTGTTTATTGTCGCTAAGCCTTTTTCTTTAGCAGACTGAGAAAAAGAGAATATGGGCAAAGAAATTAGATATAACAATATAATCTTCCTCATAATCAATGTAATCCTAGAAGCATATTAGCAACGATAATGGATAATACGATCAGCGTTATTACCACATACATATAATCCCTTTCGATAAGGAAGCCTATTACAGAAAATGCCACACGGAGTATAGGAGTCGCTATAAGGACACAAACACCTAATTGTATAATTGCGGCACCATCAAAGGACAATACACGGGGTATAATCGTGGATAACTCGCGCAGATAATGATCTACCCCCGGAAACGGCAAATCGTCAGGAATAGGCTTATAATGATCGATAGAGAGGCCTTGATTCTGGAATAAATACACAGCCCCCCCGAATAATGTAATACCACAGGCCAATATAACTCCATAACGCAATAATCTGCCAATAAGAAGCTCCATATCCCTTTCTGCCCAGAACTCTTTAGAAAAAATATTCTTCATCTTATTATAGTTTACCGGTTATACCATTGTATATCATAGACACAGCCAGAAAGAAAATGACGACACTGAACAGTAGCCGCAGCTTGCGGACATTTGTTTTCGGTAAAATCTTCGAGCCAAAAAACGCACCCAGTAATACGCCTACAACGATAGGCATCGCCAAACCGGGATCGATATATCCACGCTGGAAGTAGATAACCGCACTGGCAGCAGCAGTGACGCCCACCATAAAGTTACTGGTGGTAGTAGATACCTTAAATGGAATCTTCATAGCCGTATCCATCGCAAGCACTTTCAGCGCTCCCGAACCGATCCCCAGCAGGCCGGACAAAACTCCGGCCACAGTCATCAGGGAATATCCGCCGACAACATTGTGTACATTATATTTTTCCACAGTACCTTCTTTTGTCGGATACGAACCGTTTAGTTTCAGTGTTACTCCCAGTTTATCTCCGGGGGCAGCATAATCAAAATTGTCTTCTTTTTTTGTGATAGACCGGACAGCGGAAAAAATAAGTACTATACCCAGAATAATGGCTATATACATTTTATCCAGATACATAGCCACAATAGCACCGATTACAGCGCCGGTAGTAGTCGCTATTTCGAGAAACATACCAATACGTACATTGGTTATACCCTCCTTGATATAAGCAGCTGCCGCACCTGAAGATGTAGCGATAGAAGTAACCAAGGCCGCCCCCACTGCATAGCGTATATCAACACCAAAGCCAAGGGTCAATAAGGGTATGACTATAACCCCTCCGCCAAGGCCGGTCAACGAACCGATAAATCCGGCAAAGCATGCTCCAAAGAACAGTACTAAAGAAAAAATTTCTAAACTAAGCTCCATTTTATTCTGTTTTAGAGATGTAAAGATAGTCTTTTTGAGACTAATAAATATTTAAGATACGAAACAATACAGCATTTTACTTACACTAAACAATCTTTGATATTGATTGTTTATATAACAGATTACAATAAAAACGGACGCAAATGAAACAAATTATTTCAACAATTCTATTCAGTATAATTTCAATAACTATGTTAGGGCAAACATCATTGTATGACTTCAAGGTTAAAGATATCGATGGTAAAGATTTCGATATGGCCAGCCTGAAAGGGAAAAAAGTATTGGTAGTCAATGTAGCTTCTAAATGTGGATTAACGCCTCAATATGAGAAACTGCAACAACTATATGAGAAGTATAAAAATCAGGATTTCATTGTTATAGGATTCCCCGCTAACAACTTTAATGGGCAGGAACCGGGTACGAATGAGGACATAAAAACATTCTGCGTATTAAATTACGATGTTACATTTCCCATGATGAGTAAAATAGATGTTGTAGGAAAAGATAAAGCGCCCATCTATAAATGGCTTACAGAAAAGTCACAAAATGGGAAAATAGATGCGGAGGTGCAATGGAACTTCCAAAAATTTATGATCGATGAAAACGGGCATCTGATTGATTTCGTTCCACCACGCGAAGACCCGTTCTCTGAAAAGATCGTAAAATGGATTGAACAGTAAGTAACTGTTTAAATTTTATACGAATATTTTATTATACCTTTTTCTTCGTTCATTTTTAGTCTGTTTTCGGCTGTTTTTTCCTTTCTCTCAACTCAACCAACGGTCACAGGAGCGAAGCGTATGTAAATAGCCCGCTATTATCGTTTCGAGGAAGAACCAACGGTCACAGGAGCGAAGCGTATGTAAATAAGCATCTCTAAAACATCTCTAAAAATTGGAACGAATAAAATTTAAATAGTTACTAAACAGCAGGTGAATTTATTTCAAAGTTTTACGCACTCAATGAATATATATATAACGATCTATATATAAATAAATTAATGCAAAAACATAAAGATTCAAGTCTTTAAGAATTGAATATTTTAAACAATTAGAATAAGAGTACAGAATAAAAAGATTGTAAGCAAACAAAATCACACAAAATAAAACAACAAAGCAAGAGATATAATATTATATCTCCTACTTTGTGTGTATTTTCTTTATTGTATTTCTTACAGATTGCTTTTTCTCTTGGAGGTAGTCACACCTCTATATACAAAATATATAACCAGAGCTAGCAGGGCGACAGGGAATGTAACATCACCGATAGGAGCATCAGCATCTCCTACATCTATAGGTGCTGATGAATCTGATGAAGGTAAGATTAAATCATCCCATTCAGTATTAGCAGTACGCCCCAATCTCATTGATGTTGTTGCCATTGCCGAATACTTTGTATCAGAGCCTATACCTAAATTCTCTATTCTTGAGAGAGTCGCAGCAGAAGGAGACTCACTGGAGATAACCGGCGTATCCATATCAGATGCAGCCATAGCAGAGGTTGTAGGCACAGCCAACCCAAAGCAAGCCATTAAAAATACAAATATCAATAGTTTTGTTCTCATTTGTTCTATTTTTCGTAGGTCTGTGTCTATTCTTATTTAGTTTTGTAAGTTTACAAATTTCGATGTAAAGTTTCTCTTACCGGATATTTTCACAACATATGTACCCAGACTCAACGGTTTCAAATATTCCATTGACGGATAGTTATTCACTTTCGTTCTTCCGACAAGCCTACCTTGCATATCATAAACATATACATCACTGTTTACATCATTTTCATTCAGTCCCGAAATATGCAATACTGAAGTATTATAATAACAGGTTATCGGATTTTCTTCTTTCACTATATCATCATCAGTTTCATAGAAACGAAGAATAAAACGATTTTCCCCACTTAATTCTTTTAAATCAGACGGACCTGAAGAAAATTCATAAACATAATCCGGAGTCAGTTTAACCGTTTTATTATTTTCATATCTGTCGATCAACCAAACATTAGGCACAGATGTCATATTTTCCAGATTATAGAAATTCAACTTCATATTCTGCTGGGTAGTCGGAGGCGTAACATATAAAGCTAATTCCTTAACATTCAAAGGAACGCCATTCCCCAGCATACTTGTTCCATCTGTTGATTTTGTATAGATATAACTTGAGCCCTCTTCCGGATACGCCCTGTCTTTCTCACTCGGCACAGCTATCGATTCCGTAAGATTCTTAGTAGTATCAAAAATATCATTTTTCGCCAGCTTAGAATCTTCACGCAATATAACAGCCGTCCTGTCTGTGCTTTTCGCTACAGAACTTTCAACTTCGACTACAAAGAAGTCAGAAAAAAGACTGGTATCATTACTTTTCAGAAACCTTGTCTCCCCAAATGTTCTTAAGCTAGGCTTCAACACCATTTCAAAATCTTTGTTTGCCTGCAAAACAAACATCTGCATTGGTGCAATTAAATATGTTCTGGGATCTGTAAGTCCTAAAGTATTAGTAAGCGTAGAACCATCAGTACTTACCAAATCATAATTAACAGTCATATGAAACATATTATCAGCACTTGAGTAGTTTATTAATGCTTCATTTATGACCCAATACTTAGAACGTAAAACTTTTTGATTAGTGTAATTCCTCAATGAGGTCAGCACACCTGTACCAAAGTACGCTCCTACATCAAGATTATTTGTAGCATTAAGAGCAGGAACTAACGGTTTAGTACTATTCGGTTCATATCCTAACAAAGGATTCAAACTTATCGGAGCCATAAAAGGATTCCCCAAGAAGTTAAGTCCATTAACCACGCTAACAGTAACATCACCTATAGAGAATTTTTCATTCGGCATATATTTAATTTCGTCTCTTCCTTCGTTAGCAGCAAATTCATTACCACCCTTACCTAAAGTCCAACCTGGAACTTTTACACCTTTTACCAGATCATCAGAATCATCGGCAGCATAACGACTAAACCCTTTCATATAGTTAGTTGAGGCATAATTAACAACACCTCCTTCATTAAAATATTCTCTCATCAGACGGCGGTTAAACTCAAAACCTCCTCTTGCTCTATTTACTGCCAATATTTTAAGGTCATCCCACCTTTCATCTATCCTAGTATCACTCTCATTTGAAACTTCCATGCTCATAAAATACCCCTTTCCGGCCAGCATTTTATTAAATGGATCGGCGATAGTTCCTTTATTTGAGTGCAAACTCCACTGGTTTGGTTCCATATATGTATGGTAAAACAGGTAGTCGGCAGCCATTTCTTTAAATGGCGGAGTAAATCCTGTCAGATAATTCTTACCTTCACTATTACGCAAAGTATTTGAACTGCTCGCAGCCTCATGATTAGCTTTAAACGTACCATCATCATTTGTAGCGCCTTCACCTTTATATTTATACATATTAAGGTTTACCTGACTATAACCCGCCTCATCAGTCCCAGACTCTACACCGTCAATCATAGCATGCGCCATATTTATCTTCCGGTTATCATTAGCAGCAACATAACCACCTTCAATAACAAGACGGTTTGTACCAAGCGTGTTAGTAGAAAGAGTTGTACCATTAACAGTTGGAGCATTCGCACTTAAAGCTGATGACTTCAGTGCTCCTACTTTATTAATTTTTACAGCGACAGAAGGATCTAAAGCGACATATCCCACAGTTCTGGGATTAAATGTTGCAGTATAAGTGGTAGTTGTCAACCATTTCTCAATACGCAATACAGGGAAATTAATATACTTAGAAGCTTTCAGCGCTTCATTAAAAACCTTAGCTCCAATTGTTTGCTTATTATCTATACCGATAAAAGCAACAACACCGGCATCAGCACCTGTATATGTATCCTGATCAAAAAGATTCGGCAGATCTGTATCAGCAGTAGTTTTCGCATTAACGAAATCCCCAGTTAACTCAGTACGCCCTACCTGAACTATACCTGAACCATCGGCAAACTCAGCTGAACCTTTAACGTACAAAGTTGTGGATTGTGATTTAGAACCATCGACATCATCTCCTGTTCCGTTCCGATACTTAACATGCATCTTACCTTTTGAGTAAAACACTACGTCCGTAGGAGCTATCTGCCCTTTCATCAGCAAAGGCAAAAAAAGTAGCGTAAATAATACTAATCGAAGTTTCATTATTGTAGTTTTATAAAAGTCAGTAAAAATCAATCTTTTATGTTAAAGCTGTCCAGATAAAAAACAATAGACAGCAATTGCTTTTAAACCTATTGTCGAGCAAAGATAATTCTTTTTTTTTAATTAAAAAGTCTTCATCACTATTTTTTTTATACAGCTTTAAATATACAATATTATATCTTGTAATTTTAAGTTAAATTCTCACATAAATACTTAAAACGCTGTTACAGATGACATGTACGCAGTAGGTCATTTATAGTTTTTACCGGATTAAATGTTTCGATAGGAACCTCTACAAATACAGTATTCCAATCAGACATCGCCCCATTCCACAGCCCCGGAAGTTCGAGCGCCTTCAATTCCCTGCCACTTTTTGATTTGACCGAAATAAATCCTGTATTAGCATCTACATAATCCTTTAAATTAAAAGGACGCCCTCTGTAATCTTTTATACCACAAACCAAATCCACCGGATTAAAATGGGTTCCCTGCCGAAACATGGCTTGCTTAACCGGATCTGACATATCAATCTGTGAACTCTCCAATATCTGTAGCGAGACGGTACCATCCGCATTCACTGTCAGGAATGGCCCTCCACCCGGCTCTCCTACATTGCGCACCATACCGCAAACACGGCAGGGACGGTCGAGTTTACGTTTGAGGTAAAGCACCAGTTCGGCATCTTCCAATAGTTTTGTGTCAGGATTCTTTATATTCAGTTCGTTTTGGAGGAAATAAAGTATTTCCATCAATTCATCGTGGGTATATTTCCCGCTATCCAGAAGTTTCAGGTAATCAAACACTTTCTTCTGCACATCAACCAGTACGCCGGCTAATATCTTTTTATATTTAGTCTCTGTTTCTTTATATTTATCCGGTATCGCGTTATCTATATTTTTCACAAATACAATATCCGCGTCCAGATCATTCAGGTTTTCGATCAGAGCGCCATGCCCGCCCGGACGGAACAGCAATTTGCCATTCTCCCTGAACGGCTCATTATTTGCATCCGCAGCAATAGTGTCCGTACTTGGCTTTTGCTCACTGAAAGTCACATCATATTTTACATGCAGATTGTCTTCGAATGCAGGCTTCTTATCTTCAATCAGGCTCTCAAACAAAGGCCTGTGCTCGGGAGATACAGTGAAGTGGATATTCACCTCGTCTTTTTCATTCTTAGCATACAGGTAGCCTTCCATCAAATGCTCCTCTACAGGCGTACGGGAGGTATCGCCATATTTATGAAACTTCAATAAGCCCTTGGGCAGATTACCATAATCGAGCCCTTTAGGTTTCAGTAAATTCTCAACAACAGACTTATAGTTGCCTTCTTCCAGCAACGCCTCTATACTTTTACCGTTATTCTTTAAACATACGGCATCTAAATCCTGATAAAACGCGAACTTTTGGATTTCATCGAAAAACTTTTTTTCAAAATCGGATGTAGGTATATTATAAGGTGCATCTAAAAATTCAAATAAATCCTTAAACATCCTGCTGGCTGCACCCGAGGCCGGAACAAATTTCACAATCCTCTTGTTCGGCGAAGCCTTATACATATCCCAATCGTCAAGATATTCTTTTTCTTCTTCGTCGGAAACGACCTTGATCCCCTTCTCTACAGACGCGGCAGACACAATTTCGAGATAAGGGAATCCTTTCTTAAAATTATCCAATTGTTTAAACAACTGCCCTTCGGTTATCCCCTTTTCGGCCAGGTAGTTTTTATCTGTTTCACTTATCATAGATATGCTATTTATACTTCTTAATGCAAAACTAGAAAAAATATCGGTAATGTCACTTCAATTGCCTCGAAAATTCCCATATAATTATTCCCGCAGCCACAGAGACGTTAAGCGAATGCTTTGTCCCATACTGGGGTATCTCTACACAGCGATCGCACATATCCACTATCTTCTGCTGAACTCCTTTCACCTCATTACCCAGGATAACTGCATATTTCTTTGTCGCGTCCAGATACAAGTCATCCAGCATAATACTATCTTCGGCCTGTTCTACTGCACATATAATATATCCCTGGCTTTTCAGCTGCGACACGGCCTGCTCCGTATCTTCAAAATACGACCATTCCACCGAGTTTTCCGCACCTAAGGCAGTCTTATGTATTTCTACATTCGGCGGGGTTGCGGTTATCCCGCACAGATATACGGCATCTACCAGAAAAGCATCCGATGTACGGAAGACAGAGCCTATATTATTCAGGCTCCTTACATTATCCAGTACTACAACCAGAGGTGTTTTCGTTTTTTCTTTAAACTCTTCAACGGATAGCCTGTTCAGCTCCGTTATCTTCTTTACTCTCATCAATCAATCGGTTAAGACTACACTGGCGTAATCAATCTGGGCACCCATCGGTGGATTGCGCTTCGACAACTTCACTTCTATATGCTCAATCGAGGTAAATTCACGCCTGAGACTTTGTATAATGCGGTATGCTACATTTTCCAGCAACCGGGACGGGATTGCCATCTGCTTCTTTACCTCTTCATAAACAGCCGCATAGCTGATGGTATCATCCAATATATCAGATTGGGCGGCGACAGCCAAATCTACCTCAATTTTTAAATTAACTACAAATTCATTACCCACTTTCGCTTCCTGAGGCAATACCCCGTGATAAGCATAAAACACCATATTTTCGAGTAAAATAAAACTTTTCATAAAGAGTTAAAAATAAAACGGCACAAAGCTAAGTTTTTTATTTATATTTGTTGGTCAATGAGCACACAAATATATAAAACCTAGCAAAAACATGAAATTATGATTATGGGCAGATCGAAAGAAAACACGAATTACACGACATCGTCAGGTATGCACAACGTACTTGCTTCAGGAACGAAACTACAGGGTGAAATAACTTCGGAGGAAGACTTCCGTATAGACGGCACGATAGAAGGCAACATCCAGTGCCGCGGGAAAATCATTGTTGGCCAGAGTGGTTCTATAAAGGGCAACATCAATTGTGCGAATATCGATTTATTCGGGTTGGTTAACGGAAACATTGTTTGTTCCGAAACTGTTACATTAAAAGCCAGTTCGCATCTGATAGGCGAGATCAAAACCCGTATAATAGAAATTGAACCCGGAGCTAACTTTGAAGGAACTTGTTCTATGCTGAACAAGAACAGTCCCATCCCTGTAGCCACCAGTTCTTCGGAAGAGTAAAAAACAGCAGATAGGATTTTATGACATATTCAGAGCCTGTAATAGAAATTTTCGCTAAAATTTAAACAGGCTCTTAGTAAAATCCTACAGTTGTTCTGCTTACGGAATAACAAAAAGGTCTGTGACCTTACCAAAATAATAATGTATGAATATAAATAAAAGACTGACCGCATTACGTGGATTTATGGAAGAAAAAGGGCTTCACGCCTTTATTATTCCCAGTACCGACTCCCATCTGAGCGAATACCCTGCCTCACACTGGGCTTCGCGCGAATGGATAAGCGGATTCACGGGCTCTGCAGGGACTGTAGTTGTTACCCGCGAAAAAGCCGGATTATGGACAGACTCGCGTTACTTCCTGCAAGCAGCGAATGAACTGCGCGACACAGAGATAGAACTCTTTAAAGACGGGCTACCAACTACCCCAAATATAGAGGAGTGGCTGACAAGCGAATTGGGCAAAGGCGAATATGTGGGAATAGACGGGAATGTATATGCAGCAAAAGAGGCATTTAACCTGACCCATAAATTAAATATGAAAGGGTTGCACCTGATAAGCGACTATGACCCATTCCAAAATATCTGGCACGACAGGCCAGAGATACCTGCAAACCCGATATTTGTACTTCCCGAAAAATATACGGGAGAACCCGCGCATAAGAAAATCAGACGCATTTGCGACAGTATCGGACGAAACGGTGCAGAATCCTTATTGGTAGCTTCATTAGATACCATAGCCTGGATTTTCAACATCAGGGGCAACGATGTAAAATGTAATCCGGTGGCAGTCAGCTATGCTTACATTTCGCCGAAAGAAACAGTCTTATTTATCAATCCAAAAAAATTAACGGCAGAAACAGCCGCTTACCTGAAAGCTGAAGGTGTGACAATAGCCGAATATGATAAAATATTCGACTATGTATCGAAACTAAATACATCTGTCTGCCTCGATGCCAGCAAGGTTACATTCAAGCTATACAATGCTATACCGGGCGAATGCCGGATTGTAGACACTCTATCTCCTGCCGACATGATGAAGAGCATCAAGAATGAGACCGAACTGCAAGGCTTCCGCAACGCCATGGAGCGTGACGGGGTAGCGTTGGTACGTTTCCTGATGTGGCTCGAAAAGGCCGTACCGGAAGGTAATGTGACCGAAATAATGATCCCTGAAAAACTGGTAGAGTACAGAAGCAAGCAGGAAAACTTTGTAGGCGAAAGCTTTGATACCATTTCCGGTTACGGGCCAAACGGAGCCATCGTACACTATCATGTAACCGAAGGCAGTTCTTTGCCTGTGAAGCCGGAAGGATTTCTCCTGGTAGACTCCGGAGCGCAATATTTTGACGGTACAACGGACATTACACGCACCATTGCCGTAGGGCCGCTCACCGAGCAGATGAAAAAAGATTATACAATGGTGCTGAAAGGGCATATCGATCTGGCCACTGTTATCTTTCCACAAGGAACCAGAGGCAGCCAACTGGACATTCTGGCACGGAAAGCCTTATGGGACGAAGGGATGAACTACCTGCACGGGACAGGCCACGGTATCGGCCATTTCCTGAACGTGCACGAAGGGCCACAAAGCATCAGGATGAATGAGAACCCGACAACGCTGCAACCGGGAATGGTAACATCCAATGAGCCAGGAATCTACAGAGCCGAAAAATACGGAATCCGTATCGAAAACCTGATCCGGACGCGTCACGAGACAACAACGGAGTTCGGCGATTTCTACTCGTTCGAAACGCTCACACTTTGCCCTATAGATACAACACCTATAGTAAAAGAGATGCTGACAGAGAAAGAAATCACATGGTTTAATGAATATCACAAATTTGTATATGATCGCCTTTCCCCTCTATTGAGTGAAAGCGAAAAACAATGGTTAAAAGAAAAGACACATGAAATTTAAAACAGTTGTAATACTATTGAGCCTCCTATTCGCATTCGGAATGGAGGCTCAAAACATTAAGGATTCCGGAAGCGGTTTTAATCTGGAAGTAAATTATCCCGGACAGGACGGTAAAAAAATGTATTTCGGACAATACTGGAGGGGAGCCACTTATGCGCGCGACTCTGTGATAGTATCTTCCGGGAAGGCCATTTTCTCGTCTAAACAAAAATATCCGGAGGGCCAGTATTTCCTGTATATCGCGCCCGATATCAGAACGGATATCCTTATTGGCAACGAACAAAGCAACATACAGATAAACATCAACAAAGACAACTACCTGAGGAGCACTATATCAGGAAGTAACGATTCCAAGCTTTTGTGGGACTATTTAAATAAAATTGCCGATAATGACAATATAAGGGAAACACTGGAAGACCAACTGTCGGACCCGAACATTACTCCTCAAAAAAGAGCCAGTCTCGAAAAAGAGCTTGCCAGAGAGAACGAAATATCCCAGATGTATGTGGAAACTTTGATAAAAGACAATAAAAACAACTGGTTTGGTGCATTCCTCAAAGGAATAACCCCTGTAACCCTGCCCTACCCTACTCCTAAAAACGACAAGGAGTTTACTGAAAATAAGAACTATGGCAAGGCGCATTATTTTGACAATATAGACCTTACCGATCCGCGCCTGTGGCGGACTAACTATATGGCAAGCTATGTGGACGCCTACCTGCGCCAGTGGGTAGACCCTACCCCCGACTCCTTAGCTATTGCAGCAAGCAAGCTGGTTGCTAAAACAAAAAGCAACGAAGCTTGTTTTAAAGAAATGCTGTCTTATCTGATAAATACAAGCACCACCAGCAACAGGATGGGCGACGAAAACATTTGGGCAAAGCTTTGCGAAGAATATATTTTCGGTAAAAAACTGAATTGGATAGACAGTACGCAAATGTCGGGATTACAGTTTATGTATGAGCATATCAAGAACAACCGTATAGGGATGAAAGCCCGCAACCTGATGCTCACAACGATGGATGGCAAAACATTCTATACTAACGACATAAAGGCCGATTACCTTATGTTGTACTTTTACGGACACGATTGTCATTATTGTATAGAAGAAACACCCCGCCTGCATAACGAACTGTATGCGAAGTACAAGGACAAAGGGCTGCAAGTAGTGGCAATAGATATAAAAGGCGAAGATAGAAATGAATGGGAAAAGTTTATCAAAGACAACAAAATGACCGACTGGATAAATGCCTTTGACGCGAAAAACAGATCCCAGTTCTGGCTATACTTCGACACTTCATATATCCCTGCGGTATTTGTATTGGATAAGGATAAAAAGATAGTCGCTAAAAAAATAGATTCGAAAGGGCTGGAGCAGTTTTTCGATTTTTATATAAATAAGTAGTATTTATGCTAATCAAGGGTTAAATGTGCCGTTAGGCACATCATATTGGTAGAAACATGAATGAAATTCGTTTTTTTGTGCCGTCAGGTACAAAATGTGAATTGTTCTGTAGATATTGCGTACCTGACGGCACGCAATTAACCGGTTAAAGCTTCTTTCTACCAACATTCAGTCCCTAAAGGGACAAAGAACAGCACATTTAACCCTTGATTCGCATTATTTATTGCAACATAATTCGCGTTTCTGTCATGCTGACGACAGGAAGCACCTCTTGTCAGTTCCGCGTTTAAGGAGCGAGATCTTTCGTGCCTCAGGATGACAAGGAGAATGTTGCATTAATTATTATTGATTACTTAGTTCCTATGTTTGTATTTGAATTACGGCGATAGCAAATATGCATAAGCCCACGAGTATTATTATATTTGAGTTTGATTATAATAACATAATAATATTTAGAGCTTATGCAAGAACAAATTAACAAATTAAGTTTCAAAGGACAAAACTATTTAAATTTTATTCGTTCAAATTTTTAGAGATGTTTTAGAGATGATTATTTACATACGCTTCGCTCCTGTGACCGCTGGTTGAGTTGAGTGAAAGGAAAAAACATCCTAAAACAGGCTAAAAATGAACGAAGAAAAAGGTATAATAAAATATTCGTATAAAAATTAAAGAACAAACAATAATTAATATAATGTTCATGGATAGCGTAGTGGCGTATTGCATACGCCACTACAGTTGAATTGACAAACAATGTCCACAAGCTAAAAAAGAACAACAATAATGGCATTAATAAAGGAAGTCAGAGGTTTTACACCCGAGATTGGAGAGAATACCTATATGGCCGAAAACGCGACAATTATCGGCGATGTAGTAATAGGTAAAGATTGCAGTATATGGTTTAATACCGTACTGCGTGGCGATGTGAATTCGATACGCATCGGAAACAGGGTAAATATACAGGATGGCAGTGTACTGCACACTCTATATCAAAAATCAGTGGTGGAGATAGGAGACGATGTCTCTATAGGGCACAATGTGGTGGTGCATGGGGCAAAGATAGAAAACGGAGCGCTGATAGGGATGGGCGCTATCATTCTCGACTATGCTGTGATAGGAGAAGGCGCTATCGTCGCGGCTGGCTCTGTTGTCCTCAGCGGCACACAGGTAGAACCGGGCAGCATTTATGCAGGCGTACCCGCTAAGTTTGTAAAGAAAGTAGACCCTGATCAGGCTAAAGAGATGAACCAGAAGATAGCGAAGAATTATCTGATGTATTCGGGCTGGTTCAAAGAAGATGAAGAGTAATCTGGAATTTCAAGATTATTAGAAGTTGTTTGAATTATATTGCCTGCCTGCTTTGAGCTGTTTTAAGATAGATTTTTAGTCTTTTTATCGCAGGTTTAGCGGGCTAAACCAAGAGAAAAAGGTTAAAAAGATGCTTAAAAGAGCCAAACAGAGGCTGGCAAAGGTGATTAAAAACTTATTTTTATTTGTTCCGGTATAATTCAAACAGCTTCTTAGTAACTGTTAGGAAATTTCTCGTTCTGATTTTTAGAATTGTTTTTGAGATAATTTTTACTTCCGCGAAGCGATAGTAGCGGGCTACTTGAGCTGAGTGAAAGAGAAAATTAACCGAAAACAAGCTAAAAATGAACGAAGAACTCTAGATCTTTTTCATACGAAAACCAATTCGGGAAATTTCCTAACAGTTACTTAGATCGTGCAAATATTGAAGTCATCTTGACTTTTCATATTTAATAGAGTTTATATTCAATAAAAGAGAAAGATGCATATTTTTAGGAGTTTTTGTTGCCACGACTTTCAAGTCGTGGATAATAATACAGACAGGAAACGACTTTAGTCAAAACATTTTGGCTAAAGCCATCATCTGATTAGACTTTTATCCTCCAGCTAAAGCAGGAGGCAATTAAATTACACAGAATAAACCATATATAATCTTATTGAATATAAACTCTAATAGTCATATATGATATGAATATCCTCTTTGTCATTGACTACACTTCGTCCCGTCGTTGTTTCTGGACGGGGCGAAGAATCTCTTGTGAAACGAGATGCTTCCTATCGTCAGCATGACAAGATGAAAGAAAAATAAAAAATCAAGATAACTTCATTATAAAATTAGCAGATTTTCAAATTATCGGATTGATTAAAACAGATTATATATGAATTTAATAGAAGACCTGAACTGGCGTCACGCCTGTAAAGGGATGAACGGGAACAAAATCCCACAACAAACTGTTGAAAAGATACTGGAATCTATCAACCTCACTCCTACTTCGTTAGGATTGCAGGCCTATAAAGTACTGGTAATAGAAAACGAGGAACTGAAACAAAGGATATATAATGAAGCATGCCAGCAACAGCCGGTAACAGGGTGTTCACACCTCTTGGTCTTCGCTTCATATACACAAATCACGGATGAATATCTGGACGAATATTTTGAACTGATAAGCAGGAAACGTAATCCGGGTAAAGAATGGTGCGACAAGTACAGGAAAAAGATAGAATTTTTCAGGGAAAAGAATTACAATGATATGGAAGGCTGGCTCGCAAAGCAAACCTATATTGCGTTAGGGGTAGCATGCACCGTTGCAGCGAACGAACGTATAGATACCGTACCGGTCGAAGGGTTCGATAAGGAAGCGCTGAATAGTATACTCAACCTGCCGGAACAGGGTCTGTCAGCTACTTTCATACTGCCGCTGGGATATAAAGACCCTAATCTGGACTGGATGAATAAGCAGCCTAAAGTAAGAAAGGATTTACAGGATTTGGTAGAGGTTATCAAGTAATCTTGTTTCCGTAAATTTATCTTATTAATGGGAATCAAGGGTTAAATGTGCTGTTTTTTTGTCCCTTTAGGGACTGAATGTTGGTAGAAAGAAGCTTTAACCGGTTAATTGTGTGCCGTCAGGTACGCAATATCTACAGAACAATTCACATTTTGTACCTGACGGCACAAAAAAACGAATTTCATTCATGCTTCTACCAATATGATGTGCCTAACGGCACATTTAACCCTTGATTGGCATTATTATAAGAGTAGCCTGATGCAGATCAGGATAATAAGGTGACAATAATAATTTATAAAAAGAGTCACTTTTGTCACTTTTTCAATAAAAGGGAATGACCGAGAAGGAAGAAAGCAATCTGGTAAACATAGCCATTGGAATAATAATGATTATTCTGAATTCAGTATGGTTATATTACAGTTCCGAACGGTTTTATTGCCAGAATTTCGGGTGTGGCATCCTGTATAATTTTCTTATTCCAAACTGGATATTGATGATTAATATTATTTGCGCACTCATTGGGATCATCTTCGCAGCAAAGCTAATAAGGAAGAGAATAAGTGCATGGACAGCAATTCCCATCAATTTAGGATTGTTCTGTTGCTGTATTTTGATTGAATGCTTAGTAACTCAATAGGACTATAAATTAAATAATTAGTCTCTCCTTACGAATATAAAAGTTTCCAAATAGTTTTCATTTCGCCAGCATTTTCATCAGTAGAAAACTATTTGCATTTGGTTGGCAGCATTTATTATATAGCCAAGAAATGAGATTCTTCATCCATTTCTTGAGATTCCAGGCTGTGGCACTTAGAAGAGCATTGATTTGGACATACCTCTCCCCACAGAGATAATTTTCATGCATTCTGAAGTCTGATTTGAGATGTGCGTTAACCGGTTCTATTGCTGCCCTGCGTCTAAACTTCCTCCGCTTTTT
>NZ_QVMO01000047.1 GCF_010501055.1 Dysgonomonas sp. 521
AAGGACACCCTTGCTCAAGGCTAGACACTTCCCGTTGTTAGGGCGTGTGAGGGACTTGCACCCATTAGAATACACCCATGCTGGGCGAACTAAAAAAACAGGCATAAGTGATATGCCTGTTTTCGTTTTCTTTTATATCAAAGCTGATTAATCTTCCCAAATCAATGACACTTTAAATTCATAATTATCTGTTACTCCTCCATCAGTTCTGTCTGATGCCTGAATATAGAACGTGACAACGCCTGGTTTATACGAACAATTAAGATTCTCTGTATATGTCCGCCATTCTCCATCATCATATTCAGCCCAGTATGTAAATAAGAATGGAAGTTGCTCCAGTCTTTCTGAATCTTTATCAGGATTTACGAACACAGAAGTAACTACTGCTCCATTATTATATACATGGTCATCAAGAGCAGAGAGATTATGTGAATAGACATAGCATTCAAGATCCTCATCCCAATTCCACTGATTCTTATTAACAAGGATATATTCGTTACTCAACTGTGTGCCGACAACATAATACTGCTCTGTTATATCATCTCCACAACTCGTTAACCCTGTAACACCTAATACTGCCAGTAGCGAAATAACTAAATACTTGTATAGTCTTGTTTTCATAATTAAATTTTATAAATATCGTCAAAAATATAGATTCTATTTTAATTAAACAATTATAAGCGTACTTTTGTTAACAGCCGCTAACAGATATTATTTTTTTTAACGCATCATCTTCACTCACCTCCGACAAATTAATCCAATGAATATCCTTATCACGCTTGAACCATGTCATTTGCTTGCGGGAATAAATACGTGTACTTTGCTTTATTTTCTCCACCGCAAAATCAAGTGTCCACTCTCCGTCCAGATATTTGAACAGTTCCTTATAGCCGACTGTATTCAATGAATTAAGGTTCCTCTGCGGATAGAACCGTTTTGCCTCATCCATCAAGCCCGCTTCCATCATTTCATCCACACGCCTGTTTATACGGCCGTACAATTCTTCACGGTCGCGTGTCAGGCCTATTTTTACAATATTGAATGGGCGTTCTTTCTTTGTCTTAGTCCTGTACTGGGAATAAGGCTTTCCGGTCATCAGGCAGACTTCCAGTGCATGAATAACACGTTTATAATTTTTCAGGTCAACCTCATTATAAAAATCGGGATCGAGAACTTTTAGCTGCGCCCTTATAGGCTCCAGGCCGTCCCGTTCATACAATCCGTAAACCTCTTTCCGCAATTCTTCATCAATTGTAGGCACATCGTCTATGCCATTGCACAAGGCATCGATATACATCATAGAGCCGCCCGAAGCGATGAGTACATCGTGCGACCTGTGGAGTTCCCCGATGATGTCCAACGCCTGACGCTCAAACTCGCTGGCACTGTAGTAGTCCGTCACATCGAGCATGCCCACAAGATAATGCTGCACACGCCCCATCTGTTCTGCAGAGGGTGCGGCAGTACCTATCTCCAGTCCTTTAAAAAATTGTCGTGAATCGGCAGATATTATAGGTGAATGATAATGCTCTGCCACATTAAGGCTAAGTGCTGTCTTCCCCACTCCTGTAGGGCCAAGCAGTACTATCAGATGCTTCATTAATACTCCTCGTCGCTAGGCAACGGAGGATTATCCAGTCCGTCAAAACCTTCGGCGTCGAGTTCATCCAGATCGTAACCTTCGTCTCCATAAAAATTCTCACCTATATCTAACGATGATGTGGTGGCAGCATCCATATCGAAGTCAACAAACTGAGCCGGAGGGTCTCCCGCCGATTTTGTACAAACAGGTTTTTCTAAATCGGTACCTGTGATAATTTCACGAAGCTCCATAAAGAAAGCGCGTTCGGTCAGGTAATCAAACACATACATCAACTTCTGCTTTTCATCTTCAAGCATATCATTCAGCACGGTAGCCTCCATCGTGTACGAGTCTTCATCCGAACTTGTATCCATCTCCACAAGAGTGATCTCCTGTTCTTTTTCCCAATCGTCGCTGCAAATAAAGAATGAGGACATTTCCCCTTCATTGTAGCCAACGGATTCTATAATCGCTTTATGCAGATCGAAAAATGTAGCGTCCGCATCTATTTGGATTTCACGCTTGAAGTCTTCGACTTCATCTGATAAAAGTAAAAAACGAAATACCATTTTAAGAGTCTGTTTAAATTTTATAGCAAATCTTTTTTATAGCTATTTTTAGATGGATTTTATCATTTTTGCCAGCAGGTTTAGCGGGCTAAACCAAGAGTAAAAAGGGTAAAAAGAGCATAAAAAAATTGCTAAGAACTATTGACCTGAACCTGTAATAAAAATTTTCGCTAAAATTTAAAACAGGCTCTAGGTCATTCTTTTTATTTCTAATTCAAAAATAGTAATTTTTTTATTAAGTGCATAGAATGCTATAGAAATTGCTTTTGTTTACGTGCATTTCTATAATAAATCATCTGTTTTTCACAAGTGTCAGCCGCTTATCTACCACGCTTGGTATCTCGTGATCGTAATGAGTGACATATATCAACGATTTACCGGAATCGCAATATTCTTCTATAATTTTCTTTACCCTTTTCTTATTCATTACATCCAGCCCGTGCAGCGGTTCGTCCAGTATCAGCAAATCGGGGTTCTTTACAAAAACACGCGCGAGTAATACCAGTCGCTGCTCGCCCGAAGATATATTCAGGAAAGAAACATCCCTAAGGTGTTCCACCCTGAACAATTTCATCCATTCCAAAGCCTGTGCTTCCTGCTCCCCGTTACACTTCCGGTACAGGCCTACAGTATCGAAAAAGCCGGAACCCACAACATCGAGGCACCGCACATTCTTGAGGTAATACAAGTGCATTTCGGGAGAAATATAGCCGATCCGTTTCTTGATGTCCCAGATACTCTCCCCTGTTCCACGCCTGCGGTCAAACAGCGTTATGTCATTTGCATACGCCTGCGGATTATCGCCGCATACAAGGCTCAGCAATGTTGATTTGCCCGAACCATTCGCACCCAGCAACGCCCATTTTTCACCGCGCTTTACCGTCCAGTCCAGATCCTTCAAGATAGTACGCTGGCCGTATCGGATATGTATATTCCGCAAGATAGCGGCATTAAGAAAAGTATCGCTATCTGATGATGTTTTAGCCAGTTTGTCCAAGCCCGTTACTTCTGCCTCAGGAAACAGGAATTCCTGAAAAGGGCTATCCTGAACAAAATCCGTGCAAGATACAGGCGGATATATGCATCTGCCTTTTACAGGTAATACATGCGTTATCATTACCGGAATATCCGATGGGTTTGACAATACCAAAATTATCTGCAAATCATCCATTTCGGACAACCGGGCTAATAATTCATTCAGTATTATACGGGATGGCGCATCAAGCCCTATAAAAGGGTTATCCAATATGAGGATACGGGGCTTTGACAGCAAAGACCGTACGATCAGGAACTTGCGAAGCTCTCCGCTGGAAAGCAGGTTCACTTCTTTATTCAACAGTTCCGAAATACCAATCCATTCCACTAAGGTATCGAGCCAGGCGGGGTCAGCATTCCGTATCAGGTCTTTTACTACAGGTACATCCTGTTCGTCACCCTTGTTCCAACGCTGCTGGTAGTAACTATTTTGTGTGTCAACAATGCTGTATATGTCTTTGAAGGCAACACTTTTTACAACGGAAGAAACAGCCTGATTGTCCCCGCTTTCATTTTTGCAGGTTACCACCCCTTCGTTCAATGCATATTTGCCCGACAGGATATCAATCAACAGACTCTTGCCACCGCCATTGGGGCCGATCACAGCCCAATGCTCATCCTCTTTAATTACCCAATTTACAGGTTCCTTAAACCTCAAATTGCTGAAACGGGGTACCGCCCCCCTTATCTCTATAATAGTCCGTTGTTGCATATCCGATAAATAAAGATGCAAAGGTAAAGAAAGTATAGGAATGACAATGGTATGTGAACCCGTATAAAACGACGAAAGCTAAGCTCTTTTTCAGAAAAAAGCATTAACCGGTTAATTATTTCAGAGATTTCACGAATCTTTTCTTAAAAAACTTGACTGTAATATAAGAAATATATTAAATTTGTATATTAATATGAGTATATAGGTATTTACCTTAACACCAAGAATATTATTATGAAAATAAGACTTTTATTATCATTTATGCTTCTGGGATTGTTTGTATTTCCTGCAAAAGCACAAAATGTCACAACTACAACTACAAGCTCTTCTGACGAACCGGCAGTTCAATTAATAAGTGATGATCGTATTACAATATTAAGAAGTGATACTCCCGGACAAACTATTGTCTTATCAAATCCGGCGAGTAAAAGGAAGAAATTCTTTGGATGCCCAGACAACATCCCGAATCTATGTGCCCCGGTAAAGGAAACAGCCCCTATCGTACAAGAGACCAAGCCGATAGACAATCCGGCTCCGGTAATTGCTGTAGTAGATAAAAAACCATTCTTTTTACCAGATCCTGTGTTCTTCCGTATCAACAAATATGTGATTGACGCGTCAGAATGGGCTAAGATTGAATTAGCTGTTAATTACCTGAATGAAAATCCGGGAGCAACCTGTGTAGTAACAGGATATGCCGATAAGAAAACTGGTAATGCAAAAATCAATATGAGGTTGTCTGAGCAACGCTCAAATGCAGTAGCTAAGGCGATGGAAACAAAATACGGTATTGCAAGGAACAGGCTTTCGGTTAACTGGAAAGGCGACGGATTGCAACCATTCCAATTGGAAAATGATAAAAACCGCGCTGTATTATTCCTGATCAATCCGTAAAAGAAAATATGCAGAATATAAAAAATAAGCAGAAATTTGATTTCTGCTTATTTTTTTATGTACTGGTCTTGTATAAATCTCAGTTGCTTTTCCAGCATCGATACACGCGACATCTCATATCCTGCCTTGCCGGCTTCGGCTACCGGATGTGTGTAAATATAATCGATTTCCAACGGACGGCAGGAATCGAAATCAAGTTTCATACTGGGAGAATAAGGCGTCATCTGACGTGTCATTTCAAGCATCTGGTCTGCATACGATTCCGGTATCGAAAATCGTCCTTTGCCTACATAATTCGCCGCACGGATAACCTCCAGCATCATATCCCTTAACAATGTATATGTAGAAGGGTTATTCATCAGTATATCTGTCGCGGTATTCAACACAACGGTCATGCCATTGTATGGAATATTCCACACAAGCTTCATCCAGCGAGCCAGTTCTAGTTCCAATATCTGCGTTTCTATTCCGGCCTGAACCAAATCGGAACAAACCTGCTCCAATATATTTATATCCTTACATGAATATGAGCCCAGATTAAGCTTGCCATAGTCGAAATGAGCGATATGCCCCTCTCCTACCTTACTGGAGCAAATAAAAGCCAATCCTCCCGCAATATGCAGGCCGGGAAACTCCTGATGCAGGTCTTCTTCTAGCCCCAAACCGTTTTGAATAAGAATTACCAGTGTATCCTTATGCAGCAGAGGGGGTAATAAGTTTTTCAGCAGGTGATTGTTTGTAGATTTCAGACATACCAATACCACATCGCACCGGGGCATATCTTTTGTACTATCATAAGCATTTATAGCAGCAAGTGTAAAATCGCCGTCTACAGAGTCTACCCGTAATCCATGCTGTTTTACATAATTATAATCGGAATGAAGCAGGAAATGAACGTCTTTTCCTACTTTGGCGAGCCTCGCGCCGTAATAGCCTCCTATGGCTCCTGTACCTATTATTGCGTATTTTAAGGACATAATATTGGAATTTCAAGATATAATTAAAATACTTCTCCGATTTTAACCTCCCAGAGAAAGAAAAGCGGCTACCCATAGATAACCGCCTTTCATTTTATTTTGCAAGATTTTTTATTAATCTCTAAACTTAGCTTTCAGGAACTCACGGTTCAAGCGCGCGATATTGCTGATAGAAACGTTCTTAGGACATTCTACTTCGCATGCGCCAGTATTGGTACAGTTACCGAATCCCAGTTCGTCCATTTTAGCTACCATTGCCTTCGCACGGCGGGTTGCCTCAACGCGTCCCTGCGGAAGGAGTGCCAACTGGCTCACTTTAGCCGATACGAACAGCATAGCCGAACCGTTCTTACATGCAGCAACACAAGCACCACAACCGATACAAGAAGCCGAATCCATCGCTTCATCCGCATCTACTTTAGGGATGGCTATCGCATTCGCGTCAGGTATACCTCCGGTGTTTACATTCACATAACCGCCTGCCTGCATAATTTTGTCGAACGCATTACGGTCTACCATCAGGTCGCGGATTACAGGGAACCCTGCCGAACGCCAAGGTTCGATCGTAATAGTCTCCCCATCTTTGAACTTACGCATATGCAACTGGCAAGTCGTTATGTCTTCATCCGGCCCGTGAGGATGCCCATTGATATAAAGGCTACACATACCGCAAATACCTTCACGACAGTCGTGGTCAAACACTATCGGCTCTTTTCCTTCATTTATCAAGTTCTCGTTCAAGATATCAAGCATTTCGAGGAATGAGCTTTCAGTAGAAATGCCATCAAGTGAATAGGTCTCAAAAGCCCCTTTTACCTGTGGACCTTTTTGACGCCAAACTTTTAATGTTATATTTATTAATTTTTCCATTGTCGTTTATTTTATGCCTTATAATTTCTTTGTTGTCTTACTACGAACTCATAGTCAAGTGGTTCTTTTACAAGCTCAGGCGCAACGCCCTCTCCCTGATATTTCCAACATGCAACATAAGAATAGTGTTCGTCGTCGCGGAGGGCTTCACCTTCTGGTGTCTGGTATTCTTCACGGAAGTGACCACCACACGATTCATTACGGTTCAGTCCGTCATAAGCCATCAGTAAACCAATTTCGATAAAGTCATCTAAACGCAATGCTTTTTCCAACTCAGTATTTAAATCTCCGGCATCTCCCGGGATACGAACATTTGTCCAAAACTCTTTTTTCACAACTTTCAGTTCTTCAATTGCTTTTTCAAGAGATTCTTTTGTACGTGCCATACCTACAAAATCCCACATGATAAGGCCTAACTGCTTATGAATAGAATCTACAGAACGCTTACCTTTGATATTCATCAGTTTGGCAACTTTTTCTTTAATTCCGTTCTCTGCTTCGGCAAACTCAGGAAGGTCTGTACTGAAACGCGGTACAGTAATCTGGTCAGCCAGATAGTTCTGGATAGTATATGGTAATACGAAGTACCCATCGGCCAGCCCCTGCATCAGGGCAGATGCTCCAAGGCGGTTAGCTCCGTGGTCGGAGAAGTTAGCTTCACCAAGTGCGAACAAGCCTTTTACTGAAGTCATCAGTTCATAGTCAACCCAGATACCACCCATTGTATAGTGGATAGCAGGATAAATCATCATCGGGGTTTCGTATGGGTTTTCGTCAACGATCTTGTCATACATCTGGAACAGGTTACCATATTTTGCTTCTACTACATTACGTCCCAAACGGTTGATAGCATCGCTGAAATCGAGGTAAACGGCTAGGCCTGTAGAGCCTACACCATAACCGGCATCGCATCTTTCTTTTGCCGCCCGTGAAGCAACGTCGCGGGGAACAAGGTTACCGAATGCAGGGTAACGTCTTTCCAGATAGTAATCCCTGTCTTCTTCTTTTATTTGAGTAGGCTTCAATTTACCTGCACGGATCGCTTCCGAGTCTTCCTTTTTCTTAGGCACCCAGATGCGTCCGTCGTTACGAAGAGATTCTGACATCAAAGTTAGTTTCGACTGGAATTCTCCGTGAACCGGAATACATGTAGGGTGAATCTGCGCATAGCAAGGATTAGCAAAGTAAGCTCCTTTTTTGTAAGCCTGAACAGCAGCAGAACCGTTAGATCCCATTGCGTTGGTAGAAAGGAAGAATGTATTTCCGTATCCACCTGTGGCAATCACCACGGCGTGGGCGGCAAAACGTTCCAGTTTACCTGTTACCAGATTGCGGGCGATAATACCGCGTGCACGGCCATCGATCATTACCACGTCAAGCATTTCGTAGCGGGTATATAATTTTACACTACCCTTTTGTACCTGACGGCTTAAGGCAGAATAAGCACCTAATAAAAGCTGCTGTCCTGTTTGTCCTTTAGCATAGAATGTACGGGAAACCTGAGCGCCACCGAAAGAGCGGTTGTCTAGCAAACCTCCGTATTCGCGCGCAAAAGGTACTCCCTGAGCCACACACTGGTCGATAATACTGTTCGACACTTCTGCAAGACGATAAACGTTAGCCTCGCGTGCACGGTAGTCTCCACCTTTGATTGTATCGTAGAACAGACGGTAAACAGAGTCCCCGTCATTTTGATAATTCTTTGCAGCATTTATACCTCCCTGCGCAGCGATAGAGTGCGCACGGCGAGGAGAATCCTGAATACAGAAGTTCAACACATTGAAGCCCATTTCGCCAAGAGAGGCGGCAGCGGAAGCTCCGGCAAGACCTGTACCCACTATAATCACATCGAGACGACGTTTATTAGCAGGGTTTACCAGTTTCTGGTGGTCTTTGTAGTTGGTCCACTTTTCGGCCAATGGTCCATCAGGTATTTTCGAATCTTTTTTTGGATCTAGTATAGTACTCATATCTGTTTTTCTTTTAATCTTTAACAAAAATAATCAGCGCCTATTTAAGCGAACGGGCATAAATATGCTCTTGCCAAGCAATAGATAGGAACAATAGCAAATCCTACAGCGATAATTGTAGCAACTACATACGCAATCACTTTTAAACGAGGCAACCATGTACGGCCACTAAGACCTGTAGTCTGGAACATGCTCCAAACACCATGAGACAGATGGAACCATACGGCAATAATACCAATAAGGTAAAGAACCACATGTACCGGATTTTTGAACAAAGCCAAAGCGATAACCGATCCTTTCGATTCTGCTCCCGGCAGGTGAAGTAGTTCGGAGAACTGCATCTTGTACCAGAAATCGTAAAGGTGCAGGCACAGGAAAGCAAGGATGACAACTCCTAAAACAAACATATTCTTAGATGTCCAGGTAGCTTCCGTCAGATTTGATGAAGCGTATGCATCACCTCCTCTAGCCTTTCTGTTCTGCAATGTCAGCAATATCGCGTATATGATATGTACGATAAATAATGCTGCCAGTCCCATTGTTCCAACAATCGCGTACCAATTTGTTCCCAAAAACTCACAAATCATATCGTAAGCTTCAGCAGAAAACACTAAAACCAAGTTCATCGACATGTGAAACAGCAGGAACAAAACCATACAACAGCCAGACAAAGCCATAATGAACTTCCGGCCAATAGAAGATTTAAGTAACCAACTCATAAATTAAATCTGTTTTTAGTTATTTTGAATAGTTAATTTTAGATGTTGTAATTCATTCTGTATCATAGAAAATAACCATGTGCTATCGTTTTTTTCTATTACCATGCAAAAGTAGATTAAATAAAGGGATTTTCAAAGCAAAAAGCATAGCTTTTTAATCAAAAAGAAAATTCATCAATCACTGAATGAACATATCCGATTCCTTTTATTCATCTATGTTATGAGTATCATCCGGTTAACCTGACATAAAGATTATTATACAACCTTATTCAATAAAAATAATACATTTGTAAAAATAAGCAAAACCGAAAAAAGAGAATAAGAGTCTGTTTAAATTTTATAGCAAATCTTTTTTATAGCTATTGTTAGATGGATTTTATCATTTTTGCTAGCCGAACCAACGGTCAGCGGAGCTAATTAGCGGGCTAAACCAAGAGTAAAAAGGGTATTGAAAATCGGCGGAGCCAAAAATACGGTAAAAAGAGCATAAAAAAATTGCTAAGAACTATTGACCTGAACCTGTAATAAAAATTTTCGCTAAAATTTAAACAGACTCTTAGTACAGCATCGATAATAGTACAGAGCTAAAACGCCCCAAAAGTTAAATAAATATAAAATATAGTTATTTTATGTAACTTTTTGTCATTTATTGCATCTAATATATAGAACACAAAATAATACCAATAATGAAAACGTCCAGGCCTTTTACAATGTCGTATGCACTAATCCCATCAGCTATGTTGCTGACTTCTATCGGATTACTGAATTTTGATTCAAGTAAAACATTGAGTTATACTTGTTTGGCCGCTTCTGCTATCCTTTTAGTTATTGCATTAGTTCAGATAATAAAAGACAAGATCAGGGAATCGAACCAGAAATTCACATAAACTGCTGCGCCAGTTTGTATACCTGTTTCGCGGATTTATCCCACGAATATTTCTTTATTTGTTCCAGCCCTTTTAGCTGCAACTCCTTCCTCAACGGCTCATCCACGAGCAATTGATTTATCTTCAATGTCATATCTTCCACATCATACGGGTCTACATACAATGCGGCATCTTCACTCACTTCGCGCAAAGCCGGAATAGCCGAATTGATAGCCGGGCAACCATACGTCATCGACTCTAATGGAGGAAGCCCGAAGCCTTCGTATAAAGACGGATATACGGATAAAAGCGCATTCTGATACATCAGTTGCAGTTTTTCGTCGGGAATATATCCGGGCAGGTGTACATTCTCACTTATCAGCTTTTGCAAATCGGGAGTATTGAACGCCTTGAACGACATCCCTATGATGTACAGTTTTACAGACTTGTCTTTTATTTTATTAAAAGCTTCGACCAGACGCACAAAATTCTTCCGCGGATCCATAGACGATACTGCCAGGATATACCTTTCGGCATCGGGTTCGCGCCGAAAATTAAGTATTTCTTCCTTTGAGGGTTTATTATGGAAGGGTACATTACTATGTACGACATGTATTTTATCGGCGTCGATGCTTAATGTTTCCACAATTTCCCTTTTCGAAAATTCGCTTACAGTCAACACAGCATGAGCTTTCTTCCCTATGCGGGGCATCATGAAATGATAGAAACGATAGTAGTTTTTCGAGAACCATTCAGGATAACGTTCATGCGAAACATCATGAATCGTCATTATCTGATTGTTATAGTTAAGCGGGCCACACCCTGTAAAGCTTATCAATAGAGGGCTGCCTATGCTTTTCAGATATCCGGGTAAAGATATCTGCTCCCACATGTGAGTCTTCAGTGAGCCGCACTTCACGGTCTTGAAGCTAAACGTGTAGTCGGGATGTATTTCCTGCGGAACAGCCACATGGAAATCTACGCCCATCTCGTGAAGCTTATTACATATCTCAAAAGCATAGCGGTGAACTCCCGTTGCTTTCTGTGTCAAATACCGCCCGTTAACTACAAACATATCATATCAATTTTTAGGTAACCAATCTCTGTTTTGTTCCTCAAATATACGAACCAAACTGTCTAACTGATGAATTTTGGTATCTATATTAGAGGAATTAAGCTCATATATGGGATTATGAATATTTTCCTGCACTTTGCTGGTCACTACCGGGCTAAAATGTGAAATGTCGGAATAATTATTTAAATCTGTAATTTCGTCCATATTGAAGAAAAACATCAATTTCACATTATCGTATTTTTCCAACGACCGATTGAGGTAGTATACAAAATCAATGAACTGATCGTGGTATCCGCATACCTTCGTATGATGCCAATACAAGGCAGAATAAGGAGACAACACGATCGTGTACCGGATATTCTTATAATCGTCCATAGCAAAGCTATCCAGCAGCGTATCCAGTTTATTACGCATGCGTTCTTCCATACCATCCATATCCTGCACGGAAACAGTACGGCCACTCAGGTACAGATCTTTAACGTATCCGGCGCCGTATTGGTTCTGATGGCTATTATTCCCAATCTTATCAAGGTCCGTTTTCATCTCATATTCGACAGGGATTTCGCCTTTTCCATTTAGGTACAGAGGGAGAATCAGATCGACAGGGAGAAAACGAATAAGTGTCTCATACCCATACAGGTATTCAAACTTATTGCGGAACGTTCCTTCATAAAGGAACGTTGGATAACGAAGTTCTTCGAATCCGAGATTGAACTGTGGTATATCTAAATTTATGATGAAAGATCTTACGCTATCTTTTCTGACAAAAGAATACAGATATTCCATTTCCTTATTGTTCATTCCGCCTGTAGATAGCTTTACCGGTCTTGCCGACGGATCATTTTTCCGAATAATAGACATGTCATAGTTTTGCACCATAGATGATCCTAATACGACTGTATTGTAATCGTAATTTCTGGCTAATCCGCCATTCATAAGCCACGGGTTCAGAAAATAATGCCCGCTATCGTTAACCCTGAACTGGAAAAGCGGGTCTACCATATAACTAAGACACCCTATACCCAAGAGCAATACAACAACAGAGACTGCCGTTATACACAGAAACCGTTTTGCGGAATTTTTATTTTCAACAGTACTCATAGGCTAGAAATTGAAATAAATAAAAGATCCTACTCTTGAGAAATGAATCACTGACACAGAGAAAAGAAGCGCTATTGCCACAGCATTCTTTACCGTCGGTTCAAATTCATTGTATTTGTCTATGCTATTCTTAGGATACAAAAAGGCTAAAGCCGCTACGATGGACAGAATAGCCAAAACATATATTACCGCAATGCTGTCAGGATACGTAATGCTGGTATTGTATGCCAGTTCCGAAATACCGCTGAAGCTAAAGCTTTCGGGCGCAAACATATTCTTTAAGACTATCAATGCCGTATCGAATGATGGGGATCTGAACAGTACCCATGCCGCGTTGACAAACATAAATGTAAAGAATATACGTATCAGATCCGGGATTTTTTCCAACTGTTTTATAAAGAGCTTTTCAAACACACGTACTATGCCATGCGCAATGCCCCATACAATGAATGTCCATGCCGCGCCATGCCATATACCACTGACAAAGAACACCGCAAACAGGTTGAAACAGGTACGGGCAAGTCCTTTGCGATTTCCACCCAGCGGATAATAGATAAGCACAGCCAATGACCGCCCCAAGGTAATATGCCATCTTTTCCAGAACTCGGTTATACTGACCGACTTGTATGGAGAATAGAAATTGAGAGGAAGATTAATATTCATCATCCGGGCTAACCCTATAGCCATATCGGAGTATCCGCTAAAGTCAAAAAATATCTGGAAGGAATAAGACAAGGCAGCCAGCCACGAGGTGGCAAAACCCAGTTTTTCAGGAGTAAGATATGAATAGAATACAAAATTATCGAGTGTATCGGCTATTACAGCTTTCTTAAACAACCCGACAACAAAGAGGAATAGTCCGGCCGAGAAATTATCTATATTGAAAAAACGGTTTTTCTCATCCTGATATTGGTGCAGCACGTCTTTCAGGAAGACTATCGGACCGGCTACCAACTGCGGGAAAAAGACGATGAATAACGTATAATCCCAGAAGTTCGGCACTTTTTCTTCCCTCTTCCATACTCCTATCAAAAAGGCTATTTGCTGGAACGTGAAGAAACTGATACCTATAGGGAGTACTATCTGCTTTATTATAAACTGTGTGTCGAATACATAGTTTACGTTTTCAAGAAAGAAATTGTAGTACTTATAATACCCCAGCAGAAGGACATTAAACAAGACCCCTATTATAAACAATACCTTACGCAGAGGAGGTTTTCCGATATTCTGTACTCCTGTTGCTACAGAATAATTAACAATGACGGATGACATGATGAGCCATACATACCACAGATGATTAAATCCCTGAAAAAACAGCGCCCCATAAAAAACCAGGGAGGCAACAATCAGGAATACCTGCTGAACCCTGCGGCTTACATAGCGAGCCATACCGAAATAGAGCAAAAGCACCATCGGCAGGTAAATAAATACAAAACTATATGTTGAAAAAACCATATTCTTTTCAGTTAACAGTTAGCAGTCAACAGTTAGCAGTTGATAACTCTTATCTTATATCTTGCAAATTCTTAATTAATCTTCATACAACTTAGCCTACTTCCCCCTTTTGGGGAGGCCGGCAGGGGTACTTAAATCTTTGTATGTCTTCTTTCCGTACCAGCTCCTCTTCACAAAAAGCCTGGTCAACCCTATCCAGAATCTCATTTTGAACCTGTTCCATGCTTTATGCCCACACCTTGCTCCGGCGAAATAATCAGTACCGGAAACGATATTGAAATAACGCTTCTTTTGCTCCATTCCCCCTTTGAGGAACTCAATATGATGTGTTACGGTCTTCGATTTAGGAAAAACGTAGAAACGCCCTTCCTTGATATTCGGTATATACGGATACCCGTATTTTACGTAGCTGGGTACATGCACCGGCATATTTTCTTCTATCCATATATAACCGGCATTCGTGTCGCGAAGGAAATTCGAGATATGGCATTCAGGGAAAAGCTCAAAATCAAATATCCCCGGATTTTTTATGATGTAATCGCTCTTAATAAGAGCGAAGTCCGTAGCTAAGGCATAATATTTATCGTACCAGTCGGCACTTGCCCAGACAGCAAAGTCCGACTTGCCTAACAAACCGATATATTTAGAGATAACACGATCCCCATGCATCCAAGTATCGGCTTCGAGTATAAGCGTATATTTACAGTCGGAAGGAATATACTTCATACCTTCCATTAGCAACTGGGAGTTGCCGCGCCTGTGACCGGCATTCTCATCCAGAATGACCAATTTATCGATAAGAGGTATAGATTCGGGCATTATATCGAAGCCGTTACTCTTACCATTGCTTACTACAATCACATAGTATTCATTATCTTTCCATGTATCGGATATGATCCGAAGATTATATTTCAAATCTTCAATCCTGTCATATACACGTATAAGAACTGCAACCTTCATCTGTTTTTATTTAGAATGCCAGGTTTCTAATCCCTTCTTTGTAAATGTATATGCCTGTATACGCCCGCCAAGCCCCTCCAGCGCTCTGGCTACCGCAAACCGTGTATTACCGGGGCAATAAAAGAATACATACCCGCCACCTCCGGCTCCGGAAATCTTTCCTCCGGTGGCTCCGGCTGAGATTGCCGTATTATACAATTCTTCAAACAAAGGGGTGGATATGCCATCCGCCATCTCCCGCTTGTAAGTCCAGCCACGGTGCAGTACATTCCCTATCTCATCCAGATTGTTTTTCAGAATAGCTTCCTTTATCTCATAAGATTGCTTCTTTATCTGATGCATGGCCTCTATCGAACTTTCGCGGTGCTCTTTTACGTTTTTCTGCTGTTTTTCGATGATGTCGCCTGAGTTTCTGCTCGAATTCGTGTAGTAAAGCAGCAGGTTATTAGAGAGCTCATTTATTATCTCGTTACGGATACGCAACGGGTTGACGATAACTTTGTCTTCGGAATAAAACTCCATAAAGTTGAAGCCGCCGAAAGCCGCCGCATACTGATCCTGTTTTCCTCCGGCCTGTTTCAAGTCTATACGCTCTATCAAATATGCTAAGTACGCCAGGTCGTAATCTCCTAAAGGCAAAGACAGCCACTCGGTATAGGCTCCGAGTATCGCTATAGCAAGAGTGGACGATGTTCCCAGCCCTGAGCCGAAAGGTACCTCTAAGGCACATGTCAGCGTGAATGATAAGGGTTTATGTGTAAAGTCTTCCACAACCCTGTTGTAAATACCTTTCATCAGGTCTGCCTTATCATTCAGAATAGGAAGTTCCGGCACAGAATCGAAAATATATTCTTCATTCGTTTGCGGAATACGGAATACGATCTTATTGTCATCCCGTGGTTCGATATTTGTGTAGGCATACAGGTTGATTGTCGCATTCAGAATACAACCTCCGTATAAATCAGAATAAGGAGAAACATCTGTCCCCCCACCTGCCAATCCTATTCTAAAAGGCGCTTTACTCCTTATTATCATGATTTGATGTTTTGCTCAATGTTATAAATTCTCTGCAAACTTATACAGATTTTCGTAATATGCATCTATGTTTTCGTATATTTTATGACCTTGAGGATACTTATCCCCGACCAACACGGTGTACATCCCCAGCTTGTTGCCAAAGTCTATATCGGACACACTGTTGCCCACCATTATAGATTTGGAAAAATCCAAATCAGGGAAATCCCTTAATGCCTGAAAGGCCATGCCTACATTAGGCTTCCTGTTGACTGAAACCGAATCTAAATCGGGACAAAAGTATATTTGATCTATATGACCTCCCTCCCTCTCTATTTCGGATAACATATAATGATGTATTTCTTCCAAGTCAGAAAAGGACATAACTCCACGTCCAAGCCCGCGCTGGTTTGTAACGACAAAAATATATTGAAATCTGTGAGACAGTGTAGCTATAGCCTGTAGAGCCTGGTCGGTAAAGATAAATTCAGGTATACTCTTTACGTAATCGGCAGGCCGCTCCTCATTGATTACGCCATCCCTATCGAGAAACAGATACTTATAGTTATTTAAATTGTCTTTATCCATTTATTTTATTTTTCCCTGAAATCCAGATTCGCTTTGGCAAAATCGGAAGGAATGCCTATGTCTATAAAATAGCCATCCTGCACACACCCGTAAAAAGGCATATCGTTCAGGCATGCTTCCATGACATCTTTCTCAAACGAAAACTTTTCAGGAAGATTCAGAGTAGAAAATAAATCTTTATTTATAATATATACACCTCCATTTATAAATCCTTGTTTACAATGCCGTTTCTCATTGAAACGAATAACACGTCCCCCGTCAGCCAGATCAACAGATCCATAACGGTCGAAATCCGTCATCGGCTTCAATGCCAATGATATAAGGGCATTGCTCTTTTCGTGAAAGTCCAGAAATGAAGTTGTATCAACATCAAAAAAGGTATCCCCGTTGAAAACGAACGCATTAGGACTTTTTACCTTGCTAAGAGCGAGTTTTATAGCGCCACCGGTTCCCAAAGGATAATCTTCTATAACGTATGATACCTGAAAAGGGAGAGACTGGGTGGTGAGCCACTGAAGCACAACCTCCGACTTATAGCCTAAAGAAAGAATCAGATGCCCGAATTGTTGCTCTGCGGCATAGTCAAACAGATAACTTAAGAATGGCCTTCCGGCGACCTCTGCCATACATTTCGGCACATCACTTACAACAGATTGTAAACGTGTGCCTAAACCTCCGGCTAATATAATACACTCCTTCATTTTGTCAAGTTAACAGCCCCAGTGGAACCGCGCTTATATATTTGGGTTAATTTCATCTTATTTTTATTCTTACTTTTCGCATATATCTTCGGCATATAGACATAATACTTGTAGAATATGAAATAAAAGAATATGATATATAACACTAGATTCAAGTCGATAAAACCCTTCACATTCAAAGCCAGGGTGTAAACAAATATAGAGATGGGTGCAATATTCACTCCCCAGTCTTTGGTCTGACCCAGCTTGATAATGTACAACTGATACAAAAAGAAAGCCAGAGTGCCTATTATCCCCGAATAAAACAATAGTCTGCTATATCCGACATCACTACCGAAAAATTCAAGGGTACCTTCTCCGATTATCAAAACAGATAACTCTTTAGGGATTAAAAACATTTCGGACAAACCGCTGGAAGACCTCGTCTCTAAACGTCCATGTACAAACAAGTTGGTAAACAACTCAAAGGCCCAGTCGGAAAAACTGGAGAAATAAAACATGGCGAAAACATAGCCTCCTGCCATAAGGAATATAGAGGCTATAAAAAAAGTCTTAGCCTGCTTTTTCTCGGCCCTGTTATCCCACAGATATAATACAGCTATAACTCCAAAACCCAAAGCCATACCAACAATCGTAGTACGGGCCATAAACAGGCCGATGTAAAAAATAAATACATACAGACCTGCAAGCAAGATAAATTCTTTTGCTTTCAGTTTCATCCGCATAAACAAGTATGATAAAAGAAGTAAACCTACTCCACTGATAGCTCCAGCTCCAAAAAATCCGATGCCATACCCCATGAGACGCTGGCTACCTGCCTCATCCATGATTTCTTCGGTATAGTCTACCTTCATTTGCAGTGAATACAGAAAATTCTCTATGGGCTCGCTTATATACATCAGAAAGGCACACAGCGACTGTAATGCTATAGCTGACACGATATATAGTAAAACGGTATTAAAGCTAGGCCTCTTATGAACTTTAAATATCAGCAACATAATAAGGTATGCTGTAAAAAACCAGGCGATCCTACTCTTTATATAATCGAACCAGAAATTATCATTTTGCAGATTATACCAGGTCGCGGTATAAAAAATCAAGCTTACTGCAAAGGTTGCGATCATCAAGTAAACCACTTCCCTGAACGGAAACCGGTGATATGCATAAAATCCCAAACCAACTAAACCCGACAGTGAAATAAAAGAAGAACCCCTTATATCCAAAGCCTGCGGATATAGATGGTAAAATGTTACCAATAAAGGGAGTAACATCGGCAGTATGTGCTTTAGCTTTGGCATATCTTATCTGAATACAAGTTTGTAAATAAGGGATTTTTTGTATTTGAGCCTAAAAGTACATTTTGTGTAAAAAATAACCAAATCTCTGGATGTATAATTTTCCCTCTTGTACAAAGATGAAGCTTCCATTTTCTTTATAACCTTCAGCCCGAGTTGTGAATTTGCGCACAGGCGCAACCATGTAAGCGACAAGAGTTGCTCCAGGTATACTTTGTCGCAAAAACCCTTCTCTTTATTCAGTTTCGATAAAGAAACCATAAAAGCTTCACATTTATCCAGATAATCGAATGTGGGATGTAAAGGGACACATTCTGCGACAGAGGCATATACATCTATAAAGTCATCATCGGCAGGCAATCCCAAATGCCTGCAATGAATTTTAAATACTCTTTTCTTATTTTCGGTTTGCAGGTCTTCATGCAATGACGATACCTGATACCGGTGAACCCGATACAACAGTAACGGCTCACTCAGGTTTGCCAGTTTCGTCTTATACATAGCTTCAGACCATAAAGCATAATCTTCGACATGCAAATATTCGGGTTCAAACTTCAATCCTAATTCTGTAAAAACACGCTTGCGGATCATTACAGCCGGATGGCAGATACCGGAACGGAACAACATGTATGCCCGAAGTTGCTCATCGTGTAAAGGGCTATGATTTAAATCCTTCTTATCCGGATTTTCGGAACGGAACGCATAGAATTGAGTGCTTACGATATCATGATCGGGATGTTTTTCCAAAAAATCAACTTCTTTTTCTATACGTGTAGGCAACGAGATGTCATCAGCATCCATACGGGCTATATAATCCCCATTGCAAAGCGCAATACCTTTATTCAGGGTCTTTATCAGCTTCAGGTTTTCTTCATTGGTCACAATCTTCATCCGCGAATCTGCTGAAGCTAATTTTTCTAACAACTCCCCTGTACGATCGGTTGAACAATCATTTATCGCTATAATTTCCAGATTAGGATATGTTTGGTTACGGATTGAGTTTACAGCCTCTTCCACATATCTTTCTACATTATAGCAAGGGATTAATACCGAAACTAAAGGCCAATTCATTATTTATTTGCTACTATTGTGTTAAAGACAGCCTTATAGCTATCTACCATCTTCTCTATTGTAAAGTTATCAAGATACGACTGTCTTGCGCATTCCGACATCGCACCTTGTATAGTTGAATCAGACAGGATATATTCTATTTTGTCTTCAAACAGAGTTACTTCATTATCAATGGCAAAGCCGTTACTCCCATCCAGCACCTCCGTTATACCGCCCACTGCCGATGCTACCACAGGCACACCGAAAGCCAGCGCTTCGAGTATCGACATAGGCAGGCCTTCGTAATTGGAAGGAAGGATAAATATATCCGCATAGCGCAAATAAAAGAATGCCGAATGGATCTCCCCCAGACAGAATACATTGGGGGGCAAGCCTTCCATATCTTCTTTATTCCCTATCCAGACAAAGGCATATTGAGGCATATTCCGGGCAATATCAAGAAAAAGATCAAATTTTTTCTGTTTTGATATCCTTGATATACACATTATTATTTTAGGATAATCAGCCTTGATACGCTCTAAGCTCTTCGTCAGGTCGTCGCTAATATCTTTATCTGTAATGTAATGATCTGTAACACCGTTATATATCCTTTCCACATTTTTGTAGATATTTTCCTCTTTCATCATATCTACATCATACTGGCTAACGCCTATAATACGGAAGGCCCTGTTTTTCAAAAACTTCTCTATTGTCAGAAATCGATGAAAGGCTGTCCTGATCGAATCGAAGCCATGTACCGTATATACTACTTTTTTACGGCTAAAGGCCAAACGTCCAAGCACACCCATCTTTGATGAATGCAAGTGAACAACATCCGGTTTGTATTTAATCCGATAATAGAACAATTTAAACAGAAGGATTATATCTTTGATAGAGACCGACTTACGATGGTCGTTCAATTTTATACGGGTAAAATTATCGCCCAAACAACTCCAGGCTTCCCCATTCCCTCCATAAAACAGATACAGTTCATTCTCCGGACTAAGATTTTTTACCAGATCTGCGACAATAGTTTGAGCTCCACCGTATTCAGAAACTGTTATAATCTGGAAAATCTTCATATAAAGGATAGTATATTCTCATTTAATTACTACAAAGATAATATTTTTATGTATCCCTCATATTAGATATTTTTCTTTTATAACATATTACTCAATTTATTATGGTATTACACCAGTTTCTTCCACTTGAAATATCCCATAACGGAAACTACAAAGAATATCATAAACAGGCATCCGGACATAACATCATGCTGTACAAACAACAATATGCAGGATATCAGATTTGCAGGGATTACAAGCAGCCACTGCTCCACCCATTTTCGGGAAATCATCCACAGGGCTACAATATTCAGGGATGTTGTCAGGGAATCCCCGATAGTGATGAATGTATTGTTCCCGCTGAACTGTATAAGGATAAAATAGATCAGCCCGAAAATAAGTATAACACCCAACGATACAGGCAGGATAAAGTGTTTTCCGGCATGCGATATTATTTCATCGCCGGTCTCCCTATCCCTGTTGCGAAACACCCATACGACCCATCCATATACAGAGGCCAGCAAAAAGTATATATATATAGCCATACTGGCATACAACTGCGTACTGTAAAATATATAGATATAGAATGCCGCCATTACAATACTCGCCGCCCACATCCATACATTAGCCTTATATTCCAGAAAAAGGAAAATAAGTCCTATTATCGCTCCCGCTATACTGACCCAGTTACTCGCTATAAAATCTATCATAATCATATATAAATGGCCTCCCCAACCCCTCCAAAGGAGGGGCTAATCTCTCCCCTTAGGGGAGGCCGGATGAAACTGTATGTCAAAATCTATACCTGATCTTACCCATCAGATTTGCTCCTGCCTGAGGATACAGACCTTTATAAACGGCTTGAGTACCATCCGCAAATTTAGAGGTATCCACCCATGCATTCGCACTGTATTTGACACTCGCTAAGTTATTAATAAAAAACTGGAAATCGAATTTACCAATCTTATTTGCATCCAACGTATATGAGGCTGCAAAATCTGTAACAAAATAATCCTGCAAGCGGTTGTCTCTATTGGATGTATTGTCATAATACATTTTACCTACATATTTATTGATAAAGGAGAAGCTTATATCCTCTTTTTCGAATGGCCTGAATGTAACGCTAAAGCTACCCACTGCCTTAGGCGAAAAAGAAATATCTGTAGACTTAAACGTTTCCGAAACCTGTCCCAGATAATTCCAATCTGTCTGGTTATCATACTGGTTATAGTAAACGGTATAATCCTTTATCTTATTGCGGCTCAGGGTCAGGTTACCATTCAGTTGCAGCCAGTATGTCGGAGTATACGACAAAGCCAGCTCTACACCCGTGCGGTAGCTATCGGGTACGTTTTCCTGTAGTTTATACCCTATATCATTTAACTTACCTGTTTGTACCAACTGGTCTTTGTAATTCATATAATAAAAGTTAGCGCTGAAAGCGACAACTGAATTCGCATATTTATATCCCAGTTCATAATCATATAACCGTTCCGATGTAATACTACGGCTCGCTCCTCCTTTAAGCGATTCTTTGAGGTCGGCGCGAAGAGGCTCCCTGTTTGAGATGCCGAACGAACCATAAAGTTCGTTATACCCGGCAAAACGGAAAGACAATCCTCCTTTGGGATTAATAAAATTGTAATAGTTCTTATTCGTCAAATCCATCAGGTCGTCATCCAATCCCCTCATCTGGTAATCGATGTACCGCCCCTGCACTTCAGCAAATAAAGACAGGTTATCCAACGGCCTGTATTCGGCTTTGAAGAAAGCGTTAAAGTCTTGCTTCACTGCAGAATTACGGTACCATTCATATCCGGCAGGAATATCCTCGTTATGCTTTACCCACAGGATACGCCCGTAGTGCACTCCGTCATAATAACTGTACATACTGCCAAGTACCAGATTTAGTTTTCCAAGCGTATAATCCAGGTTGAAACCGCCGACATAGAAGTCGTTACGCATCAATTTACGCAATGTAAGGTCGGAACTGGTATAGGTTGAACTTCCTATAACCTGCTCGTCTAACCCAAAGTTACTAAAAGATTTACCTACCTTATAGTTTTCGTAATAACCATATCCATGATTATAACTCAGGTTTACATTCAGTGTCAGAGAGTGGCTCAGATAGCGGGAATAAATCAGTTGCCCGATATTGGAATAATAGTTATCCGTTTCATTATCATAATAACGGATATTGCCGTTGTCGTCAGTATATTGTCCCGCAGAATTGTAGCGGCGGTCTACAAACAGCATTGCCGGATCAATCCCTTCCCATGTGATCCCCGTATGTTGGATGCCATTCATATAAATGAGGCGTATCAACTGATTATCTGAATAATGGGATAAAGCCGCATATAGATTTTTGTGGTCTACCTTCCCGTTGCGGATATACCCGTCACTCTTTACGTATGAATACCGGGCATCGAAAGACAGTCCGTTTTTCATAATGCCTGTACCTGCCGCGCCCGACAGCAATAATGTATTATACTGCCCGTACGCCGTGGAAATATCGGCATAAGGCTTCGGCCTGCCGCCCAATGTCTGCATGGAGACACTGGCGCCGAAAGAGGCTGTCCCGTTTGTCGAAGTTCCTACTCCCCGTTGTACCTGCATGCTTTGCAGCGAATTAGACAAATCAGGCAGATTTACCCAATAGACCTCCTGACTTTCAGGGTTATTCAGCGGCATTCCATTCAGGGTCACATTTATACGGCTGGCATCCGTACCCCGAATACGGAGTGCTGTATTACCTGCGGCCGTTCCCCCTTCGGTATACGAAACTACAGACGGCAGTGCCTGTAGTATAGCAGGAATATTCTTTGCTGCGTTGTCTTCCTTTATCTGTGCCTCGGTCACATTACTATATGCTATTGGCGCATTCTGGCTGACACGGGTCGCGGATACGACAACCTCTTCCAGTTTAACAACTTTCAGACTGTCCGCTTTTTGTTGTGCTTTAGCTCCTGCACCTCCTAACAAGAGAATAGAGAGAATAATAAATACCTTTTTCATTTACAATTTTTAAATTAAACCGGACACATCCGATGTCCTGATGTTAAACAAAAAAGGGGTTTTGATAAGATGATTTCCCGAATTTTAAAGATATGCTTACGCGCGATTGCATATTTCCTTTCCCTACGCCGGCATTACCCGGATCAGGTTTTATGGGTGTGATCTCAGCCCGTTATATTAAGGCACCCCTAAGATTTAGGGTTCAAAGATAATTAATTTATCTTAATGAATAACTATTCTTCTTTCATAAATTTTTTCTATATCTATCATCTTAGATGTTACAAAAACCTTTTTTTATAGTCATATATATAAAATTATTACCTTTGTCTCTAAATTAAAAAAATTATGAAACAGTACAAGAACAAACTTTTCGCGGTATTACTCACAATTTTCACTCTGGTAGCATTCTCATCGTGTCACGATGACGATTACGAATGGAGACGCGGCACACTAAATTTCAGCACAGAGCTCGATGATGAACCTATATATACCGATAATAGGGGGCGGTTTAGTTTTTATTATAACTTAGCAGCCGAAGATATCGGAGGAATAAATGCACGCGCATTAGACATTGTCGATGTAAGATCATATGAGTCCGAAGTCTTCCTTTTCTATGGTGAATTATTCAGACCTAACGATCTAATAAATATCACATTGGAGGCTGATGGCGTAACCCCACGCACGCTAAGAATGATAGTTAACGATAATAGGGAAGCGGTGGTAATAGATGCAGATCATTCTTTACTAGTACAATTTATGTGTGATATGGCATATAATTTAGCTCGTAGAGGTCAGCTTAAATTTTATATCGACGGAGAACTGCTCAATACACCTCAACACACCTATTTCGACTTTGAGGTTAGAAATGATTTTGACTTCCAAATCAGATACTAATGAGACCATGTCTGATAATACACAAATATTATTATCCGACTATCTCACCGAGATATCCCAAATAGATGAATCCAATCTATCTTTAAGAAATAAATATATCTGCCTGAAACAGATACTGGAAAGAAGCTGCAAAGAAATCACGCGAAGTGAATCTTTGCAGTTTCCTTCTTTATTCTCGCGGCTGGTATTTATTTCCCAGAAATACGGATTACCCAAACAACTGGAATGGAGGCTGCAAACCATCCGCATCAAAAGTTCATTCCTGTTAAAAGATGAGAACAACCTCATCTATCCCGCGCAATATCAGCAGGCTAAACAAGCGTTGGAAAACTTCTTCCTCTTTCTGCAAGGCGAGTCGCTACCATCAGGGATACCTGCCGGAACTGAAGCCGAAGACAAAGACAAAGAAACATTATCCCCCGACAGGATACGGGTGCAGGTGTTGGATATCGATAAGGAGAATGAACTCCTGCTTTGCCAATCCGATGCCCTGACAGGTGAAACAATAAAGGTCAGATACAATGTACCATCCGTAAATGAAGTTTTCAACCCGACTACAGGCCGCCTGTGGACAGGGGCTCAGCTAAACCTTATCGATGTAAAAAAGGACGATGCCGGACATTATATCCCCCGCATATTTGTCCTTGAACCCGATTACCTGATAGATGCTTCGGCCATCGCGGAATGTTTCCAGATGTATGGAAGTTCGTACCTGCATTATTTCCGCAGGAAGTTCGAACCCAATGTGAATACACATTACATCCTGCTGGGTAATCTGGCTAACTTCTTTCTGGACGAACTTATCTACGCGGAGAACCCCGGAAGCCTGAAATTTGAGGATGTATTTATGAAATCGTTCAGGCAAATGCCCTTCGAATATGCGTCCTGCAAAGATATAAGGGAAAACGATGATTTTCGCAACTTCATGCTCAGGGCAGAAAGCCAGTTCGATAACATCAGGCGGGTCGTATTACACGATATGCCCGCCAACGGATTCGATACTACGGCCTGCACATTAGAACCCTCTTTCTTCTGCGAAAAATACGGCTTTCAGGGAAGGCTCGACTTACTGCAACTATCGGATGAAGAAAATGGCACAGACCGCATTATAGAGCTGAAATCCGGCAAGCCACCTTATCCGCGCGAAGATGTATCAAAAATAGCTTTGAACCACGAGACGCAAACGGTCGTTTACCGCTTGATGATACAGAGCGTATTCGGCAAAGATGCACGCCATATATACCCTACTATCTTATACTCCAGCGCCGGCAACGCGGGCGAGAATATACGCTTTGCCGCCAGGTACCGCCAGTTGGAAAAGGAGATTATCAATACCCGAAACCTGATAGTAGCTACCGAACACGACCTGTATTCGGGAGATATACAAACAGCGGAAAAGACATTCAAAGAACTCTTTAACCTTGATAATTACGGCAAGGTACCGCAATTCTTTACAGATAAGTTGAACGAACTTAAAGATGTACTCGACAACTCTACCGCGCTGGAACGGACATACCTTTACCGTTATATCAACTTTGTAGCACGCGAACTGTACCTGCAAAAAGCAGGGGATGAAAACGCGGATACGGCCATGAGCGTTTCCGCCCTGTGGAATACTACATTCGCCGAACGGAAAGAGGCTCTGGACTTAATCGTCGACCTCGAAATAGAACATATCGACGATAGCGGGCGCGATATGGTTATCCGGTTCAAACGGCTGTCGCCTCAAGACTGCGTCAACTTCCGTGAGGGCGAAATCTGCATTTTGTACCCCAAAGAACACGAAGAAGACACTGTGCTCACAAACCAGATACTGAAAGGCACTGTGGTGGAAATCTCCACGCTGCATGTAACCTTGCGCTTCAGGTATAAGCAGCGAAGCAGGACTTTCTTTTCGCGGTACAAGCGTTGGGCTGTAGAGCATGACAAACTCGACCACAGTTACAACACCATGTACAGGAGTCTTTTCAGCTTCCTGAAAGCTACAGCCTCAAAGAAAGATTTGCTCTTGGGGCTGAGAAAGCCACATTCTACATACCAACAAACGACCGACAACGATACTCCGACAAAGGAGCAGAAAAGGGTGGCAGTCATAGACAAGGCGCTTGCCTCCCAAGATTACTTCCTTATAGTAGGGCCTCCCGGAACCGGAAAGACATCCATCTTTGCCAGGCAACTCATAGAGCGGTTGTATGCCGAAAAGAATACAAATATCCTTGTGATAGCCTATACCAACCGTGCTGTAGATGAGCTTTGCAACGCTATTTGCCGTAGTTTCTCCGAAGAAGAATCCTCCTGCGACAAATACATACGCATCGGCTCCGAACTATCCTGCGGAGAGGTATACCGCCACAGGTTGCTACAGAACATCTCATACCAGGCTAAGAACCGGAAAGGGTTGTTACAGGTTATCGATTCCACGCGCATCTTTGTGGGCACTTTAGCATCTATTGCCGGAAAACCCGAACTGTTCGACCTGAAACATTTCAATATTGCGATTATCGATGAGGCTTCCCAGATTCTGGAGCCGCAGGTAATAGACATCCTGCCCCAACTGGATAGATTCATTATGATAGGCGACCATAAGCAACTATCGACCATTACCTTGCAGAACGAATACAAATCGAAGGTGGATAATGAACTGCTGAATGGTATAGAGTTATACGACTGCCGCGAATCCCTTTTCGAACGGCTGTTCCGTATCTGTATCAAACAGGGCTGGACGCATGCTTATGATACACTGACCTATCACGGACGGATGCACCAAAATATAGCGGAACTTGTAAACGCGCATTTTTATGACAATATATTAAAGACCGCGACAGACAGGCAGCACGCCCCTCTAAATTATCCTGTATCTGACATTACAGACAAGTACCAAAGCCTGATAGCAAATAAACGTGTGGCCTTTATCAGAGTAAGGGAAGCGGACAACGCCAACATATCCGACAAGACCAATACTGCGGAAGCCGATACTGTAATTTCCCTGATTACCGCGTTGCTGGACTTGTACAAGGCTAATAACCTCGTATTCGACCCTCAAAAAACAGTGGGTATCATTACCCCCTACCGTAATCAGATAGCCCTTATCAGGCAAAAGCTGGAAGAAACAGGCATCCCCCAACTATCCGGCATCATGGTAGATACTGTAGAACGTTATCAGGGCAGCCAACGGGACGTTATCGTTTTGTCTTTCTGCTTCAACAAGCCTTACCAGTTGAGGAACTTCTGCAATATGAACCGCGAGGGAACTGTCGACCGCAAACTAAACGTAGCCCTTACCCGTGCACGCGAACAGCTATTCCTCGTTGGCAACGATTATATCCTGAACCAAAATACTATCTACAGGAAGATATTGGAGAAGATACTTTGATTCCCATATACAAAGTGACACTTTTTACTGTTAACTGATGACTGTTGACTGAAAAGAGTGTCACTTTTTATTATCCGGTTATACTATTATTTTAGGAATCCTTTAACTGAGATTTAGATGAAGAACCCTTATATTTGTACAAATAATGCGAATCAAGGGTTAAAAAGCACAGTAACTTATTGTCCCGAAGGGACTGAAGGGGGATAACCACGGGTAAAACCCGTGGCAGGAACTGACAGAAGAATTTGCCTCCGTAGGAGGCAAATAGCAAAAACAAATGTCATTCGCCTCCTACGGAGACGGTCTATTTCTACCTGCTTTTGCCACGGGCTTTACCTGTGGTTATCCATATTAGCCCACTTCGTGGTCTTAGAACCCTGACTGCAAAACAGAAGATTGATTTATAATAGTATACTGCAAGCCAAAGCAACCCTTGATTCGCATAAATAAATACTAAATACTCTAAAATGCCATGCTAAACGAGTGTGAACGTGATCAAATTATCAGTTTAATAAAGAAAGAGGTCGTTCCGGCCATCGGCTGTACCGAACCTATAGCCGTATCGCTGTGTGTGGCAAAAGCCACAGAAACACTTGGCAGCCTCCCTGATAAAATAAAAGTACATTTGAGCGCAAACATCTTAAAGAACGCTATGGGAGTGGGCATTCCCGGCACTAAAATGGTCGGGCTGCCGATAGCCATTGCGTTGGGGGCATTGATAGGTAAAAGTGAATACGGGCTGCAAGTGCTGAAAGACCTGAAACCGGAAGATGTAGAAAAAGGAAAAACATACATAGCCGAAAAACGTATAGAAATAGCCCTGAAAGAAAACATCAGCGATAATCTTTACATAGAAGCCTGTTGTATCGGCAAAGAAAGTGAAGCGACAGCGGTTATAAAAGGCACGCATACCAATTTTTCTTATATAGCCAAAGACGGGGAGGTTATTAGCAATGATGGTTGCTGCGAAGATAGTGAGGAGAAATGTGACGACATAAAACTATCCTTCTCTAAAGTATACGGATTTGCCACAACCACCCTGATAGATGATATCCATTTTATCCTGCAAGCGGCGGAGCTTAACCGTGCGGCATCAAAATTATCGGCACAGGGCAATTACGGGCATAACGTGGCTAAGGCAATGACAGGCACTCTGGGCAGGCAAATTTTCGGAGACTCCATGCTTACCCACATGATGTCGTACACGGCGGCAGCTTGCGATGCGCGTATGGACGGGGCAATGATACCCGTCATGAGTAATTCGGGCAGTGGAAACCAAGGGATAACAGCCACACTTCCGGTACTGACATATGCCGAAGATACGGAGTGCAGCGAGGATAATCTGATAAGAGCCCTGATTCTCAGCCATCTTACAGTCGTATATATCAAGCAGAAGCTTGGACGATTATCCGCCTTATGCGGCTGCGTGGCGGCAGCAACGGGCGCCAGTTGTGGTATTACTTACCTGATGGGAGGAGACTATAACCAGATCACTTTCGCTGTAAAGAATATGGTAGGCAACATTACCGGAATGATATGTGACGGGGCTAAACCTAGTTGCGCCCTGAAAATATCGAGTGGCGTGTCTACTGCCGTACTTTCAGCCATTATGGCCATAGAGCATAAGGTAGTATCTTCACTGGAGGGTATAGTAGACGATGATGTGGATAAGACGATTGAAAACCTGACAAGTATAGGTGCTGTGGGGATGCAGGAGACCGATAAGCTCGTTCTGAAGATTATGACTAACAAATAACAGCAGAAAGCGCCTGTGCATCCGCAAAATTGAATATCTTTGGCTCCTGAATAGTGAAACGATTATAGACTCTTAGAGTCTGTTTAAATTTATATGAACTAAAACATTTATTTATGAGAACAATGTCAAGGATCCTGTCTATCTTACTGTTAGCGGGCAGCCTTTTTGCTTGTAACCAAGCGAAGAAAGATACCCAGTCAGCAGGAGATAATACTGTTGTCGCTGTGGATACGATGAAGATGCAATTCAATACTACCGGTATAGATACAATGACCGTTATTTTTACCGGCAGTGATAAGAAGAGCCTTATTAATGAAGCAGACAAGGCTGAACTGGGGAAATTACTTTCCCAATCGGTAAATGATACATTATGGAATAATAGTGGTATCATGGTAAAGATGGTAGCTCCGGATTATACAGTGATTTCCCACTATAAGGGTAAAGAGGCGGACAACAATAGCTGGCTGATGATATGGAAAGAGAACGGCAGGGCTAAATTCGAAAACAAATGGTATTTCCTAGCTGAAGATAAAAAGAACGAAATTTACCAGTTAATAGATAAGTATAAATAAGTATAGATAAAAAGAGCCGTTCGATGTACTCGAACGGCCTTCAACCATAGATAACCAAACCTTACAACTGTATTCTTGCCTATTTTACAGTTTCTTTAAACCTTTTACTTCATCTTTGTTTGCCTCAACCACACTGATAGCATATCCACCGGCAGGAGCGCATAGCTGGGATAACTTCGATTTGCTAGTTACCACCACTTTGCGGATTTCATAAGCCTGAGGATTTGTCTTGTAGTGTGCATCTTTAGCATCACCGTATATTGTCGCGATATATGTTTTTGCCGGATCCAGATAGTCGAAAGATACTGCTGATGTACGGCCATTTTCATCACATACGCTGCCAATAAACCAATTATCAGAACCTTTAGCTTTACGCGCGATTGTAACATACTCTCCCGGTTCGGCTTCCAGTATTCTGCTTTCGTCCCAGTCGATAGCCACATCTTTGATAAACTGGAAAGCATCCAGATGCTGATTGTAATGCTCAATCATATCGCCGGCCATCTGTAGCGGGCTATACATAGTCACATACAGTGCAAGCTGGTTGGCCAATGTGCTGTTTACATGGGAATGATTGTCCGGGTTAACCTTGCTAATATCCATTTGGAAAATACCCGGCGTATAATCCATTGGGCCTCCTATCAGGCGGGTGAACGGCAGTATTGTCACATGATTAGGCTTACTGCCACCGAATGCCTGATATTCTGTCCCGCGGGCAGACTCATTACCTATCAGATTGGGATATGTACGGCATACACCTGTAGGACGTACGGCTTCGTGCGCATTCACCATTATCTTATAGTCGGCAGCTTTTTCTACTGCATACTGATAGTGGTTAACCATCCACTGCCCGTAATGATATTCTCCGCGAGGAATAATATCACCTACATATCCGCTCTTTACGGAGTTGTATCCGTTATCCGCCATAAACTTGTATGCCTGATCCATATGGCGTTCATAGTTGCGAACCGAAGATGACGTTTCGTGGTGCATCATCATTTTCACGCCTTTGCTTTTTGCATAGTTGTGTATCTCTTTTACATCAAAGTCGGGATATGGGGTTACAAAATCGAATACATAATCCTTCGATTTACCGAACCAATCTTCCCAGCCTACATTCCAGCCTTCGACCAACACTGCATCAAAGCCATGTTTTGCTGCAAAGTCGATATATTCTTTCACATGTGCAGTGTTAGCACCATGCTTGCCATTCGGCTTTGTCTTCGAATAATCAGTTACACCCAGCTGAACGCTGAATACATCGTCGGTATAAGCCCATGAGCTTTTGCCTGTAATCATTTCCCACCATACACCTACATATTTCACAGGTTTGATCCAGGATGTATCTTCAATTTTGCATGGATCGTTCAGGTTCAGTGTAATATGCGAAGCCAGTACATCACGGGCATCGTCACTCACTATTACCGTACGCCAAGGGGTATTGCAAGGAGCCTGCATATAGCCTTTGTCGCCTTGTGCATCGGGTGTTAACCACGATTCGAATACAAGGTTTTTATCATCCAGATTAAGGTGCATACAGGCATAGTTGATCAGTGCGGCTTCGTGTAAATTTATATATAAGCCATCATTAGTTTTCATCATCAGGGCAGTTTGCACGCCTGTAGGAGAAAACGGAGTCTGGGACGAGTTCGGCGTAATAGCTTTACTCATCAGGCCTCTGATCTCTGACAGTTTCGACTTCGTATAGTCGTATTCCTGTGTATCGTAATCGCCCGGAATCCAGAAAGCTGTGTGGTCTCCCGCCATAGCAAACTGAGTCTTTTCTTCTTTGATAACAAAGTATACCAGGTTTTTCTGATCCGGAAATTCGTAGCGGAATCCCAGACCATCGTCAAACAACCGGAAACGGATTAATATATGCCTGTCAGTAGATTTCTGGTTCAGCGTTACGGCTAATTCATTATAGTGGTTGCGGATTTCTTTTACCTCTCCCCATACAGGTTTCCATGTATCGTCGAATGTTGAAGTCTTGGTATCTGCGATTTCAAAGCCATTCATCAAAGAGACTTTATCATCTTTTTGCGAATCGGTATTGCCTTTGATCGAGAAATCATTAAAATCGGTATTGGCTTCACTGTTGTCTTTCAGTTCCAAGCCTAATTTACTTGGTTTTATTACATCTTTTCCTTTATATATAAGGCTATAGGTAGGTACTCCATTACCTTGTATAGAGAATTTAAGAGTAAGATTTCCGTTGGGAGATTTAAGTTCCTGCGCTTTCATTGTACCAAATATCATACAGAAGCTGATGAAAATAGAAATGCTGATTATTTTTTTCATTATTCTTTAGTAAATAGTTTCCTTATTACAAAGGAAATATTTTTCAACTGCAATAACAGAACCATTAATTAATAAACTATTGAAAAAGAAGTGCAAACGTTTGCGGGGGTAATCGAGTAGGAGGAAAATGAAATAGTTTCCTCCTATTTCATTTTCCGACCTCTCACACCACCACGCATGCCGTTCGGCACGTGGCGGTTCCTTA
>NZ_QVMO01000048.1 GCF_010501055.1 Dysgonomonas sp. 521
TACTACACTCTTTATGTTGTCATTTTATCAAAGATCGCTTGTCACTTCTATAGTTACGAAAAACAAAACCGGGTAATATTACCCCTTTTTTCTGCGCCTCGTTCTCTATCAAAGCGGGTGCAAAGATATGTATTTATTACTCAATTATCCAAATAATTTAATAAGAGTTTTTTGAGTTTTTTGTCTTTATTTTTCAAAATGCTAATCTACAACCATTTAAAAAAACAGAAAATTTACGTTTCTCTTTTTGTAAAGAATTTACAATATGGAGTAAGCCCACATTCTTCGCATTTAGGTTTACGAGCCAGGCATACATAACGCCCATGTAAAATCAACCAATGATGTGCCTTTGACAAGAACTTAGCGGGGATATATTTGATGAGTTCGCGCTCTGTCTGCTCCGGATTTTTAGAGTTATCAGTAAGCCCAATACGGTTAGAAACACGAAACACATGTGTGTCTACAGGCATAGCCGGCTTGTTGAAGGCTACTATGAGCATCACATTTGCCGTTTTCCGGCCAACCCCGGGAATTGACTCCAATTCTTCTAAAGTATCTGGTATCTCGCCATTAAAGTCGCTTACAACCTTCTTAGCCATCCCTACAAGGTTTTTCGCTTTATTGTTAGGATACGATATGCTTTTAATGTATTCGTAGACCACTTCAGGAGATGATACAGCCATTACCTCGGGCGTAGGAAATGCTTCGAACAGCGCAGGGGTAACCATGTTGACTCTTTTATCGGTGCATTGAGCAGATAGTATTACAGCAATGAGCAGATGGAAAGGGCTGTCGTAATGTAGCTCAGTGTCTACAACCGGCATATTTGTATTAAACCAATCAATAACGCTTTGGTATCGTTCTTTTTTTGTCATATCAGAATATATTATATAGAAACGCAAAATCCCCTACAGTATCGAACCATAAGGGATTTTTATATAATGAAATCAGTTTTTACCAGAATGCAACCCTATTATCCTTCACATTCATTTTTTCTTTCAGCACATGCATAGCCTGAGATGTCAGTTGGTACAGATTACTCTGACGTATCATCTGCTTGGTTTGAGTCTGGTCGAATGTATTTGTATTTTCAGTCTTACTTGTAACATTAATAGCATATACTCCGGTTTTACCCTTCATAGGTTGTTCTAATTTATTAACTTGTCCATGTTTAGCATAAACATTCAATAATGGTTCGTAGCCAACTCCTGATATATTATTCGTTTGGAACGTAACAAAATTTACTGTATCAACACGACCGGATATAGCCTGAGCGTATGCATCCAACGAACTAAGATTCTTAGCTTTCAGGTCAGCAATAATTATCTCTGCCTTCTTATTGTTAATAAGTTCTGCTTTCAGCATTGATGATACTTCCGAAACCGGCATATAATCGCCCTTTATTTCATTTTTAATGATAGCCACAATCCTTTTGTTGGTCAGGTTGTCAAATTTCTTTACAGAGCCTACCTTGTTATTAAATGCCCAGGAAATAACCTGACGAGAGCCGCTTACTTGCGCTAACAGCATATCAGAAGGGTTGATAGTTACATTAGATACTATATTATAGCCTTTTGTTAAAGCTGTATTATCAAAGTTCTCGGCATTGCCGTTCTCTGCAACAAACTGATTTAATTCATTGTCAATCGCATTCTGTGTTTTATCACTGATAATGACAGGCATCTGAATCAGAGCTATTTTAACTTTAGCCACCGGATTCGTTTTATCTTCAACACGGATCAATTGTGATTGACCATTTACAGTTATATTTAAAACTTCGCCTTTAGCTGCATTGAAACATTTTTTCACAATATCGGCACCTGCTCCGGCCAATGCCATTTCGGTAACCCATCCGATGCTACCACCATTCGAACCGGGTACTATTTCATTAGCAAGTGTAGCAAAATCTTTTCCTCCTTTGATCACATTAAGAAGACTATCTGAAATGTGAGCTGTAGTAGCTTGATCCAGCCCCTGTGGTAATGGAATAATCTGAAGTTTAACAGAATCGGCAGCCGTTGTCCTATCCACTAACTTATACATTATATATGACTGTTCGCTACGTTCAGGACCATTAACCTGTCCAATTGTCGCTGACTGAGCAAACGTTTTTATATCAACAGGTAAGCTATTGACAGAAATGAAAGCATCTACATATTGATTGTTGGAATATTCATTAACGAGTAAGCCCGGATTATCTGTTGTTACGAACTTCTCATGAACGTCATTTATTTCTTTTTCTACTGTTGCATAATCTTCATCGCTAGGAACAACATCTTTTACAAAATAAGATATTTTGCGAAGTTCTGAGTCCAGTTTGTAATTATGCTTACGCAGATCATACAAAGCTTTGATATCTTTGTCTGTTACGTTTTTTGCGGCGACAGAGTCCGGGATAGTTGAATATCTCTGAACGACATAAGATATATTAGCCTGAGCCTTGGAATCATCAAACATTGTCTTGGCTTCCGTCACAGAGGGAATCATCGAACCGGCTGCCAACGAGGAATATTTTTCTTCAAGACGTTGGTATTTAATCATATTCTGTATGAATGCCCATATCTCGCGTCTTGCCTGAATTTCGGCTCTCTGATTATCGGACAGCCCCGAATCATCCTGAGTTATAGATTGTATAAACTGGTTCAGGTAAATACGATCGAATTGTCCTGTCTGAGGATTGGCAAATAAAGGAATCTGATATAATACGGGAGAGATATTTTGTCCGGTAACCATATCATTTAACTCTTCTGTAGTAACAGTTAAGCCTAATTTATCCGTTTGTTTATCAAGTATGATCTCATTTACCATTTGTTGATATACCATTTCACGGATCTGGGCTGATGTGTTTTCATCCAGCGAATTTTGTCCGGACATTACTTTTTGGAAATGCTCCCATTGGGCTATTCTATCTGCATATTGTTTTGTTGTAACAACCTCTCCATCCACAGTAAACGCCTTGTCTTTGCTCTTATTAACAAAGGCAGTAATTTCACTCCAAGGAAGAACAAACGCCAGTAGTCCAGCCGCAATAATCCCGATCAATAATCCCGATTTGCTTCTAATTTTCTGTAAAGCAGCCATTTAGTAAATTATTATTTTATATTATTCAGTTATTTTACTTACAAATTGTAACTTTTAGCGCACGAAGATAATAAATTGGGATTGAATTTCATTCATAATTGAATAACTATTCTTTTTTTTCTTCTCCCTTATCCTCACTATCTGCATTATTTTCTTCATCTTCGTTGACATACAATATTGTTTTTCCGAAAGCGGTATTACCAACATTAAGGAATTTATATTCGGTCATCTGCTGATTTGCTTCGAATCCCCCTGCCCCTCGCAATGTCATTTTATCTGGCCTTACCACTTCTACATATTCTTTCGAATAAACTTTTTGCTGGCGTTCATCCCAAAACAATTCATTACTGGAAAATGTTTCTCCGACCTTGTTGTGTATAAATACATGGCCACGAAGTTTCCATAGTTTTTTATTTGTATAATTCCATGCAGTATCGGCTTTCACAGTAGCTATAACATTGAAAGTTGTATCCAGCTGCTCGAAATAAAACCCATCAGGGAATAACCAATGCGGGTCTTTGGCCCTGTCGAAAATCAGCCAGGTCTGGCTTATCATTTTATAGCGGATTATCCCCGAATCGGAAACAAGCATTGTAACGCTATCCGTATTCAAAGACGGCACCTTTTCCGGATCATAATCTAAATCGATCGCATTCTTAGATTCTTCTTTACAGGAAACAAAAAAAAGCATTACAACAGACATTAAGGCTGTCATAATGGTTATGTATCTCTTTCCTTTTAATTGTAGCATTCTAAAAACAAGCAGCCCCAATATATATTGAGGCTAAATATAAGGTTATATATTATTATTCTATTTTCTTTCGGAAGAACCAGAATTCATTGATATTCACGTTTAATGATACGCCAAAATATTGCTCGTCAATCATTGTCTTCACTTCCGGTTTGATCTTCTTATATTCGAAGTTCAGATTGATATATGATACCCTTCCTCCTAAATTATCGCGGATAGGGAATCCAAAACCGAGCGTCGCCCCATATTCTTTATATCCTTCGGTTTTTCCGGTAGAGGCATCTGTCGCATTCAGATAAGAATTGCTATAATTGAGCCCTCCCCTGAATTTAATTTTCTTGAAGAAGCTTCTGTCGTAAGGGTCTATCATATATTCTGCTCCTACATTGTATCTCCATCTGTTGTTGAACCGGTTATCGTTTGTCAGTCCATCGCCCATATATGATGGGTATTTGACACCATCCCATTTTTGATATGTTATATCTGCTCCAACAACCAAGCGTTCGTTACGTTTCCAGGTAAAACCCGCGCCATAAGATTCTGGTAGTCCCGCATCGATACCATTATGGTTTATAGTATCTCCTGTGGCCAATGTCCCAGCCCCGGTAAATTCATAGTGCATATTCTGGTAGTCGGCTTTAGAGCTAATCTTTGGAGAATAAACGGCCCCGATAGTCAATATATCCTTTTTAGATACAGCGAACTCGTACTGAACACCAATATCAAATTTGGCGGCTTTTACGGATAGTTCTGTATAATCGGCGGATGTATAACTGTTATTAGATGAAGAACCTACTGAAGGAAGACTTCTTGTATGGTCTATAGAACCAAAGAGAAAGGATGCATTAGCTCCGATAGAAAAGCCCTTTAACGGCGTTTGCCATCCAAGGCCTCCGTATACCTGACTCAATCCTCCTGAACCTGAAAATGATTTTGTATATGATACGGAATTAGTCGTTTCGGTAGTACCGAATTTATACCCTACTGAAGAAAATGGTATGACACCAAAACTAAGCCCCAATCCTCTTTTTAATGGAACAAGCATCGTAATATAATCCAAGCCGCCACCATAACGAGTCTCTGAGCTTGTACCATCACTCAACTTGCTATAATTAGCATTTACCCCTATATCAAACAGAAAAGTCAGTGAATCTACCCGAGAGTAAGAAGCCGGATTCAAAGGGTTTGCACTCTGGCTATTACGTAAGCCATATCCAATACCACCCATTGCTTTCGAAGGTCCAACAGCCTGATCTTTTAATACTCCGTAACCATATCTGCTATATGGAGAGTTTGTCTGCGCTCCCAAAGAGCATGCAATAACAGCCGCAATGGCCAACAAAAGAAGTTTCTTTCTCTTCAACATTATAATATTAAAGCTTTTTATCTTAAATCTATTAGTGTTAAATCTGTATTCCAATTATTAAACCTTCTGGTTTCGCCTACATTTTCTTTTCATCATTCTATAACAGAAAAAACAATAATTTATTATCTGAATCTATAATAAAATATGAGGAACACCCTCCGGATAAATGAATATCAAACCGTATAATGAATGGCGGAATTCCGATTGTAACAACTATCTAAAGATTGTTTCTTTGCGCAAAATCCCCTTAAATACGGACGAAATTTGTGCAAAGTAAATTAAAAAAACTTAGTTAAGCGAGTTTTTATATAAAATGTCATATTTTTTTTGCCTTAAAAAGGTTAATTATCCTTATTTTAATAACTTTGTAACCGATTCGCTAAATCATGGACATACTAAATAAAGACTACATAAAGAATAATAGCTATTACAAAAAGATAAATCCATTCAGGGATATTATCTGGTTTCTATGTCTGTTCCTTATATTTGAATTTATATGGAAGCTCTTTGTACATGTGGGCGAAGATGACAAAATACTGTTGGTTCTTGGCAACGACCTTACAAAATATACAGAGATACCATGCCTGTGGACCGCAGAAACTATATACTGGTTTATTCACGATGTTTGCGGTAATCATAATTTCTTTATAAACGGGACTATCCTGCAATTCAGGGGTTCTATCCCAATAGACATCGTGTGGGGCTGTACAGGTGTAAAACAGGTATTTATGTTTACCTTTATACTTATATTCTATTTCGGGCCGCCTAAAAAGAAACTCTGGTATATACCAATGTCCCTGATTATTTTAATGATCGTAAACATACTCAGGCTGGTCGCTATCTTCTACATGATAAAAGACCCGTTTCCCGAATGGTTTATATCTGCGAATGAGTGGTACAATGGCCGTGTATGGACAAACACATGGGAAAACTACATTCAATTCTATAAAGACTGGTTCAATATATTCCATCGCGATATATTCACATGGATATATTACGATGCCGTTATCTTTATCTTATGGCTTATATGGGAAGAAAAGATCAATAAACCCTATGTCAGGCTGAAAGATAAGCTGAAAGTATCCGGTGATACAACTAATTAAACAGTTTCTTAGGCTCTTATTTAAAACGCATTCCTTTGAAACGCAAGTTGTACAACGGCTGAATTAAATCCATCAATAAAAGGGAAAAATAGAATTTTCCTGAAAAGAAATACTTAGCCGGCCTATTCAGCGCTATTAGTTGGACGATCAGCCTTAAAAGGAATATAAAGACACTTAATACCGCCATTGCCCAGTGCTGCATCATAACGCTATATGCGACCAATGCAACGAACAGTAAATAAAAAAGACCTCTAGTGCATATCTCGAACCTAAATAAGAACGATATGGTTTTGTCAAGATAGCCCCTGATAGAAAAATAAGATTGCTTAATCTGCCTCCATAAAGAGAAATCCTGTACATCCGCCTCCATAAAACTATCTTGCGAAAGTGCCACTGTTGTGTTCGTTTCAGACATAATACGGCTGATAAAAACGAGTTCTCCGTGTTCTACATTCAAGAGGGATGCAAATCCTTTATGTTCAAAGAACAGCGATCTACGAAAAAGCAGATTCCTGAAATTCCCTGTATATGGTTTGCCATTCAGGGTTGTAGAAAAGCGTTGCATATTAAACAGATAGTTGTCGAAGCGCGCAACCCGGTTAAAGAATTTACCACACTCCTTGTAGAAAGAGTATCCTAAAACAACATCCTTATCATCAGACAGTTCATTTACCATAGAGGAAATCCAGTGCTTGGAAACCGGCTTACAATATGGCTCAGTAAAGAGCAGGATATCGCCTTTGGCCGCCTTTATACCGATAGTCAAGGCAAGCTTGCGCCTATCCATCTTTTTGTCGTTCGAATAGGGTAAGTAAGTGTGATACAAATTAGGATAACGTAACTCCAAAGAACGCAGCAAGACATCGCTCTCATCTGTTGAGCCGTTATTGACCACAATTACCTCATAGTTAAAGAAATCCTGCTCCATAACGGCGGGTAAATTTTCAGACAGGCTATCGACTTCATTTTCAGAAACAATAATAACCGATACTTTAAGCATAGCAGGGGAAGGCTGAGAATCGCTCTCTACTTTTTTTGCCTGTTTATAAGGTTTCCTGTAATACCATAAGTAATAGAACAACTGAATGACTAAAAGGATAAAAAGAACGGATAAAGCAACGATTTCAGTTGTATCAAATTTAAAATATGATAATAATTCGGTCATTATTATATGCTGTGTAATAAAGGTATATTATAAAAACACAAGAGCCATATAGTAAAACATACGACTCTTGCCAAATTCAGATAGTGTATGATTATATTTTGTCTGAAAAATAAGGTTTAGGCAAGTCTCTGCAATTGTACTGAGACGCCATTATTTCCCCGTAAGCACCGGCAGAACGCAGTACCAGTATATCCCCTCTTTTTGTTTCATTAAGTTCGTAATCCTTAACAAACACATCAGAAGATTCACAGATAGGCCCTACGATATCATATTTCTGCACAGGTAAATCCGATGATATATTTTCCACTTTATGATATGCCTGGTAAAGCGCCGGACGTATCAGGTCTGTCATCCCGGCATCAACTATTACGAACGTTTTGCTTTCGCCGTGCTTCACATAAGAAACTTTGGTTACCAATACTCCGCACTGGGCAACGATAGAACGTCCCAACTCGAAATGTACAGTTTGCCCTTCTCTCTGTTTCAGGCCTTTGTTAAACAAATCAAAATATCCTTGAAAATCAGGCATCGGATGGGCGTCAGGATCATCATAATCGACACCTAATCCGCCTCCCAGATTAATATTTTCCAGCTTTATACCTTTACCTTCAAAGTAATCCTGAAGTTCGTTTACCTTCTCGCACAATGGTGAGAATGTATGTATATCTTCTATTTGCGAGCCAATATGGAAATGAATACCTATCAGCTTTATGTTTTTCAGTGATTTCAATACTTCTGTCACATTATCCAGATGAGCCATACTGAACCCGAACTTATTTTCATTCAGCCCTGTAGTTATATATTCATGCGTATGTGCATCAACATTAGGGTTTATACGAAGTGCCACTTGTGCGGTTTTCCCCTTTTTAGCGGCTAATTCGTTTATTACTATCAACTCGGGCATTGACTCAACGTTGAAACAAAAAATATTCAAATCCAGCGCCAGATTAATCTCCTTGTCAGTTTTCCCTACACCAGCAAAAACTATTTTAGAAGCTGGGAATCCGGCTGTTATCGCAGCTTTCACTTCATTTCCGCTTACACAGTCGGCACCAAAGCCCTCGGAGGCTATTAGTTCCAGAATACGACGGTTTGCATTTGCTTTTACAGCATAATGCTGAATATATCCATATTTTTTTGTTCCTTCTTTTACGATTTTTAATGTCTTTTTCAGTAAATCCGTATCGTAATAGTAAAAAGGCGTTTCAATACCTTTCAATTTTTCAACAGGAAAATTTCCTTTTGTCATCTTCGAAATTAGAAATATTAATTAAACAATTCATTAGAGCCTGTTTAAATTTTATAGTAAACTTTTTCATTGCTATTTTTAGATGGATTTTTTTATTTTTTACTTGCAGATTTAGCGGGCTAAATCAAAAAGAAAAAAGGAAAAAATACGGTAAAAAGAGCATTAAAAAGTTGCTAAGAATAAACAGTCAGAGCCTATAATAGATATTTTCGCTAAAATTTAAACAGGCTCTTATTCAATATTTGCAGTGTCCTTACTTTATCATCCTTATGTATCAGGAAAGAGAAATTATATTTACTGCCTCCATATGAAAGCATCCTCACAGGTATCTCTTTCATCGCTCCCATTATATCCACAGATATACCGGAATCAGCCGATTCAAGATCCCCTATAACCGAAACGATTACCATATCGGGAGTAACTGAGACCGTACCGTATTTTTTCAGGTCGTCTACTATAGCCTGTAGGTTCTTGTCGTTATCGATAGTCAGTGAAACACCTACTTCCGATGTAGCCAGCATGTCTATGGATGTCTGATAATTTTCAAAAACTTCTGTCACCTTACGTAAAAAGCCATGAGCCAGCAGCATCTTGCCCGATTTAATCTTTATGGCTGTAATATTATCCCTTGCCCCAACAGCTTTTATTGTGTTTTCCTCTGTCTTGTTGGATATAAGGGTACCTGCCGCTTCCGGGTGCTCTGTATTCTTTAACCGTACAGGTATATCAGCCAGCTTAGCCGGAAGGATACTCGACGGATGAAGTATTTTAGTACCGAAATACGCTAATTCGGCTGCTTCGTCAAAATTTAACTGACGGATAGGCATCGTACCTTCTACATAACGAGAGTCGTTGTTCTGCATTGTATCCACGTCTGCCCAAATCTGTATTTCTTCAGCGTTTACAGCTACCCCGATCAGCGAAGCACTGAAGTCGCTACCTCCTTTGCGAAGGTCGTCTATCTCTCCATAAGCATTCCGGCAAATATAGCCCTGCGTAATATATAGATCCGCTCCTTTCGGCTCTTCCAGCAGGGCAGATAATTTATCCTTTATATAAACAGGGTCAGGTGCGGAATTCTTATCGGTACGCATAAACTCAAGCGCGGGTATCAGCACCGCGTTGACTTTCTTATCCTGCATATACAGATGGAACAGCTCGGAACTGATAAGTTCTCCCTGTGCCAGCACAACACGTTCTTCGAAAAGGGTGAACAGGTCTTTTGTAAAAGTCCTGATATAATCAAACTTACTTATTACAAGTTCTTTTGCTACAGACTTTATATCCGCAGACTCGAAAAGCGACCCCACTAATTCAATATACTGTTTTTCCAGCTTATTGATAATCTCTATAGCTCCTTCCTGATTCTTCTTGTAAAGGTAATCCGATATTTCGGACAGTGCTTCCGCTGTGCCACGCATCGATGACAAAACAACAATGTTGCCTTGCTCTTTTGTAACTATTTCAGCCACTCTCTTTAGCTTATCTACTGTAGCTATAGACGCACTTCCAAATTTTTGAACTTTCATATTCGCCACTTTTTATAAGAGTCTGTTTAAATTTTATAGCAACTATTGACCTGAACCTGTAATAAAAATTTTCGCTAAAATTTAAACAGGCTCTAAGTAAACATTCGCTGTAACCAAGATGCAAAAGTACAAAAATTTTTGACCGGTCATTTCAGTTTAATGTATATATTTAAAGCCTACTTGCATTTTTAGCTAAAACCCCTGTATTCTTCATATTTATGACAAAAGGCCGTTTTAACATTATTTAAAAACTTAACAAATTTTGGTTACACAAAATTCTAACACACAGCTTTTTAATATTTTTAAATAATAGATTTTAGTGAATAAATTTCTGTATTTAACAAAAAGGTAATACCTTTGGCGTCGAAATTCAAGATAAGTACTCTAAGCGTAGAGCTATTTATTTTGTATCCCAAAAATTGGGAGAGTCATATTCTTTTCTGTGAGGCATTGGAGTAAGGCTTTAGTGGTAACCAAATAATTATTTTATGAAGTATGCGAAGTATTTCTTGATTGTAGGTATCGCTTTAATAAGCTTATCATCGAATACAACAAGAACTTCTGGGCTTTCTTCGGAAGGTATTTATCCGGGAAACCTGTTTCCTGATATAAAAAATCTGGAAAACGTGTCAGGAACAAAAATGGATCTGTCTGATCTAAAAGGTCAAAAAGTATTGGTAAACTTCTGGGCTGCTTACGACGCCCCTTCACACAAGGACAATGTTCTTTTTGCGAATGTAATTGAAAGCAAAAGATATCCTGTGAAAATGGTGTCGGTATCCTTTGACAAAAACGAATCGGTCTTCGAAAAGACTCTGGCTATGGACCGTGTAGATACTCAGTATCAATTCATAGCAAAGAGCGATGTTTATTCAGACCTGTATAATCGTTACCAATTGCGACAGGGTTTTAAGAATTACTTAATCGATGAAGACGGAGTAATTGTGGCAATGAACCTTTCGCCAAATGACTTAGATCGGTTATTGAACAAGAATTAAACAATTTTACTTATTATTAAGGCGTTTCATTTTTAATAAATGGAACGCTTTATTCTTTTTTATTTCTATCTTGCATAGTCAAATTATACATACACATGACAAAACGACAGAACACACAAGTAAATAAAGGTATAATAGCCAAAACCCTCGATTGGGCCTATTCTAAAGCCGTAAGCGGATTCACAGGCGTGGATTCGGCATACGACCTCGGCAACAGTTACCTTGTACAGGGAGGAACTCTGGAAGAACAGGTAGACTCCCTTATCAAATGGCAGGTGGCAAAAGCCGCTACCAGCGGTTTCGTTACCGGGCTGGGCGGTGTAATGACAATGCCCCTGACCGTTCCGGCCAACATAGCGAGCGTGATATACGTGCAAATACGCATGATAGCCGCCATAGCCTATATGGGTGGGCATGATATCCGCGAAGACAGGGTAAAATCCCTTGTTTACATCTGTATGGTAGGTAATGGTGCCAAAGAACTCTTGAAGGACGTGAGCGTAAAAGCCGGGGAAAAGCTTTTGACCAAAGTTATAGAAAAAGTAAGCGCCAACCTTGCAGGTCAGGCCGGCAGCAAAGGAATCACATCCTTAGGCAAAGCGCTCCCTCTATTGGGAGGTGTTGTCGGTGGCTCTTACGATGGCGTTACAACCAGGGTGGTAGGAAAGGTAGCTAAAAAAATATTCATCGATACGCCTAAAAACAGAACATCGGATGAACAGGAAAATACGATTGATATCGACTCCTATCAGAAATAGGCCAGCCTTTTGTACCTGTTCATTACCGTTCAGAACGTATATTCTGTCGATTGCAAGAACCTAACGCCCTGTCTACCGGCTTTCTCAAATATAGCCTCAGCCCTTCTATTGTCCTGATTGATCCACGACATGCAATCGGTCATCACCACTATCTTCCTTGCAAGTTCACTGCATTCATCCAGTATATCATCCAATGAGTTGGCTACGCAGTAATCGGCAGCCTCCCCCATCAGGAGTACTTCATCAAAGTTATTTAATATGGAGAGTAACTTTGTATTCAGATAAGTTTCGGGTTCACTCTCCCACTCTACCGCCGCCCTGAAAATACTGTAATGTTCTGTCGATTGGGAATAGCCCTTATAGAACAGTTCGTAAGCACGGCCGTTATCTATAGCCCATTCGGTCAGGCAATCCGTTAAGGTCTTGTTTATCGCCCATCCGTCCGTTCCCAGAATACAATGCATCGGCCATATTGTACAAACCTCATCTTTAGCTTCAAGTTGTTCTAGGTAAGTGAGAGCCATATCGGCATTGTATTGGGCTATCCATACTCCTTTCCTCACATCTGAGGCGCTGATAGTGGAAAACAGAGCCGGACGATTTCCGCTTTCCCCCTTCCAGTAACACTGATGGGCAACGTGTATAGGTTGATGAGAATCCAGTGTAAGCGCGATATAAGAGATTTTTTCCTGATTATTCAATACGAAATCAGCCATGCGTTTCACATCAGCATCCGCCCCTTTCACAAATAAAGCTCCTGTAGGCAGCGTAAAATCGTTTTGGATATCAATACCCAGAATAGCTACTTTTTTCATAGACTTTGCTTTTGTTGAATAGTACAAATGTACGACAAAAAGTGACAAAAGTGACTAATATTATATAGTTTTCAATCGTTACTTTCATCATAGATTCCATCTTCCTTATATAGAGGTAACCCTTGTGGTTACCCAATCTGTAGAGCAGGGACAAACCACTGCCCCTACATAAGGAAAACGACATTCGCTGATGCAGGTTAACGTAATTCGGTGAAAAATCATTGCAAATTTCCGCCTCATTATTGCAAATTTCCGCCTTTTTGAAATCTATTGTCATTGTGGGCCAGAGCCCGCCCCTGCAGACCTTCGATAGAGGTTCAACAATTTTATGGTTTGCACTGATTACTTACTAGATAAATTTGTAGGAAAATGATAATAACTGAGGCGATTATGTAGAGGCAGCAGTTTGTCCCCGCCTTAGCAACTGTTAGGAAAACAAACAGGTAATGTGCCTCTAAATATCTTAGAAGCACATTCCCCAAAGTAAAGTGTAGTTAATTAGCCGTAGAGTTTGTGTATAATCATTTATACGTAAAATAAAATGCTGCAGATAATAGACCATAGCCCCATGATGATTCCGAACAGGCCTAATTTGCCCTGCATTGGTTGCAGTTTTGCCAACATCTGGGCGCCCTTTTCCTTAGCTGTTTCATTTTTGCTTAACACATATTTAACGATCAGGCCGTAACCCAGAAGGAACCCGAGTAAAGCCTCCGCCACAGAACAAAGCAACCATGTAATCCACCAGATAGGATGCGATGTAAGGATACCTATATTGAGTATACATGAAATAATACCCCAGATACCCCAAAAGCAGAATACAATACCTATCCAACCCTGATAAGGAACCAGTTTATCCAGCAATTCCTTCGCGTTAGGTTTCTTACTTAATAATAGTGACGGCGATGCCAAAAGGCCCAAAATGATAAGTGTAATACCGTAAATCATAGTCTTTAAAATTTAGTTTTTAATTAATGTAATTTGTAAAAAATCTATCATCATTTATTTATGGAAAATGTGTTTATTCATACCGGATTCTGAGATTCAAAATTAGTTTCTAAATGTTAAAACAACAAGAAAAACCACTTTCTAATTTAAGACAGGGCTTACCGCTAACCAACACAAAAACAGAAATATAAGACTAGGGCAATTACACAAATTAGGACAAGGAGGCTTTTGCCCTAAATAAAATACCCCGATTGGTACCTGACAGGCTTTTTTCATTCGGATAGATTTTGCATATTTGTACTCGTTTTCGACTAATGAGATCACAAGCATATCACTGTTATTATATAAAACGACAACAGCTAATTACCATTAAATATTACATAAAACCCTTTCGGATGTTTTTACTTAGGTGCGGAAACAGGCATGGATCGATAAAATTCGCCGAGCCGGTTAAAAATTTGCCATGCGGGTTTCCATGCATCCTTTAAAAACAAAATTATAGAATGAAAATACAGACCATACTACTTCTTTTTTTACTATGCCTCGCATCTTGCAGTAAGAATAACCATGTAGAACTCGAACATGCTGAAAAGCTAATGCCATTAGCTTACGACTCGTCCCTCATGATTCTGGAAAACCTGAAAGACGATTATGAAGACATGAGCGATGCCGACAAAGCATTATTTGCAATGCTCTACATACAGGCTCGCGACAAAAAAGCGGAAGTAATAGAATGCGACGACAGATTAGAATTCTCGATTAACTATTATACACAAACAAATCAAAAAAACAGGCTGGCACATTGCTACTTGTATAAGGCACGTGCTTTTGTTCAAATACGCGATTATGAATCGACCTCACGGAACCTGCTGAACGCACTCGAACTGGCAAAAGACGGGAAAGACCCGAGCCTGCTGGGCAAGATATATTTCGATTTAGGACGTATATCGGGTTTTCAGGATCACTTCGATGACGCGCTCGACTATTACCGCAAATCCGTCGCCTGTTTTGAACAAACAGGAGAAGTGAAGAATACGGCAGGCATCTATACCGTTATGGGAAATATCCACCAATACTACGAGCGGTCAGACAGCGCGATATATTACAATAAACTGGCATTATCTTTGACTACCGACTCCATAATACAGGGAGATGTATTAAACAATCTGGGATATATATATTATAATATGAATATGTCCGATTCTTCCGTCTACTACTTAAAGCAGAGCCTCCACTACCCTTTTTTCGACACCAACATGTCTATGAGACTGTATAATCTGGCACGGACATACTATATAATGGAAGAAACCGACTCTGCCGAATATTATATGCATAAGGCAAGCGAGGAAGATATGGATATATACTATAAGGAAGAAATATACAGGCTGGCGATAGGCATTGCCATACAAAAAGGGGAAAATGAACTTATCCCCCATTATATGAACGAATTGGCACACATCGAAGATTCTATAGCCATTCTGAGCAGGCAAACCGATATAAAAACAGTTGAAAAAATACAGGTGGTAAATAACCATTCGGAAAAAGTTAAAAGCCAGCGGAGAATATTACTCGCGGCAGCTATCGTATTATTTCTGATAGGTTTATCCGTATCTTACCTGCTATATAAACGGTTTAAATTGAAAAAAAATGCCGCCGAACAATACAAAGCCGAACTGGAGGAGAAACATGAACGACTGGAAGAAACCAGTGAATTACTGGAAAAGAAACAGGAACAGATAAAAAAGACTGTGGAAATACAGATACTGGAGATAAACCAGCAACTGGAAAAGGTATCGGACAAATATGCCGGCGCGCGTAAAAAGGCAACACTGACACAACGTGAGCTTATAAAGAAAGAAATATTCGAAGAGGTACTGAAATTCAGTAATGAGAGAGTCTTTATTGAAAAAATGAATAAGACGCTCAATCTTCTGCCCGAAAAACTGCAATATGAATTCCCTGACATTAATTATAAAGAGATCCTGTGGTGCTGCTTATTCCTGCTCAAAATACCTACCCCCGATATATCGCTGATACTAGGATATACACAAAGCAGCCTGTACAAATTTAAACAACGGCTTGGGTATAAGCTGGGATATACAAGTATGAAGGATTTTGAACAAATGCTGTATGATAAACTGAGTTCTTAAATGCAGATGCAAAATTTGTACAGGTATAGGAATATACTATCCCCAAAAGCCTTATTATTTTTTTTGAAACCCTATTATTCCTTATAGAAGTCGTCCCTACTTTTTATAAAACCACGGAGTAGAAGGAGTTTCACGGAGTTTTTTATAAATATCTTTTTTGATATTTGTTTATATCTTATGCGAATCAAGGGTTAAAAAGCACAGTAACTTATTGTCCCGAAGGGACTGAAGGTGGATAACCACGGGTAAAACCCGTGGCAGGAACTGGCTGGAAAATTTGCCTCCGTAGGAGGCAAATAGCAAAAAAAAATGTCATTCGCCTCCTACGGAGACGGTCTATTTCTACCTGCTTTTGCCACGGGCTTTACCCGTGGTTATCCATATTAGCCCACTTCGTGGACTTAGAACCCTGACTGCAAAACAGAAGATTGATTTATAATAGTATACTGCAACCCAAAGCAACCCTTGATTCGCATATCTTATCATTGAATACATAATTATCTACAAATCAAACAATAGTATTATTATACTCCGTGAAACTCTGTGCGGCTCTGTGGTTAAAAAATCAAAATGAGTTCATCGTAAACAGCAATCGTTAAATAAAATAATTAAGATGGAAAGGGATAAAATAAGACTTTTTCTTCCCGATTTTTTTTTATATTTTTACGCCGCGATTTACATAGGAGGTATTAAAAAAATATATGGAAGAAGAAGAAAAGATCGAACTACCCGAAATAAATTATTCCGATGACGACATAAAAACCCTGGATTGGCAGGAACATATCCGCCGCCGTCCGGGAATGTACATAGGTAAGTTGGGCGACGGCTCGTCTGCTGACGATGGTGTGTATGTGCTTCTCAAAGAAGTGCTCGACAACTCTATTGACGAATATATGATGGGATTCGGGAAAAACATTGATGTAACCATCGAAGAAGGTATGGTTAGGGTACGTGACCACGGGCGTGGCGTTCCGTTGGGGAAAGTAAAAGATGTTTCATCCAAGATGAATACCGGTGCCAAATACGACTCTAAAGCCTTCAAAAAATCGGTAGGATTGAATGGTGTGGGTATCAAAGCGGTAAATGCCCTTTCGTCTTACTTTCTTATTCAAAGTTTCCGCGACGGGCAGACTACTTCTGTAGAATACAGCAGAGCGCTTGTTGTAAAAGAGGATGCCATACGTCCGTCCGGCGAAGATAATGGTACACTCATAGAGTTTATTCCCGATGAAACTATTTTCACTAATTATATTTTCAGGGATGATTTTATAGAGGGTCTTCTTAAGAATTATGTATTCCTGAACACAGGCCTGACAATCACATATAACGGAAAGAAATTCTTTTCTAAAAACGGATTGGTAGACCTGCTGAACGAATATATGACCTCCGAACCCTTATACCCTATCATCCACCTGAAAGACACGGACATAGAGGTAGTAATAACGCATTCCGACCAGTATGGCGAAGAATACTATTCGTTCGTGAACGGTCAACATACCACACAGGGAGGGACACATCAGTCAGCTTTTCGTGAATCCTTATCCCGTGTTACCAAAGAATTTTACAATAAGAATTTCGATTATGCCGATATCCGTAGCGGTATCGTAGCGGCTATCAGTGTAAAGGTAGAAGAGCCGGTCTTCGAATCGCAGACTAAAACCAAACTCGGGTCGAAAGATATGGGACCGGGAGGACCTTCGGTTCAGAAGTTCATCGGCGATTTTTTAAAGAAAGAACTCGACAACTATTTGCACAAGCATGCCGATACATCCGAAGCATTGCTGAAGAAAATACTGGAATCGGAAAAAGAGCGCAAGGCTATCGCCGGAGTAACCAAACTGGCTCGTGAACGTGCTAAGAAAGCGAACCTGCATAATAAAAAACTGCGTGATTGCCGCATTCACTACAGCGACACCAAGGGCGACAACCTGGACGAAACTTGTATCTTTATCACAGAGGGGGACTCCGCCAGCGGTTCCATTACCAAAAGCCGTAACCCTAACCTGCAAGCCGTATTCAGCCTTCGGGGTAAACCGCTGAACAGCTTCGGACTGACAAAAAAGATAGTTTACGAAAATGAAGAATTCAACCTGCTTCAGGCTGCTCTGAACATTGAAGACGGACTGGACGGGTTGCGCTATAACAAGATAATTATCGCAACAGATGCCGATACGGACGGTATGCACATACGCCTATTGATACTGACCTTCTTCTTGCAGTTCTTCCCCGACCTGATTAAGAAAAACCATATTTATATCCTTCAAACTCCGCTTTTCCGCGTCCGGAATAAGAAAGAGACAATCTATTGCTACTCTGAGGAAGAGCGTATAAACGCGATAAACAAACTAGGTGCCAATCCTGAGATAACTCGCTTTAAAGGATTGGGAGAAATATCCCCCGATGAATTCAGGCATTTTATAGGCAAAGATATTCGCCTCGACAGGGTATCGATGAAAAAAGAAGACTTGGTAAGCAATATGCTTAATTTCTATATGGGTAAAAATACACCCGAAAGGCAAGAATTTATTATTGACAACCTCGTTGTAGAAGAAGACGAGGTGTAATAAGTTGACAATGGACGATTGAGAATTAGCTATCAATTATCCATTGTCAACGGCCAACGCTGTAATTATTAAATAAATGACTAACAATCACGCAATTATCTTAATATCATCTCCCGACCAGCCCGGTCTGGTTGCCGCGGTTACTGATTTTATCAATATAAACGGAGGTAACATTATCAATCTGGAACAGCACGTCGACAAACAGGAAAACGCTTTTTTCATGCGTATAGAATGGGATTTGGCCAACTTTATTATTCCGAAGGAGAAAATAAGTGACTACTTCCAGACGTTATACGCCAACAAGTACACTATGACATTCCGAATATACTTTAACGACTATACCCCGCGTATGGCCGTTTTTGTTTCCAAAATGTCACACTGCCTCTTCGATATACTGGCACGCTATACGGCAGGCGAATGGAACGTAGAGATACCCGTCATCGTCAGTAACCACGAAGACCTGCGATGGGTAGCCGAACGGTTTGGTATCGAATATCATGTACTGAAACTCAACAAGGATAATAAAGACGAGATAGAAGCCAGGCAACTGGAATTATTACAAGAGAAGAAGATCGATTTCATCGTATTGGCGCGCTATATGCAGATATTGACAGATAAGTTTATAGAATCATATCCCAATAAGATAATCAATATACATCATTCTTTCCTGCCTGCATTTGTAGGAGCCAGGCCTTACCATGCCGCCTACGAACGTGGTGTGAAAATCATAGGGGCTACAAGCCACTATGTTACCGCGGAACTTGACGCCGGCCCTATCATCGAACAGGATATTACACGCATTACGCACCGCGACAGTGTAGAAAATCTGGTTCGTAAAGGTCAGGATCTGGAAAAGATAGTGCTCTCCAATGCCATCGAATACCATCTCAACAGACGTGTGCTGGTGTATAAGAATAAAACTATCTTATTTTCATAAAAAGTAATTAATCGTACTTTTTATGTTATTTAATATATGCAGAAAGATAAGATTGTATGCTATGTTTTCTTACATTTGCATAGCTTAAAACAGAATCATATAAAAAGATCCTCGATCTTAATATTAATCTTAAATATAATTGTATGTTTAAAAATCATCCTAAAGGTTTATTAGCAGCATCATTGTCTAATATGGGGGAACGCTTTGGTTTCTATATAATGATGGCTATTCTGGCTCTTTTCATTTCTTCTAAATTCGGTCTATCTGAACAGACTACAGGTTATATTTATTCAGCATTTTATGCATCCATTTATCTATTAGCATTAGTAGGCGGATTGATTGCTGACAAAACAAAGAAGTATAAAGAAACGATTTTTGCAGGAATTGTCTTAATGGCTGTCGGATACCTCATTATTGCTATTCCCACCCCTACGCCGGTTCCTAGCATAGGATTATATTTAGCTATAACCTGTTTAGGCCTTTTCGTTATTTCATTCGGAAACGGACTATTTAAAGGAAACCTCCAAGCATTGGTAGGACAAATGTATGATAACCCACAATATTCGGAAAAACGAGACGCCGGATTTCAAATATTCTATATGTTTATAAATATTGGGGCTATCTTCGCACCGTTTATAGCTATCGGAGTACGCAACTGGTGGCTTAAACAACATAACTTTGACTATAACGGTTCTTTGCCTGAATTGTGCCATCAATACATTGCTGAAGGAAGCTCCATGTCATCTGCGAATATTTCTAAATTGACGGAATATGCAAACGGCGCAATGTTGGATAAAACTCCGGTTACAGATCTTTTAGCCTTCTCTAATAGTTATCTGGATGTTTTTAACACTGGTTTTCAGTATGCATTTGCAGCTGCAATAGTAGCTATGTTTGTTTCTCTTATTATATATAGTATAAATAAGAAATCGTTCCCAGATCCGGCAATGAAAAGGCCAGCATCAGTTGATGGCACATCCACTGTTTCGAAAGAAGAAATACAAATGAGTGCTCAGGAGGTAAGACAACGTATTTATGCACTATTTGCTGTATTTGGAGTTGTTATTTTCTTCTGGTTATCTTTTCATCAGAATGGATATTCACTTTCTTACTTTGCGCGTGACTATGTCAATCTGGAAATAATCAATATTGATTTAGGATTTACCAGTATCAAAGGGGCGGAAATCTTTCAAAGTGTAAATCCGTTTTTTGTTGTATTCCTTACTCCATTTATCATGTGGTTCTTTGGAACAATGAAGAAAAAAGATAAAGAGCCATCAACACCCATGAAAATTGCTATAGGTATGGGAATTGCTTGTCTGGCTTATGTTTTCTTAATGGTAGCTTCTTTAGCCCTACCTGCTAAAGAGACTTTGGCTACGATGACTCCAACAGAAATAGATGCAATGAGGGTTACGCCCTGGGTAATGATAACCTTATATTTTATTCTCACTGTTGCAGAGCTGTTTATATCGCCACTTGGGCTATCTTTCGTCTCAAAAGTTGCACCTCCGCACTTACAGGGTTTGATGCAAGGATGCTGGTTAGCAGCTACAGCTATTGGAAATTCAATATTATTTATTGGCGGAATACTATATATGCATGTGCCACTATGGACTTGCTGGTTGGTTTTTGTTATTGCAACAGGCTTGTCAATGATCGTTATGCTATCTATGGTTAAATGGCTCGAAAGAGTAGCTAAATAAAACATACTTCACGATAATAAAATAACCCGGTTATAGCGCTATAACCGGGTTATTTTTATTATATATCCATAGTCTTATTCTATCTCTTCCCCATCTATCTCAGGAGGTGTATCTATCAGTTCCGTTTCATCTTCTTTCCTCTTGCGGGATACGATCAAGTAAACAAGTGACAAAATAGAAGCTCCACAAAGCAAATAGACTCCGCTGCCTATCCCCGGCAATTTATAAAATAGATTAAGCGATACTACGAAAGCAAATATACTGGTTATCAACAAAAAGAACCGGGCGGTTTTCTTCTTTAGCATAAGCCAGAATCCTATCACGATAACACTGAGTACAGGAACCAGATACACCACATGGGTACTATAGATCCAGCCTTTATTCTTGGAAAAGAATTTAAAGAAATTCCCCACCCGTGTCAGTTTTTTTTGTAAATCGGGAATATCCCACCCTACAATTTTCACGCCCCATTTATCGAGCCACGGCAGGAAAAAGGCAATAATCAATAACAGAGCGAAAATAAGCTCAAATGATAAAAATCTGTTTTTCTTTTCCATATTTAGAGTCTGATAGAATTAAATGATGTAACCTCTGGTTGAAAAATAAATGTGTATCTGTGACTTTTACAGTTCGATTTCATCGGCAGAAATATACCCATGTGTAATGCAATAGAAGATAAGCCCAGAGACAGTTTTAATACCCAGCTTAGCTGTTATATTCTTCCGGTGCGAAAGTACCGTGTTCAGGCTTATATTCAATTTGTCGGCAACTTCCTTGTTCAGCAGCCCGAGAGCCACAAGGCGCAGTACATCCATCTCCCGTTGCGACAACGGCTGCATCTTACTTTCTCTAAGGATATGGCTTTCGGCTATCAGTTCCTGTAGGTCTTCAATACCGGATGCCGTGAGTTCGTCAATCATCGGTTTCAAAATCTTTTCCCTGATACGGTTATGCTTTTCCAAATCTTTCTGGAAGCTGTCGATAGTAAAAATAACAGCATAGCACATATTCTCATTGAAATTGCCCGAAATATGCTTTATTATAATATTTTTCAGGTCGGTAAGCAGAGCTAAGGGTGTATCCCCTTTCACTAATCCCTGTTCGATTTGACCGGTCAATTCGCCCTTAAATTCGGAAAATAGCCTGCTAATAAGCTTCATTTGGGCATTATTAGGGTCACTCATCGAGATAAAAGCATTCAGGTGCTTTTCCAGATTGTACAACTGCCCGTGAAGCAGGTATGCATCGGTCTGTTTCAGGTACTTGATGACAAGCTGAATATCAAACTTCTGTAATTTCTTTTCCGGAAAATAATCCTCATTGAGGAAAGTATTTAAGATAGCAAGAAAAAAATCAGTGTTTACATCCGCTGATTTGCAAAGATCGCCTATTGTCTTATCTCCTAATCCTAATTTTATACCGAAGCGATTGATTACAGGTATCAGTTGATGGCTTTCTGCCACTACTTCCGACAAAATGGACGATGAATCTAAAAATACCATCTATTCAGCTTTTTTATTTTATGCAAACAAAAGTACATATTAATTCTGAAAATATATTTCTATTGCCTGCTACTAATTTATATGTTAAGAGCCTGTTTAAATTTTAGCGAAAATTTTTATTACAGGTTCGGGTCAATAGTTCTTAGCCATTTTTTTATGCTCTTTCTAGCGTATTTTTGGCTCCGCCGATTTTCAATTCCCTTTTTACTCTTGGTTTAGCCCGCTAATTAGCTCCGCTGACCGTTGGTTCGGCTAACAAAAATGATAAAATCCATCTAAAAATAGCTATAAAAAAGATTTGCTATAAAATTTAAACAGACTCTAAACCTATTCTCTTTCAGCCGTTATAGATTTTAACAATAAACTGTTAAAAACAATTGATAACAAATAACGTTATATATATAAACAAATTCAGACTAGTCGTTGTTAAACTTGTACACAACGATAAAAAGCACTATTATGAAAAGAATGATTTTTACGTGTATAATGCTTTCGGGGCTGCTCATAGGCTCTGTAAAAGCACAAAATATAAATAATAACAATCAAAAAACAAAAACTATGAAATTTGAATTACCAAAGTTGCCTTATGCAACAAATGCATTAGAACCAGTAATCGGTCAACAAACAATTGAGTTACATTACGGAAAACATCTTCAAACTTATATTACTAACCTGAATAACCTTATCCAGGGAACTAAATTTGAAAATGCTGACCTTGAAACAATCGTTAAAGAAAGCGATGGCGCTATATTTAACAACGCAGGCCAGACATTGAACCACAATATATACTTCCTCTCTTTCAGCCCTAACGGTGGCGGTGAGCCTAAAGGTAAGCTAGCCGATGCGATCAATGCTGAATGGGGTTCTTTCGAAAACTTCAAAAAAGAGTTCCAAACAGCAGGTACAGGTTTGTTCGGTTCAGGTTGGGTTTGGCTGGCTAAGGATAGCGCAGGCAAATTGCAGATCACAAAAGAACCGAATGCAGGAAACCCAATTACAAAAGGTCTGACTCCACTATTAGGTTTCGATGTTTGGGAACATGCATATTATCTGGACTATCAGAACCGCCGTGCCGACCATTTGGCTGATCTGTGGAAAATTATTGACTGGAATGCCGTAGAAGCACGCTATTAATAATTCGTTAGTTTTTAAGTCAATATATAAGTAAAGGGTGTCAACTTATGGTTGACACCCTTTCTGTTATGTAGTATATGCGAAATATCAGATATTCTCCATATTCCGTTTAACAAAATTATTCAATGCCTCGCCTTTCAGCATGCCATTAGATAATAAAGCTAAATCGATCAATTGGCGGATATTGGCGTTTTCTCCGGCATAAGCGTCTACCGATTCCTTGTCTTTGCCATCCACGTCGCTCATAATTTTCTTAATAAGCGGATGTTCGATGTTCAGTACAAGGTTATAGTTATTTGGCATTTCGCCATAAAAGCCCATACCCGACTGCATAGCGGACATCTCTTTCATACGGCGCATAAATTCGTTCTGGGTAATCTGTATAGGTTGAGACTTTTCGTCTAACGCCTTATAATCGACCGTAAACTCAGTCTTGTCTATCTTAGGCAATTGAGAAGTAAAGGCTTCGCTTAATTCTTCCTTTTGCTTATCTGTCAGGCTGACTTCTTTCGTATCTTGTTTCAGTATAAGATTATCCACAGTATCACTGTCTACACGTACAAACCGGCTTTTTTCTAACTTTTGTTCGAGCAATCCTGCCATGTGTACATCCAGTTGCCCGTCAAACAATATTACATCATAGCCCTTGTCTTTGGCAGCGTTTATATAAGAGTACTGGTCATCGCTGTTACTTGCGTACAAATAAATAAGGTTACCCTCTTTGTCTGTCTGGTCCGATGATATGAGCGTTTTATACTCCTCTAAAGTAAATACCTTGCCATCAGTGTTCTTCAACAAGCAGAACTTTTGTGCACGTTCATAAAATTTCTCATCGGTAAGCATACCATATTCTATAAACAGCTTGAGGTTATCCCATTTTTCTTCAAACTGAGTACGGTTGTTCTTGAATATTTCCTCCAGCCTGTCAGCAACCTTTTTGGTAATGTGGTTGGATATTTTTTTCACATTCTGGTCGCTTTGCAGATATGAGCGGGAAACATTCAACGGGATATCCGGAGAATCGAGAACCCCATGCATCAGGGTAAGAAATTCAGGGACAATACCTTCGACCGAATCGGTAACAAAAACCTGATTGCTATACAGCTGTATTTTGTTACGATTCATGTCTATATTACTCTTTATCTGAGGGAAATAAAGTATTCCGGTAAGTTTGAACGGATAGTCTACATTCAGGTGTATCCAAAACATAGGTTCGTCTGAAAAAGGATACAGTTCCTGATAGAACTTCTTATAATCTTCATCTTTCAGGTCGGCAGGTTTGCGTGTCCATAGCGGATTTGTGTCATTGATTACATTATCCTCGTCAGTTTCTTCCGATTTACCGTCTTTCCATTCCGTTTTTTTGCCAAATACAATAGAAACAGGAAGGAAACGGCAGTATTTTTTCAGCAATTTATCTATCTCTCCCTTTTCCAGAAAGTTTTTGTTTTCATCATCTATATACAATATAATATCGGTACCTCTGTCAGCCTTATCCACAGCCTCTATTGTATATTCGGGAGAACCATCGCAACTCCATTTTACAGCCTGAGCACCTTCTTTAAAGGACTTCGTGATGATTTCCACCTTTTTGGATACCATAAAGGAAGAATAGAAACCCAGACCAAAATGGCCGATTATTGAATTGGCATCCTTCTTATATTTATCAAGGAACTCATTGGCCGAAGAGAAAGCGATCTGGTTGATGTATTTGTCTATTTCTTCGCTTGTCATACCGATTCCCCTATCTGAGATTGTAAGCGTACCTTTTTCCTTATCGATGGATACACTGACGAAAAGGTTGCCAAGTTCGCCTTTAAATTCGCCTAAAGAAGCATAAGTTTTCAGCTTCTGAGTAGCATCTACAGCATTGGATACCAGCTCGCGAAGAAATATTTCATGATCGCTGTATAAAAATTTTTTGATGATGGGGAAAATATTTTCTGTCGTAACCCCAATTTTACCATTTTTTTCCATTTCTTATTTATTTTATTCCTATATTTGTTTTTAGAACTTGTTAGGCAAAATAAATGCCAAAGAAAGCCCAAATGACATTTTGGCGGGATCTTAAAAATATATCTTATAATTATTTTAAGTTAATAGAAATAATTTATACCTTATATCCATCGCCCTGATTTAACAGAAAATATTGATAATCAATCCTATATAAATACGCAAAAGCAACTTTAACAAATTTCTCATACTTAAAGAATATTTTTTTAGTTAAATAAGAAAAGAGTAAGTAATTTTGTTTTAACAAAAAGATATTACAAAACAAAGCGTTGTTTTAACATACCTTGTAGTTGAAAACTATAATAAATTAACACGATTAGCCAACTAAATAATTAACAAAGATGGCAACACTAAGTAACACTCAGAAAGGATTCGAAGACAAGTTGATAGACTTGCAGAATAATATGTTGAATTTTGCCCTTACTCTGACATCCAACAGAGAAGAAGCAAAGGATTTACTACAAGAAACTACTTTAAGAGCATTAGATAATAAGGAAAAATATTACGAGAATGTGAATTTTAAAGGTTGGGTATTCACTATTATGCATAATATATTTGTGAACAACTATCGCCGTGTGGTACGCAGCCAGACAATGATAGACCAAACCGAAAATCTGTATCATCTGAATATGCCTCAGGATTCAGGATTTGATACACCCGAAGGAGCATATACCGTGGCTGAAATAGTAAAAGTAATAAACGGTTTTGCCGATGAATATAAAGTTCCGTTCTCGATGCATGTATCAGGTTTTAAATATGAAGAGATAGCTCAGCAACTGGGATTGCCTATAGGTACAGTCAAGAGCCGTATTTTCTTTGCAAGAAAGCGCCTTCAGGAGCTTTTGGCTGATTATAAATATCAGGACAGAGAATAAAATAATTACTAATTTTGATAATAGAAGCCTGCGATTTATTTCGCAGGCTTTTTTGTGGCTGGAGTCCGGTAAGAACCTATGAGAGAATTTAAACATACAGATATAACAAAAACAACACCCGATACTACATTTTGGGGTGTAATATCAGGTGTAAATTTTATAAGTCGCTGAATATCAACATCAGTTGTGGAGCATATCGGACTCGATTTTACACAAATAAACAATTCTAATCCTGACAATTACAATCTGTCTGTTTTGCCTGCGATGAATATTTTTTTTATAAGTGTCTGTTATTATTTTTTGATTTGAGCCTTTAATGCACCTATTTCCCTATTCAATTCTTTGTTTTCCTTTTCTACTTTTTCTAATTGCTCAGAAAGGAATTTGACCATTGCTTCACTTGCCGGATCGCCTTTATCTATCATTTCCCCGATTCCGGTAAATAGCCATCTGGCATTCAAATCCTTATTTTCGGATATAAATCGTTCTAAAAATTCACATCCGGGTTTTTGCTTTCCATGCCAAATATTACTTATTGTTTGCTTAGAAGCATAACCAGCTTTTTCGAAATCAATCTGCCTTATCTTTTTATATTTGCAATAAGATATAATTTGTTCATTTATAATCTTTTCTGTACTTGCTATATCTTTAATTATTGACTTCAGATTAATAATACTAGGAGATTTAAGACCTCTACTCCAAAAATCCAAACGAAGTTCCTTTGTGTTTGAAACAGGATATTTTGTTGAATCCTTAGGTGTTACCATGATACCCTTTGAAGTTTGTTTTATATCATAATGTTCCACTAAAAAAGATTTAGCCTCTTCTAAGGATATTTTCTTGAGTCCTCTCACAAATACTATTTATTTAAAATTTCTAAATTATTTTCTCCAAAGACAAGCTTTAAAACCTGCTCTCTTTTTTCTTTTTTTAATTCAATTTGAAGTGTTACTTTCTCTTCGATAGATAGCGCATTTTCTATGATTGTATCTGGATCTATATATTTTTTTGGATATGTGATAATGTCAATAACACGAACATTTAGGGCATCTGCTATTTGTGATAGTTTATCATAGTATATATCACGATTTCTTGTGATATAATTAGAATACCCCGATTGTGAAACTCCAAGAATTGAGCCTATAGCAACCTGCGTAAGCCCTTTCTCTTTTCTTATAGCCTCGATATTTTCTAAAATATTTCCCATTTCCAAATGTATTTAATTGATTTTTAGATAACTGTGATATTCTTAAAAAAAATATCACAGAAAAATGTTGGAGATATCACATTTACGTGATATATTTGCGTTAGTCTTAAAATAAAACTAAAATTTAGATTATGGAGAATGAAAAAGAAAATTTAACAATTAAGCAGAAGTACGATAAACTTGAAAAAAAGAAAAAAACTGAGGTGAGAAATCTATTTCTTGCAAAGTTTGAATATCAATACTCCAGCTTCTACAACAAACTAAATAGCGACAACTTCAAAACGGTTGAGCGGGAATATTTACACAGAATATTATAGCGACAAATACAGATATTAACTAAAACTTATTTGAATTATGGAACAATTACAATTTGATGCAGAAAAAGGGACTATTGCAGTTAATGGGGAAGTAAAACAATTAACTAAGAAAGAAAGTTGTTTACTGAATTTACTTCTGGAAAACAAAAACAATGTAGTTGAACGCAATACTACATTAGATACTTTATGGACTTCAAATAATTATTTCTCTTCCCGATCACTAGATGTATATATTACAAAACTCAGGTATTTACTTAAACCTTTCCCATATATAATAATTGAAAGCATACGCGGTAAAGGCCACATATTAAGAATTAATGAATTAGGAAAGGAGGCATAATTATGAATTTTACAATTAAATCCAGCAAGGAAAAGGAAACCATCGGGATAACCCAGAAAGGAAATACAATTCAATATAAAATGATTCCAGAAGATAAATTAATATTCTGGAAACCGAATCCGGATTTAGCAAATATTCCGCCATTTGGGAAAGCTAATTTTCACGAAATAGAATTGCTTGCAAAAGATAATGAAACTTATAGAATTGCTTCCCGGATAAAAATAGAATGTAACTTTTATGTGGAAATGTCTATGGTTGATTTGCTCGAATGTAGCAAAATTCTTTCTGTTGATTACCGATATTCTACTGCAATGAGCAGCTGTACTATAGCAATCATCCCCCATCCCCTATTTAACTATGAGAAGTTGAATGATATACTATTCGACATGGTAAAAAAATATAACCTATGAAAGTCAGAGTTACATGGATGCACAAAAATCCTTTTGTTCCCAGATTAGAGGATTTATTCAGAGGTTCAGAAGCCGACCTACCGGACGATACATCATTCGAAACTATCGAAAGATATGCTAAAGAAGCCACACCTGAAGGATTTTGGTTGAAATTAATACAATTACCAACTGAAAAGCATGAATATTTTTATGATGGGACTAAAAAAGTAATTCAGTTATGAAAATTCAATGGGAAAATCTATCCAAAGGATTCGCGCAATATAATAAAGTATTTGCGGAATTGATAACCGGAATAACAGATCGTAAATATGCGAAAGCAATGCAGGTAGCAAAAAAAGAATGGGATAAACTTATCATGCTTCATAATGAATTTGATAAGCTGATTGAACCAGTTTCTCCCATTCCTATTAAATCACCTTTTGAAAGCCCGGAATTTATTAATACATGGAAACTGTATAAAGAATATCTGGAAGAAACTCATAAACAATATATTCCATCACGACGTGAATTAATGATGCTTAGAAGGTTAAATAAATTAGCGGATAAAAACGAACATCGGGCTATTGAGTTTCTCGAATATTATATCTGTCATGGTAGTAAAAGTATTTATAAGCCTTCCGAAAAGCAACTTACAGGCGAGGAACCGGGTAAAGTGGAAGAGGCAGACCAAAGCAGCTTTGATGTAAATGCGAAACGGGTGGATATATGATAATTATAATATTATATGCAATATATTTTATCTCTTTATCAGTAAGCATTAAGGGTGCAGAATTAAAAGAAGATTGAATCATGAAAAGTTTATTATCATATCCTGGTGAATGCCAGATTTGCGGATGTACAGAAACTAGCGCATGTTATCATCCTGATTATGGAAATTGCTGGTGGGTAGATGAAAATCAAGACTTGTGTTCTCATTGTGCTGATGCTTCATATGAGAATAGCATAGCTGCTATGATGCTTGCTGAAAAACATGAAGAATATTAATCATGCCAATCAAACCAGAAAATAAATCACGTTATCCGAAAAATTGGAAACAGATATCGGAAGATATCCGCTTCAACAGGGCAAATAACAGATGTGAAGGATGCGGGGCGGAAAACTACAAACCCCATCCAATAACCGGCAGCAAAGTAATACTCACAGTTGCTCATCTCGATCATACCCCGGAAAACTGTGATTACGAAAATCTAAAAGCCTGGTGTCAGCGATGCCATAATACATATGATCAGTCCCATCGCAAACAGACAAGAAGGGATAGTAAAAAAAATGGCCAATGTGCCAGCGAAGTATCTTCTATGGATATATGAGCAAAACCTTGATGTTATGAACTACATCAAAGAAAATATGGAAGTATTACAGAAAGAAGTAAATAAGAGGAAATGATATTAAATACATTTTTATAATTATGAAACCCCATCAACAAACCCTATTCAAAGAATATCCGACCTATGAAGACTTACAAAAAGAACTTTCCCCGGAAAGACTTATTGTTGCTTTTGCCGGTATCGAATATATTGAACAGTCGATATCAAAGAAACGTGTATCACTTGCAGATATAGATGAATTGTATTCTACAAGCAATAAAAACAGGGCAGTAGAATATATCAAAGACTGGCTAAGTTACCTGGCTAAATTTATTGGCGTAAAACCCTTGATTGAATCTAGTGCCGCGGCATATATGCTTTATAAAAGCCACAAGCATCTTTATCTGGCAGATTTGAAGCTATTACTTGAAAAAATATCGCAGGCCGAATATGGCAAAGAAAGTATGTTTTATGGATGCATGAACACACAGAGTATATATTTTAGTTTCAGTGTATATAATCAAGAGCGAAACCGCATAGCTAATAAATTCTATCAAAAACTGGAAGAGAATTTTGCAAAAATCAAGGAAGAGACAGAAGCAAAAGAAAAGCAAAGGATTTACAACGAAGTAGCCGGCTTATACGAAGACAAAGAATTATGGGAACTATACCAAGAGCGATGCCGTGAAGAAATACCGGGTATAATAAGAGCAAAATGGGAGGAATTCATTAATAACCAGTCTGATGGCAACCAACAAAAATAAACTCTATTGCCTTATATACCGCGTCAGGGCACAAGGCTTTTCTGTCTCAATAAAAGAGCGGACTATTTATTATAATTGTAACGATCCGCAATCGGTGGAAACAAAATCCATCCGGCGACTATGCGCGGAATATGGCTTTGTCAGGCAAGCCACAATTATATAACAATCTATTAAGGGATAACACGGAATATGGGACAAATCCAACCAATTGATGTAAAAGGAACAACCCCTGATATGTTCAGGGATGAAATTAAACAGATCGTAGGATTCCTTCAGGAACATTACGAAATACGCATACCGGCACAAGACCCGTCAAAAATTAAAATCACATGCAAAGATGAAAGCAGATATTCTTTTCCGCCCGATTTCGGTGATATATGGCTACACCTCAAATCGGAAGGGCACAGTGTCAGCAAAGATATACTCAGAACGGTAATTCGCAGCCCCAACTATATAACCCCCTGTGATCCCATCCGGGAATATTTTGATAGTGTACGGAAGAAATGGCAGGGAGAAAGTCAGATAGATAAGTTTTGCAATTACATCATTCCGCGCGTATTCGAAGAAAATACGCCCGAATATTACAGGGAACGTACAAACAAGCTTATAAAAAAATGGTTTGTCGCCTGTGTGGCTTGCTGGATCGGGAAATATCCGAATGATGTTGCGCTCGGATTTATTCACAGCTCCGAAGGGATTGGGAAAACACATCTGGTAGAATTCTTTGTACCGGATATGCTGAAAGAATATTATGTGAAATCGAGTAAGGACGATAAGAAATTTGACATTGAAGATGTATTCACGCGCTATATGATAGTAAATTTTGATGAACTGAACGGAGTAAACCCGCGCTCAGTGGACACTTTCAAAAGCTGCATGTCTGACAGGAAGATACTGAACAAACGCCGGCACGAAGAATTTGCCACGGATAAAGACCGCATCGGGTGTGCTGTATTTACCACAAACCGCAATCAGGAATTAGGCGGATTCCTTCACGATAGTTACGGTTACAGGCGTTGGGGTATTATCGAACTGGAAGATATAGACCGGGAATATTCGAAGGTAGTGGACGTTGATCAGCTTTGGAGTGAGGCTCTGACGCTGTTCGAAGAAACAGAATTCAATTACAAGTTTGAGCAGCCCGATTATGATGATTTCAAAGAATACAACCGGCGATATATGTTCGAAACATCGGCAATGAAGTTTGTACAACTGCACTTAACTGTTCCACAATCGAATGACGAAGGGGAAAAACTAAACGCATCGGCAATATTCGCCCGATTAAGAAACAAAATCCGTAAAGAAGACCAGAGCAAAATAACAATCACCAAACTGGGAACCGCCCTTACTGCTTTGGGATTCCCCAAAATATCTTTCCGGGATGATGACGGCAATTCAATAAAAGGATATCGGGTAATATTTAATGATGATAAAGATTTAACTAAAAAATAAATATAAAACAATGCTAAGTACATGACAAAAATTTAAAGATATCAATATCATTCTGATTATTAGCATTTAACAACACTTGCATTATGTGATTAAGTCCATATTTGAAAA
>NZ_QVMO01000049.1:0-32492 GCF_010501055.1 Dysgonomonas sp. 521
AAAAAGCGGAGGAAGTTTAGACGCAGGGCAGCAATAGAACCGGTTAACGCACATCTCAAATCAGACTTCAGAATGCATGAAAATTATCTCTGTGGAGAGAGGTATGTCCAAATCAATGCTCTTCTAAGTGCCACAGCCTGGAATCTCAAGAAATGGATGAAGAATCTCATTTCTTGGCTATATAATAAATGCTGCCAACCAAATGCAAATAGTTTTCTACTGATGAAAATGCTAGCGAAATGAAAAATATTTGGAAACTTTTATATTCGTAAGGAGAGACTAAATACGGACAAGATTGCCTGAATAATCAGATGGCCGGATAGATACTCATATACAGGCATCCCGCTTTGCAAACCCGATGCATTGATAGTTTCTATTATAATGGCTAAAACCGCCAGCAATGCAATTATAACTATGGCGGCTACTTCCCATCTGATATTGGTAAATATATTGGCAAACCGATGATAAAAATTAAGAAGATATGTATATACGTACATTATCTGCCATAGCGACAACAAAACCACCAATGTGAGTATAAAAAGAGGGAATGCATTTTCGCCGAAATACTTCGCAGCAAACTCGCTCCTGTTGATAAAAGGGGAAACAAATAATAATATTATCAGGAATGACAGGATAACCGATATTATCTTCGCAAACTTCAGATTCTGATTTACAAGGGCATACCCGGGCTTATATATAGTACTTGTATCCATATAGGAAATGTGTTCGCCACATATAGTACATTCATGGATACCGTTTTTTATTTCTGATTTAGAATGGGAGCAAAGTTGTGTTTTCATACTGTAAATAATAATGCCAACAAATATAAACTAAAATATTAGAAACTGCTTAAATTTTATTCGTTCAAATTTTTAGGGATGTTTTTTACATACGCTTCGCTCCTGTGGTTGTTGGTTGTCATGCTGACGATAGGAAGCATCTCGTTTCTCAAGAGACATTTGGCTCCGCTTCGCTCTGCCTATTTGCAATTGGCTAACGCCGAACGGTGTTTCACTCCGTTCAAAATGACAAAAAGGGTATTCTTTTCAAAATATTACCAAAATCGAAAAATTCAGACGACTTCATTGCAATATCCTAACATAAAAATTTATACACATGCCCGAATAAACATTCTTTAGTAAAAAACGCATTCATTTAGCATAAAATAAGGTATCCTGACAAAACAATTTTTAGAGTACTGCGTTATATAGATGTAGTTTTGTAAAGTTTGTGTTAAGGTTGAAGAGGTCTACGATGTGATATCGTGGCCTTTTTCTTTTTTTACCTGTTGGCATAGCTTTCCATCTACGGCAAGCCTTTCCTCCGCTTACCGATATGGCAGAAGATAGCCGGATAGAACCTGAGCCGGAAGAATAACCTACTTTTTAAGGGCAGACACCACATCCGCCTCTTTCTTGTAACGGGTTTCTGTTTCGGCCCCGGAATGTTTAAAAACCTTTTGTATCAGGTTTAATAGCGGCCCTGTCATAAAGGTGGTTACCAATGCCATGATTACCATCATGGAGAACATCTCCGCATTCAGCACGCCTAAGTCGTAACCAATATTCAATACCACCAGTTCCATAAGCCCGCGTGTGTTCATCAATGTACCTATAGTCAGGCTGTCTTTCCAGCTCTGGCCTGTAAACTTGGCCGCCGCCGCGCTTCCTATGAACTTGCCGAATATAGCGACTAAGATAATCAGGCCTGTAACTTCCCACAATCCCACATTATTCAACAAGCCGATTTCGGTTCTCAGACCCGTTACCACAAAGAATAACGGCAGTAAAAGCACCAACGCGATATCTTCTAACTTATTTATAAACATTTGCCTGAACTTCTCCTTATCCGGCATCACCACACCAGCCATAAAGGCACCGAAAAGAGCATGGATGCCTATTGTCTCCGTAACGAATGAAGAAGCCAATAAGACAAGAAAAAAGATGGCAATATAGGATTTACTACCCTCATCCCCCTCTTTATAAGATTCTCCTATTCGTTTCAGCAAAGGCCTGGCAACTTTTATCATTACGATCACATAAGTTACAGCCAACAGGATAGTATAAATGGAACTAACGAGCGAACCGGCTTTCACTACAGCTATAACCGCCGCTAACAGGCACCACGCGGTAATATCATCTGCGGCGGCACAGGTAATCGCGATAGCGCCCAAACGTGTCTTTTGCATCCCTCTTTCCTGAATAATACGTGCCAGTACAGGAAAAGCCGTAATACTCATGGATATACCCAGAAACAGACTAAAAGACAGGAAAGAAATGCCATCGGGAGCAAATTCCGAATATATGAAATAGGCCAGACCCATACCTGCCGCAAAAGGCAGAATAATGCTGGCATGGCTAATGACAACCGCTTCGTGCACCTTATTTTTAAGGACATCAAGATTGAGCTCCATCCCAATAACGAACATAAACAGGACAAGCCCGATCTGGCTCAGGATCTGAAGGTTGCCTATCGACTGTACCGGAAAGATAAAGGATGATACATCCGGAAGATATAATCCTAATAATGACGGGCCAAGTATAATCCCTGCCAATATTTCCCCGAGAACAGAAGGCTGTCCTATCTTTCTGAATACCCAGCCCAACAGTCTGGCCACTATAATAATCGTAGTGACCTGAAGCAATAAAATGCCGGCAGGATGCTGCAAATTGGACACAAAGGAAGACATAGAGTCCTGGAAAGCATTGCCGGAGGCAATATTTGTCACAATGCTACGTCCGGCTTCGAGATTACGCCCAACTGTAAGAATCCAGTATATTACTAAAGAAAAACCGCCAATAATGGCTATATAGAACAATATATTTTTAATTTTTTTCATGTTGTATTCAAATTATATGGTTCTCAAAGCAAAAAGAAAGGTAGCGTAAGTATTTTTACGTCTTATTGTAACAGATAAAAGGTTTCTGTTGTTTTGCCTGTTTTAGTTAATAATGTCAATCAGGGGTTGAAAGCAGCTCAACTCCTGCCTGAAAGGCAGAATCTTCATAACCGTATGCAAGCGCAGCGTAGCTTACGTAGCAAGGGGCAATAACACTCCCCCTGCCCGAAGCGGCAGGACACACAGTATGTCCTGTCTTTCAGACAGCTGGTATTGCTCATCCTTTTTCCGCAGGTCGATGACCCGCGGTTATGAAGATTTGGCTTTTCAAGCCTTTTCTCAACTCCTGATTGGCATGAATAATGCGAATTATAATATTATAAGTCAATCTGCTGTCTTAGCTACAGTCAGGCTTCTAAGTCCGCGAAGCGGGCTAATATGGATAACCACGGGTAAAACCCGTGGAAAAAGCGAATAAGAGGAGACCGTCTCCGTAGGAGGCGAATGGGACTTATTTTCGCTGTTTTCAGTCCCTTCGGGACAATTAGCTACTATGTCTGTCAACCCTCAATTCGCATTAATAATGTCAATCAGTAGTTGATAAATTAAACGTTCTTTTATTTTTTATTCTGCGCGCAATCGCAGATTGCTTGCCTTACTTTTGGCCAAAGCTCCAAAAGTAAGCAAAAAAGCATTGCGCCCCGCTTCGCCGTACGACCCACCATCGGCTTGTCGGCTGAATGAAGTGATGAAAGATTCATCATTGCGATAATTGGCAGACGATGCTTAAAAGCGCCCGCACTTCATTCTACGCCGACTGCACCGGGTGGGTACCCCGTAGGCTTGCTAACGGCGCTGGCTGACGCCTGACGAGCAGGATTTATACCAATGTCATCAAGTTAAGTAAATCTTATCCCCTGTCATCCTGAACGATAGTGAAGGATCTCTTTTCTTAAAAGCAATTTGCTTACACGGGATGCTTCGTCCCTAGCATGACAAAGAGGAAAAAAGCTTAACTTAATGACATTGAGGGCTATCCTCAGTCTTGACACTGCGTTGCAACTCCGTGCATAAGTTCCGTTGGTGGGTGCCGAGGGACAAGCCCGGGAGGGCGCGGCAGCAGGGAGCAGGCGCGCTTAAACAAGGTTGCAAACATAATATCGTTGCTTTTAAATTGTTCTTTGAAATAAAAAAATAGTATCCCACCCTTCAATTTTTCTTCAAATAGCCTATCTTTGCACCACATTTTATAATAGGGTTATCAACGTTTTCCTAATTACATTACTGCTCCGGATTATTAGCAAACGTAAATTCATCCCGGAAACATTTTTTATATAAGAATGTTTTTGTATTATCCACTTTATTAACGCTCTGAATGGATGAAAGAAAACATAGAATTATTAGCGGAAGAAACAAGGCTTCTGGTCGATACCGGAGATACAGACATGCTACGCGTATTTCTGGACGACCTGAACATATCTGATGTAGAAGACCTCATTGACGAATTGCCCGAATACGCGCCTCTGTTTATTAATACGATGAGTATCAACAGGGCGGTAAATGTATTCCGCATATTAGACGTGCCTACTCAGGAACGTACAATAACGAAACTTTCTGCTCACAAAATATCTGAAATCATCAATGGGCTGCCCCCTGATGACCGTACTGCATTTTTCGGAGAACTGAAAAATCAGGAATTGCAACACAGGTTGATTTCCCTGCTTAGTCCGGAAGACCGGAGGGAAGTTTTCACTTTGCTCTCATACCCCGAAGACAGTATCGGGCGTATGATGACGCCTGATTTTCTTGCCATACCTAAGAATTTCACGGTAGGAGACACATTAAAATATATCCGGCTGAACGCCAAAAACTCCGAAACAATCGATGTAATATACATATTAGAAGAAAACGGTGTATTAATAGATGACTTACGGATAAAGGAACTGCTCACCAACGACCCTAAAACACGGATAAGCGACCTCATAGATGGCAGGCTTATCTCATTAAACGCGCAAGACCCTGTAGAAGAAGGAATCAAAATATTCAAGATGAACAACAGGGTAGCGTTGCCCGTAATAGATTCCGGCGGTATATTACTCGGTATTGTTACCATCGACGACATCCTCTGGGCTGCCGACGAAGAATATTCGGAGGACATGCAACGAATGGGGGGTATAGCCGCACTGGATGAGCCTTACCTCGACCTGCCTGTATACAAACTGATATGGAAACGTGCCGGGTGGCTTATCGTGTTGTTTATCGGCGAGTTGCTCACAGCCTCGGTAATGCAGTATTACGAAGAACAGTTGGCGCAGGTAATCGTATTGGCACTGTTTTTACCGCTCATGATATCAAGTGGCGGAAACAGTGGTTCTCAGGCGTCAACCCTCGTTATCCAGGCAATGGCTACAGGAGAAGTAAAACTGAAGGACTGGTGGCGTGTATTCCGCAGGGAGATCGTCTCCGGATTTAGTTTGGGAATTATATTAGGGATTATAGGTTTTTTCAGAATATACATCTGGCACCTTATATTTCCCAATCTATATGGCGAACACTGGACTATGGTGGGCTCCACCGTATCTCTGGCCCTTGTGGGCATAGTCATGTGGGGATCGCTGATAGGCTCTATGCTACCGTTTATACTCAGGCGTCTGGGCGCAGACCCGGCCACATCTTCAGCGCCTTTCGTTGCCACCATTGTGGATGTCACAGGGTTGATGATTTATCTTACGATAGCCAGCTGGATTTTCGGGCCATTGATGCATCCTTAAAAGAAAGAACAGAAAGGGTTGTGACCAAAATCACAACTCTTTTTTTTTGTGTGTTAAACAAGATTGCAATTTCATACGTTAATAATATATAGATAAGCCCAATAAATCCTCTGATATTTCTTCTATGGAATATCCCTTAACCTAGAACAGATGGAAACAAAGAAGAAAAAGACGGCAAACATTCCTGAGACCATCGAATCTCAAATGGTCATTCGCAACCGTACCAAAGGTATAATACTTGAATACAACAACCTGTATGCATCACAGAAAGAGCAACGGCAACGTATAATGGAAAAACTGCTGGGCCATTTTGGTACAGGCTCCGCAATAGAGCAGCCATTTCATTGCGACTATGGATACAACATTCATATTGGTAAAAATTTTTATGCAAATACCGGCTGTCTGCTAAAAGACAAGGCGATGATCAAAATCGGAGACAATGTCATGTTTGGCCCCAATGTCGGGATATATACATCCGGACACCCTTTCGGTATTAGAAGCGAAAATAACAAGATGCCTGAATATATTTTACCTGTAACCATCGGTAATGATGTATGGGTAGGAGGAAATGTTATTATTCTGGCCGGAGTAACTATAGGAGATAACGCCATGATAGGCGCTGGTAGTATCGTAACCTGTGATATTCCGGCAGATACAATAGCTGCCGGTAATCCGGCCAGGGTTATCAAAAAAATGATAGAGTCGTAAAGAAAGGTATTACGAATTAAGAAGTATGGTTTTCCGCCTTGAGTTTACCAGCCAGTGCTTCGGCGCAACGTTCCCCATCCATTGCGGCAGAAACTATTCCACCGGCATATCCGGCACCTTCGCCACAGGGATATAACCCTTCTATTTCAACATGCTGCATCGTATCCCTGCTGCGTACCACACGCACAGGCGACGATGTGCGGCTCTCTACGGCAAGAAGTATCGCATCGTTGGTAAGATACCCTTTATAACTATTGCCTACCTTCCTGAAAGCTTCCTGCAAACGGCTCGATACAAATTTTGGCATCCACTCATGCATAGGAGAAGGTACTACTCCCGGCGAATAGGAAGTCTGAGGCAAGGACTGGCTCTCTTTACCATTCACAAAGTCATACAGGCGCTGGGCAGGCGCAACCTGTGTCTTTCCGCCGTGTATCCATGCCAACTCTTCCAAATCTTCTACAAACTTAAGAAGCGATAACTCATCATACTTCGCATATTCAGGGAAATCTTCGGGATGTATCTCAACCACTACGCCCGAATTAGACCATCGGGAACCTCTGTTCGAAGGAGACATACCATTTACAACAACCTGCTTGGGGCCACTGGCCGATGGCACAATAGTACCACCCGGGCACATACAGAAAGAATAAACTCCACGCCCACCTGCCTGCACTACAAAACTATATTCGGCAGCGGGCAAGTACTCGCCCCGCCCTTCCTGACAATGGTATTGTATCTGGTCGATCAAATGGGACGGATGTTCAACCCTGAATCCTACGGCCAGCCCTTTTGCTTCTATTTTTATCTTCTGTTCATACAACATGTAATATACATCCCGGGCAGAATGACCTGTGGCAAGGATGACTTGCCCATGAAATGTTTTTCCGGTGTTAGTTTCTACGCCTTTTACCGCGCTACCTTCGATAATCAGCTTATCCATACGTGTTTCAAAATGGACTTCTCCACCCGACAATATTATCTGCACACGCATTTTCTCTATAATGCCCGGCAATTTATCCGTACCGATATGTGGATGGGCATCCACAAGGATAGAGGTATCGGCACCATGCTGGCAAAAGACGTTCAGTATTTTTTCTACATTCCCGCGTTTCTTACTGCGGGTGTATAGCTTCCCATCCGAATAGGCGCCTGCTCCCCCCTCGCCGAAGCAATAGTTGGATTCAGGGTTTACCACATGCTCCCTGTTCATCAGGGCTGTATCCCGTTTGCGGTCACGCACATTTTTTCCACGTTCTATTACGATGGGGCGAATACCCAATTCGATTAAACGCAGTGCGGCAAACAGGCCTGCAGGGCCTGCCCCTACAACGATAGCCTGCGGACAGTCCTTCACATTCGGATAGAAAGTACTCACAAAGGCCGGATCGTTTTGTTCTTCATTTACGTACCCCCTTACTTTCAGGTTTACAAAAATGTTACGTTGGCGCGCATCGATCGAACGGCGCAAAATACGAACTGAATTTATATCTTTGACTGGGATACCTGACTGGGATGAAAATATACGTTTGACTTTTTCTATATCTGACGCCTGTTCGGGCGTAACGCGTAAGTCTATATCTTTTTGCATAAATAATAAATATTGAGATGCAAAGATAAGTTATTTAGAGCCTGTTTAAATTTTATAGCAAATCTTTTTTATAGCTACTTTTAGATAGATTTTATCATTTTTGCTAATAGAACCAACGGTCAGCAGGCTAAAATCCAGATTTTAGATAAATAGATGAATATCATAACTATACCGTTATCCTGTACACATTCGTATCGCGCAGTTCGAAACCTATCTTCCGATAGAGATTGTTAGCCGCCACGCGGGCAGGATTTGATGTAAGGTTAATGCTGGAGACATCAAGCCCACTTGCAAAATCTACCGCATGATTTAAAAGTGACTCCCCTACGCGTTGCCCACGGGCGCTTATATCTACTACCACATCTTCTATCCATGCTTTCGTTCCCGATGGTGTTTGCACAACGGCTAAAGTCAGTGTACCTACAATGTTTGGGTTATAAGCCAAAAAGAGATAAGTGTTGGATGTATTTATTATAGCTTCTAAATCCTCTTTTCGTGGGACTCCTGATTTGGGGTCTAATTGAGGTATCAGTCTGGAAAACGCTTCCACAACTTCATTCGTTATCTGCTCAGCTTGCTTTACTTCTATCATATTAATCGGTTTATTACCACAAAGATATATTTTCAATATAGTTTTTCATTATATTTGAATGAAAATAAAAAGAATCAGTAACTGTTTAAATTTTATTCGTTCAAATTTTTAGAGATGTTTTAGAGATGTTTTCTTCTTCCTCGAAACGATAATAGCAGGCTATTTACATACGCTTCGCTCCTGTGACCGCTGGTTGAGTTGAGAGAAAGGAAAAAACAGCCGAAAACAGACTAAAAATGAACGAAGAAAAAGATATAATAAAATATTCGTATAAAATTTAAACAGTTACTCAGTAAAAACACACGATATATGAGTTACTGTGACTATGTAAAAAGCCTCGCGTCCGGAGAAAAAGACCAACACAGGAATTATCATGATTATCATTATGGATATCCTATCGATGACGATAATGAACTGTTCGGACGTTTAGTGCTCGAAATCAATCAGGCAGGCCTGAGCTGGGAGACTATACTGAACAAACAGGCCGGATTCAGAAGGGCTTATCATAATTTTGACATCAAGACTGTTGCCGGATACGATGACAGGGAAAGGGAACGCTTATTGAATGATGCTTCAATAATAAGGAACAGGTTGAAAATAGACGCTGCCATACACAATGCCAATACGATTCTGTCCTTACAGGGCGAATACGGCTCATTCAAGAACTGGCTGGACTCCCACCATCCGAAAACGAAGGACGAATGGGTGAAATTATTTAAAAAGACGTTTAAGTTTACAGGAGGAGAAATAGTGAACGAATTTCTTATGAGTACAGGCTATTTGCCGGGAGCACACGACAAAGGCTGTCCGGTTTATCAGAAGATAGAGGAACTGAACCCGGCATGGAAGAGTAAATAATTTATGGAATAAGCAAGAGATGTTACTCTATAAAATATAATCGGAAAATGACATGAAAAGAAAATCATACAACCTGTTATTCCGTTTCTTCTCTTTTCTGGCGGATAAGACAAACGGAGCGCCCCTTTTTGTAAAATATAAGTTGCTACTAGGTACCCTAATCATTGGGGTAGCAGGCACATCCTGCTCAAATAAGAGTAAGGTAACGTGCTATGACATGTCGCTGCCTCCCGATGAAGACAGTATGCAAATAACATGTTATGAGCCAACTGTACCCTTTGATACACTTAACGAGCCGACCGTGCCGGAGGAGATGATAACATATTACGATATAGCAGCTCCGACAGAAACAATACCCGAAAAGAATAAGGAAGATTAGATACCTAAAATATTTTTTATTGCATATTTTATAATAACTTTGCTTTCTCAAAATAACTTTACAACTAAAATATGACAATATGAGAACATTGCTTGTTACTTTATTCATCCTTCTGGCTGCAAATATCAGTGCACAGGAAACAGCGGATAAAAGGACTGTGATTGAGATGAATACACAGTTCACGTTGAAACTTGTAAAAACCGATACAGGTTATGATTGCACTGTAATTAACAAAGAGCCTTACAACCAACTGATTGATTTAAAAACTATATACTCCTTGCTGCCCGATTCCAATATTGACGAAATACACGGAGTATTGGCTTATACCAACTACGAAAACAACCTGAATGCATTTCTTATCTTAAAAAGCGGGGTAGAAGTTCCTTTGAAATATAATCTGGGTATAAAAAGAGAAGACAATACACGATTCGAAAAGAGTTCTGCTCTTAACCTGTTCCCCGATATGCCTTCTACCGAAGTGTGGCCTTTCCGGCTGGATGGGGTGCTGTTTTCAGGCTTCAATGATGCTGTTACAGAATAAACGAGAAAGACTTAGTAACTGTTTAAATTTTATACGAATATTTTATTATACCTTTTTCTTTGTTCATTTTTAGTCTGTTTTCGGCTGTTTTTTCCTTTCTCTCAACTCAAATAGTCCGCTATTATCGTTTCGAGGAAGGAAAAAGCATCTCCAAAACATCTCTAAAAATTTGAACGAATAAAATTTAAACAGTCACTTACAGTATAAGAAACAAAAGGTTGTATCCTCACGGGTACAACCTTTTTATTAACCTAAAACCTAAACTTAACTTATTTAATTTCAATCTTTTTTACCTTATCTTCCAACGCCTTATCTAGTTTAGGCAATGTAACTTGCAACACCCCGTCTTTTTGAGCGGCGACAATATTCTCCGTATCTACATTTTCAGGGATTGTAAAGCTGCGAGAGAAAGAAGAAGTCCTGAATTCCTGACGTAAAACTTTTTCGTTTTCGTCTTTTTCTTCGCTTTTAACCTCATTTTGTGCCGATATTTTAAGCACATTCTTTTCAATCTCGATTTTTATATCTTCCTTCTTAAATCCGGGAACAGATAATTCAATATTGAATGCTTTTTCATTTTCAGACACATTTGTTGCAGGGAGATTACCTTCAACAAAATTAAACATATCATCATTCAAATAATTACTAAAGAAAGTTGGGAAAAAGCTACCACTTCTGTCGAATTTTCTAATTAATTGATTTCTCATAATTTTATCCTCCTTAATTTATTATTATTGTATTGTTTCTAATAGATTCTTTTTCTATTTGTAAAGTAATATTCAAAAAGCGTGCTAGACTGCAATTGTGTCAGTTTAAAATATATTAAAAATTCCTGAATGGGACACAATTGATTGTTAATAATATTATTATGGTTAAAACGAAAAAGTTGTCTTTAATGACAATATGTCATAATTATAAAAAAACGGTGCAAAGTATACTTTGCACCGTCATAAATCGGAAGCGGGTTTTATTATTTCACTTTCTCCGTTATGTCCACCTTTCGCAAATCATTATTTGCATTTATAACAGGGAAATACATCAACTCTACCTTTGCAGGATTTAAAGTATAGCGGCCTGTATAGCGAGGCAGAAGCTCGATGTTGTATGTATATGTACCTTTAGGCAAGTCTTCGCAGAATATCACTACCTTTTCCTTAAAATATTCGCGGTGTACTTCTCTGCCGGAATAATAGCCCCTATTCTTCGATGCATAGCTGCATCCCGCCGGAATAGGCACCTCGATCATTACATGCTCCGCTTTCTCCTGTTTTACATTTACCGTTACCGATAGGGATACAGGGGTTCCTGCCGTCAAACGATCCTTACTTAAGGAAGATTTCACATCGAAAGCCTCACTGGTATGCTCATCCGTTACCAGCCTGTAACTATACGCAGTGTAGATAAGCGGCATACCTTCTTTCTTTTGTATACTGAGTGTTTCGCCTCGTGTAAGAGTAGTCTCATAAGGGAATTGCGTAATTTCTTTATTTTCTTTTCCTCTGAGAATTACCGTAGCAGGCTTATCTTTACTATATGATCCGGCCAGCAGGTCAGGAAAAACAGTAGCTAACGCCGACGAAGCCTGATAGGTATTCCAGCCGCTTGCTTTAGTACCCAGAATATACATCTGCATCGGTTCTTTCAATTCTTGCAGAGTAGAATCATTTCTTACGATGCGGTATGCAATGAGCGTATTATTCAATTTGTCGGAATACCAATAACGGTCCTGACGGCCATCGTCACAATACACTTCCCCCAGAATCGCTTTTTTCATATATTTAGCGATACTATCGGCTTCATATCCAATATTCTGCTTCTGGCGAACTTCCCATAATAATAATTTCTCTTTCAGGAACGACCGTTTCTGATACCAGTCGCTCTTATATTTCTTACGGTTGCTATCTACGATAGAATCATCATAAGCCTGACACCTTGCGACTTCCTTTTCCAGTATATCCACTGCCTTAGCGTAATCCTGCTTTGCTCCCCACTCCGACAAGGCATGTATAACCTCTATATCGTACAGCGAAGATGCCCTGTATGGCTTAATATCGGCATAATCGGTTTCTACCTTCCGGAAATTCATATTTACCGTATATCCGGCATCTTTAGCCATTTTCAGCGCACGCATAATATGTGCCGACATCCAGAATGAAGTGTTCGACGACAATCCCCACCACGACCACATCTGCTTATCGTTACGGTTCTTAAGGAGGCGGTTAATGATTTCTTTTACACTTTTATCATGCTTGAACTTCTCTCCCGTATATTGCTGGTATATCCTGTAATTAAGCAATCCGATCAACTTTGACGCCAATTGTTCATTACATGCATACTTATATCCGGTAAGATAATAAGTGGCATCCATATATACATCGAGCTGCTTGCCAGATATACGGACTTGTACCTTCTCGTTATCGGCAGCCGATACTTCAATATTATCCTGATCGCGTAAAAAGCTTAATGTGCCTTTCGCCAGTTCCGTACCTTGCGGTACTACAGATATACTGCGCTGCTCCCCATCGGAATAGCCATCGTTGCGGGTAAATACATACTGTGTGGTGATGCTATCTGTATCTGCCGCCGTTACATACAGTTTTTCACTGTACGAACTGCCAAAATCTATATGCTTCTGCATCAAAGTATCTTGTTGCAACTTGAAGGTTACCTTACCCTGTATTTGAGGATCTTTGGTATAATTACGGATTGTACCCGCAAAATTACTGGAGTCGCCAACTACAAGGAACTGGGGCGTTTTCAACTCTGCCATCAACGGCTTATATGATTTTATCGACTTGCGGAATGTTCCTGTTTTCAGCTTGCGGTTCATGGCATATACCACAGCGTCCCATTTGGTAATATTATCAGGGAATATAGCCGTAAACTCCGCTTTCCCTTTCTTGTCGGTATATAAACGCGGCTCCCAGAACCCGACATCCGAGAAATTTGTTCGCAGCCCGCTTAACTGCATCAATTCACTATACAAACGTTCTTCGGCATCATCGCCAGGACTATCTTCGGCATCATCAAAGTTGTCAAGCATTTCCGGACGGGCGGGCGCGCTCATGCTGCTAGTATCATAACTGACAGTAGAAACAGACGCGGTCAGATAGCTCTTCTTTTGCACTCCATATCCGACAACGACTACCTCATCGAGCATCGCGGCGTCATCTTCTAAAGTAACGGAAACCTGGCTCTTTGCTGTAACCTTTAATTCCTTCGGTTTGAAGCCTATATATGTAAACTTCAGCACAGCATCTTCTCCATCTATTTCGAGGCTGAAATTACCGTCAAGATCGGATATAGCGCCGTAGGATGTGCCAACCACCTGAACAGAAACCCCGATCAATGGTTCTCCAGTATCATCTTTAACAGTACCTGTGACCGTATTCCCGAATGTTTTTTTCCGTGTATACCATGTTTCCGACATAGAATAATACCTATAATCGGATGTCGATTTATACACAGTAGCGCCTCCCCTCAGCGACAGCCATTTTAACGATACCGTATCAGCCTCGTATGCTGTCAACTTGGTCATATTTAAATCTAAATACGTATTTTTCTCAAATTTCACGTTATCCTGCTTCAGGTATTTCCCGTTATTGTACAATAATATGACATTATATGTGCCTTCTGCTATCTGGGAATATTTCCGATAACCGTAGTCATACATGTCCGGATAAACTATTTTTCCCGATATGATATTTTCAAACAACAGGTTAGACACGCCGGACTTTTCTTTCTCCTCAGGAAAACGGAAGTTCATATTCAACCCTTGTTCCGAAACGAGAATATTTCGCGGATGCCAATCTCCTTTCCCTTTCTGGCATTCTTCGAGCCGCTTCCTGAATTCCCTCGCATTCAGCATAAAATCGTTTAAGTCGTAGAATTTATTACTGTAATTATAAGACATATAGTGAGGCAATACCTTTTCAGGATATTTATAAACCACATTCGTGTCGAATTTATAAGAGAAACCTCCCTCGTGAAAATATTCTACACTATCGCCATACCGTGCCGTACCGTACGGGATAGGCCCGGCAAGTACACTACCACGGCGAGGCATCAGGCAGGATTGAAAGACCGGATAAACAGCGCCTGCTCTTTCCAGGTATGTATAATCCGAATACTCGGGTACCGGCAGGCGGGATATATAATTGCTGTACCTGTTGCTCTCCTCGCTTGTAAAACTATTGCCATTGTTGATTTTAATAACTTTCGCATTCACAGGTAAACGATCTATATCCAGGCTAAGAACTGTCTTTTTTCCGGCATCGAAACATATTGAATCTAAACGGATGACACGATCCGGCAACCTCAGGGAGATAGTCTGACACACTGTATCCAAAGCGGGGAAAGAATAAGACTTAGGCTGATCTGTCCACGAAAAATACAATGGCAGGTTATTCCGTTCGATAGCGTATATTTCCACTGCCTGCCCATCCTTCATTACATAAGGGGCAAACTGTGTAGTTCCATCGGGTGTATCGACTGTGTGCCGGAATAGAGTATACCACGGATAAGTGAACTTATAATAATCAACATTTTCCAGATTAGCTAATTTGTTCCAGAATTTATAATTGAGCGGCATACTGAAACTATAATTCCTCTCGTCCATAGAGAAAGTGGCCCGCTGTTCCCTTGTACGCGGCGGAGCGCCATAATATGGAAGATCGGGAACATCATGCCCCAGTAATGTATTCACGGAAAATGCCGTCAGGTCGACACCCGAAACAGGTTTCCCTAAATTATCTTTTACCGTTACAGTGGCGTCAATCTTTTGACCGGGATAAACCCTGTCCGGAAGATTAACATCTATATCAAGGAATTCCGTCTTGGGAACGAACACCCTCCTGTATGCCTCCTCTTCATTTCCCATAAAGTAAAAGATTTCGACATAGTGGGCTACTTCCAGATCCGTATTCGGATATTTAAAGTCAAATTCGGAACCTGAACCTTTCTCCAGCAATATATTTCCCTGATATATAAACCACGATACTTCCAGCGCCAAAGGATTTACCAGTTTCACATTGAATGAGTCTTTCTCTATACCTCCCGTTAAATCCAGTCTTGAAGGGATACTGCTATTATCTATTATTTTATTCAGCGTTGAGTCGATACTTTTAATCGTATAATAACTCCGTTTTTGGTTGAATTTTTCCGTATATGGTAATTCTACAATCTTGGCTTCTACCAGATCATCATATTTTATTTCGGCTAGTATTTTTTGTTCTTTTCCCAGTTTATAATAAGAGAAAGTAATGGAGTCGTTCTTCGTTTCCGTCACTATTTCATCCTTCGAGTAATAGAATATAGCGTTTGCCCGTTGCTCCATCACCTGATTGTCGAATGTAGTCACACGTACCGAGACTGAATAATTACAATCCGATTCTTTAAATAATCCGGCGGGAATATCCAGCATGGTAGGAGAATCATTATTCAGATCGATTTGTTGAGATAACAATACATCCGGCAGGGTCAGCATATCTGTATATGAATTCTCTACACGTCCTCTGGTAACCACTACCTCGGCCCTTGTATCCAATAAATACAGGCCGTTGGCATCCGTTACTTTAATCGCTACCCGGTTTGTATCCGGAGAATAGTGAACCCGCTGGCTCAACTGGACTTCCAGCTGACTATCGTATAGCTCATAGTCCTCGTAGCGGAATCCCGTGGATGACACAACCCTTCCTTTCTTGTCGCGGAGTTGTATATAATACGTATCGTCTAATCTTAGCTTTAGTGAATCGTCCAGATTTACCTCTCCTGCAAATCCGCCCTCATGATAAGGTTCCAGTGTCGTTATTTGCTTATACTCGTATCTGCCGGGCATGCTCATCCATACTTCCAATGGTTCTTTTATCGGACGTTTCCTGCCTGATAGCGCATACGACTTGAAACGGACAGTCTCTTTCGGCTTATACTTATTTTTATCGGTTATCATATAACTGTAAAAGTCTGGGGACTTCCCTTTTCTGTCGTTATATGAATTATACCAAGGAGAGACAAGATGTTTCCTTAAATCGAAAACAGCCATAAATTTATCCAGTTCGACAGTGAGTATCCTCATAGGCTCCTCAGACCAATAGTCATCAGTGGTGTATGTCCTGCTGTTTTTATCGTATTCTAAACGTGAGCCTCCCAGTTTGATTTTCGCATCATCCCTTATTTCCCCGGAGGCATCCGTTATCTGAATTGTCAATGCTCCATATTCTTTGAAGAGATATACATGGAACGGCACTACAGGTTTATAATTAAAGTTTACCTTGTTTTTTATAATCCTTGCATGGAGAAAATGTCCCTGTTCAGGCTCATTAGCCCAATTATTTCCGATGAAGGAACCTTTGGGGCTGTGAAGCATCTTCAATATCAGGCTGTCTTTCGGATCACTTTTCAGCAATTTCAAAGCTTCTTTATTGCTAATTTCGAAGACGTAGGTTTCGCCTGTAGTTTCAGGCCAGTTGATAAGCTGAGCCGTTACCGTACTAAAACATAAGGATAATAAACTTAAAAGAAAAATGTATCTTAAGGTAATGTGTGAAGGTGTCATATCGTTTGTATGAGATATTTATAGTGTTTAAATATCAAATATAAAACAATATTTCTGTAAATATGATATTATGGTTATCCTATTTACCATCCCTAAATAAAGAAAGGCTAAACTTTCGAAAGTTTAGCCTCTTCATATAATGAATTATTAGTGTTATTTACAGAGAATGTACGTGAGCAGCCAATTTTGACTTTAAGTTGCCTGCCTTGTTTTTATGTATTACATTCTTTTTAGCAAGCCTGTCAAGCATAGAACAAACACTTGGATATTGTTTTTGAGCTTCTTCCTTATCTGTCAATAAACGGAATTTACGAACTGCATTACGTGTAGTTCTTGCTACATATCTGTTTCTCAAGCGTCTTGTTTCGGCTTGTCTGATTCTTTTTTCTGCTGACTTATGATTTGCCATATTGACTAATCCTTATTTTTTATTGTTTATTTATTTGTAGCCCATAGGGGAGTCGAACCCCTCTTTCAAGAATGAAAATCTTGCGTCCTAACCGATAGACGAATGGGCCATCCTGTGGAGTTTTCTCTGTTTTCACAGCGTCTTTCTCCTGCGATTGCGGATGCAAAGGTAATTCATTTTTGATTATTTGCAAATATTTACTATTATTTTTTTTCATTTTCTTTAAACATCATCATTATACTATTGATTGTCAGTAAGCTCAACAGCCCTTCTTTTCTGACAAAACGACCTGGAATGAATAAAATTTGTGGTAATCTGCCGAATCTGTTATTTTTGTACCATCAAAAGTCATAAAAACAGATGAAAAAGAATATACTATTTTTGCTCTCTATATTTACAATAACAACATCTATTGCCCAAAACCCATACAGGTCGCCACTCGGCATTCCGCTTATACTCAGCGCTAATTTTGGAGAATTAAGGCCGAACCATTTCCATTCCGGAGTAGACTTGAAAACGGAAAGAGTCGTTAATAAACCCGTTTACGCAATGGCAGATGGGTATATATCACGAATATCGATATCCCCTTCGGGCTACGGGCTGGCTTTATATATAGATTATCCGGCTACTGGACAAACTAGCGTTTACGGACACTTAAACAAATATGCGCCCAAAATAGCGGAATATGCAAAAGGCAAGCAATACGAAAACGAAAATTTCAGACTGGATGTAACACTCAACGCGCATGAGATCCCCGTAAAGAGAGGCGAATTAGTAGCCTATAGCGGAAACACCGGGTCTTCAGGCGGGCCGCATGTACATTTTGAAATAAGAAACTCTGCAGATCAGGTTGCGATTGACCCGCTGGAGTATTACAAAGATGTGATAAACGACACCCAGGCACCGCTGATAAAAGGAATAGCTATCTATCCGTTAAATGAAAAGGGCGCCGTGGATTTTAGCCGGGACACATACAGGAAAAGGATTACAGTACTGAAAGACGGAAGTTATTCAGCACTAAAAGACACAGTTCAGGTATGGGGCCAAATCGGTATCGGAGTGAATACGAATGACAAAATGAATGGAACGACAAACATATATGGTGTCAGGAGAGTGCGTTTGTTCTGCGATGATAAAGAGATATTCTCATCCGATTTGTCAAATGTAGATTTTAGCAAAACGAGGATGATAAACAGTATGACTGATTTTGATTATTGGTACAGGAACAGAATATTTTACGAAAAATCGTTTATCGAACCCGGAAATAAATTATCCATTTACAAATCTGTAAATAACGGATATATAGACATAAAGGAAGAACGTATCTATAACCTCCGGTACGAACTGGAAGATATATATGGCAATCAGACTGATTACTCATTTTGCGTAAAAGGCAGGGAGCAAACGATTCCTCAAAAAAGACGCTGCACACAGATGATGAAATGGAATCAGGATAATGAGTATTCATCGGATTTGTTCTCTCTGAATATCCCGAAAGAATATTTATATGACGATATATGCTTTATGCTTAATAGCTATCCTTCAGCCAAATATCTATCCGATTTATTCGAAGTAAACGACACATACATACCATTGCATGATTATTGCAATATGACAATCAAACTGAACAAGGATTCGCTATCAAACAAATCGCAATATGGCATTGTCCGCATCAATGGCAATAAAGAAAACTGGATAGGTGGCACATACAACGATAGTCATATAACCGGACGTATACGCGAATTGGGCGGTACATATACAATAAGCACAGATACCAAAGCCCCTGTAATTACCCCTGTGCAACCGGAAAGATGGACGAGGCAGGCTGAGATAAAAATCAAATTATCGGACGACAAGAGTGGTATATCGTCATTCAAAGGCACAATAGACGGATCCTTTGCCCTATTCGAAAATGATGTAAAATCGCCGGTCTATTCTTATAAGTTTGACCCGGAAAGGCTAAAAAAAGGACAGGTGCATAAACTCGTATTTACTGCAACTGATGCCTGCGGCAACACTTCCAGCTATGAATATGAATTTAAATATTAGAAATAAAGCTTTATAGGCCGGACAAATCTTCAATAAACCTGTCTACTACATCTTCCGGCGTAGCCCACGATGTGATGAACCGTGCCACTGAGTAATCTTCATCAACAATACTCCAGATGAGGAATGCATATTGTTCTTGCAATACCCTGATTAGTTTATTGGGCAGTATAGGGAATATCTGATTTGTATCCGAACCGGTCAGCATCGAATATCCGAGGGATGTAAAAGCCTCCGATATCTTTGCCGCCATCTTGTTGGCATGAGCAGCCAGGTCAAATATTAAATTATTTTGAAGTAGTTGTTCGAACTGAACACCCATCGTCCTGCCTTTAGCCGTCAATGCGCCACGTTGCTTCAGATGGTACTTGAAATCCTTATCTATATCCGGATTAGAGATAACGACAGCCTCCCCTAACAATGCTCCGCATTTTGTCCCGCCGATATAAAACACATCTGTCGATGCAGCGACATCAGCCAGGGTCAAATCATTCGATGGCGCTGTAAGTGCCATAGGCAAACGTGCGCCATCCATGAATAGGATAAGGTCATTTTCTTTACAAAAAGAATAGAGTTCCGTCAATTCGTTTTTAGTATATACAGTCCCTAACTCTGTAGAATTTGAAATATATACAACTCTTGTACGGACTACATGATGTCCCCGCAGCTTATTCAAAAAAGGTTTAATATCTTTAGGGCTAAGTTTTCCGTTTTGGGTATTTGCGGCTTCTACCTTATGACCCGTCGCCTCTATAGCTCCGGCCTCATTCACATATATATGCCCTGTACAGGCTGCAACAACGGATTCGAAAGGGCGTAAGATAGATGACAAAACGACCAGATTCGCTAAAGTTCCGCCGGATATCATGTGTACACCTACATCAGGGTTCTGTGTCAATTGACGGATGATTTGTACAGCATGCTGCGTATGTTCATCATCGCCATAACCGGCTTGTTGTATAAAATTATGCTCTGTAAGAGACTTCAAGATGGAGGGATGGCAACCCTCCGAATAATCATTGGCAAAACTATATTTCATCTTCCCGTTAGTTAAATATTTTCGGGATGTAAATATAATCAGTAAAAAGGGATATTATTATAGTTTTCCCTAAAAAAGAAAAACACCCTGTCGAAGGATGTCTTTTGTTGTAAATATCAAACCGTTATGTCATGCAATGAAATTTCCCGTACTTTAATGTCCGCCATTACAACATTCATATCAATATCATGGGTAATCTCTTGTATATGGCTCTGATTTCTCAAGCCTCTGTTAAGTTTAAGAGCTAAGATTGTTTTGTCGGCAAAAGTATCAATCCTCTTAAACGGCAAAGGTAGAATTTCATGCTTATAGAGTTTTTCCACCTCTATTGTACGGGTTTCTTTATTTTTTACCCAGACCAGAACTGTTTTAATCTTAGTGAATGAGCTCCTTATAGTCAAATCCGTAATTAGGATTTCATAACATCCGACTTGCTTCGATAGCTGGCTCCCATTATCACTAATAGTATATCCTGCCTTGTTTATCTCTTTGATATACTTTTTTATATATGGAGAATATTTTTTCATGAGCATAAATATAAGAAATGGTTGAAAAAGATTACTTTAAAAACAGAACCTTTCACACAATCATCTGACTCGCTTTATCCTTAACCCCTCTCACATAACCTTCAAAAAAGAATGGGATATTATCTTCTTGTCCGTTCTCAAAACGCCCTTTTACCTTTTCATAGGCTAACAACGACATTTCAAATTCAGGTTGTCCCGTTACCAATACGGGTTGTTCCAAACGATCATACCAATAATATTGTCCACCAAAATTCGTCCTTGCTACTTCAAATACATAAGCTCCAATTTTTATTATCATTTTTCGCTTTGTATCGCTATCAGCTTTTTTATAAAACTCTACACTGTCCTCAATTATCTGATCTACTTCATACAGGCTATGCACACTAAAATCAAGCACAGTGTCATCTCTGAATTGTTTTACCAACAAACCGGCATTAGCGGACATCTCCTCAGCAAACTGCTGACGATCCTCCTCTGAAACTTGTACTACTTTTTTATTTCTTCTAAAGAAATCAAAGAATCCCATATCGATGGATTTAATACTCAGCTCTGGAGAGCCGTAAACACAAATTTTAAATATATTTCCATAAAACAATCATACAGCATATAAAGTTTACAGGAAAACGTATTTATTTTTTTACTTTAAATTATATCAATTTACACCAATGAAACAGAAAAAATAATAAATAAAACTATATAATATTCTTTCTGTTTATAAGTCTAAATCAATAAATCTAAATTACAAGATAAACAAGGAACATCTTATATACAAAAGATGTATCCTCTTCTTTTCATGTTAACGTCCGGCAACACACGAGTAACACCAAGGCATAAAGCCTTTCTACATATTCACCCCAACCTGAGTCTTCAAAACAATACAACTCACCCTGTAAAGAAAGAACATTCCCTTAATCTAAATTTTTTTTCTAAGATTATTTGCTTTACAGCTGCACTCAAGCAGACTCCAAGTAGTACTTTTCGGGCCAAAATATTGGCAAAAAAGACGGCTAAACATAGTATTATATCAAATCTGTACATAATGTATAGCTTTGGGGTCTACAAATTTAGCGTATTAAGTTAATTAAACAAATTTTTACAGATAAAATTTAGAGCCTGTTTAAATTTTATTCGTTCAAATTTTTAGAATTGTTTTGAGATAATCTTTCTTTCCTCGAAGCGATAGCAGCGGGCTACCAGAACTGAGCGAAAGAGAAAAATCATCCGATTTTGATACGATGGCTCGGATAAAACGGCAGAAAGCATCGGATAATACCGAAAAAAATATATATTTACATATTCAAAAATAAGAAACTGTTTAAATTTTATTCGTTCAAATTTTTAGAGATGTTTTAGAGATGTTTTTTTCTTCCTCGAAACGATAATAGCGGGCTATTTACATACGCTTCGCTCCTGTGACCGTTGGTTGAGTTGAGAGAAAGAAAAAACAGACTAAAACAGACTAAAAATGAACGAAGAAAAAGGTATAATAAAATATTCGTATAAAATTTAAACAGTTTCTAAATTGCTTTATAGTTAGATTATAAATGAAAAAAGTTTTTGTTAGTGGATGCTATGATATGCTCCACAGTGGACATGTAGCATTCTTTGAAGAAGCTGCCGGTTATGGAGATTTATATGTAGGGATCGGCTCGGATAAAACTATCAGTGAGCTCAAGGCGCGTAAAACAGTCAATAATGAACAAGAACGCCTCTACATGATAAAGTCGTTGAAATTCGTTAAAGACGCGTGGATTAATAGCGGAAATGGACTGATGGACTTTGTGCATGAGATGGAAGCCCTCAAACCCGATATCTTCTTCGTTAACAGCGATGGACATAGTGCCCTGAAAGAACAGCTCTGTAAAGATTTAGGCATACAATATGTCGTTAGCCAACGGATTCCGCACGGCGGACTACCTCCACGTTCGACCACAGCACTAAGGGAAGAATGCCGCATACCATATCGTATAGACTTAGCCGGAGGATGGCTCGATCAACCAAACGTAAGCGGCTTATACCCGGGTCCTGTATTGACAATTTCGATAGAGCCCGATTATGAGTTCAATGATCGCAGCGGTATGTCTACCAGTTCCCGCAAGAAAGCGATCGAACTATGGCAAGTAGACATTCCCGCCGGAGACAAGGAAAAGCTCGCAAAAACCCTGTTCTGCTTCGAAAACCCTCCCGGCACAAAATACGTCAGCGGATCACAAGACTCACTTGGAATCGTATTACCGGGACTTAACAGATTGCATTATGATGGAGATTTTTGGCCAGCCGAAATTGAAAAAGTATTAGATGATGAAATACTATCCTGGATAGAAAAACGGCTATGGCTGGTACCTCTGTACCCGCGCCACAATGACTATGATGTACTCTCCAACACCGATATAACTACAGAAAAAGCAAAGGCGCTGAGTTTAGCGGCGGATAAGGCATGGAAAGCCTTAAAAGAAAAAGATATCCGGCTATTCGGCGAATCCGTAAGAGAAAGCTTCGAAGCACAGATTGCGATGTATCCACACATGGTATCAAGCGACATCTTTGATGTAATAAGTAAATACAAAGATCAGGCATTAGGATGGAAATTAAGCGGTGCCGGAGGCGGAGGCTACCTTACATTTGTAAGCGAAAAACCTATCGAGAATGCCATACAGATAAGAATAAGAAGAGCTGAATAAAGATAATCTACATTGAATAAAGAAAATAGGTAATTGTCATTGCAGATCAAGTCTGCAATGACAATTGTCTTTTTAGTAGCCAAAAGCCCGATATCCGGGCTATCACCACCTAAATTTTCGTTAATTTAATATAAAAGACCCTATATAAAAAGCATTATTGCCAAAATTGCTAGACCAAAATTTGGTATATCAGTATTTTTGTCTCCAATAATAAAAATCCACCTAAAAGAGAGAAATAATACTAATTTAAATTTACCCTTATGAACAAGAGAATCCTTAACTGTGTCCTGCTATTGTTTTCATTAGCATTGTTCACAGCATGTAGTGATGACGATGACAAATCAAGCAAAGCACAGATTACAAAAATGACATTCGAAGACGCGATAGTCATTACACAACCGGAGATTGACGGCACAAATATTACTTTTTATGTAAATCCGGATGCGACAAGTGAAGAGCTAAGTAAACTGGTTCCTACTATCGAAATTTCAGCTAAAGCAAGCATCGACCCGGCATCGGGCACGGCGGTCGACTTTTCGGAAGGCAGCGCTAAGTTTACAGTGACGGCAGAGGATGACACACAGGTCATCTATACTGTCAATTGCATGAAGTTTAACGACACCGGTTCTTCTATTTTACGCATGACGTTTGATGACCCTATCGTTGTTAAACAACCGGTAATCGACGGCACAAACATAATCTTCTATGTAAAAGGCACTGCCGTGGGCGAAGACATGGAAAAACTAATACCAACCATTGAAATATCGAAGGATGCGGCTATAGATCCGGCTTCCGGCTCTGAGGTGGATTTCTCGGATGGTATCGTTAAATTCACAGTAACCGGTAAAGATGGGGCTGAAACGATTTACACGGCTATATGTGTGAAAAGCAGCAATGTAGAATCGGCAATTATCAGTATGACATTTGACAACCCGGTAGTTACCCAGCAACCGGTAATTAATGGCACTGATATAGTATTCTTTATCGCGGACGACGCAACACTAAGCGACATACAGGAACTGGTACCGACTATTAATATATCAGAAAAAGCAACAGTAGATCCAGCTCCGGGAACAGCCGTAGACTTTTCGAATGGTTCTGTGGAATTTACAGTAACCGCGGGAGATGGCACTACCAAGACAATATACAACGTATCTTTCTGGCAAAACAAATACGGATTTGAAGACTGGATCGTAGAAAATCCGCAAGCAAGCGAATCTCTATTCTTTTATGCTCCGGTAGGGGGCTGGACCAGCAGTAATACAGGAGCCGCATATCTGAAAGGTATGGGATATACCACACAAGTAGCTGTTACAAAAACAGATGACGCGCACTCAGGCACGGGGGCAGCCAGAATAGAGACATTGGATACAAAAGGCGGTAATATATTCGGCATCAGGATACCTAAAGTAACCACCGGGACCTTATATACAGGCAAGTTTATTACAGACACCAAAAATACGCTGAACAGCACTAAATTTGGTGCAGTGTATAACAAAAAACCGATGACAGTAAAAGGTTATTACAAATATACTCCGGGAGAAGTGTTCTACCGTTGTCCGGATACAAAAAAGATCAACGAGACGGTGGTCGAAGACGGCACTATCGATGAATGTTCAATCAACGCCATTCTGTATGAAATAGAGACTGATGCTGATTACCTGACAGGCGTAGATGCTTACAAATCCGATAAATTAGTTGCCATCGGCCAGCTTCAGGATGGAACAGCAAAAGCACAATACACCCAGTTCAGCATCGATATGGAATATAAGGCTGACAAGCAATATGATCCTGCGAAGAAATACCGTTTCGCTATTATATGCTCATCAAGCAAGTATGGCGATACATTTAGCGGGGCACCGGGTAGTGTATTATATATAGACGATATAGAAATAATATCAGAATAAGCAATACGATAAAAGTAAGAAAGGGGGTGTCTCAAAAGTAAAACATCTCTATCAAATTGTTACTCTCTTTGTCATTCTGAGTGCAACGAAGAATCTTGACCTACCAGATACGAGATGTTTCACTCCGTTCAACATGACAAAAAGATATGAAAAATACTTTTGAGACACCCTCTTTTTTTATGCTTACTTATTAGGGCTCAGTCTATTTCAGCCTTATCACCTCTCCTGTATTATTGCTCTTTATAGCAGCTTCCAGTATTTCTACTACAATCAGGTTGTTCTCCAGTGACGACAAGTCTGCCGGTTTCACTTTTATATCTCCACGTACGGCAGCCTTCAGATAGTAAAACGAATCATTATATGGTTCAGGCAGCTTTCCCGCTACAAACTTAGTCTCTTTTTCGCCAGCACCTATGCGCATATCAGTCGCGTTATCCTGGTATATATATCCTTTATTACCATAGATATGCATATCCTTGCGGCTCATCGGCCAATTCCATGAAGCCATGATTATAGTAGTTACGTCAGGATATTCGAGAACAATAGTAGCATCATCGTCTACATTAGGATATACATCCGGCTTTTGATGTTTCAACGTAGCAAAGACACTGACAGGCTTTTGCCCACCCATCAGCCATGTACTAAGGTTTGCTCCGTAGCAGCCAAAATCGATAACCGCGCCCCCACCATTCTTAACAGGATCGGTCAGCCATCCCAAAAACTCGGGGCTGCACCCTATTTCTACAGGGCCGCTATGCCCGTCATACACATTTATCCGGGATATTTTTCCAACGGACTGCTCTTTGTTTACCAGTTCATAAGCCTTATGGTTCGCGGGGTACCATGTAGTCTCGTAGTTGGTAAGCACCATAATATTGTATTTCTTTGCCAATTCGGCTATACGTTGTGCCTGTTCCACGGTTGTAGCCAACGGCTTCTCTACCATCACGTGAATTCCTCTGGGAGCGCATGCCTCTACTACGCGAAGATGGTCATATATGCTCTCATAAACAATCACTGCTTCCGGCTTTGTCTGATCGAGCATATCATCCAAATCCTGAAAGAAAAGGTTATTGGCAACCTTAGCTTTCAATAGCTTATTATCCCACAGTTGAATATTCTTTTCGGCTACGCCTACAACCTCAAAGTCTCCCCTGTCCAGACGGGACAGTACCTCCCACAGATGGCCATGCGACAAACCGGCTACGCCCAATCGCAAGGGCTTGTCATTTTGAGCCTGAGAGATAATAGAATATGAAGACACGATCATTAAAAAAACAACTTGTATTAGTTTCATTGTTAGAGTCTGTTTAAATTTTATAGCAAATCTTTTTTATAGCTATTTTTAGATGGATTTTATCATTTTTGCCAGCAGGTTTAGCGGGCTAAACCAAGAGTAAAAAGGAAATTGAAAATCGGCGGAGCCAAAAATACGGTAAAAAGAGCATAAAAAAATTGCTAAGAACTATTGACTTGAACCTGTAATAAAAATTTTCGCTAAAATTGAAACAGGCTCTTAATAAAGTATATAGATAGTAAATTTAAAATGAGGCATTAATCTTTTCCCGGAGCACCTTGGCTACTCTTCTTAATCAGAACATCGTTTAAGGCTTCATCGATGTGCTCAAAGGAGAAACGATAATGCATATCCAGCAGATGTTGAGGGATAGCCCTTTGCCCATCCACTACCAAGGTTGCACTTTCTCCCATTATGATCTTCATTACGAAAGCAGGCATCCTGAATATACACGGACGAAACAAAGTACGGGACAAGACTTTGGCGAAACGCCTGTTGGTAACCGGATTGGGAGAAGCGAAGTTAAATACTCCTCTGGCTTCGGGCGTATCCATCAGGAATAATATACCGTCAACCATGTCGCGGATATGTATCCACGATATATACTGGCTTCCCGGGGCCAACACACATCCTAGCCCTAACCGGAAAGGAAGAGTCAGCATGGACAGCATGCCACCGTCTTTGGACAAAACAATCCCCGTACGTAGTATACAAACTCGTGTATGCCTGTTGTCTGCGGCTGTAGCCAGAGCTTCCCATTTTTTGCACAAGTGATATGTAAATTCTTCATGAGGATCAGCATTCTCATTTATCACATCATCGTCCTGAGCTCCGTAATACCCAATAGCCGAACCCGAAATAAATACGGATGGAGGTGTACTGCTCAGTTTGACTAACTCAGTCAGGCGGCGGGTAATATCCCAACGGCTATCGCACAAACACTCTTTCTGGGCTGTAGTCCACCGCTTGCCCGCAATCGGTTCTCCGGCCAGATTGATAATTATATCATACCCGTCAAGTGAACTTAGTTCGTCAAGCGATTTGCAATATGTAACATCATTACCCAGTTTCCGTTTTGCTTTAGCAATATCCCGGCTTAAAACGGTGACTTCATATTTCCGGGCTAATAAACATCGAATCAATGCACTACCGATTAATCCAGTACCTCCTGTAATAAATATATGCATAAAATATCCGGTTATAACCTGAATTGTTCTTCCTTCATACAATTCCCTGTTTCTGTTTTTGCAGGCAATGTAAGTAACTGTTTAAATTTTATACGAATATTTTATTATACTTTTTCTTCGTTCATTTTTAGTCTGTTTTAGTCTGTTTTTTCCTTTCTCTCAACTCAAATAGCCCGCTATTATCGTTTCGAGGAAGAAAAAAGCATCTCTAAAACATCTCTAAAAATTTGAACGAATAAAATTTAAACAGTTACTAAATTGTACAAATCTACATATTTTTATTTTTATAACCCTTTTAAAATTGCTACATAAAACAACTAAGAGCCTGTTTAACTTTTACCAAAATATTTTGCTACAGTTTCTTTTCGTTCATTTTCAGTCTCTTTTTGTCTAATTTTCCCATTCACTCAGCCCAATTGCTAAGAAACAGACTCTAATATTTATTTGGACATATCAGTTAATATCAATAATTTTACGTTCTATTTGTATTAATACGCTATTTTTATGAGTAAAGCTATCATTAATTCGTACCAAGACTTTGAACAATATGTAGGTAAAGAAATCGGCGTTTCCGATTATCTAAAAATCACACAAGAACGTATAAACCTGTTTGCTGAAGCTACATTAGACTATCAGTGGATCCATGTTGACGTTGAAAAAGCCAAGAAGGAAAGCCCCTTTAAAAGCACTATAGCGCATGGTTACCTGATGGTGTCTATACTTCCCTACCTATGGGATCAGATAATAGAGGTTAACAATATCAAAATGCTTATCAATTATGGCATTGAGAAATTGAGATTTAATCAACCGGTTGTTGCCGACAGCGAGGTTCGTCTAAGAGTCAAGCTTGAATCCCTTGTTAATTTACGAGGCATTGCCAAAGCTGAACTAAAAGTAGTATTGGAAATAAAGGATTCTCCTAAAAGCGCATTGGAAGAAAACGTGATATTCCTCTACCATTTTATCAATTGATACATCTTTCGAGTAGCCAGATATAAAAGGCACCTTTTGCGGGTGCCTTTATTGTTTTATACCCTGAAGATTACTCCGGAGCTATATATTCCCCTTGTATAGCTGTATTCGCTGGAGTTACCTCATATTCCGACTCATTAAGTATTTCGCCTGAATCGGCATCTATCTCCAGCAGTTTATACATCGTATCCTTTTGCAGTTTGACACCCCATTGCCGGGCATTATCATTATACCAGACAACAAAGGTCCAGTTGCCATCACCCGTCGATGCATCGATAAAGCCTTTATCCTCCAATATATTCAATACCCCGTTGTAGCCAAAGGCTTCTCTGCCTGCTTCTTTATTGTCCACGCTGCAATTTCCCTGCTGATCGCATTCCAGCCATTTGCCTATAACAAACTGGCTAGGCAGATACAGCCCTTTACTCTTCAGGTTACCATTGGGATAATACTCGCTAAAGACACGATGTACGGCCGGTAACGGTGGAGTCTCGTATATCTGGATAGGTTCTCCCCGGCGTTGGCAGGTAACCCGTTTCTGGGTCCCGTCCGGTTCGGTATATGCATAGTCCAGACTGCCTGATCTGGCTACCTTGACACGAAATGCGTTGATGTCGAATTTCTCGTAACTCAGGGTCACTGTCTTGTTGGGATATATTTCTACCTGTACACTCGCTTGTCCATTTGCATGGAGCCATCCGCAGAGTACAAAAAACGACAATAAATAAAGTCTGATTCTTTTCATAATAGTGATGTGTTTAGGTTATACAGTCAAGTTTTGTCCACATAATCAACATTCAAATATATAAAATTTACAAATACGAAGATAAACTATTGTTAATAAATTACTAACTTAGTTCGTTCTAACGACTAAGAGTCTGTTTGAATTTTATAGCAAATCTTTTTTATAGCTATTTTTAGATGGATTTTATCATTTTTGCTAGCCGGTTTAGCGGGCTAAACCAAGAGTAAAAAGGGGAAAATACGGTAAAAAGAGCATAAAAAAATTGCTAAGAACTATTGTCCTGAACCTGAAATAAAAATTTTCGCTAAAATTTAAACAGGCTCTAATATCAATAATAAAGCTATGCTAAAAAAAGATACCCTCAATTTTTTAGAAGAACTGAAGAAAAACAATACCCGCGAATGGTTTGCAGAGAATAAAACATGGTACCAGCGCTCCCGTACCGATGCCGAGCTATTGGTTGCTCAAATGATTCAGGCCATAGCGGCATTCGATCCGGCAATAGGCTTGCTGGAACCCAAGAAATGCCTTTTCCGCATCTATCGGGATGTACGGTTCTCTGCGGATAAATCTCCCTATAAGACCCACTTTGGGGCTATCTTTCGCCCCCGTACGGCAGAACGTATATCCGGATATTACATGCATATCGATCCTCAGGAGATATTCCTTTCATTCGGATATTATATGTCTGACGCGGAGCAATTAAAGAAAATCAGACGTGGTATATACAACGACTTCGATACGCTCAACGACATACTCAACGACAAGACATTCAAAAAAGAGATAGGCGACCTGTACAGGGATAGCGATGCCCTACAACGTGTACCCAACGGCTTCGACAAAGATCATCCTGCGGCAGAATACCTGAAGCTGAAACACTTCTATGTGCACAAACCTATTTCCATCGACCAGTTGCTAAGTGAAGATTTTGTAGAGTATGCCGCCCGGATATATAAGATTATGTACCCGTTAGGAGAGTATCTTGATGATATTGTTAACGAATAGGTTACCGGAAACAGATACAGAACGATATATTTCAAAAAGTGACAAAAGTGACAGTTATAAACTTATTTTGGTTGTGTTACTTTTTCTTTTTATACCATTGACCTTACTGCACAAACTAACAAAATGACCATAATTACCCTACAATAAAAAGTGACAAAAGTGTACAGTACATAACAAAATATTTCATACACATTAAAAGAGCTTACTATGGTGCCCTTACAGGGCGCAGTTTCTTTAGCTATTATTTTCCCAGGGTGTTACCCTGGGCTAGGATATGTTAGGCTTTCAGCCTGTTTTTCCTCCGGATGCCCTGAAGGGGCTACATATTATAGCCCAGTGGCAAGCGAAGCGTCGCCTTGGGTAAAATTAGCCTTCTGAAAATGCGCCCTGTAAGGGCAGCATAGGTTTGCATTCTATTTTTTGTCATGTACTGTAAAAAAGTGACACTTTTATTCTTTTCTTCATTGTTACCTTTTTCTCTAAAAAGGATATATCTATATATAAGATAAATTTATCCTTACATCACTAACTCTTCGTACAGTCTATCAAACGTAGCATCCAGATTATCGGAAAATCCGGAACGGGAAAGTGAGGTTTGTATAGAGGTACTGCGAACAGCCGTCAACCAACGGTACCTATCGGGAATATCCAGCGAAGCGATGTGCCCTCCGGCCTTCGTGCCCGAACATATTTTGTCGAATACACTCAGGTGGGAGCATAGGGAATCCATATCCAGTTCGGAAGAGAACAACCGCAGTTTTTCTTTATCCAACGTATAACGGGCTTTTATATACTTTGCCCTTTTCGAATACATGATGATACCTACATTTATAAATTCTTCGCGTTCAACCTTCGGCACAAAGCGAATAACGGCATACTCATAGAAGTGTTTCTCTTGCATGTTGTGCTTCTTTTATAAATATTTCCGAATGCTTTATTCTCTCGTTCAAAAAATTGATGTAAACCTGCCTTATAGCAGCGGGCGTTTCGTCTGTCCCACCCCAATGAAGCCAGTCATCGGGTAACAAATTCACGATTTCTTCTATTTTGTCAGGTGTGAGGATTTTCTTAAATTCCTTATCCACGCTATTCAACGCTGAGGCATAAGGCAGTAATACATGATCTTTAATCTGGGTGAAAGGGCTCAATGCATATTTTTCCCAGTTTACCCATGAATGATGGAAATAAAGCGATGCCCCATGATCGATCAGCCACAACTCCTTGTGCCACATTAGCATATTCGTATTTTTTGCCGTACGGTCTACATTTGTCAGCAATGCATCCATCCAGACTATTTGCGAAGCCGTTTTCTCATCAACCTGTGTAACTACCGGATCGAAAGTCAACGCACCCGATAAGAAATGCAAACCCAGATTCAGTCCACGGCTGGCCTGCAAAAGGTCTTGTATCTCCTCATCTCCTTCGGTACGTCCAAAGGCCTCATCCAGATTGATAAACACCATTTCGGGAATACGAAAGCCAAGCGTGTGGGCAATGACACCGCCTATCAATTCACTGACCAGCATTTTAGTGCCGTGCCCCGATCCTCTGAACTTGACTACATATTTAAAACCATCGTCAGCCTCAGCCAACGCCGGCAAAGATCCCCCTTCGCGTAAAGGGGTAATATAACGTATAACGTTTACTGTTCGCAATTCTATTTTTTTAAGTTATATCGATTTGTGGTTGATAATATGTTTATTATAATCGTTCTTTTATTTTTTACATAAAGGCTATCCTAGTCTAAATACTTTAGTTGTAGCTCCCTGCTGCCGCGCCCTCCCGGGCTTGTCCTTCCTTTTGGCATTGCCCAAAAGGAAGCAAAAGGCTAGTGCTTTGTCCCTC
>NZ_QVMO01000049.1:32522-50238 GCF_010501055.1 Dysgonomonas sp. 521
TGCAAATCAGGCGTCAGCCAGCGCCGTTAGCAAGCGTACGGGGTACCCACCCGGTGCAGGCGGCGTAGAATGAAGTGCGGGCGCTTTTAAGCATCATCTGCCAATTATTGCAATGATGAGATTATCATCACTTCATTCAGCCGGCAAACCGATGGTGGGTCGTACGGCGAAGCGGGGCGCAATGCTTTTTTGCTTACTTTTGGAGCTTTGGCCAAAAGTAAGGTGAGCAATCTGCGATTGCGCGCAGAATAAAAAAGAACATATAATTTAAGCAATTACAACTCCCAACCCACATTTATATTTCAAAGACACAAAGGATTACCCATTATTCATCCACATATATCGTTTTCGTACCATTCAACAAACTCAGCAATTACCTCTTCAGGGTTTCCTGCCTCTGTCCAGCCTACAGGCAAGTCGTAATATTCCAGTTCATGTATTATAACTGGGATGTCTTTTCCAAATTTCTTTTTTATAATCCCATCCTGATGCAAGCGCCGGCTTATATCAATAATAACATCCATAAACAAAGCCTGCATATTTTCATCCAGTACAGCCAGTTTGTCCCACTTTTTTTCATCGTCTTCAGCATCTTCAAGTTGCTCATCCGTATAATAAAGATTTTCGGAACTGAACCAATCGGCCAAATCTTTATCTTCTTCGCCTCCAATGGTTAATAAATCATTTTGTAGCCAATAAGCAAAATTCCATTTCGCTTCCCTTTCATTGGATGCATGGTCTTTTTCCATATCCATATTCTTATACGTATTGTAACTGACGGTTATACACGGATAACGGGGATCATCTTCACTATTATCTTTCCAGAATGATAACGCGTAGATATCCGTTGCATTACCATCATTGAACGATTCTATCAGGCTCTTTACAGACTGATAGTTTTTTTCGAAGTAACTTTGCTTGTCCATACTTGTATAGGTTATTATTTAAGGTAAAGATAAAAAAATAGTGAGAAGTCCGGTAAAACGGCCACAATAAATATCATCGGAATGTACGATTATCCATATCTATAAAAGCAAAAAAGCCCGCAACATCACGTCGCAGGACTTTCTCATACCTTAACACAAACTTTACAAAACTACATGGACTATAACCAGAGTTAAAGGTATAATGTTCAAAACGTTTAGTTAATTAACTTTCTTTTTAATATTTATTTTGAGGATTGATGAATAGATGGAGAGTTAAAACGCTCATTTATAGATACAAATATCATTTCGGGCTAAGAGCCTTTTACACACTAAATAAAGAAATTGTTTCGACTTATTATTTCACCTTAGAGTAATGGGAGTTTGACTCGTCTTCACTTCGTTGAATGTTATTTCACGGAGTTTTATTAATAGTGCGAATCAAGGATTGAAGTATCAATCTTCTGTTTTTTTAGAATCAGGGTTCTAAGTCCACAAAGTGGGCTAATATGTATAACTACAGGTAAAACCCGTGGAAAAAGCGGATAGGGAGAGGCCGTCTCCGTAGGAGGCGAATGGCATTGATTTCGCTATTTGCCCCCTACGGAGACAGATTCTTCAGTCAGTTCCTCACGGGTTTTACCCGTGGTTATCCACTTGTAGTCCCTTCGGGATATAAGCTACTGTTTTTTTACCCTTGATTAGCATTAATAATAAACTCTGTACGGCTCTGTGGTTAAAAGTCAAGATGACTTCAAAATAAGAAATAATAACTATATTTGCTCATCCGAAAAAAATCATGTCATGAAAAAAATATTCCTCATTTTATTTTTTACCGTTTCCATCTTTTCCTATGCACAAGATAACGATTCAAGAGCGGAAGCCCTGGTTGCTATGGCTATAGGGAAAGAAGCCGAAGGAGGTTCGCTGGACGAAGTATCTGATATATTTAAAGCTGCGACAGAGATATCCCCCGACTATGCGGAAATATACAACGCGTGGGGAGCGGTAATAATGCAGAGAGCTATGGCTCAGAAGAATAATGAACTTTGCAAAGACAGCTTTGATAAATTCAGAAAAGCGACCGAGCTTAAGCCCGATTATGCCGAAGCCTATTCCATGTGGGGACTGGCCATCGCTTATTCGGACGAAAAAGAAAAAAACACTTCTATCTTAAAAGAAATAACCGATAAATTCAGGAAAGCGACCGAGATAAACCCGGATGACCAAAATGCGTACATATATTGGGGTATGACCCTGCTCCAATATGTCCAAAAAGAAGAGAACGCTGAATATTACAGGGAAAGTGCGGAAAAATATGAGAAAGCTTTGGCTTTAGGAGCCAAAGAGGTAGACATATTTGCGGGCAAGGGTTGGTCATACTTCCGGCTGGGACGGTTGGAGAACGACTATCTCAAATACGGTAACCAGATAACAGACGCATATAGCGAAGCCGAAAAGCTAGGCAGCCAGTCGGCAGCGTACAATCTGGCATGTTATTATTCGCTTGTTAATGAAAAAGACCTTGCTATAAAATGGCTCGAGAAAACGATTGTTATGAATTACACCAGCAAAATGAGTGAATTGTCGAAGGACAGGATAAATAAAGACGAGGATTTTGACAATATACGAAAAGACAAACGTTATAAAGCGATACTAAAGAAGTATTTTGAGTGATTAAAAACGGCTCAAAACAGACTGGCAAGATAATTCTAACAGTTGCTAAGGAATCTACCGTTTCATCCTGCTCCAAAAGTCAGCAGTGCCAGCACTATCATTTTTCATCAGCCTCAACATTATATTGATGCCCCTCCCTTCACTGTCGGAGAAAGTATTCATTACAATGTAGGCTTCCCAGTTGTTATTCAACGGAATGGTCGTCTGCACTATATTATATCCGGATTCATCCCTCTCCAAATCTTTAAGGCCTTTTACCTTATCATATAACGCCTTCAATGTAGAAGAATACCGTGTATTCTCTTCTAATACACTGATATAAGACAGCAGGTTCTCTTTTGCCAGTTCCCTGTTCGTTAATATTGATTCCATATATGGTAGCGAATAAGAGAAACTCAGGTTAATATCACGGCAACCTTCGAATGTTGCATATATCCTGTCTTTTTTATCCTTGTCGAAATACAGCCTCTCTGTCTGTTCCTGTTCAAAATGGTCGTTCATCCTTAATGTCCGTTCTACCTGATAAGGGGTTGTACTCTTAAATATACGCTTGTCCATATCAGCGACAGGGCATTTACTGTAACTCTCTTCTACAATCATTCCATCTTTGTAAGAAAAAACGAGATTAACACTGTTGAGAGGCGAATCGTCTTCTTCATCATAGCCTCTCGACATCGGATTTTCCTCGTATGTGGCATATATTTTATTGTCTTTTACTTCATCTATCTGAAGAAAACCATAAGAGAATTTACCTCCGCCAAAGATATCTATCGTATTGTATATTTGTCTGTTTTTCATCAGTACAACGATATAATTATAACCAAAGGCATTCCCTCCTCCGCCTAATCCTTCATCCATAAAATAGATCAGCAGGTCATCTTCCCCGTCTCCGTTAAAATCGCTTATCCATTCCGGGTTGCCTGTAATCTGGAAACATGATGCCGCAAAGCCCGATTCCTTATCATAGATACAATTGTCGGTCAACGAATTTGTCTGGGCAAACATCAATGTATCACATACTTGTGCGATAAGCTTCTCTTTTGTTTGTGAATATGAAAAAGCTGAAAGGGCGATCAGATGCATTATAACTATTAGCCTGTACATAAACTATAGAATTTAGTTGAATATTGTCATATTATCCTGAACCGGAAGTTTCTTTGGCCCGGCATCTTTCTCCGGAACTTTTCCATCGACCAAATCATCAACGAAAAAGAGTGTTTGCTCCCGCAAAAGAGCAAGTATTTTTCCTGTATTTCCATCAACTACATATTCATGATAGAAATAACTATCAGTAAACCTTACCCGCCATTCCTTACTACCTTCGTCGAACGATATCGATATATTTGTAGAGTTAGCTTCTATCAGCTCGCCATCCTTGCTGATGATAGGGCAAAGACTTTTCTTATAAGCATACTTACTCTTTTGTGAGAATTGTATAATATCATTTAAAGTCACACTCCCAAAACGGCTGTCTTCATCGGTTTTCTTCGATAAAGTACCGTCTTCATCAAAATACTCCCATTCTCCAAACTTTAAGTGAGGCGGTATCAGTTTTCCTCTTTCTTTGATAAATCCACTTTGATAGAAACGAGTCTGTACACAGTAAAGTGAAGTATCTGATGGGTATTCCCTATATTGCCTGTCAGAGACGGCCAGTATCGAACCATCGTCCTTTTCCACAATCTTTTTAGCCTGCCCGTTGAGCATATCAAAATCGAATGTTTCTCTTTGCGCCTTACTGTTTACTGATACTAAAAATAAGAAGAATAAAAGGATGTAGTTTCGTAATATCATATACACACATATTTTTTGTAAATATATGAAACATCTTTGAAATATTGCAAAAATATATAAAATCCGGCATTCCGGATTGGCCGGATATATCTACAGGGGATGCTCGTGAACAGATAATAGGCAGGTATATAAGGCGATACAATCTGTTAAAACTCTTAACTTATTTGGGTTTTACTTGTATTTACAAAAGGAAAAATATATATTTGTAACATTAAACGAGTATTTCGATATATATACGAATACTTATTCCAATCAAATACATATTTTACGACAAGACATAACCATTGGAATGTAGGTAATAATATAATAGATTTAAGTAAATAATCAAGATACAATTGCCTCTGGCAGGAAAAATGACACGAAGTCCCGGATATTTCAGACGGATTTCCAACCAGGCAAACTTTATAACTCCTCGGCCTCCGGAAAACATTCGGAGGTTATTTTTTATCTGATAACCTTACGGAAATATTTAGTTCTCAATACTCTGAGCATCCTCGTTATGTTTAATTGAGAACATAACACCAAAAGTATAGTGATAACCCCGACAACTAACACAACTCCTATAAAAAAATCGAGAAGTATCGAATAATGATTTGATAATGCAATAAGGCCTATAATCGCAGATCCTATAACCAGACGCTTATCATATACTATTTTTTTCATTTTTTTTAAAATTTCCTAACCGTTACTAAGGAATAGCCCATATTTATCTAACAAGTATATAGGCATATAGTTCTGAATACCTTCATGAAATCCAGATATTAGACCAGATTTTAACCTCCGCGATTACGAAAATATGTTAAGTGGCAGATGTGAATGCACCTTCAAAATTATTTTTTCATATATTTGCCCTGTCCTATTGCGTTAAATAGGCTTCTGCTTGGTTCTCTAACTACATTAGCAGTGCGTATAATCAGATTTAGACGAGAGACATTACTTAATTATGAAATATATACTTTCACTTATTATTTTTACATATTTATCTGTAAACAATATAAGCGCACAGAATATTCCGACAATGGACGGGGAAAAATATGAAAATGCATACAATTATTTGTTGTCGGATTCAGCATCCTCAAATAGAGAATATGTTGTGTCAGACACACTTGTATTTATGGAAAGAAGCCCTTTCTGGAAGTTTTTCCAACAGAAAGGCGAATCATCGATAGATTGCATAAACCGCATAGATAGTATCGACAATAATAACAGATTTACGAAAGAGTATTCGCAAGATTTAGAACGGATGTTTGGATCAAATATGAAAAAGGCGAACCTGTATTTTTCAAGGATTTCCGACAATGTCCTGTTTGCCGAATATTTTTACAGGTATGGGCTTTCTATGGATGTTTCACGAACTCCGGAAAAATATAACGCGGGTTACCGTTATCTTTTTGTCTTCGATGCGGATAATAATGTAAAGGATGTTTTGAAACAAATGGTAGCATATAAATAGGCTTCCATTCCGCCGGGGGAAGGAAAAAACGTCTAAAATGCCAAAATATGCTCGTATGTGAATTTCTTATTTTATAGGATAAAGAAACCATTAAAAACAATTTTACAATTCTGTAAAAATGTTCCTAAAAAGAACCGCTGCGCTTCTTTCTTGAGAACCGATCTTATGCTAGCTCTGGACTAACGATACAAAATCATTAAATTTAAGAACAACGTCCGGATAATCTTCGCTTTTTATATAGTGTGATATTTTTACTTCTTTTCTGCTAAAATCAAAATCCAGATCAGATAAATTAAGCGTTATTTCCTTGTCTGTCTGCGTGTCCACGTTCTGTATCAGTCTCTCTCTAACCCGTCGTGATTTTGATATTCCTTCTTTAAAAATTAGAAGCGTTTTAGTCATCCTTTTTTATTTTTTATTAAAAATAGCGATTATTAAAATCGTCTTTTCGCAAAAATAATTTTTTTTAGTAAAAATTAAAAACATCACACCAATAACTTATTAACAAAAAGGTGTTTTTTTATAAAAGCGTATATTCCACAATAAAGATATTTCTGAGAAAGAATAGTAATTTATGCGAATCAAGGGTTGCTTTGGGTTGCAGTATTCTATTATAAATCAATCTTTTGTTTTGCAGTCAGGGTTCTAAGTCCACGAAGTGGGCTAATATGGATAACCACGGGTAAAGCCCGTGGCAAAAGCAGGTAGAAATAGACCGTCTCCGTAGGAGGCGAATGGCATTTGTTTTTACTATTTGCCTCCTACGGAGACATATTTCCCAGCCAGTTCCTGCCACGGGTTTTACCCGTGGTTATCCACCTTCAGCCCCTTCGGGACAATAAGTTACTGTGTTTTTTAACCTTTGATTCGCATAATTTATACCTTTATAAAATATTTAAACAGGCTCTAAAACAATGATTAATAATGTCAATCAGTAGTTGAAAATATGATTAATATATTTAGTTTTTTGCATAAAAGTTATTTTGGGTTAAAACTTTTATCATTAGCTTCCTACTGCCGCGCCCTCCCGGGCTTTTGCTTCCTTTTGGCATTGCCCAAAAGGAAGCAAAAGTCTAGTGCTTTGTCCCTCGGCGACCCACCAACGGCTTGTCGGCTAAACGGGACGAAACTCGCCTTCGGCTCGGACAACATCCCGTTTCACGCCGCCTGCACCGGGTGAGTACCCCGCCTGCGGAACAGATGCACGGAGTCGCGACGCAACGCCGAGACAGAGGATAGACCCTGCAAATCAGGCGTCAGCCAGCGCCATTAGCCAGCGTACGGGGTACCCACCCGGTGCAGGCGGCGCAGAATGAAGTGCGGGCGCTTTTAAGCATCGTCTGCCGATTATTGCAATGATGAGATTATCATCACTTCATTCAGCCGTCAAGCCGATGGTGGGTCGTACGGCGAAGCGGGGCGCAATGCTTTTTTGCTTACTTTTGGAGCTTTGGCCAAAAGTAAGGTAAGCAATCTGTGATTGCGCGCAGAATAAAAAATAAAAGAACGTTTTAAGTAGCGAGGGCAGAACTAAAATTTATTTTATGTTATGCCGAGTCACGACAAACAACGTTCACAGGAGCGAAGCGTATGTAAAGCGACTAATGGAATTGAACACATAAATTTAAACAAAACGAAATACTGATTCGCATTAATAATGAAAGAGAATAAATACGAGGATAATACTTTTTTCGATCAATATAGCCAAATGGCACGTTCCATACAAGGATTGAAGGGAGCCGGAGAATGGCATGTGCTTAAAAAGATGCTTCCCGACTTTAAAGGCAAGCAGGTTCTCGACCTGGGATGTGGTTTTGGCTGGCACTGCCGGTATGCAGCGGATAAAGGAGCAAAGTCAGTATTGGGAATTGACATTTCCGAAAAGATGATAAATGAGGCTAAAAAGAAGAATAACTCTCCCTGTATAAAATATGAGTGTGTGGCTATTGAGGACTTCGACTATCCACCCCTAACGTTCGATATTGTTATCAGTTCGCTGGCATTCCACTACGCAGAATCATTCGATGATATTTGCCAAAAAGTACACCGGACGCTCGCTGCTGACGGTAAATTTGTATTTTCTGTAGAGCATCCCGTTTTCACAGCCTTTGGCAATCAGGACTGGTTTTATGCTCAAGACGGCAGCCCCTTGCACTGGCCTGTAGACAACTATTTTCGTGAAGGGAAACGTAACGCAAACTTTCTTGGCGAAAACGTCATAAAGTATCATAAAACCCTGACTACATATATAAACGGGCTTCTTTCTTCAGGCTTTAACATACAGGAATTAAGAGAACCCGAACCCGACAATGCCATGCTGAGGACAATGCCAGAGATGCGCGATGAACTCCGAAGACCAATATTTTTAATAATTTCAGCTGGAAAAAGATAGAATAACTATGGCTACCATTTATAGTTAACACTCGGATCAGTAGTGTGGTACAGCTATTTGATTTGTGATTATTCATAACTGTTTATTAATCACGCGATAAGTCAGTTTAAGGAAATAATTGACATTGATTCTTTTTAATGTTATTTTGCTTGATATTATGAAAATAAAGATTAATTTTGTCTTAAATTTATTAATCAGGAAGACGAAAACAGAGTAATTTAACACTAAAACTTCGCATAGAACCACTTTCTCTCAAAAAAGAAATATCTATGAAGTTCCTACTCTCAAATTTCCTTTATTAAATAAAAAATAAGACAAAATCAGAATCTGTTTATGTTTTACAAACATATTAAGAAATCTGAATACAACTCTTAAGAACAATATAAGTAAAATTTATGTAGACGCCTGACGTTAGCACAAACATTATAACAAGACTACAGGCGCAGCCTCCTGAAAATATTTTCCTGGAGGCTTCTTTTTTTCAGAATGTTAAGGGATAAGGATTGCAAAAGTAAAATGGCTTTAGCCGAATAGTGTGCCACCCCATGCGGGGCTGGTATGTAGAGTGCGGCATTGGCCGTAAGTTCCGCCAGGCAGCACATACGGTTAATCAAGTGGCACACCTGCGAGGTTATACATATATGGAGTAGATGAAAAACTTAGCCGATTTTTGGTTGCCTTGTTATTTATTACACTCTTTTGGTTTATATAATCTTTTTACTGTATTTTTGCAGTCAGTAAAATCATGATTTATTATGTAAGAGTCTTTTTAAATTTTATAGCAAATCTTTTTTATAGCTGTTTTTAGATGGATTTTATCATTTTTGCTAGTAGGTTTAGCGGGCTAAACCAAGAGTAAAAAAGGGAAAAGATGCTAAAAAGAGCATAAAAAAATTGCTAAGAACTATTGACCAGAACCTGTAATAAAAATTTTCGCTAAAATTTAAACAGGCTCTAAGTAGCTAACTAATGGAACGATCGAAACCTGAAACTGTAGGAGTTATTATCTCTACTTACAATAATCCCGAATGGCTCGAAAAAACACTATGGGGCTATGCATCACAAAGCTATACTTCATTCGAATTAATCATTGCCGATGACGGTTCGGGGGAGGAAACCCGAAACCTGATAGAAAGTTTCCGTAGAGATTATTTCCCAGAACTAAAGCATATCTGGCATGAGGACGAAGGGTTCAGGAAATGTAAGATATTAAACAATGCCCTTGTTGCCGCAGAATCAGAATATCTTATATTTACCGATCATGATTGTATACCTCGCAAAGATTTTATCGAAACCCATTTGCGTTATGCCCGAAAGGGTTATTTCTTATCCGGAGGATATCCTAAATTACCGATGGCTACCAGTAAGGCTATAACTCACGAAGATATAACATCGGGAAACGCATTCAATATCCAATGGCTTAAAAACCACGGTTTAAAAAGCTCTTTCAAAAACACAAAGCTATACAAATCCAATAGCTATGCATTCATAATGAATCATATAACTCCTGCTAGAGCTTCGTGGAACGGCTGCAACTCGTCAGGATGGAAGAAAGATATGATTGCGGTCAATGGCTTTAATGAAGCTATGCAGTACGGTGGGCTCGATCGCGAATTTGGAGAGAGGCTTATCAACTTGGGCATTCGTTCGAAACAAATCAGGTATTCGGCAATCTGCCTGCACTTAGACCATTCGCGCCCTTACAAAAATAAAGAACTAATAAAGAAGAATGAGGAGATACGCCGGTTGGTGAGAGCGAATAAAATAATTAGAACCCCTAACGGCATCGTAAAAGCCATTTAAGCCCCCTGCCAAGTCAAAGCAAAACCATTCCAAGGAAAAGATTTCTCCAACAAAAAATAGATCCTGCCAATCTCTCGACTCGCAGGACCCCAACCTTAACACAAACTTTACAAAACTACACAATATGTCTTCAATTTCATTAGTCGTTTTTACATACACTTCGTTCCTGTGAATGTTATTTCGAGACTCGGCATAACATAGAATAAATTTTAGTTCTGCCATCGCTACTTAAAAACGCTCAATATTATTTCTTTAACAAGTGTTTTACCTTTTGTTTGCTTTATTTATACATTACCGTTTGTCCATTGACCTGTATTGAGATGGTGACATCCCTGTATGCTTCTTGAAAAACCGTCCCAAAGATGCCTGGTTCGAGAAATGGGTATCAAGGGCAATCTCCTGAATATTCAACGCCGTATTATCCAGCAGTGACTTTATCTCCAACAATGTATATTCTACAACCCAATCCTTGGCCGACCTGGCGCTTACTTCTTTTATGACTTTTGACAAATATTTTGAAGTTATAGACAGTTGATCCGCATAATATGTTATCTCTCTGTTTTCTTTATAATGCTTCAGAATCAGAAGAAAAAAGCGGTATGCTAACTTCTCTTTTCGGGAATCCGGCGTAGAATGAATAGATAATATACTATTCTTGAAACTATTATACAGATCCAAATAAAAAAGCCTCAGCACACTCAGAATATATTCCCTTTGAAATATACAATCGGCAGTCATCGTCCTGTTATCTATCAGATTGTAATATTCAGAATATCTGTATATCTCATCTTTTGTCAATTTGTAAAAGAGCTTTTTTCTGATATGTATAAAGAAAAGTGGCGATAAGCGCGATATCCCGCTAAGAGTATCATCTATTAATTCTTGGGACAGGGTAAAGTAATCCATCACAAAATCGTCACTCTTTTCCTTTAAGGAAACCGTCTGTCTTGGTAATATAACCATCAGTTCCCCTTTGGCGAAACGATGCTCCCTCTGATGCATCTTGATTGCAACTGTGCCTTTCTGGCAAATACCCATTATACCAAAAGGCGTATAAAAAGGCAAATTAGGAATAGGTATGGAGCAGGCATTCTTGAATAGTTTAAAATCGTTCTCTAACGAATATTCAGTTTCTCCGTTTCCCTTTTGCAGTATGCCTTTCTTAAGGTATTTGCGTGCATTGCCTTCCATAAAATAACCCCCCTCTTCTTCTCTGATGCAAATATATAATTATTTTTTTTACAGTAGAAAACTAGTAGACTTTTGGTGCAACATTTATATTATATATATCCTTTTTTCTCTTTTTTTATATTCAGAAAGGCGTTTCGGGACACCTCCCGAATTAATTTTTGCTTTATAAGGTTTTGTCCATGTCGTTTTTGTTGTATATCCATCAAGCCCCGCCGGGGGCAGGTATGCAAGCCTGGCACAACTTACGGTCAGATTCAATCAAATATTATTATCTTTGAAAAAACTATTTATGTATGAAAAATATTCTTTTACTAATACTTCTATTTCTGGTATCATTAACCAATAATGCCCAGAATAACATGACGAATGACAGTATTGCCCGAGGGGATATTTTCTATCCTAATCCATACAGGAATAATCAACTGACCGAATATTTCGACCCCTCGCAGATAGATTTCAGCGAGGAATTCATATCGCTGCAAGTCAAGAATATAGAAGATAATGCCATTGATGTTACAGATTCAATAAAGCACTATAGATTTGACACATCCACATTGTTCTGTTCAGGAGATTATGAGCAAAATGGAGTGCTCGGAGCAAACTGCCAACGAATAAGGATACATATAGCAAAAGCTGAAAGGGTTACTGATGACGGCATTGTTTTTCTGGTTGAAGGTAAATCTAATGTGAAAAATAATATATGTGACTTTAAAGGGAAGATTACCATTTTATCCCTTTATAAATTTATGGCAAACCGGATATATCCGGGACAAGGAGTCTTATTTGCCCGTTATGAGTTTTTCGAAGATAAAGGCCGGCACCATTCCGGCATTTTCAGAGGAACATTCAATGCCACGATAAAAATAGATGAAAAAAGAAAAACCGTAGTACTTGACGAACGTCTCAGCCGCGGCATATTATACAATAACCGCACATACGTAGGCACATGGATTGGCTATAGCGACAATGCGATTAGGAAATGTATCTGGGGCGATTACAGGCTGCCTTTTACGTTCGACTTCGACTGTGGGGCTACGGCGATGAATGCTTGCGAAAAGTATATCGATAATGGATGGGAGACATTCAGTGACGGCAGCGAATACGACTGCTCGACAGAACCTTGCAAATTGAAAAACCAATGGTGGAAATGATACAATCTACTCGACAAACATCATAAGACTATAAAAAAAAACCGTCCCAAGATGGGCAATCTCGGGACGGGGAGGACAACCAAAGCAATCCTCATTTTCGGGAACTTCATAACTACCTTATACTATGAGCATAAACACACAAACAAAAGCCTCCTTACTACTACGTCAAATCCTATATTAATAACATACTATCGTCCTGGATAGCACTTACCGAATGCAAACAATGGACGCATCCTTTTATTTTCTTCAGTGGGAATAACAACTGCGCCTTTACGATTGCTTCCTGCATACCGGAATAACATCCCAGGTATGTCCTGTTCAGCGAATCAGAGATATATAAACATTCATCTTCATGAACTTCATAAGCTCCATCCCGTTGCGAATCGTCATCTAAATAATAATGTCCCATCAATTTATTAATACGTACGTATTAAAATCCTCTTTTATTAAAATCCTCATTATTTCCGTAAAACAATACATAGATAGCAAAGAGTCTCGCAATTAGCAAGCCCATACAACTTTTAGTTTCTGCTTGAAATTGATAATATTGTTGTTTTCAGTATGTTAAGGAGAATGGGGGAGATGTGAAATATGACTTTTTTTAATCGTAAAAACAAAAAATGCCATGAATATTCACAGCATAATATATCCGGAAGAGTACATACATCTTCTTACTTCGGCGAAGGCTTCATCTCATTTCATGTATTTTCATCTCAAGGAATTTAATAAAGTTGTCCGCATAAAAATCATCATCGTCGCTTACATAGTCACGGCAACAAACCCTGTATTCATTTCCCGGCAGACCGGGCTCTACCAGAAAGTAATATGATTCGTCCCCTTCTCCTTCTTCCAGTATGGTCAGCTGGTTGCCAGGGAACGATCCATTTTCCTTATCTGTGTTATACACATATAATATATCGTCTATATTCGCTAAATCATGAAATTCGGGAGAGGTAATATATTTTATATATTCATTCCCTACCTTAAAGTATTCGAATTCTTGCAACCACCACTTATACGAATCCGGCAAAGGGAAGCCCAGCTCACCCTCAGTGTAGTCTATCCAGCTTTTTTCAATCAGTCCTTTCTGCCCGTGCTTTATTTTATATTCATTAGCTCTGACCAGTTCCAGAAACTTATGGTACATGATATTAAATATTAAAAATTTAAAACAGTATAACTGCTAGTAGTTAAGATATGTGCAAATTTATAATAATTTAATATTTATCATCTATATTTGTGCTTGAAAAAAACGATAAATATAGCTGATGAGAAATTTTTGTCTGATACTGATTTCTATTATTATTGTTCCCTCAATATGGTTTTCGTCCTGTGCCAAAAGCGAGACTTATGATACCGATGACAAGCCTGTTGTTTCCGATGTTAGGTTTAACTTCAACGATTCACTCATGTACGCCGACGGAACGTTAATCAAATTGAACGACTCTGCCAATACAAACCCCGATCGTATAGATACGCTGATACTGGGCAAGATGGTCTATCTCACAGCACGGTTTCAGGACAATGTCGGACTTTCCAGCTATAGGGTAAAATTGGTTATAGATTCTTCCCGATTAACCCCAACGAATGACTCCCTGCTTAGTTTCTATTCATTGGGAGCCGATATATACAGCAGCAACAAGCATAAAATATATGACACTGTTATTCAGAAGAATACTTTAATCACTATTCCTACTTACGCTCTCAGGACAAATAAGGAGACTCAACTGAAGGATACGGTGGCCATATATCAGGGAGATTATATCATGCAGATTGCCTGCGGAAATATAGCCGGCAACCGCGACTCTACAAGTTTTTCGTATAGGGTTAAGCTTCTCACCCGCGATTCTATATACACTATCCGTAAGAAATAGATTTATAAAGTATTTACCAACTCCCGTTGCTCTTTAAAGAATTTCACACGTTGCATTTCCCCGCTTTCGGAGATGAGTGTGGATAACCTTTTCAGGGCATCGATCCACTGCTGCACCCGGTCGAAGGTCGTGGTGTCAAGGGATACCACAGCATTTAGTGTAAAAGCTATGATGTGGCTTAATTTCAGATTTTGTGTTTGCATATAACTATATGTCGATTCAAAATTCAGGCTTGACAAATATAGCTGTACCTTGTTCCCTGTTTCAAACTCGCCTTTAGTAGCCAGTTTCTCCATTCTATCCATAAACGTCAGCAAGTCTTCTTTCAATGCGGCTACATCTTCGGATGTGATATAACGGATGCTGGCAAAGTATTTTATATCATTTACCAGATACCTGAATATCATATAGTCCCAGATATAAAACGTATGCTTGATATACATCGTCTCTTCCTGGTATCTCTTTTGAATATCGTTAAGGCGCTTCGACATTTTTATATCGTCCAACGATTTTACCGAATCCAGCCCGTTTGTCTGATACAAAGACTTAAACAGATAAAACTTATTCAAGTATTCGTGCCCGATATACAATGTCTGCTGAAATATATTGGCTGATGATGCAAACTCCGTGCAGTCATCTTTCCTTGCCGAACGCAGTATATCGATAAAATCTTCCATCTGCCCGTAATCAGCCTCTGTAGGATTTACATAGTCCGTCAACTTCAGTTGAAAAGGTTTACTCTTTTGCATTGTAGAACCGGCAATATTATCAAGGGATATACCCAAAACCTTAGAGATGGATGCCAGTTCTTCAAATGTAAATGGGACATCTCCTCTCAGCCGGCGGTAAATAGCCTCTTTGCCAATATACAAGATATCCATCAATACAGCCGTAATATTTGTATTCGATGGTACCTTTTCCTTTATAGCATTGATTATGTTATCATGCAATACACTGGTATTCATATCTTTTATACAAAATTGAGAGTTGGGCATATTTTATTATCGTGTTACTAAGACACAAAAATAGTAAAAAATGCAAGAAATAGTTTCGAAAATTGAAAAAAGTTGTTTTTAAAGCATCCAAAATCAACAAAGAAAACAAAGTATCCATTCGTATTTTCTTTATATATAGAAAGTTCTGCGCATTGTGCCGTTATTCAAATATAAAGATACTATTGTTTTTCAATATTCAACAAAAAACTAATAAAAGGTATATTAATTTTTAAATATTTCAGGATTACCACCTCAAAGTTGGATAAGTTTTTTCATATATTTCATACCCGGAGCAGCCTTGTATTGCCTCTTCTCCATACTTTCTGAGAATCGCCGGCTTCCGCCAAATAAAAACATACATATAACACCGCAGGTGTGTAACTTGATTAACCGTATGTGCAGCGCAGCGCAACTTGCGGCCAGTGCCACATGCTATATACAAGCCCCGTATGGGGTGGCACACTGTCTGCTATATGTTTCGTTCCCTGCGGGAGCTTGATGGATATACTACAAAAAAGAACCTAAATAAAATGTTTTCAATGTATAATTGCATTAAGGTCAGGTAGATATAGTTCTATCCGATATTGTATGGAATATACTCGGGTTCATATCTAAAATCTCCATAATTTTTTAATACATTTAGAAACTGTTTAAATTTTATTCGTTCAAATTTTTAGAGATGTTTTAGAGATGATTTATCTTTCCGCGAAACGATAATAGCGGGCTATTTACATACGCTTCGCTCCTGTGACCGTTGGTTGAGTTGAGTGAAAGGAAAAAACAGCCTAAAACAGGCTAAAAATGAACGAAGAAAAAGGTATAATAAAATATTCGTATAAAATTTAAACAGTTTTTTACATTGTATAAGTTTGTTCTCCAAAGCAGATTAAACTAAAAGTCCTGTTTTACGTTTAACTACATAGAATATTAATCATTAAAATAGACTTACAATGAAAAAAGGCTTAATAACTATTATAGTAGTTGCGATTATTGCATTGATCGGTTATTTTGGAATAAAGTCATCCTATAATGGCATGGTAACACAGGAAGAGAGTGTTTCTTCCCAATGGGCACAAGTGCAAAACGCGTACCAGCGCCGGGCAGACTTGATCCCAAACCTTGTAGCCACAGTAAAAGGATATGCGACCCACGAACAGCAGACTTTGACCGAAGTAGTCGAAGCCAGGGCTAAAGCCACACAGATGCAAGTAAACGCGGATCAGCTGACTGAAGAGAATATCAAAAAATATCAGGAAGCACAAGGTCAGCTAGGCTCTGCGCTAGGCCGCCTGATGATGATTACGGAAAACTATCCGGACCTGAAAGCCAATACAAATTTCATCCAGTTGCAGGATGAATTAACGGGAACAGAAAACCGGATTTCGACAGAAAGGAATAAATTTAACGAAAGGGTTAAGGGATATAATACAACAATCCGCATGTTCCCTAAAAACCTGCTTGCCGGAATCTTCGGATTCGAAAAGAAAGCTTATTTCGAAGCTGACCGGGCAGCTCAAACCGCTCCGAAAGTAGATTTCTCCAAACAGTAATAAAAATTGAAACGCTCATTCAAAATATTCTTCCTCATATTATTTGTGCCGATACTCTTATCGGCACAAGATGACGATCTGCCTTCTCCGATGTCTCCCCACCGGTTGGTAAATGACTTTGCCAATACATTCAGTACCGAACAAAAGGATGATCTGGAGCAGATACTTCTTGCTTACAACGATTCAACGTCTACTCAGATTTACGTTGTCACGGTAGCCGACCTCAAAGGCTATGATGTATCTGATTTTGCCGCCCGGCTGGGACAAAAATGGGGGATAGGGCAAAAAGATAAGAACAACGGTGTACTTATCCTCATCAAGCCCCGTATAGGAAATGAGCGGGGACAGGTTTTCATCGCCACAGGTTATGGTGTAGAACATATACTGACCGACGGCCGGATAGGGCGTATCATAGACCAATATATGATCCCATATCTCCAGAATGGAGACTATTACAATGCAACCAAAGGTGCTATCGGCGCCATCATAAAATATCTGTCGGGGGAATTCCAGGCTGATGAAGATGACGATTCTATAGTTCCGCTCCTTTCGCAGATTGCCATTATCCTGTTCATCCTCTTTGTTTTATATATTGCCGCGAAGAATAACAAAGGAGGCCCGTCGAGTGGCAGCAATCGCCCGTGGGGCGGCGGCTATTATGGCGGCGGCTTTGGCGGCGGACGTTCCGGCGGTGGCTGGAGTGGAGGCGGTTTCGGCGGCGGTGGAGGCGGCAGCTTCGGCGGCGGTGGTGCCGGACGCAGTTTCTGATAGAACGTATAATTAATTTATGAGTTGTAAGATATCTTATAACTCATATTTTTTAGTTCGCCCAGCATGGGTGTATTCTAATGGGTGCAAGTCCCTCACACGCCCTAACAACGGGAAGTGTCTAGCCTTGAGCAAGGGTGTCCTT
>NZ_QVMO01000004.1:0-35902 GCF_010501055.1 Dysgonomonas sp. 521
AAACGGGATGTTGTCCGAGCCGCAGGCGAGTTTCGTCCCGTTTAGCCGGCAAGCCGTTGGTGGGTCGCCGAGGGACAAAGCACTAGCCTTTTGCTTCCTTTTGGGCAATGCCAAAAGGAAGGACAAGCCCGGGAGGGCGCGACAGTAGGGAGCTGCCACTAATGTATTTAGCCTAGGATAGCCTTTATGTAAAAAATAAAAGAACGTTTAACTTATCAACTCCTGATTGACATTATTAATGCGAATCGAGGGTTGAAAGACATAGTAGCTTATTGCCCCGAAGGGACTGAAAACAGCGAAAAACAGTCCTATTCGCCTCCTACGGTGACGGTCTGTTTCTTTCGGCTTTTTCCACGGGTTTTACCCGTGGTTATCCATATTAGACCGCTTCGCGGACTTAGAACCCTGACTGTAGCTAAGACAGCAGATTGACTTATAATATTATAATTCGCATTATTAATGCCAATCAGGATTTGAGAAATGGCTTGAAAAGCCAAATCTTCATAACCGCGGGTCATCGACCTGCGGAAAAAGGATGGGCAATATCAGCTGTCTGAAAGACAGGACATACTGTGTGTCCTGCCGCTTCGGGCAGGGGGAGTGTAATTGTCCCTTGCTGCGTAAGCTACGCTGCGCTTGCATACGGTTATGAAGATTCTGCCTTTCAGGCAGGTGTTGAGCTGCTTTTAACCCCTGATTCGCATGATTAATAAAACTCCGTGAAATAAGATTTGACGATGTGAATATGAGTAAAACTCCCATTACTCCGTGGTTAAATGACTTCATTTTAAACAAGAAAGGCTGTCCCTTGAGGAACAGCCTTTCTCATATATAATAAAAGATAGGCACCTTAGTCGATGAAATCAACTGTTTCTTCTCCAATCATCTTGCGAAGCGTATTTTTCAGCTTCACATATTGGATAAACAGGTCATGCTCCGCAATCTTATCAGGAGCGTGCATAGGGCTCTTGAAGTAGAATGACAGCCAGTCTTGTATTCCGCTCATACCTGCACGTTTGGCCAGGTCGGTGAATAATACAAGGTCGAGGCAAAGAGGAGCGGCAAGAATAGAGTCTTTGCAAAGGAAGTCAACCTTCATCTGCATCTTGTAACCTAACCATCCGAAGAGGTCGATATTATCCCAACCTTCTTTATCATCGTTGCGAGGCGGGTAATAGTTGATACGAACCTTGTGGTAAACATTACCATATAGTTCAGGATAAAGTTCAGGCTGAAGGATGTTGTCGATAACCGAAAGTTTAGATTCTTCCTTCGTCTTGAATGAACCCGGATCGTCAAGTACTTCTCCATCACGGTTGCCAAGAATATTGGTAGAGAACCATCCGTTAAGACCAAGCATACGGGTTTTGAACATTGGAGACAATACAGTCTTCAGCATGGTCTGGCCTGTCTTGAAGTCTTTTCCGCAGATAGGAGTCTGGGTTTTAGCTGCCAGTTCCCACATTGCAGGAATGTCTACTGTCAGATTCGGCGCGCCATTGATATATGGGATTCCCATAGATACACAGGCATACGCGTAAATGTTGGACGGAGCAATGTCTTTGTGGTTTTCCTTCAATCCTTTTTCAAGCGCAGCAAGTGATTTGTGAACTTCGCCAAGCGGAGTGAATACTTCGGTACTACCACACCAGATAACTACCACACGGTCGCAATTGTTCTCTTTCTTGAAGTTCTCGATGTCTTCTTTTACCTGTTCCATCAAGTCCCATTTGGTAGGAGCTGATTTTACCCATGTGCCATGCAGACGTTTTACGAAATCCTGATCAAAAACAGCTTTCATCGGTTTGATCGCAGACATTTCGTCTTTTACTTTATCTAAGTCGTCTCTTGTTAAAACATCGGCGTGTTTTGCTGCTTCATACGCATTGTCTTCAAAGATGTCCCATCCACCGAAAACAACATCATTTAAATCTGCCAGAGGTACGGCATCTTTAATTTTAGGGAAGCGGTTTTCTTCTCTTTTTCCTAAACGCATTGTAGCCAACTGAGTAATTGACCCTACAGGAACACCTTGTCCTTTGCGTGTTAACAACGTTCCTGCCATGAATGTTGTAGCAACGGCTCCAACACCAACAGTTAGAATACCAAGCTTTCCATTGGCTTCTTTCACTTGTACTTTTTCCATTTTGTTAAATTAATTTTTAAAATACACTGCAACCCGCAGCAATCCTTTAAACCGGGGACTAAAAGAGATTTAAAGATTTAGAAATTTAAAGATTAAATAAATTATTCTTAATTCTTTTTAGTCCTATATAATAAAATAGCTTCAGTCGAAAATCCGTTTTATTTTATTCTCCCAACCCGGGCTTTTCTGCCATACAAGCGACATCCATTATTAAACCGGAAAGTCGTACTGACTCTACAATATTACCAAAGTATTCAAGTTTTTTCAATCTAATTGAAAAGCAGTCTTCAACTCCATGAAGTCTGTTATAATAAGATCTGCCGTAGCATCTTCGTCATCGTCTCCCCAGCCCGGACCTTTCAGCCAGATAGTCTGGCATCCGTTTTTAGAGGCGGGGACTATGTCTTTCGAATAAGAATCGCCGACAACGACAATCGACGAACCGGGCAATCCCAGTTTGTCTACTCCCAGACCAAATATGGCCGGATCGGGTTTCCTTACACCTACAACGGCCGATTCGATAATATCATCAAAATATCCGAGTAAGCCAAAGTCATCCAGTACGGCTTGTACATTTCCGTAGAAGTTAGAAACCAGTACCATGGGATAATGACTTTTCAGTGCGGTAAGTATATCTACTTCTTCTTTTATCAGATTTTTGACAAAGGTATAACATTGATTGGAAATAGCAATACTATAAGTTTTTGTTTTATCGTTTTCTTCCAAAAAACCTTTATCTATAAGGTAGCTGACTTGTAGTTCGACTTTCTTTTTCAGTAAAATATGAAAATTATCCTGTGCCCCAATAACAGGGTGTGTAGCCAGATAGCGTTCGCCGTAGACATAAGCCTCGCGGAACTGTTCTTTGGTTACAGGTACCTTTTGGTATTGGTATGATTCCCATAGTACTTCAGCCCAGTGCTTTCCGTTACTGTCTATTGTCCCTCCGTAGTCGAAGATAATTCCTTTTACTTTTGTTAAATCGAACATGTCTGTGAATTAATTATATTTCCCGTCTTTAATATCAGCAATGAAACCCTTACATATCTTCTCGTGCCGTGTTACCATATATACAAGCAGTATATTGAGCACAGTGAGCTCAAAAACGAAGTATAGCCACGGCCAGCCGATAAGTATAGATATAAACAAGGCTATAGACCGGGTATTGAATGAAAGTATATTCGTGTATTTCATCAGGGGAAGGCTCTTCGCTCTGAAATCGGCACGGAATGTATCGGGGGCTACTTCGCCGAATTTCTCTTTCAACAGTTTAAATAAACTCTGGAATCTGGGAGATCTGTTTTCCTGATCGGTGGTATAATTACGATAAAAGAACAATACCAACTTTGCGCCGAAGTCGTTTTTCCATGAAAGTTTATTGAATTTTTCAGTCAGTTCCGCAGAATTGTCGAGTTCGCTTCCCGACTTGCCTTTGAGGAACAACAGGTGTATATTGCGGTAATAATCCGCCATTTCGGCCTGTTTGGAGTGGAAGTATCCCGTAACGCATGCCAACACCCATATCCAGCCTCCCCATTCGGGGTAGAGGCGCGTGCAGATAGCGATATAGATAGAGGCAAACCACAGGTTTCCCGCAAAACCGTCCAGCACGCGGCCTAAAGCGGAAAATTGCTTTGTCATGCGGGCGAGCTGCCCGTCGGCACTGTCGTAGGAGTTTGCCCATACAAGCAGGAAGATGCCGAGTAAGGATATCCAGATATTGTCAAAGTAGAAACAAATACCGGAGCCTATACCCAGAAAAATACTTGCTATTGTAACAGCGTTAGGGGTAACACCCATTTTCTGAAACAGTAATGCCCAGCGATAGCCAATCGGACGATAGAAATATATATCGATAGTTTCTTCGGTGTCCGTCGATTTTAGTGTAGACTCAAGTGTCGGTTGCTTATTCTCCATTGTTTATAATAGTTGACAGTGGACAATGGCCAGTTGAAAGTGAAGAACTAGTTGTCAACTTTCAACTGTCCATTGTCAACTGTTAATTAAATCCCGTTGAATCTGTTTATGGATACATTCAGCGATTTTAGGCGCAGCCTCGTTCCGGCATGGGGCAAAACTTGGCCAGTCGTTGAAGTCTATGATCTTGAATGAGCCGTCTTCGGCGACAACGCAGTCTCCTCCGTATACTTTCACATTAAGTATTTCTCCGGCCTTGTCACAGGATTCTTTCAGTACTTCTACATCGAAAGGAAACTCATGGGCTTGCCCGTTTATTTTTTCAAGGCCGAATTTGCTATGGCTCAGATCGTAAGGGTAGAACCAATAGAAGAAATCGGTATCGGCTACTCCATAGAATTTTACTAAGTCGCCTACAAGGTGTTCATTGATTACCGCATTGGGTATGTCACGCAAGGCAAATTCCTTTAATATTGATTTCACCTCGGGTATATTACGTGCGTATGTAACATCCTCACGGTGTATCGCGTGCGAATCGCCTCTTTTGATCCAGAAAGCTTCGGCTCCCATTTCCTTTAACCCTTCGGAGGGGTCATCCGTTACATCGATGATCACACTCGCCGGATATGGGATGTTGTTCTCCAACAGCATGCGCGTCATGGCTTCACGGGTACAATTCTCGATGCCTGTTCCCGGATTTATGATTATCGCACCATTCCTTTCACATTTTTTCAGTTGCCTGATGGTGGTTTTGTCACGAGCCATATTAAAGATATACCGCTCGTTTTCTTCACTTAATATAAATTCAGCTTCTGTATATTCCCTGACGTCGTAGTCCATGTTTCTCAGGCATTCGGCAGTAAGACTGAATATCATTCCATCGTTACCGATGTGATTTGGCGAAAATTTAGTTTTCCTTTTTATTCCTGCTATTTTTATTTTTGACATAATGTGTAGAGTTCCCCTTACTCTGTTTATATGTTAGTTAATTAAGAATTGTTCCGCTTTTTTTATATCCTCCGCATGGTCTACATCTACTATTTTTGCAAAAGGATGTGCTTTCAGTTGCAGCTTATCGGCTACTAACTGCCGTTGGAAATTGCGCATACGCGACTGCCCCGACTGCAGGCATGCCTCTAATGTGTCTATCGCTTTCGGAGTTAACCCATAGATTCCTCCTGATATATATCTGCAGTTTTCGGACTGATCGAGAAAGCCGGTGATAGTCATTACATCGTCCACATCAACATACAGCGGTTTCTCATCATCGATGAAGTCTGTCACTGCCATCATACCGTCACTTTCCGAATCGTTGATGAAAGCCTGGATATAGTTTGAAAATTCTTCTTCCTTGAAGATTGTATCTACAGTTGTCAAACAAAATTTACCATCCCCTAAGAAATCCCGGAGTTCAAAAAAACTGTGCATGGAACTGGGTGTGGACTTTACCACAACATTGAATGGTATATCTAATTTCAGCTTTGCCAGATATTCTTGTACCTGTACCATTTCTTCGTTAACAATAATGCTGATGGATGAAGCATCATTCTTCTGAAAAATATCAATTAACCGATGGATCATTTCGGTTCCGTTCAACTTAACCAAAGGCTTTGGTAAAGTAACTCCTTCTTGAGCGAGCCTCGAACCTTCTCCGGCGGCAATTATAGCGTAATTCATATTTTTAACTAATTTTTAACAAAATATAAACGGTTATTCTCCATCCTCTTTGGTCAGATCGATACTCTCATCACCGCCCCTTTCCACATATAGTTTCTTCAGAGGATTGGTATAGGCCTTATCGTATTCCATCCTGTTGTTGAATGTATCGATTGCCATATATATGGCCTGACGGAAAGACTCTTCGGAGGCTTTATTCTGCCCTGCTATATCGTAGGCTGTACCGTGTGCAGGAGACGTGCGCACCACCGGCAACCCTGCCGTAAAGTTTACACCATCTTCCATTGCCAGTGTTTTGAAAGGGGCAAGTCCCTGATCGTGATACATGGCCAATATACCATCAAAATGTGAAAATTCTCCCGATCCAAAAAATCCATCGGCCGGATATGGTCCAAAGCATAATATTTTCTTGTCCTGCAATTCTTTCAGGGCAGGGGAAATTATCTCGTTCTCTTCGTTTCCGATCAGGCCGTTTTCGCCGGCATGGGGATTCAGGGATAGCACCGCAATGCGTGGCTTGCCTATGCGGAAATCGCGTTTCAGGCTTCTTTCGAAGCGTATAGCAGTATCTATTATTTTTTCTTTGGTAAGTACCTTCGGCACTTCCAACAACGGAATATGTCCGGTCACAAGGGCTACACGAAGCGATTCTTTCACAAGAATCATCAGGCTTTTGTCTCCATCTGTGCCGAAACGTTCTTCCAGATATTCGGTATGTCCCGGAAAATGGAAGTCTTCGCGCTGTATATTGTGTTTATTGATAGGTGCGGTTACTAAGACATCTATCGCTCCGCTCTTAAGGTCGGCAACGGCTTTCTCCAGAGACTGGTAAGCGGCTTCTCCGGCAACAGGTGTCGATTGCCCCAGTTCTACTTTGGTTTCCTCATTGATGCAGTTTACGATATTTACTTTGTTTATTATAGCATCTTTCGCATTGTTTATCTGGTTGAAAGCCACAGTCTGCAATTCCATCGCCTTACGATGATATGCGGCAACTTTGGCCGAGCCGTATATAACAGGGATACAAATTTCCGCCATACGGATATCCGCAAAGGTTTTCAGTATAACTTCGTATCCAATGCCATTTATATCACCTTGTGTAATTCCTACTTTTATCATAATTGTAGCCCCCTCAACTCCCCAAAAGGGGAGCTACAGAGAGGATATTTTAATTAGTTATTATAATCAATTTTCTTTCCATCTGTTTATAAGTCCCCCTTCGGGGGATTCAGGGGGCTGGAGCCTCGTTTTGAGGACAACATACCACATGCCGCAAAAATATCCTCGCCCCGCGATGCTCGTATAGTGCTGGTTACTCCTTTCTTTGTAAGGTAATCGCGGAAAGCTTCCATCTTTTCCTTTGTTGAAGTTTTCAGGTCAACATTGGGTATAGCATGAAAACGAATCAGGTTTACCCTGCATTCGATTCCTCTAAGCATCTGTGCCAACTCTTTTGCATGCAGCAAAGAATCATTAAAATTGTCAAACATTATATATTCGAAGGACAACCGCCGTTGCTTTGTCCAGTCGTATTGCCTAAGTAAATCCATAACCCCGGTTATTGGGAATGCCTTCTCGGCTGGCATAATGGATAACCGCTGTTCCTTTTCGGGACTGTGGATGCTGATTGCCAGATGGGCATTGCTCTCGTCCAGAAAACGTTTCAACTTAGGGGTTACACCTGTAGTGGAAACCGTAATCCGTTTCGGACTCCATGCCATACCATAGTCGGCAGTCATTATATCGAGTGTCTTTTTCAGTTCTTCGTAGTTATCCAGAGGCTCACCCATTCCCATAAAAACCACATTGGTCAGCTTTTCGGCTTCACGAACCGAATAGAGCTGATTCAGTATTTCATTGGCCGTAAGGTTTCCATTAAAACCCTGTTTGCCTGTCATGCAAAAAAGGCAGTTCATCTTACAGCCTACCTGCGAAGATACACAGAGCGTTGCCCTGTCGTCTTCGGGTATCATCACGGATTCGATTAATTTATCTTTTTCCGTTTTGAATAAATATTTTACTGTACCATCTACAGACTGTTGAAATTCGAGGGGATTATATCTGCCCACATCATATTTCTCTGACAACAAAGCCCTGTTAGCAACAGAGATATTTGTCATCTCGTCTATCGATGTTACACGTTTTTTATAAACCCAGTCTGCAATCTGCTTTGCTGCAAACCGAGGTAAACCGCACTCACCGATGACTCCATAGAGTTCATCCATAGTCATTCCAAGTAAGTGTTGTTTTTCCGTCATTATTGTAAATTAAAAAATTATCTCAAGTTTATTACATTAAAACAGTATAGTTATGAGGCGCACTCTGATTAACCTCAACATTATCAAGCATATTGAACAATAACATAATTGTATTGTCATTTTTGCCATCAAATCCGGCATTTGCTCCATTCAATATATTAAATATGAATCCAAAAGGAGGGCAACAAAACTTCCCATGAGGCGACACAACAAAAAACGCTGCATATTCTTCATCTTCTTCACGCAAACCCTGCCATTTCCAGCCATAAGTTTCACATACGGCCATACCCCATGCCGAACCCAATGTTATTGAGATATCCTTCTTCTTTTGCTCATCATAACCATTTATATCTCCAGAAAGGAGAAAATCCACGTATTCCCGGATTTTCTTAACAATTTCTTTCTGATTATTATTTTTATTTATAGACAGAAGTTCTAGTGCTTTACTTTCTTCTTCGAGAATAGCCAACCTGATTTCTTCATCTATATCATTCACTTCTATAAAAGTTCCAGTATCTGTCATAAGCTGAAAATTATTAGCTAATAGCCGCTAAAAGCTAACGGCTAAAAGCTAATCGCTTTATTGTATTACAATCTTTTCTTAATTTCTTCACTTTCTTTTTCAAAACCCGGTTTATCCAACAAAGCAAACATATTCTTCTTATATGCCTCTACTCCTGGTTGGTCAAACGGATTTACACCCAAGATATATCCACTGATACCGCATGCTTTTTCGAAGAAATAAAGCATCTGACCAATACTATATTCATCCAATTTAGGCAGTTCCACTTTAATATTCGGTACACCTCCGTCTACGTGGGCAATCTGAGTACCAAGTTCTGCCATTTTATTCACGAAATCGACACGTTTTCCTGCGAGGAAGTTTAGTCCGTCCAGATTTTCTTCATCCGTTGGAACTGTCAATGTTTCGTTTGGCTGAGCTACGGAAATTACAGTTTCGAAGATTGAGCGCTCACCTTCCTGAATCCATTGACCCATAGAGTGCAAGTCGGCAGTAAAATCAACAGCAGCGTTGAAAATTCCTTTGTTATCTTTCCCTTCACTTTCGCCATAAAGCTGTTTCCACCATTCTGCGATGTAGTGGAGTTTAGGATTGAAGTTGGCAAGAATTTCTATTTTTTTGCCTTTCTTATACAACTCGTTACGCGTAACGGCATATATTTCTGCAATATTTTTCTCGAACGGCACAGACGGCTCTGTTTCTTTTTCCATGTATGCTGCACCTGCTACCAGCTGACGGATATCAATACCTGCCAAAGCAATAGGGAGTAAGCCGACAGGGGTCAGCACAGAGTAACGTCCGCCTACATTATCAGGAATTACATATTTCTTAAAGCCTTCTTTTGTAGCCAGCGTGAACAGTGCACCGCGGGCAGCGTCGGTAATGGCAACAATACGGTGTTTTGCTTCTTCTTTGCCCACAGCTTTTTCCAGTTCGGCTTTCAGTATGCGGAATGCCAGAGCCGGCTCTGTAGTGGTTCCCGATTTGGATATATTGATGATACCGAAAGATTTTCCTTTGAGGTAAGCCAGCAGCTCAACAAGGTAATCTTCGCCTATATTGTTTCCGGCATACAGGATAACCGGATTTTTACGGTCTTTTTGCAACCAGTCGAAAGCATTGGACAAAGCATCGATAACTGCCCTTGAACCCAGATAGCTACCACCAATACCTACCAATACAATTACTTCGCATTTAGCTTTCAGTGCAGCAGCAGTATCTTCAATATCTTTAAGCTGCGCATCTGTAATTGAAGAGGGAAGATTTAACCATCCTAAAAAGTCGTTTCCTTTACCTGAACCATTGTGCAACGTTTCGTTACATTTTTTTGCAAGTGCAGCCTGAGCGTTGATATCAGCCTGGCTTATAAAGCTTAATGTTTTGCTAATGTCTAATTTGATAACCTTATCCATTGTTCTTTATTTTAATATTTATTCTATTCTTTAATTCTTTTTGTTACACTGAGAAACTCTGAGTAGACACTGAGGCACACTGAGAATTTACATTATATATTTCTTTAGGCCATTCTTTAATAATGTGACGTTAAAGTTAATAAGCAGCCCTACTTTTTTATCCGAAAATTTTAAATAAGTTAGAATTTGGGCTTCATGAACAGGATTTAGTACATCTACGGATTTTAACTCCAAAACGACTAAATTTTCGACTAAAATATCTATTCTATAGCCACAATCTAGCTTTATCTCTTTATAAACAACGGGTAAAGCCTTTTGTCGTTCAACTTTTAACCCTGCTTTTTGCAATTCATAAGATAAACATTCCTCATAAGCAGATTCCAGTAATCCCGGTCCCAACAATTTATGTACTTCTATTGCGCAACCTATAATTTTACTTGTTAACTCACTATATCTATAACTATTATCTATCATAATCTCAGTGGTTCTCAGTGTCTACTCAGAGTTTCTCAGTGTAACCTTCGATATATTATTATTCTATTTCAACACCTGTTCTCTCAAAGTTTTCACTTCCAGTCGTGCCGGAGAGTTTTCATATAAAATACGATATACCATCTCTGCAATAGGAATATTTATATTGTATTTATCATTCATTTCCCTTATACACTTAGAACCAAAATAACCTTCGGCAATCATTTCCATCTCCACCTGTGCCGCTTTTACGGAGTAACCCCGTCCTATCATCGAACCGAATGTACGGTTGCGGCTAAAACTGGAATAGCAGGTCACAAGCAAATCGCCCAGATAAGCGGAATCATGGATATCTCTCTCGATCGGGGAAACGGTATCTACAAAATACTTCATTTCGGCAATGGCATTCGACACCAGTACTGCCTGAAAATTGTCGCCATACTTTAATCCGTGGCAAATACCCGAAGCAATAGCATAAACATTCTTCAAAACGGCAGCCAACTCTATGCCTGTCACATCATTGGATACAGATGTGCGCACAAACCTGTTGTTGAATACCTGCGATATAGCTTGTGCTTTCTCTATATCGGCACATGCTATGGTAGGATATGTCAATCGTTCCAGTGCTATTTCTTCGGCATGACAAGGCCCACCTACAATAGCCATATTTTCGGCAGGTACATTATAGTATTGAGTCAGATAGTCTGTTACCAGCAGATTTTCGGGAGGAACTATTCCCTTGATAGCCGAAATAATAAATTTATTATCAAGTTTTGTCTCCAATTTTTCAAGATGGCTCTTGAGAAAAGGGGAAGGCACGGCAAGAATCAGGGTATCCGATTCTTCCACCACCTGTGTAATATCCGAATAGAATGTAATCCTGTCCAGATTGAATTCTACTGTTGAAAGATAAGACGGATTGTGCCCTGTTTTCTTAAAATCCGCAATCTGTTCGGGACGGCGCATATACCAGTTGATATGCTTCTCGTGGTTGAGCATAATTTTAGCGAGGGCCGTTGCCCACGTACCGCCACCCAATATTGCTATTTTACCCGGAAAACTCATATTTTTGCCACCCCCTCCTAACCTCCCCAAAAGGGGGAAGAAAATGGAAGCAGGGATTTTATTTATTTTTTAATATTCATTATTTATGGCTTGCTTAGGCCTCTCCTTTTGGAGGAGTTGGGGAGATGCTCCAACCTCCTATTTCTTCGGCAGAAGGTAAAGTTAAATCCAATTTATATTTTTTATTGATTTCGCCTATATCCTGGCGTATCTTCTGCGGATTTACACCTCCCATACTTTCTACCGTGAAGTATCCGGCTTTTTGCAGAACAGGCACCAACTCTTCGGCTATTCCTAGTTCTGTATATTTTGTTACAGCATCTTTCTTCTGTACTTTTTCGGGGCGCATCTGCGGGAAGAACATCACTTCCTGAATACTTTCCTGTCCGGTCATAAACATTACAAGCCTGTCCATACCAATACCGATACCACTTGTAGGAGGCATTCCATATTCGAGGGCACGCAGGAAATCCTGATCGATAAACATGGCCTCGTCATCCCCTTTTTCAGATAGTTTGAGCTGGTCTTCGAAGCGGATACGCTGGTCGATAGGGTCGTTCAATTCCGAGTAAGCATTAGCCAGCTCCTTACCGTTCACCATCAGCTCGAAACGTTCGGTCAATTCTGGGTTATTACGGTGCTTCTTCGTAAGCGGCGACATTTCTATCGGGTAATCGATAATAAAGGTTGGTTGTATATAGTTGCCTTCGCATTTTTCGCCGAAGATAGCGTCTATCAGTTTGCCTTTGCCCATCGTTTCGTCCTGCTCAATGTCTAATTGTTTGCAAACATCACGAAGTTGGTTTTCATCCATCCCGCTTATATCAACGCCTGTGAAATGCTTGATAGAATCTATCATCGTAACACGCGGATACGGGGCTTTATAATCAATTTCTTTGTCACCCATCTTTACCTTTGTGGTTCCATGCACATCCATGCAGATTTTCTCCAACATCTTTTCGGTGAAATCCATCATCCAGTTGTAATCCTTGTAGGCTGCATAGAACTCCATTACGGTAAATTCAGGGTTATGAGTCCTGTCCATACCCTCGTTGCGGAAGTTGCGGGAAAATTCATAAACCCCATCGAATCCGCCTACAATAAGGCGTTTCAGGTAGAGTTCGTTAGCTATGCGCAGATATAACGGGATATCGAGTGCATTGTGATGTGTGATGAACGGGCGGGCAGTGGCTCCTCCCGGTATGCTTTGCAAAACCGGTGTATCCACCTCGATATATCCGTGTCCATTCAGGTATTCACGCATCGAATTGAATACTTTGGTACGCTTAACAAATGTATCTTTTACATTTTCATTTACTACCAGGTCTACATAGCGCTGGCGGTAGCGTTGCTCTGGATCGGTAAAGCCATCGTAGGTCACCCCGTCTTTCACCTTTACCACAGGAAGCGGACGAAGCGATTTCCCCAACACGGTCAGTTCTTCGGCATGCACCGAAATTTCACCCATCTGTGTGCGGAATACGAATCCCTTGATTCCGACAAAGTCGCCTATATCGAGCAGTTTCTTAAATATAGTATTATAGAGGTCTTTATTCTCGCCGGGACAAAGGTCGTCGCGGGAAATGTAGACCTGAATACGTCCTTCCGAGTCTTGCAACTCCATAAAGGATGCTTTACCCATGATACGGCGGCTCATAATACGACCCGCTATGGAGACATAACGTTTGTCCGCATCATCGCTAAAGCTATCTAAAATCTCCTTCGAGTATGCATTCACTTCATACAATGCAGCCGGATACGGCTCTACTCCTAACGCTCTTAACTCATCGAGGCTTTGTCTGCGAATGATTTCCTGTTCGCTTAATTCCAATATATTCATTATTAATCTATCTTCAGATTTTAGAGGTCACAGACCTGTTTATTACATTTATATACGTATTCTACTGCTTACATTCTAAATACACGACACACTTCGTGTAAGAATAACCCCGCAAAGTTAAAAAATATAATGAAAAACCCACATGCTATTTTTTACTTAAATTGAAAGTAAGGTAATTATATCCTCAACTTTTAACAGGAAAATGAAAAATAGGATGTAAAACATTAAAAAAGAGAATTATATTTTGTTTCTTTGGGTACTTCTTTTTTACAAACTAAGAGCCTGTTTAAATTTTAGCGAAAATTTTTATTACAGGTTCAGGTCAATAGTTCTTAGCAATTTTTTTATGCTCTTTTTAGCGTCTTTTTGGCTCCGCCGATTTTCAATTCCCTTTTTACTCTTGGTTTAGCCCGCTAATTAGCTCCGTTGACCGTTGGTTCTGCTAGTAAAAATGATAAAAGACGCTAAAAATAGCTATAAAAAAGATTTGCTATAAAATTTAAACAAACTCTAAAATAACTTTTGAAATGAAGAAATATATACCATTGCTTGCTTTTCTTGCTTTATTTCTGTTGACTCAAAGTTGTCAGGCTCCTAAGGAGCAAAAGATTGTTGTTCTGAAACTGGACGATGTAACAGCCGGAGATAATGGCGAAATCGTTTCGTCCCGCTGGCAACGTGTGGCCGATTACATCGAAGGGAAGAAAATCAAAGCCGGGTTTGGAATCATCGGCTTTTCCCTTGCTGAAAACAATCCGGAATATTTCAAGTGGATTACCGACCGTGCGGGCAGAGGGTATATAGAATTTTGGAATCATGGTTACTATAACCGCACAAAGGGGGATACTATCGGAGAATTTGAAGGCACTTATGACCAGCAACTCAGAGCCCTTCAGCTGACAGACAGTCTCGCAAAAGCAAATCTGGGGCTACAGCTAAATGTGTGGGGCCCTCACTGGACTTCGACAAACCGCGATACCGACAAGGCGTTGTCTCAACTTCCCCAGATAAACATGACTTTAGGAAGCCCTAGGAACCCGCGCCATTTTAAGGGTTATGTAATGCCTCATAATCTGGATATGGAGTATCCGGTTCATAATCCTAACTTCGATGAGTTTCTTAAGGCTTATCGTGGCAGGTGGAATGGCCTGGACTATTTCTACTAACAAGGGCATCCTAACAGTTGGGACGATGAAAAATGGGATAATTTTGTAAAAATCGTTGAGTTCCTCGAATCGGAAAATGTAAAGTTTGTAACCCCTTCGGAGTTTTTGGAGATGAGAGGAAAGGAATAACTCTACTTTACTTCCTTTTATCCAATCTATGCCGTAAGCGAATCTTTCAACGCTAAAACAAAAGCATCAAGAAGTCAATTCAGAGGAGTAGGGGATAGAATCCGCTGAGCCTTCTTATGTCAATCAGCACACCTCATAAAACAACAAAACCCTAATAACCAGATGATTAAAGGGTTTAGATTGTACTCGGAGCGGGACTTGAACCCGCACAACCGTAATGGTCACAAGATTTTAAGTCTTGCGTGTCTACCATTCCACCATCCGAGCGGCCTGTGAGCGAAAGACGGGATTCGAACCCGCGACCCCGACCTTGGCAAGGTCGTGCTCTACCAACTGAGCTACTTTCGCAATAATCCTATCTGAGAAGCTATAATCCAAACACTTTGGAAACCATTCCCATTTAGCGAGTGCAAATGTAAAAAATGTTTTCCTTTCTACAAAGTATATTTTCATTAATTTCTGCGTGTAATAAGAAAAACGCCATCGCCTGTATTGTAAAACTGGGCATAATAAATTTGCAGACCATCTTTCGATGGGCCGGACTTTACATTGCCTACACCATTGAATATTTCAAAGACACTCCCACACTGGGGACACTTGGCTGTACCGTCTCCCTGGGCAGCAACCCTTATGTCCCGGCGTTTTTCGTTCGGGCAGCAAAGGTCGTAAGCGTACAATTGATATGTGGTAGAAGTAATGGGCACCGCACTGCAAATTACAAGCAATCCGGAATACCCAACCCTGTCGGTGGAAAGCCGGGGCTGCGTAAATGTCTCCGAATTATTGGGAGTTCTTAAATTCTTATCGGGGGATTTTATCAGGCTAACTTCAAAATGTACAGGTTCCGCAGGAACAGTATTTAGACTCTCATCCTTGCTGCAAGACAACAAACTGAAAGTCAAACTTAATATTATGAATATACACCTTATCTTTCTCATTATATCAAAAACGTTACAAACAATTAAATATTATTCCTACTTTGCTTCAATGCTTCCAGATTCCTTTTCAGTCCGGTATATTTAGCACGTTTTACGGCGGAACCTTTAAATATCTGCTGGTATTCCTCTACGGTGAGATTCTCCAGCTTCCCGTACGATAAATCCAGAAATGCCTGCGACGGATCAAATGCTTCGGTCTTATGTGGCCGGGCATATCTGTTCCACGGACAGACCAGCTGGCAAATATCACATCCATAAAAGCGGTTGCTCAGCCTCGGAACTATCTCTTTATCTATTTCCCCTTTGTTCTCTATCGTCTGATACGAAATGCATCTGTTGGCATTCACAACCTTAGGGCTTACAATAGCTTGTGTAGGGCAGGCATCCAGACAGCGCCTGCAATTGCCACAAGATAAACTCAGCGGGGAGTCGTATTCCAGTTCCAGGTTGACGACCACTTCGCCCAGAAAGAAATAAGAACCTTTCTTCGGTATAATCAGTAAAGAATTCTTCCCTATAAAGCCAAGGCCGGCTTTGGCTGCCCAGTAACGCTCCAGTATGGGGGCTGTATCTACAAAAACACGTCCCTCCGTAGCCGGTTCCAGCCCCTTTATATAGTCGAACAATTGCCGCAGCCTGTCCTTTACCACATCGTGATAATCCTTGCCGTATGCGTAATAAGCAAACTGAGGATGTCCTTCCGGTTGCTTTGTGCGCGGATAGTAATTCATCGCCACACATATAATAGAGCGTGAATTTTCGACCAGCAGAGCGGGGTTGCTGCGCTTGTCCACATTCTGCGCCATATAACCCATATCCCCATAGTAGGAATCTTCGATCCATCTGTTCAAATGTTGCCGTTCATCAACATCCACAGGCTCGCAACGGCAAATGCCACAGGCATCAAACCCTAGGCTGTAAGCATAATCTTTTATCTGCTGTGAAAGTGTCATTGGCGATCAACCTCACTTCTGGTATCTGTCAACACGCTTTATGCCAAAATATTCATAAATACTTGGGTCGGCATAAATCTCTTCTTTGCTATTCTTATTTCTGAATACAACAAAGTCGTGGTCTTTAAACCAGCCGCTTTTCACTCCTTTATGCATGTTATTACCAAAGAGATATAGCTTCCCTTTCTTCGGTTTCGCTTCCCATTCTTTGTCCATTTCAAACCTTTTGAGCAGGTAACTGCCTACAGACGCAGTAAAGGCGGCATAACCGACACAATTGGCATCTCTGGTAATCATCAGCTTTTGCGGGTCACTATATTGCGCGTCGATGGAGAAATCAAGCATTCTGGTTGTGATTTCCTGAGACAAATCCACAATCTGCTCGATATCAATATTCGCGTCCAGCGATTCATCATTCGGTAGGTTTTGGTTTATAAACATGGCCAGGCTATCATCCTTTATATCATAAGACTTTCTGCCTCCGGCATCTTCATACTTCACAGCCATGCGGTAGATATTACCCCTGAATAAAAAAAGTAACGCCAAAACCACTATAGTAGCAGCCACAACTTTCAGTAAGGTACTCTTGGTTTTCTTTTTCATGTTTCTATCATTAAAAAGTTACAACATTGCAAAGATATAAATATTAGTTACAAGTAATAGGATACGGTTTATTCTTTAATCCTCTTAAAAGTGACCTCGCCGGTTTTAACGTTCTGTTTCCAGAATATGTTAACTATTAACAAGTAGCACTTCTCATCCTAACCTAAAAAGTGACAAATGCAATCGGGCTGCACTGCAAAAAAGTGACAATAGTGACACTTTTTTCATTACTTTTCCCTGTTACCTTTTCCCTCCAACTATATCAAAGAACGCTCTATGTCCCGGAGGGACTGAACATGGATAACCACGGGTAAAGCCCGTGGCAGGGACTGACTGAAAAACGATGTCTCCGTAGGAGGCAAATAGCGAAAATCAATCCCGTTCGCCTCCTACGGAGACGGTCTATTCTTTTCAGCTTTTTCCACGGGTTTTACCCGTGGTTATCCGTATTAGCCCGCTTCGCGGACTTAGAACCCTGACTGAAAAAACAGAAATAACAGGCTACTGCAAAAAAGTGACAAAGGTGACTTTTTTCATTACTTTTCCCTGTTACTTTTTTCCTCCGATTATATCAAAAGAACGCTCTATGTCCTGAAGGGACTAAACATGGATAACCACGGGTAAAACCCGTGGCAGGGACTGACTGAAAAACAATGTCTCCGTAGGAGGCAAATAGCGAGAACCAATCCCGTTCGCCTCCTACGGAGACGGTCTATTCTTTTCAGCTTTTGCCACGGGCTTTACCCGTGGTTATCCGTATTAGCCCGCTTCACGGACTTAAAACCCTGACTGTAAAAACAGAAATAGGAGGCTGCTGCAAAAAAGTGACAATAGTGACACTTTTTTCATTCCTTTTCTCTGTTACCTTTTTCCTTTGATTATATCAAAGAACGCTTTATGTCCCGAAGGGACTGAACATGGATAACCACGGGTAAAACCCGTGGCAGGGACTGACTGAAAAACAATGTCTCCGTAGGAGGCAAATAGCGAGAACCAATCCCGTTCGCCTCCTACGGAGACGGTCTATTCTTTTCAGCTTTTGCCACGGGCTTTACCCGTGGTTATCCGTATTAGCCCGCTTCACGGACTTAAAACCCTGACTGTAAAAACAGAAATAGGAGGCTGCTGCAAAAAAGTGACAATAGTGACACTTTTTTCATTCCTTTTCTCTGTTACCTTTTTCCTTTGATTATATCAAAGAACGCTTTATGTCCCGAAGGGACTGAACATGGATAACCACGGGTAAAGCCCGTGGCAGGGACTAACTGAAAAACGATGTCTCCGTAGGAGGCAAATAGTAAAAATCAATCCCATTCGCCTCCTACGGAGACGGTCTATTCTTTTCAGCTTTTTCCACGGGCTTTACCCGTGGTTATCCATATTAGCCCGCTTCGCGGACTTAGAAGCCTGACTGAAAAAACAGAAATAACAGGCTGCTGCAAAAAAGTGACAATAGTGACACTTTTTCCATTGCTTTTACTTGTAACTTTTTCATTCCTTATTCATAAATTAAAGACCTTTATAATAAGATAAACTTACAGGCAAAAAAATGCAGGTTATTACCTTGTCTTAAAGAAAATCCGTAAGCTTTAACCCCTACCCTATACTTTCATCTTAATATTTTTCTAAATTTGCAGTACAAACATCTTTGAATAATTAGAAATAATGAGTAACAGAGTAGCATCCTTATTTGGTATAAAATACCCGGTTATTTCGGGAGGAATGGTCTGGTGTAGTGGCTGGCGGTTGGCTTCAGCAGTGAGTAATGCAGGCGGGTTGGGTCTTATCGGAGCCGGTTCTATGCATCCCGAAACCCTGAGGGAACACATACAAAAGTGTAAGGCCGCAACTGACAAGCCTTTTGGGGTGAATGTGCCATTAATGTATCCCGAAATAGAAACAATTATGGATATCATTATATCCGAAGGCGTAAAAATAGTATTTACTTCTGCCGGAAATCCTAAATTGTGGACAAAGAAATTACAGGATAACGGGATCATTGTTGCCCATGTTGTCTCCAGTTCGAAGTTTGCACTCAAATGCGAAGAAGCCGGAGTAAACGCCGTAGTTGCAGAAGGATTTGAAGCCGGAGGGCACAACGGCAGGGAAGAAACATCGACAATGGTATTGATTCCGCAGGTAAGAAAAAGTATATCGATTCCACTGATAGCTGCCGGAGGTATCGGTACGGGAGCGGGAATGCTGGCCGCCTTCGCTTTAGGCGCCGAAGGAGTACAGATGGGTACACGTTTTGCCCTGACGCAGGAGAGTTCTGCGGCTCAGGAGTTTAAGGAATTATGTGTCAGCCTGAAAGAAGGGGATACAATGCTTTCCCTGAAAAAAATAAGCCCTACGCGTTTGATTAAAAACGATTTCTATAATGCGGTTCAGGCTGCCGAGGACAGGGGCGCAGCACCTGAGGAAATACGTGAAATACTGGGGCGGGGACGTTCTAAAAAAGGAATCTTCGAGGGGAACCTGTCGGAAGGCGAGTTGGAGATAGGCCAGATAAGTTCGCTGATAGATGATTTGCCTGCTGCCGGAGAGGTGGTACATAGCATCATAGCCGAATACAATATAAAAGTAGAGAATATCACTTCGCAAAACATAAAATTCTGATGTGGTAAAAGACATAAAGAAGAGACTGATAAAAGAGGTTGTCAAGCCGTTCTTTAAAGAGAACGGTTTCGGCAATAAGGGTGTAAATTTTGAAAAGGACATATCATTGTTTACTATCGAAGCCGATATCCAGTCTCAGAAATATTATAAAACAGAGGGAGAGGAGAATTTTAGGATAAATTGCTCTGTTGTATGTCCTGCCTTTAATGAGTTTTGCGGGGAGTTGCCTATACAGCAAAGTTTTGGCGGATTGGTTATATCCGGAGATAATTCGTGGATAACAATAAAGGCTGATACCGGCTACGATGGGCTGGCAGCATGGCTGAAACCCGAACTGGATAAAATAAAAGAACTTGAAATCCGTTTTCGGAATATAGAAAACATAATATATGCTCTGAAAGAGGAATGTGGGCTACAATATGCTTTTCTCCTGTTGCATCAGTCGCGTACAGATGAACTGAACGAATGGCTAAGGTACAAAAAGGAAGCGTTAGCTAAATTCCGGAGCGAATTGGCCGCAATTGAAACAGAAGGAGCGATTCTAAATCAAAAACCGGATTCTTTGGATAAAAGACTGAAACTTGACGGTATAGCGATGAGGAGGAATAAGATTGGGAGTAAGATAGAAGCCGCACAAAACGAATTGGATCTTATCGCAAAGCACATAGAACGATAACAGCACAGCAACATAACCTGCTACTAGAATTGAAAAACATGAAAAAACATCACTACATCTATTTTTTTATATGCCTATGTTTTCTGTTTTCCTGTAAAAAGAAAGTAGAGAAGGAAGTATATGACTTCGAACAAATCAAAGAGAAAAAGGAACTGACCATTATCACGCTCAACAGTTCTACATCTTACTTTATCTATAAGGAAGAACCTATGGGGTACGATTATGACCTTGCTCAGGATTTTTGCGACCACTATGGTTTGACGCTCAATGTAAAGGTTGCCGAGAATACGGCCAAGCTGCTGGAAATGCTCAAGAAAGGAGAGGGCGATCTTGTCGCTTTTGCCGTACCTATACAGAATGAGTTGAAAGACTCCATCTCTTACTGCGGCCTTGGACAAATAACCCACCAGATATTGGTACAACAGGCAAACCGAGGGGATACCATTGTCAAGGATGTAACAGGGCTTATCGGAAAAGAGGTGTATGTAGAAGAGAATACCAAGTACCACCAACGCCTTATCAACCTGAACGCCGAGCTGGGAGGCGGTATCAGGATACATACTGTAAATGAAGATACTATCACAAGTGAAGACCTTATCGAAATGGTTTCGCTGGGTAAGATAAAGTATACGGTATGTGATGAGTACATAGCCAAACTGAACCGTACATATTACAAGAATGTGGATATCTCCTTACAGGTAAGCTTCGACCAGAGGGCGTCATGGGCTGTACGAAAAGATACTCCCGAACTGGCTAAAGCCCTGGATGAATGGTTTGCCCAGAATGACAATACCCCTGTATATAAGAGCATAACAAAGAAGTACTTCGAACTGAGCAAGCAACCCTTCGAAGGAGACTACGAGATACCCATGAGCCTACCAAAGGGCGCAATCTCTATTTACGACGATCTTTTCAGGAAGCATGCCAAAGGGACTCGATATGACTGGCATCTCCTCGCCGCTATATGCTACCATGAGTCGCGTTTCCAAAACAACCTCACATCGTGGGCAGGGGCTTCGGGCATTATGGGCTTAATGCCGAAGACGGCGGCATCCTTAGGCTTGAGCAGCGAAGACAGGATGAACCCCGACCTGAGTATAGGCGCGGCTGTGGAGTTACTCGACCGTCTGGATAAGATATTTCGCAAGATAGAAGATATGCAGGAACGTACTAAGTTTATATTAGCCGCTTATAACGGTGGCAACGGGCACATCAACGACGCACAGGCTCTGGCCCGGAAATATGGGGCAAGCCCGTATATATGGGAGGATAATGTGAAGAAGTACCTTGAACTCAAGGGGAATCCCGAGTACTACAACGACCCTGTGTGCAAAAGCGGATATTTCAGATCCGGACAAACAACCGCCTATGTAGATAATGTACTGTCTACGATCGAACGTTTTAAAAGGATAAGTCCGAATTAAAAAAATGGTTGACGAGATACAAGTTAACAAGCTTGTATCTTGTCAACTCGTATCTTACGCCCTGTCACCCCGTTAACTAAAAATCATATCCTTTTAGCTTATTCGTTATCTTAACGGCCTCCGCAGCCTCTTTCACATCGTGTACCCGTAGAATGTCGGCTCCGTTTTGCAGGGCGAAGGTATTCAGTACAGTAGTCCCGTTCAGGCTTTCTTCGGCCGTAGTTCCCGTGAGGTGGTATATCATCCTCTTTCGGGATATGCCTACAAGCAGTGGAAGCTCAAAGATGGAGAAGCCCCGTAATGCGGCCATCAGTTCGTAGTTCTGGTCGGTAGTTTTGCTAAAACCGAAACCGGGATCTATTATCACATCGTTCACTCCTTTGAGGTGCAGTTCGGCCACTTTCTGGGAGAAGTAGTAGAATACATCCTGAATAAAGTTGTCGTAGTCAGTCAGGCCGGTCATTGTCTGAGGAGTTCCCCGCATGTGCATCAGTATATACGGGACATTCAGCCTCGCAGCCATATCAAACATCATTTTATCCATTTCTCCCCCCGAAATGTCGTTGATGATGGCAACCCCGTGCTCCTCGATACAGAAGCGGGCGACATCCGAATAGAACGTATCCACAGACAGGGTCACATCAGGGAATTCCCTGTTGATAATGCCAAGCGCATAACGGAGCCTACCTATCTCTTCCTCTGCCGGCAACAGGGTAGAAGAGGGGCGGGTCGATTGCGCGCCAATGTCGATAATGGTTCCTCCTTGCGACAGTATTTCCCCCACACGGTTTATAATCTCCTGTTCGCTTTGTTTGCGGCTTCCGGAGAAGAACGAATCGGGAGTAACGTTCAGTATGCCCATAACCAAGGGTTTCGACAGGTCTAACAGTTCTCCTTTTATATTGATGGTTTTCATATATGTTTTCCTTTATTTGAAAAAAGTGACAATTGAATTGAAAATCGACGGAGTCAAAATCGACGGAGCGAAGCGTAGTCAAATGTGACACCTTTTAGTTTGTTTTTTGTGTTACCTAATATAAGATAATTTTATTCAATTTCCCCAACATCAAAATATCCCGAATCCAACCTTTTTCGAAATATATAGTAAGAATATATCTGGGGAATAAGGAATCCTAACGGTATAAGCAGGTTGAAACCAAAGTCGGGATGTTTCGGATTCATCAGTACCATCGCATAACCTGCAACAACAGCCCAGAAAAACGAGAGGAATGAAGACAACCGGTTGCTTCTTACAAACCGGAATACATTGAGCGCCACTGTAAGCGAAAGAAATGACAGTACTGTATTCGTAACTAAGATGACAACAAATGTCCAACCTCCCATGTTCGGCCTGAGCCATCGAGGAAAATACTCCGCCAGCATTGTAATCGGTATGAAAAGTATCAGGGAGAACAGTATGCTGAAAATGAGTACGACTAGAGGCGCATAGAAACAGAATTCTCTCAACTTATTCATGATATAAACCTTTTCCGTTATCTAATTTGGAAAAAATTACAGTTCGATTATCGCTTCTTCCAGAATCGTTAGTTTTTCTACTCCGCTTTCGGTTACAAGATAGGTGTTCTCAATGCCTACCGCCCCTACCTCGGGTATTACAAACTTCGGTTCTAAAGCGAATACAATGTTAGGCTCAAGCAATTCCTTCGAGCGTGGTGTAAGAACGGGAGGTTCGTTAATCTCCAACCCTACGCCGTGACCTACAAATTTTGCCTGTTGCTTGGTACCCATAAAGTATTGTTCCAGATTATTCTTAACTACCATATCCATCGACAGGTTGTATATTTCGGCGCAACTCACACCCGGTTTGGCCATATCCATTACCCGGTTGTTGATGTCGATTGATACCTGATGTGCTCGGTATGCCAGTTCAAGCGTTTTGCCGGCAGAAAACACACGGGTCATGTCTGTCATCCAAGGTGTATAATTCCCCGCCATGTCCACCATGATAGTATCGCCTTTTTTGATTTTCTCGCCCGATGCGCCCAATGGCAATATCGGGTTTGTTCCTGCTCCGCCCAGAGCAAAGTCGAATGGCGATGGCGCTTCCGCATTTTCTCCTACAAGGAGGCTTCCCATATAGATATCCATATTCTCTCCGTAGCTGCGGAAGATGCCGAGCGAACCGTGCAGGCGCATCAGACGCTCTATTTCTATCTGTAGTTCTATATCGGTCATCCCATTGCGATATACCGAAGGGATCAGCTTATATACAGTTTCGTGCCTGCGCGCGCACACCCGCGCCTGCTCCACTTCGAAAGCAGTCTTTATACTGCGGATCTTACGCATCAGTGTCGAAGCATTGGCAGCTTCGTCCAGACTGAATGTATTCAGTAAACGGGCGCATTCACCGAAGGAAATGACATCCGTTTCTATCAGTAGCGACTTTGGCAGGGAACGGTTTAAGTTTGGCAATTCATCTGCTATCTGTTCGGGCTTACGGATATAAACGGTGTTTTCTAACGAAATCCCTTCAGGGCGTTTGACAAAGTGGATGGGCTTGCCTTCTGCAGGTAAATAAAAGTAACCATTGTAAACCAATCCGGTCATATAGAATACATTCACTGCCGTACTCAGGACGCAACCCTCTATATTCATATCCTGCATTGCCTGCTGCAATCGCCGGCGACGTATTTCCAAATCTTTTGTCAAAGCTTCCTCGTAATTCATTTTATTGTAATTTATATTCAATAAATGTTGCATTAATCCATTTACTTATGGGTAAACTATTTTTGAATTTTATTTATACAATCCTCTCTCTAAAATATAATCATATACATTTTCCGGCAGAAAAGAACGGACATTTTTCCCCTCCGGTATACTTTTCCTTATAAGGGTAGAAGACATTTCGATAATGGGCGACTCCAGTGCTTCCACTCTGGCTTTTAATTTGTTGGGGATCGAAATCCGGTAATCGAGCCTCGGATAAACCATTATAGGGTATTCTTCGAGTATTATATCATGTTCTTTCCAGTTCTCAAAAGTGTTCCAGTTATCCGCCCCTATAATCAGGGTAAATCTGTGCTCTGGATACTTTTCCGACAAGGCGCCCAGCGTATTTATTGTGTAAGAGGGTTTCGGAAGCGAAAACTCAAAGTCACTTGCTTTCAGCTTCGGATAATCCCGGAGCGCCAACTCAACCATTTCTAAACGGATGGCTTCGTCAGAAAGTTCAGTCTTCGATTTCAACGGATTGAGCGGGCTGACTATAAACCATACTTCATCGATGTCGGTAAACTCGGCAATGTAGTTTGCCAGAACAAGGTGCCCTATATGGATAGGGTTGAACGAACCGGAAAATATGCCTATGTTCATTATGTAGTTATAAGTTATATAAACATTTTGGTTTTATTACCATTTTGTTGACAGGAAATCGGTTACGACCTTCAAGGCCTTCGCTTTAGCCTCCTCTAAATCATCATTTTTTATAACCACATCAAATTGTGAAGCAAACTGCATCTCATACTCAGCTTTGGCAACACGCGACTCTATTATTTCGAGAGAATCTGTACCCCTGTTTATCAGCCGGTTGCGTAGTTCCTCTATCGACGGCGGCTCTATAAAGACAGACAAAGCCCTGTCTCCATAATACTTTTTGATGTTGCAACCTCCTACAACATCTACATCAAAAACTACGTTTCCACCGCTGTTTAATATTCTTTCGACTTCCGATTTCAGCGTGCCGTAAAACTTATCCTCATAGACTTCCTCAAATTCCAGGAACTCATCATTGCTGATTTTCTGACGGAATTCGTCAGGTGTATGGAAATAATATTCTACTCCATGCTTTTCCGTTCCGCGGGGTAAGCGGCTGGTTGCCGAAATCGAAAATTGTAAATTCAGCTTTTGCGAAAGCAGGTAATTTACAATGGTCGATTTACCAGCGCCGGATGGAGCCGAAAATATTATCAATTTGCCCATTTTATTGTTTTTATCTTATAATACGTTCAGTACCTGTTCCTTTATCTGTTCCAGCTCGTCTTTCATTTTCACCACGATCTGCTGCATTTCGGCATGATTGGATTTTGAGCCCATCGTATTCACTTCACGCCCTATTTCCTGTGCTATAAAGCCGAGTTTCTTGCCTTGCCCCGTTCCCGATTTCATCGTTTCCAGAAAATATTTGAGATGGTTGCTCAGGCGGCTTTTCTCTTCGTTGATATCCAGTTTTTCGATATAATATATCATTTCCTGTTCGAAACGGTTTTTGTCATAATCGAAATCCTCTATTTTATGGAGGGCTTCGGTGATACGTCCTTTTATTTTATCCACCCGTTCGGCTTCGAACGGCTCTATTTCGGATAGCAGGGTTGATATGTTTGCTATTTTTTCTTCAAACAGTTTCTGGAGCATGGCGCCTTCCTGCTTACGGAAAGAGAATAGCTGGGCAACGGCCTCATTCATTACCCTCGATACCTCAGCCCATTCAGCCTCATCTACTTCCTGCGCTTCATATTTCAGTACATCCGGCAGGCGAAGCAATACCTGAAACCAGTCGCTTGGCAGTTCAACGCCCAACTTTACCGAAGATTCCTTTATCTGGTTATAATATCCTTCCAGTGTGCTCTGGTTTATTTGCGTAGCTGTTTCATTCCCTATATTTTCCACATAAATAAGAAAATCCACTTTTCCTCGTTCTAATTGACGGGACAAAAGGTTACGGATTTCCATTTCGTGTTCTTTATACAAATTTGGTAGGCGTACCGATAAATCGAGTTGTTTACTATTCAGGGATTTTACTTCGACAGTAACTTTCCGCTTATTAAGCTCGGCAGAGGATTTGCCATAACCGGTCATAGATTGTATCATACTCAAATTTTTTGTTTTAGGTACAAAAATAAACAAATAATCGTGTGAGGAGTCAACTTTAAATAATTAAACTGCGTTATTCAATAGTAAACATTTATTTTTGCACATTGTTAAAATATATAACAGCATATTATATGGCATCGATACTATTTCTACAATACCCAAAATGCGGCACTTGCCAAAAAGCGGCTAAGTGGCTCAAGGAAAATGACATAAACGTTGAAAGCAGGGATATTACAAAAGAAAATCCGACCGAAACAGAACTGGCAGGATGGATAAAAAAAAGCGGTTTACCTGTATCTAAATTTTTCAATACTTCAGGAAGGATTTATAAGGAAAATAATCTGAAAGAAAAGGTAAAGTCTGGCTCTGAAGCTGAACTGATCAGTATCCTTTCGTCAGACGGGATGGTCGTAAAACGCCCGATAGTAGTAGCCGGCGATTTTGTGCTGGTTGGTTTCAATGAAGAAGAGTGGCAGGCAAAATTGAAATAACTTTTTTGTGACAAAGCCTTTAGATGGCAGATATACGGAGCGAACAGGATAAAGTGTTATTGATGGAAGAAGAAAGGAAACAAGAAGGATTGAATCCTAAAAAGAAAAGTTTGGTAAAAAAGCTTTTCAAGATTCTGTTGTATGTAATCATTGGCATTGCAGTACTGAATGTCGTTTTGTACGTACTACTGTCCATTCCTTCCATTCAGCAAAAAGTAGCCGATTTTGCGGTGGATAAGCTGAAAAGCACGTTGAAAACGGAAGTTTCGATAGATGAGGTACGTCTCAGCCTGTTCAACCATGCTACCCTTAAAGGCATATATATCGAAGATCAGGCAAAAGATACCCTGCTCTATGCAAACTCGCTGGATATAATGCTCAGCCCGTGGAAGCTTGTCAAAAGCAGCACACTGGCTATCACCGGTATTACCGTTGATGATTTTCTTATCAATGTAAACCGGAAGGATAGTATCAGCGATTTCAATTTCCAGTTCATTGTTGACGCTTTTTCCGGCGATACGGCTCAGGCAGATACTACAGCAAGTGCGTTACAAATAGTGATAGCGGACGTAGAGCTTCGGAACGGGCGGATGAACTATGATGTGTTATCGGATTCGGTTACCCCTAAGCTTTTCAATCCTTCGCATATCTCATTGTACAATGTAAGTGCCAATCTGGATCTGAACTCGATAGATACCGACAAACTGGATATTACACTCAATAACCTCTCGGCTAAGGAAAAAAGCGGGCTCGAAATCCAAGCTTTGAAAGGGCAGGTTTATTCGGATAAATCGCAGTATTGGGTGGAAAATATGTCTCTGAATATGCCAAACTCGCACCTGAATGCAAATAAGGTACGGTATAATCTGTCGACAGACGAGTTTGAGGTAGCGACAGATGATGCTGAGATCTCTCCTCAGGATTTAATCGCCTTCCTTCCCGAACTGAAATTCCTGAAAAATAATATAACCCTGAACGCGGATATATCCGGTAAACTGCCGGCTATAGACATTCAGAGTATAAAGGTTGATTATGGTAATGACGCTGTCCTTAGCGGTAAGGCTTCCATATCGAGCTACGAGCGATATGGCATCGCAGATATTAACCTTTCTATCGATAGATTCAGGGCTTCGCCCGCGGCGATAACGTCATTTGCAAAGATAGGCGATTCAACCTTTGTCGCCCCCGATATATTGCAGGATATGGGCGACATATACCTCAAAGGGAAGATAAACGGAAAGTTGAGCAGATTCAAGCTGGATGCCGAAGCATGGTGCCGTCAGGGAGCGATTACGGCTCTGGCGACCGGAGGGGCTGACAGTACATTCTCTTCCTTCAATGTGGCGGCAAACCTGAATACGCAGAATTTCAATCTGGGTAAACTGTTGGGAGACACCATCGGGTTTGGGGGTGTATCTGCGGATGTGGATGTAAGGGCGATGCAATCGGAAAAAGAGCCGTTGATGGCTCATGCTTTGGGAAAAATAGACGCGATACAATATAATAAAGATACATACAGAAATATCCCTTTCGATGCCTATTATAACGCTACGGAAATGGGACTGACCGCCAATGCCAGCCTGCCTATAGGTACAATCTTTGCAAAGGCGAATATGTCTCAGACACAAGTGCCGGATATAGACCTGCGCCTGAAAGTAGATGACTTACATGTCGACCATTTCTATAAAGAAGAGAACTGGGAAAATCCGCGGCTCTCCCTTGCCCTGAATGGCCATATAAAAGGGCTTGATATAGATAATATGACAGGTAAAGCTACTATAGACAGTCTGGACTTTCATGATAAGAATTTTAGCTTCAAACCGGGAAAATTCACGTTGGAAGCGGGCAGAAAAGAAGATCGTAATAAGTATATAAATCTGGAATCGTCCCTTCTGTCGGCAAATATTGCAGGGCAGTATACATTTATGTCGTTGGCAGACGAACTCACCAACCTGATGCATCGATACCTTCCGTCGGTATTTCAGAAAACTAAAAACGTGAAAGCCGATCAGAATAATTTCACTTTCAGCCTGACAGCAAAGAACACGGAGGAACTGGGCAAAATCTTATCCCTGCCTGTAGATATTATAGAGCCTGCCAATATAAGCGGACAAATCAATACGGTAGATAAAATAATTACCGCCAGGGGGACTATCCCTTATATAAAGTATGGCGACTATGACATAAAGAATACGACTATCAATATAGTGAATGTAGATTCATCCTTTAACATCACAGCCGGGAGCGGTGTGCTTATGGAAAACGGTATTTATTCGTTGAATCTGAATGTAGACGGAGCCAATGACCAAATGCATGCCGCAACAAATGTGGTAAGCGATAAGACAAACATAAATATCAACGGACGGATAGAGGCTTTAGCGCAATTCAGCAGGGATGAAAAGAATGAACTGGTCTCCGCTCTTAAAATAAGCCCCTCTGATGTGATGATAGATAAGTTGGCATTGAACCTCCTTCCGGGCGAAATTAATAACACAGGGAGCCGTACCGAAATACAGAATATAGGGATCGGGCTGAACAAGAAGAAATATTTCGGGATGGACGGGGTTATTTCCGATCAGGCAGGGGATAGCCTGGACGTATATTTCAGCCATGCTGAAATCGGAGATTTACTCGAAGCCTTCGATGTGAAAAATATAAGGGGGTGTATTCATGGGAATGTTTTGTTGACTAATATATTGAATCAGCCCGAACTATATACAAGGAATCTGGAAATGGCGGATATCGTCATATTTGGCGATACCCTTGGGCTGATGAAACTGGATAGCCGCTGGAGTGAATACTTTGGCGGATTGCGGCTCGACGCTACCCTGGAGAATAAAGACAGGATGCTGGCCGAAGTAGACGGGACAATATACACCAATCATGACTCTCTCGATTTGCAGTTGAGGATGCAACAGATGCCGTTGAAGTGGATGCAGCCATTTGTGGCAGATATGCTGAACAAGATAGATGGCAGTATCAGTACCAACCTGATGGTGGAAGGCTCTGCCAAGGCGCCTAAAGTAAAAGGTTTCTTAGGATTTAATGATACACAGATAGGGGTGGATTATACAAACGTAGTCTATACCATCTCGGATACTATCAGGGTGAGCCCCGATAAAATAGGATTTGAAAACCTGACGTTGAAAGACAGCCAGGGCAATACGGCAAGTGTAAATGCCACTGTAACGCATAAGAACTTCGACAATATGAAGTACCAGCTGGATATGCGTATGAATAAACTGATGGTGTTAAATACCGAACACCGGACCGACAGCCTGTTTTATGGGCGTGTATATGCTTCGGGAACAGTGAAAATAACGGGAGATAATGAGAATATCAATATGGATATGCAGATAAAGAATGATAAGAATTCTAAGTTAAATATCCTGATACCTCAGCGTTCGGAAGCGTCGGACTACAAGAGTGTGGTGTATATAAACGTTCCGGAAGAAAAGCTGGCAAATTCACTCAAAGGTATGGTTAAGGCCGCCGATGAAGCTTTGCCCGTCAAGTTGAATATAACCCTGAATGTCACACAGGATATCAATCTGGGTATAATTATCGATCAGTCGACAGGAGACCAGATGCAGGCAAAAGGAAGCGGAACGATAAACTTTACCTATGATATGCGGAATGAGAATATGTTCGCATACGGGGATTATACGTTGACCGATGGTTCAGTCAGGTTGAACCTGCAAGGCATAAAAAAACTCGACTTTAAGATACAGGAAGGAAGTAAGCTCAACTTTACGGGCGATCCGTTAAAGACTAAGTTTAACATTACGGCATTCCGGAGGGTAAAGGCTAACCTATCCTCGCTGGATAATAGTTTTGCGCTGGAAGGCTCTACCAAGGTAGATGTAGACTGCATTCTGGGTATCACAGGTAATATAGACAAGATGGATGTGACTTATAACATCAGCCTGCCCAGCGCCGATGACGATACACGCCAGAAGGTAAACAGCCTGATAAGTACAGATGAGCAAAAGGTAAAACAATTCGCGTCATTAGTTGCTACAGGGGCATTCTATTCCAGCATGGGAAACAGTGGTGTGAACTTTACAAACAGCCTGTGGACAACTTTAGCTTCTAATACCCTTTCTGCGGGGCTTTCTTCGCTGGTGGGGAGTGTGCTGGGCAACGAATGGCAGATAGGGGCGAATATAGAATCGGACGATGGCTCTTTTTCCAGTATGGACATGAGTGTAAACGTGTCGCGTAAATTTTTGGATGATAAGCTGAAGTTCAATACAAATGTGGGGTACCGTACCGATCAGACATCTGCCTCTGACAATTCTTTTATTGGCGACTTCGACCTGGAGTATCAGCTGACCCCACTGTGGACACTCAAAGCATACAGCCATACGAATGACCAGTTCTATCGTCAGGCACCAACTACTCAAGGTGTAGGGGTTGTATATAGCAAAGAAGCCTCCACGCTGAAACGCTTGTTCCAGTCATTTAAGCCAAGAAGGAGGAGGAATGCTCAGCAGCAACAGCCGGCACCGCAACCTGCTGATTCTACCAAGGCTGTAATAGAAAAACAGCCGGCAATAAACAACGAGAATAAAAAGTAAGCTGCAATTAGAAAATAACTTGGAGGCTTAATTTTTTATTTAAGAAACCCCATTCGCCTCCTACGGAGACGGTTTATTCTTATTCGCTTTTGCCACGGGTTTTACCCGTGGTTATCCGTATTAGCCCGCTTCGCGGACTTAGAAGCCTGACTGTAAAACAAAAGATTGGTTTATAACATTTTACTTCAATCATCGATCAGGGCAAACCCTGAAATTGTTCAACTCCTATCGGAGGTTTGTAGGGGCGTATTGCATACGCCCGTTTGTGATATTGTGTTATGTGAGGCTGAAAACAGTTTTATGAATTTTCAGGCGTTTGCTTTAATGTCAAAAACCTGTCATTCCGTGTCTGGCATGGAATCCCCAAAAGCGCGCCTTGATTATAAAGGAATGCGCGTGAAGCCCACAATGGCAACTACTCTTTTTTTACTTTTGAGACAGCCCTACGTTATCCTAAATAGGTTATTCTTTTCTATAAAGGACTTAGAGCCTGTTTAAATTTTAGCGAAGATTTTTATTACAGGTTCTGGTCAATAGTTCTTAGCAATTTTTTTATGCTCTTTTTGCCGTATTTTTGGCTCCGCCGATTTTCAATTCCCTTTTTACTCTTGGTTTAGCCCGCTAATTAGCTCCGCTGACCGTTGGTTCGGCTGGCAAAAATGATAAAATCCATCTAAAAATAGCTATAAAAAAGATTTGCTATAAAATTGAAACAGACTCTTAATGTAATAAAATATCTTTAAGCTTTTTCTTTTTTTCGGGGGTGAGTTTCAACTCATTCAGCATATATTCTTCTACCGATCCGCTTTTTTCCCTTATGCATGAAATGCCATACCTGAGATATGAAATATCTGTCCTTGAGAGCATGGTAAAAGCTTCTTGCCTCGACTCTGATAAACTATCGGCGTTTCGTACCAGCTTTGTCCGGTCGATAATCATATCTGAAACCATATAGTCATCTTCTATGATATCCATAGGCACATCTAATGCCCGAAGCAGGAAGAAAGTGGCCAGGCCCGACTGATCCTTACCCAGATAGCAATGGAAAACAACCGGATAATTATTCTCGTCGCACAGGTAATCAAAGAAATCGGCATATTGCCCGGCAAAGTTATTTACCATATCCCTGTAAGTATCCTGTGTATATATAATGGCATCGCCGCGTAGGAAACGCCCTTCCATTACTTTTTGGGAGATAGAACTATATCCGTTATATGCTATCGGTATACGTATGTTTTTCACATTACTGAATGGCTGAGCATTTTTCTTTCTTATATCCTCTGACCTCAGATCAAAGAAAGTCTTTATCCCCAGGCTGTTTATTTCAAGACTATCATGAGTAGTCATCCTGAAAAAGCTGCCCGAACGGAATATTTTGCCCCAACGCACGCGCCTGTTGTCACTTGTTACATATCCGCCTATATCCCTAAAATTCTGCACACTGTCCATCTCGAAAAAACGGTTGCTCACGATATCCGAAAGGATGCCGGCAACCTTGATGCGGAAGTACTTCCGTTTTTCGACCGTATCCGAAAGATTCTCTATCAGGGCAATATAGTCATTTGAATTAGCTGTAAGCTGGGGGCTGGATGGAAACACGCTGTCGTTATCCGATATATATATATCTATCGGAGTATTGTCAATTTCAGGATATAATTCCCACTTCAGGATATAATTCCCCTTACGATCCTGCTCACACATTACGGTGACAGTTGTGGGGTCAGGGGAACAATTATATAAAAATAATGTGCCCGCAAATAAGCTTAGTAGTTTAAATCTCATCAAAAAAAGAATAACGATTAAGGTCTCAGACCTATTTATTATTTCATTAAGAAACTGTTTAAATTTTATTCGTTCAAATTTTTAGAGATGTTTTAGAGATGTTTTTTTCTTCCTCGAAACGATAATAGCGGGCTATTTGAGTTGAGAGAAAGGAAAAAACAGCCGAAAACAGACTAAAAATGAACGAAGAAAAAGACATAATAAAAAATTCGTATAAAATTTAAACAGACTCTAAGATTGGATATGACAAGTGATCAGACTAAAGGTATATCATTGGATATATCCTTTTACCTGCTATATCCGTATATAACAAAGATACACCAGATACAAATGCTTATCAATAGTCTATTCTCTTTTTGTAAACATTTACCTTTTTTTCACACTTCAATCTAATTAATGCGAATCAAGGGTTAAATGTGCTGTTTTTTGTCCCTTTAGGGACTGAATGTTGGTAGAAAGAAGCTTTAACCAGTTAATTGCGTGCCGTCAGGTACGCAATATCTACAGAACAATTCACATTTTGTACCTGACGGCACAAAAAACGAATTTCATTCATGTTTCTACCAATATGATGTGCCTAACGGCACATTTAACCCTTGATTCGCATAATTAACAGTGTAGTTGGCAATATCCCAACTAATTCCGTATATTTGCGGTGTTTTTATCAAGATTTCATTATAATCATTATATTATTTACCAGCAGATAAAGGAACTCTGAGGCAATCAATGGATACGGATAGTCGACAATTTCAGATAATACGTGATAAATATACTAAAGCCGCAAGTTTAAAGATAGAAACTGAAGGCAATTGGTCATTGTTCGCCGGGAGTACCTTCGATAATATTAACCATACCCAACCCCTGCTCACAGGAAATGGAAGCGGTATTTTTCCGCTGAATGTAAGCACGTCCATCCGGCTTTATTTCGAACTCGACAACGAAGGCGAGAAGATTTATCTTTCCGAGAGGCATTTGCCAATGGAGGGAGGATATAACTTTCGCGATCTGGGCGGATTTAAGGCCAAGGACGGGAGATATACCAAATGGGGAAAACTGTTCCGGGCCGATGAATTATCCAACCTGACGGGTAGTGATATAAAATATTTATCAAGCATTCCGATTACATCAGTCGTTGACTTTAGGGCGCAAGCCGAAGCAAAGAGGTCTCCCGATCGCCTGCCTACTACTGTTCAGTTTACATATCCCATCGCCATCACTCCGGGCAATTTGAGTACGGAGGGTATACAATCAAATCTGTTAAAGTCGAATATAGACTCCCACATGAAGCACATGAACCGCTTGTTGGTAAGCGATCCTGCCTGTGTGAGAGCATTCCGCATATTCTTTGCCATCGTTCAGAATAATCTGAGCGCCCCGCTGATTTTTCATTGCTCGGCAGGGAAGGACAGGGCAGGTATGGCGGCGGCTTTAATCTTGTTTTCGTTGGGCGTAGATGAGGAAACAGTAATGCAGGATTATCTTTCATCAAAGATTTATCTGAGCGATAAATATGATGCCTTTATAGCTAAATATCCGAGAGCAGAACCTATATTCACGGTCAAGCGTATGTTTCTGCAAGCCGGGATAAACCAGATTAAAAGGGATCATGGTACAATAATGAACTTCCTTACCAAAGAACTGAAAGTTGATATCATAAGAATGAGAAGACTTTATTTAGAGTAAATCAAGTTCTTCGAATTTATCTTTTCACAAACTACTTCAACCTTAGTAATGTCAATCAGTAGTTGATAAGTTAAACGTTCAATTCCATTAGTCGTTTTACATACGCTTCGCTCCTGTGAACGTTATTTCGTGACTCGACATAACATGAATTTTTAATTCAGTTCTGCTCTCGCTACTTAAAACGTTCTTTTATTTTTTATTCTGCGCGCAATCACAGATTGCTTACCTTACTTTTGGCCGAAGCTCCAAAAGTAAGCAAAAAAGCATTGCGCCCCGCTTCGCCGTACGACCCACCATCGGTTTGCCGGCTGAATGAAGTGATGAAAGATTCATCATTGCAATAATTGGCAGACGATGCTGAGAAGCGCCCGCACTTCATTCTACGCCGCCTGCACCGGGTGGGTGCCCCGTACGCTGGCTAACGGCGCTGGCTGACGCCTGACGAGCAGGATTTATACCAATGTCATCAAGTTAAGTAAATCTTATAGCCTGTCATCCTGAACGATAGTGAAGGATCTCTTTTCTTAAAAGCAATTTGCCTACAAGGGATGCTTCGTCCCTCAGCATGACAAAGAGGAAAAAAGCTTAACTTAATGACATTGAGGTCTATCCTCTTTCTTGACATTGCGTTGCGACTCCGTGCATAAGTTCCGCAGGCGGGGCACCCACCCGGTGCAGACGGCGTGAAACGGGATGTTGTCCGAGCCGCAGGCGAGTTT
>NZ_QVMO01000004.1:35912-119804 GCF_010501055.1 Dysgonomonas sp. 521
CCAGCCGTTGGTGGGTCGCCGAGGGACAAAGCACTAGCCTTTTGCTTCCTTTTGGGCAATGCCAAAAGGAAGGACAAGCCCGGGAGGGCGCGGAAGTATGAGCCAATGCTAAAAAGTTTAAACCATGATGGTTTTTGTGCATAAAATAAAAGAACATTTAACTTATCAACTACTGATTGACATTAGCAATAGTAAATAAGAACTCTGAAAATCAGCCTGCTGTTCCCACAGCATAGATGCTAACCTTGCTGTCTGTACATTTTAATATCTCTTTTGTGCAGGATTCCAGAGTGGAGCCTGTGGTGATTACATCGTCTACCAACAGGATATGCTTATCTTTGAATATTTCATCATCTGTGATCTGAAAAATATCTTCTACATTCTTCCAGCGGTCGAAACGTGCATTCTTTGTTTGTGAAGGGTTATTTATTTTCCTGATAAGCGTTTCGCTATCGATGGGTATGCCTGTTATTGCAGATATTCCTTTACATATTTCCAATGACTGGTTATAGCCTCTTTCTTTTTGCCTCTTAGGATGCAACGGGACAGGTACAAGCAAGTCTACAGATGAGATAAAGTCGCTGTCTTTTATATTCTCTCCACACAGTTCGCCTATAAAATTTCCTATCTGCGGATTCTGCCTGTATTTCAGTTCATGGATAATACTTTGAATGCTTCCACCTTTCACAAAATAAGCGAATGTAGCTGCACGGAGGAAAGGTATACGCCCGGCAAAGAATTGTTCCAGGCGGTTGTCGGGTTGCCTATGGTAGTTGGTTTTTGGCAATAGCAGCAGGCAACCGGTACAGATATGTTGTTCGCCTTCACTCAGACGTTCGTGGCAAACAACACAAAGGTCGGGAAAGAATAGACTGAGGAAATCACGAAAAATGTTCCTCATAGTCTCCTCCCAACAATTTATTAACACACTTAATGGTTAAGTCCATCGAAAAACCCCTGCCTAATGCAAAGCGTATCAGCTTCGTTTTCTTATCGTAATCGTTTTTAGACTTCACAGACTTTTCCTTTATGGCTAGTATGTGCATCAGTTGCTTTTCAAATTCGTCTCCCGCCACTTCTTCCAAAATCGGGTTATAAACGGACTCAGGTATATTGAGCTTTTTCAGTTCGAAAACAATCTTTGTCCTGCCCCATTTGTTGAATCTTATTTTGTCGTTGATAAAACTGCGGGCAAAACGGGCATTATCAAGGAATTTTTCTTTTTTCAGCCTGTCTATAATACGGTTGACTGCATCTTCCGGAAATTCCCATGCAAGCAGTTTTTTCCTTACCGAAAATTCTGAGCGTTCGGTGCGGGAACAATAGGCGGCTACACGGTTGAGGGCCTGGGGTTCGGAGAGTTTCATCCTATATAATTTCTATTTTTAATTGGTATCAAAAATAGCAAAAAAATATCATCCTGAACATAGTGAAGAAGTCCATTGTGTGAAAACAAAATGCTTTCCTATGTTCAGGATGTGAGGAAACCCCAATATTATTTTTAGAAACTGTTTAAATTTTATTCGTTCAAATTTAAACAGTTTCTAAGGCCTTTAATAATTCCGGAATCAATTCAGGTATTGCATTTTCTGTCTGGGCAGTATAGATATTGTCGGCGACAACCACCTTTTCGTCAGTGCCCACAACTCCCTTCACTACATCTTTAATGAATGGGTGCAAAGCTACTTTTTTACCGATCCCTATTCCCAGATTGTCAAAAAACAGTGCCGCTGCACAATGTCCGATCAGCATCTTGTTATTGTCGCCGAAAGCCTTTATTACAGTCAGCATATCCTGATTGTATTGCTTATCGGCATTATCCTCAAATTGGGGTACTGCGTCTCCGCAGGCGAAGACCAAAGCGTCATATTGATCTTCATGATCTATCAGGTTGCTTACAATATCATCTGTTGTTAGGCTGATCCCTGAATTTGTTTTTATCTGAGTCGTATCAGATACCGCAAATGTTTTGTATTGTATACCGTTTTCGAAGAATGCTTCCAGGTATTGGAACAATCCGGCTCCGTTTACCGGATTTACTGCTAATACTGCTACTTTTTTTGCCATAGTCGTGATTTTTTATGATTCATAATAGTTACTAATAGTAATTATATTACTTTTGTTGCGCAAACATACGATAAGTAATTTCGTTTTGCAAGAACGAACAGTCTGGTAATTAAATAACAAAAATGTTAGTAATATTGATTTTCAATTTAATAGATTTGAAGAAAAATGAAAACTTTTTTACGTATTGAGGCCTGCCCTATCAGGGATATTATAAGCAGACTGGGAGATAAATGGTCGCTTCTGGTACTGGCTACGCTTGATGTGAACGGTACGATGCGCTTTAATGATATCTATAAATCCATCGGCGACATTTCGCAGCGGATGCTGACGGTCACTTTACGCTCGCTGGAGTCCGACGGGCTTATTTCCAGAAAGATCTATCCGGAAGTGCCACCACGAGTTGAATATACTCTGACAGAATCGGGAAAAGAACTCATGCCTTACCTTAATAATCTGGTAGACTGGGCAATGAAAAATATGGAGAATATTGTGGATAACAGGGGGCAATATGAAGGTAAGAAGGAGAATAAAATACTATGATTTTTCCGCCCTCACCATCCTGTCATTTTTATTCAAATCCTGAAACAGAGACACGTTTCTAAAGCCTTTATCTTCCAATAGCTTTACTGTTTCTTTTCCTTTTGCCTGGTTTATTTCAAAATACAGTTTCCCATCAGGTTTGAGTATATTGAGGGCTATATCCGCTATCCGGTCGTAAAACAAAAGGGCGTTATTATCCGGTACAAACAGGGCGGTGTGCGGTTCGTATTCCAGTACATTCTTATCCATTGCAGCTTTTTCCCCTTCCATTATATAAGGAGGATTGCTGACAATAATATCATACAATGTATCGGTGGGATAATCTTTCAGCACATCCACTTTCTCAAAATCCACCTCCACCTCGTTTTGTTCTGCATTGAGTATAGCCACATCCAGTGCTCCCTGCGAAAAATCCCATGCAGATATAAGCGGATCATCCATATATGATGCCAGGGCAATGGCGATGGCGCCGCTGCCTGTACCGATATCTAACACTCTTAGTCCTGATTCTTCATTCTCATTCAAAATCAACTCTACAAGCTCTTCCGTTTCGGGACGGGGGACAAGGGTATCTTTATTTATAAAAAAAAGCAGGTCGAAAAAATAGCTTTCTCCTGTGATATACTGTATGGGTTTATATTCTTTCAGTTGTTCGAGAATATCGTTAAGCCGCTTTTGCTGGATATCCGAAAGTTTCTGATTGTCAACTATAATGTGTGAATAAGGCTTTCCGGTTATATATTCTGTTATAATACGCACAAAGCCCAAAATTTCACTTTCGGGGTAATATGTTTTCAGTGATTCTTTTATGTAAGTAATTGTATTTTGCATCTATTTTGTCACCTTCTTTATTACTGTTATATCCGGCAGCAGATATACATTGTCTATGCCATAAATCTTCCTGTGGCCAAACTGTATGGCAGGCTTAACCAAACTGTCATTTACAGCTCTGTTTACAGCAAGTGCCACCAGCTCGGTACAATAGACTTTGCTATCGTTGCCGGCGTCAAAATCCATATCGAAAGGTGTTTTTTTCAGGAAGTATTCCTTCGCAAAGACTGCAATATCGTTCCGCACCGAATCATCTGCACTGATGCGGTACACACCCCATGTCCTTATCCCGTCCAGAAAAACCTGAATGGATTCCCTCTTTACATGGCCGATACCCGTCAGTTCGCTGGCTTCGGCGTGGATTACAAATAGCGAATCTCCGCTTTGTTCCACGATTCCTGCATGCGAGTATAACTTTTCGGTCAGAGAATATTCCTTAAACTGATTGGAGAAAAAGCCATTCCCCAACCGGCAAATAATATCTCCGCTCCGGATTCCTTCGAGTAATGAAGGGTCTACAGTTTTCTTCTGTTCTCCGGTGCAACTTATGAATAAAAAACAGGAAAGAAAAAAGACTATTTTTTCATATCCACATTTACTTTCCAATCCCCGTCTATCTTTACAAGTTCGAGTGTTTGCTCTTTTTCGTCTTCGGCACCCTTGAATGTAACCCAAGCCCTATTGTCTGAAATGGAGTCTTTTACAAAAATAAATTTGAAGTCAGGATTGACTTTGCTGCCACCGCCGCCCATGCTGGATGCAAAGTCAAGCATTTTTCCGGTCGATTCGGTCGCATACTTTTTAGCTTCATCAACTTTTCCTTTTGCAAGGTTTTCCGAAAAACTCTGGGCAGCGCCTTTAGGTCCGGAAGAACAAGAACACATCAAAGCTACAGTGATTAAGATAAAGAGAAGTTTTTTCATCGTAAAAAGTTTTAAATGTTCATATCCAACAAAGATAGATTTTTTAGTAATATATCAATGGATATTGCCGGGAAATATGTGTTGTGGTTCTGTTTCTTTCTGGCCTCTGCAAAAAGAAAGGAGCAAACCTGAATTTGCTCCTTCCCGTTCGTATATCTTCTGTATATATTACATATTCATACCGCCACATACAGGGATCGCTTGTCCCGATACGTAAGAAGAGAGGTCGGAAGCAAGGAATACGGCTACGTTAGCCACATCTTCGGGTGTGCCTCCGCGGCGTAACGGAATTTGTTCAGCCCATTTTTTCTTCACATCGTCAGGTAAGACGCCTGTCATTTCTGTGATGATGAATCCCGGACAAATACAGTTTGCACGTACATTCCTTGAGCCTAGTTCTTTCGCTATAGATTTAGCCAAGCCGATCATACCTGCCTTCGACGCAGAGTAGTTCGTTTGTCCCGCATTACCTGAGAGGCCTACGACAGAGCTCATATTTATAATATTTCCGCTCTTCTGTTTCATGAATATCGGAGTAAGCGCATGGATGAAGTTGAATGCCGATTTCAGGTTTATATTGATTACCATATCCCATTGCTGTTCGGTCATACGCATCATCAGGCCGTCACGAGTGATGCCGGCGTTGTTTACAAGGATATCTATTTGTCCGAATTCTTTTGCTATTTCTTCAACAACGTTGTGAGTGTCTTCGAAGTTCGCGGCATTAGACGCGAATCCTTTAACTTTCACTCCATACTTTGCAATCTCGGCTTCAGTAGCTTTTGCGTTGTCATCTATAGCTAAATCAGTAAAGGCAATGTTTGCTCCCTGTTCTGCGAATTTAAGTGCAATGGCTTTACCAATGCCACGTGCTGCACCTGTAATAATAGCGGTTTTACCTTCTAATAATTTCATAATGTATAAATTAAATATAAAATTGGTTTGCGATTTATTTTTTCTTTTTGATACCTTCGAATATCAGGTAAGCGATATTCTCACGTTGTGATTCTGTTTTCAAACTTTCAGCCCTGATTTGTCCCCTGATGTACGGTACTTCGAGCCCTTTCAGGGCATGGTGCAATATTTCTGCTGTAGCCTGTGTGTCGGGCATTTCGAAAGTGCCTTCTTCCACCCCTTTGTTCAGGATATCTTTTAGTACCTGTATTTCTTTCAGGTCGAACGATTTGCGCACATTCTGTACACGCCATATATCACGGAAGAAATCGGCCTTCAGTGTCCCGTTTCTTGCTACAACATTTTTTATGGCATCGAAACGTGTGTAAAAAAATAAAAGGAGTTTTTCGTCGGCAGGAAGTTTTTTGCTTGCGACAGATTGCAGTGCATGGTACATCTGGTCGAGTTCTGTTTCCAGAACCGCCTGATACACCTCATTTTTGTTGTTGAAATATGTATATAATGTCCGGCGTCCCTTGTGGGATGCTACTGCAATATCATTCATGGTTGTATTTTCCACTCCCAATTTTGCAAATAGTTGACGAGCTACATCAATTAGTATATTCCGGGTTTTGTTTATGGCCATAAACTAAATATGCACAAAAATATTACAAGTGTGCAAATTTAGTATAAAATTATTGAATATATAAGATTTTAGGTGTTTTTCTGTAATTTATGTCAATCAGTAGTTGATAAGTTAAATGTTCTTTTTTATTCTGCGCGCAATCACAGATTGCTTGCCTTACTTTTGGCCGAAGCTCCAAAAGTAAGCAAAAAAGCATTGCGCCCCGCTTCGCCGTACGACCCACCATCGGCTTGCCGGCTGAATGAAGTGATGATAATCTCATCATTGCGATAATTGGCAGATGATGCTTAAAAGCGCCCGCACTTCATTCTACGCCGCCTGCACCGGGTGGGTACCCCGTACGCTCGCTAACGGCGCTGGCTGACGCCTGACGAGCAGGATTTATAGCAATGGCATCAAGTTAAGTAAATCTTATACCCTGTCATCCTGAACGATAGTGAAGGATCTCTTTTCTTAAAAGCAATTTGCCTACACGGGATGCTTCGTCTCTCAGCATGACAAAGAGGAAAAAGGCTTAACTTAATGACATTGAGGGCTATCCTCTCTTAATGAAGATTCTCTTTTAGGGAAACCCCACGCCGGGCGCGGGATGACAGACGGTTGGCACATCCTCAATAAATTAAGAATATGGCATTTATCTATTATAACTTTTATCTATCTTTATCCACTATAATTATTATAAAAACACAAAAACTGAACTGTGAGAAAAATCTGATGATAGAAGAAACGATACAAAACTTACTGGGAGACTCCCTTCGTGAAGGAATAAGCACGGAAGAAATAGAAACAGTAGAGCTCCTGCTCGGTGTAAAGCTGCCCTCCCCATTGAAATATATGTACAGTAAAGTAGGAAATGATCCCTTGTTTATGAGTTCGTTTCTATACTTCTATCCTATCGAAGACCTTGTTCTCTTGGATAATAAAATCCAATTTCTGGAAGAAAATCAGGACGTGTGCCGATGGGCTTTCGATATTGACGATACAGATCATCCGAAAGTATATCAGCAGGCAGATGATGAAAAATGGTATCTGTTGGACAAGATGCCACTGGAAAAATTCTTATCCGATATCCTATATTACCAGTGTGCTATGGGCTACGACTTCGGCGCCGAAGTATTGCTGGAACGCGGCCGCTTGTTCGGTATACTCGATTCGGATTGGGATAAAGTAGTTTCTTTCGACGGGCTGTATATCTACCGTAAGCAGGATGCGCTTATATGGTATTTATCCGACGACAATATGGTAAGGGATGTTTACTATTCGTCACCGAATGAAGAAACTCTTAACCAACATAAACAACTATTTTGCTTAAAATAAAAATTGTACAAGATTATCACTATCTTTGTGCACCATTACATAATACCCGACTAACCAAATTAAAATCATTATGGTACTTTGTTGATATTTAACTGAATGATAGAACAAATAATTATTTTAGAACACGTAGACCCTGTTGTCTTTTTCGGGATAAATAATGCCAATTTACAATTAATAAAAACACTGTTTCCTAAACTACGTATCGTTGCGCGTGGGAACGCGATAAAAGTGACCGGAAATGCCGAAGATGTTCCTTTGTTCGAAGAAAAAATAAGGGAACTGGAAAAATTCTCGGTTGACAGGAATAAACTGGCGCAAGATGACATCATAGACATCGTTAAAGGTAACTCCCCCAATGTAGTAAAGCAAGATAACCTTATCATATACGGGATAAGTGGTAAGCCTATTTTTGCCCGCACGCCTAACCAACAGGCTTTTGTTGACAGTTTTTACAAAAACGATATGGTATTCGGTATCGGCCCTGCCGGTTCGGGAAAGACATATACGGCAATTGCTCTGGCTGTAAAAGCTCTGAAGAATAAAGAGGTGAAGAAAATAATCCTTAGCCGCCCTGCGGTAGAGGCAGGCGAGAAGCTTGGCTTCCTGCCCGGAGATATGAAAGAGAAAATAGACCCGTATCTGCAACCATTGTATGACGCGCTGGAAGATATGATCGCTCCGGCTAAACTGAAAGATTATATCGAAAACAAAACGATACAGATAGCACCCTTGGCCTTTATGCGCGGACGTACGTTGAGCGATGCTGTAATCATACTGGATGAGGCACAGAATACGACCACCCACCAGATAAAGATGTTCCTTACCCGGCTTGGGATGAACGCGAAAATGATTATCACAGGCGACATAACGCAAATAGACCTGCCGCCATCGCAACTGTCGGGGCTTAAGCATGCCTTGCGCGTACTGAAAGGCGTGGAAGGTATCGGGCACATCGAATTCGATAAAGGGGATATCGTTCGCCACAAACTGGTGCAACGCATTGTAGACGCTTACGAAAAAGAAGATAAAAGGGAAAAGAGGCTGGAGAAAAAAAAAGATAGTGAACCCGGAAGAGAGAAGAGAGGCGTGTAAGTGCCATTTTGGCAAGGGCGATATATTAATCGGCGGTTTCCGTTTCAATAATGTCCACTCTATACCTGAGTAACTGTTTAAATTTTATACGAATATTTTATTATACCTTTTTCTTCGTTCATTTTTAGTCTGTTTTAGTCTGTTTTTTCCTTTCTCTCAACTCAAATAGCCCGCTATTATCGTTTCGAGGAAGAAAAAAACATCTCTAAAACATCTCTAAAAATTTGAACGAATAAAATTTAAACAGTTACTGAATATTTTGAAAATAATCAGGAAGTGGATTTTTATCTTGATACAGGATGTGATATTTACCTGTTGCGTTTAAGGCAGAATGATAAGAGCAGGATTACCTTCTGTGAAGGAGATGTGATTTATATTATCATTGAGAGCCTGTTTAAATTTTAGCGAAAATTTTTATTACAGGTTCAGGTCAATAGTTCTTAGCAATTTTTTTATGCTCTTTTTACCGTATTTCACCCTTTTTACTCTTGGTTTAGCCCGCTAAACCGGCTAGCAAAAATGATAAAATACATCTAAAAATAGCTATAAAAAAGATTTGCTATAAAATTTAAACAGACTCTAAGAAAATATTTAAATCGGATATAAATGCCGAGCTTTGCTATATTGCCGGCCTGCTGAAAGAAAAAGGTATTCCTGAGATAATAGAAGGGCAGATATCCCTCGGTATTTGATATGAAAAAATAGAACGGTTTAGCCCGCTGATTAGCTCCGCCGGCTGCTGGTTGATGCTGTGGGACGAAGCATCCCGTGTCTTTTTTTAGGGACGGGATATTTTATATACTGCTTATATGTAACTATATATACTTTTAAACAGACCGATGCCGGCTTTAATAATTATTTTCATTTAAAGGCTTTGGCTACTATGTTTTTGCAATGTGTATCCAAATATTTTTCTTACTTTTGTGCTTTCTTTTTAGAGTCTAAAAAAATATAAAACGTAAAGTCGTGGCTAATACGAAGTATATATTTGTTACAGGAGGAGTTATATCTTCCTTAGGTAAAGGTATTATAGCCTCCTCGCTGGGCAAACTACTACAGGCAAGAGGTTATAAAGTGACAATTCAGAAACTGGATCCCTATATAAATATCGACCCGGGTACATTAAACCCCTACGAACATGGGGAATGCTATGTGACTGTCGATGGCCACGAAGCAGACCTTGACCTAGGGCATTACGAAAGGTTCCTGAACCAGCCTACGCACAAGGATAACAATATTACCACAGGACGTATATACCAGAATGTAATCAATAAAGAACGCAAAGGCGACTATCTGGGTAAGACGGTGCAGATTGTACCACATATCACAGATGAGATCAAGCGTAACATCAAGAACTTAGGAACAAAGTACAATTACGACTTTGTGATTACCGAAATAGGGGGAACGGTAGGGGATATCGAATCCCTTCCTTTCATCGAAAGCGTTCGCCAGTTGCGTTGGGAGCTTGGCAAAAATTGCCTGTGCGTACATCTGACTTACGTGCCATATATCTCGGCGGCTAAGGAAGTAAAGACAAAACCAACCCAGCATTCGGTAAAACAACTTCAGGCAGAAGGGGTGCAGCCCGATCTTCTTGTGTTGAGGACAGAGCACACACTGAATAAGGAAATACTGCGTAAGGTAGCTTTATTCTGTAATGTGGAAGTAGACGCCGTTGTGCAGTCGGTCGATGTCTCTACCATTTATGAAGTTCCGTTGAGAATGCAGGATCAGAATATGGATGAGATCGTGTTGCGCAAACTGGGTATGCCAATCGGCGAAAAACCGGTAATGCAGCCTTGGCGCGATTTTCTTGACAAAAAGAAACATGCCAAAGAAACTATCCGTATAGGGCTTGTTGGAAAATATACAGAGCTGCCGGATGCTTACAAGTCTATCAATGAATCCCTGTTGCAGGCTACTACATACAACGACTGCAAGCTGGATTTACAATTTATCCTGTCTGACAAACTGTCCGAAGATAACATAGAGAAAACACTGTCATCGATGGATGGCATACTTATTGCTCCCGGTTTTGGGCAGAGAGGCATAGAAGGCAAGATCCTTGCTCTGAAATATGCCCGCGAACATGATGTCCCTACATTTGGAGTATGCCTGGGTATGCAATGCATGGTGGTTGAATTTGCACGCAATGTTATTGGGCTTGAAGAAGCGAATTCGACGGAAATGAACCCGCATACGCCATTCAAGGTAATAGACCTGATGGAAGAACAGAAGAATATTACCAATATGGGGGGAACGATGCGTTTAGGCGCATATAAGTGTGAACTGGAGAAAGGTTCACTCGTATACAAAGCCTATGGAAAAAAACTGATTGAAGAGCGTCACCGTCACCGCTTTGAATTCAACAACGACTTCAAAGAAGACTTTGAAAAACATGGAATGAAATGTACAGGTATAAATCCTGAAATGGGACTTGTGGAAGTGGTGGAAATACCCGGAAAAAAATGGTTCCTGGGAGTTCAGTTCCACCCTGAATATAATAGTACTGTTGTTTCTCCGAATCCGTTGTTTCTTAGTTTTATAAAAGCAGTAAAAGAAAATAAAGTAAAAAAATAAAAGGATGTTTATCAGTAGCAGTTCAGACCGGATTTTATCCTATGTTGAGCTAACTACGGAGAACATCTAATAAAATTTGAAAGGAATATAAAACTAATAACTATCTATAAATGGATAAGAATACGATTACCGGGTTTATCCTGATCGCAGCCGTAATTATTGGATTTACACTACTTAGCAGGCCTTCGGCGGAAGACATCGAACGACAGAAACAACAACGCATAAAAGATTCTATCGAATATGCTCAGACATTGCAGCGTGAGCGTGAAAATATCATAGACACTATAGCGGGCAAAAAAGAGAACAAAGCAGATGATTTCTTCGCTGCCCCTGTTCAGGAGAGTGATTCTACTCTTTCCACTATCGATTCGTTACAGCAGGCTAATCGGCAGCCTGAACAATTTATAACTCTTGAAAACAGCAAAGTAAAGGCGGTTTTCTCTACCAAGGGAGGGAAAATGGTCAGTGTGCAGTTGAAAGAATACATGAGTTATAACAAGGAAGATAAAAAGAATACAGATTCGTTATATATCTTCAATAACGATGCTGATTTCGCCCTGCTTCTAACTAATAAGCAACAAAAAGTATTGAGTACAAGCGATCTGATATTCACTCCTGTGCAGACAGAAGACGACAATTCGCTTATCATGCGCTATTCATATTCGGGCACCCAGCATATCGACTTTGTTTACAAACTGGCAGATGATGATTATATGATGAAATATGACATCAACCTTGTAGGTTTGCAGCCTATGCTAGCCCGCGACCGCAGTGATATATTTGAGCTTAGCTGGTCGCAAAGAATGCGCAGGCAGGAGAAGAGCGTAAAGAACGAACAGCGTTATTCTCATCTTTGCTACAAGTATGTAGGCGGCGACGTGAAGGAGATGAGCGCCGATAAGAGCGAACAAGTGGAAGTGAAAGAACCTGCTAAATGGATTGCTTTCAAAAACCAGTTCTTTGCTCCTATACTGATTGCCGATGATAAAATAGAAACGGCGCTGCTTGATTCGAGGGTTTTGCAAACAGACGAAAGCAGTGAATATCTGAAAAGTTTTGAAGCTACGATTTATGCCCCTGCGAAGATAGGCGCGACAGACGAAACACTGAATGCCGGATTCACATACTATCTGGGGCCTATGTCCTTTTCCCTGTTGAAAAAGTATGACAGCCATATAGACGATGCGAATAAACAGTTGGATCTGGATAAATTAGTGCCATTGGGATGGACGCTATTCCGCTGGATAAATCAATATTTTGTAATCCCTATCTTCAACTTCCTGAGAGGTACGGGCTTATCGATGGGTATTGTTATACTCTTGCTTACCATTATTGTTAAATTGATTATTTCCCCTCTGACATATAAATCATTTATGTCTTCTGCCAAGATGCGTGTCCTACGTCCTCAGGTAGAAGAGTTGAATGCCAAATATCCGAAGCAGGAACAGGCTATGGAAAAGCAACAGGCTACAATGGCGCTGTATAGTAAGGCAGGCGTTAATCCGATGAGCGGTTGTATTCCGTTATTGCTGCAGATGCCGATACTGATAGCCTTATTCTCATTCTTCCCCAATGCGATAGAGTTGCGCCAGCAAAGCTTCTTGTGGGCTTCCGACTTGTCTACGTATGACGCCATCATCGAATGGAAGAACCATATCCCACTGATAGGTACGCATATCAGTTTGTTCTGTATACTGATGACGGCAACCAATATCATCTATACGAAATTCAATATGGAAATGACCAATACCGGCCAGCAGCAGATGCCGGGTATGAAATGGATGATGTACCTGATGCCGTTAATCTTCCTGTTCATGCTGAATGATTATCCGTCCGGTCTTACATATTATTATTTCCTTTCGTTGTTGATAACAATCTTGTTGACGATGGCATTCCGCTTTATGATTGATGAGAAAAAGGTATTGGCTAAACTGGAAGCGAATAAGGCCAAGCCTAAAAAGAAATCAGGTTTTATGGCTCGCCTTGCCGAAGCGCAGAAGATACAGCAACAACAGCTGAATGAAAGAAATAAATCGAACAGCACAAAGAGAAAAAGATAAGATAGAATTATAGGTAAATAAAATGGGCTAGCTGACAATCAGCTAGCCCATTTTGCGTTGTACGGTCGCTTTTATTATCTCTCCCTTTCCCTTGAGCTATTGTTTTCCTTATTTGTTGTAGACTCCCTTGTCCCGCTGTTTGTATTTGCAGGCCTTGTTCCCGGTCGTACAGATTCTGCTGGTTTTGTCGTAGGGCGGGTGTTGTTGGATGGGCGTACCGAAGATGATGACGAACTTCCCGGTCTGCCTGACTCACTCGGTCTGTCAGGCCTTCCCGAACTGGAATTGTTTGAATTCCCCGGGCGGTTCGAACTTCCCGGACGGTTTGAGTTATCTGGTCTGTTTGGCCGATTTGGCCTGTTGCCTGGCCGTCCTACATAGATAGGCCTGCCGTAGTCCGGCAATATCACAGGAGGAGCAGGCGCGATATAATCTATATCATCATACAGGAATTCATATCCTACCAGATAATCGTTCCAGAATTCCAATGCGTAGACCTCATTTCTTGCAGAGCGGTATTCCAGCACTTCCTGATATCCGTCTTGTGTTCTGTTTACGGCTAATACACGTTGCGGCTCGCCTACGGCATATATGACCTGTTCTTTGGTCATGCCTGTCGTTAGCCGGTTCAGGTCGAGCGTATTGTATGTTCCGCAAGAAAAGAATATGACGGATATGATTCCTATTAAAATTAACTTTTTCATAATTTGGATAATGTTCTTAGTTTTATAAACTAAACAATATAGAAGGCTTAGAGTTTACAAATCTTGCTGAAAAAGTATATAAAGGAAAAAGACCGTCTCATTGCGAGACGGTCTTTTCATTCTATTAATCAGGTTTATTTTAGTTCTCGATATCTATCAGTTCTATTTCGAAGATAAGGTTTGAGAATGGTTTGATTTTTCCCGTATCGCGAGCGCCATAAGCCAGGTCGTAAGGAATATACAATATCCATTTAGAACCTACAGGCATTAGCTGTAAAGCTTCGGTCCATCCTTTGATAACCTGTCCGACACCGAATACGGCAGGTTGGCCACGTTCGATGCTGCTGTCAAATACTGTTCCGTCAATTAGCGTTCCATTGTAGTGGACTTTAACCCTGTCGGAGGCGGTAGGCTTCTCTCCGGTACCGTTTGTTATTACTTTATATTGCAAGCCGCTTGGTAAAGTTACCACTCCGTCTTTCGTTGCGTTATCTGCCATGAACTTATCTCCTTCGGCTATCTGGTCAGCGTATTCAGCTTTTTGGGCTTCATCCTTTTTGGCTTGCATTTTAGCCTGAGCTTCCTGCATTTTTTCGTTGAATGCCTCAGCCGGGTTTTCGATTAAGAAATCTTCTCCGCCCATAGCAGCATCCATAGCAGCTGCAAATGCATCAGTATTTAATTTCTGAGTGTTTCCTTCCCCATATATTTGTTGCAGCAGTCCCGGCATCATCTGTTTCAGTATTTGCCCACCAACGGAAAGTCCTGTGTTATATGCGTTCTTCGCTTCGGGAGCGTCCATACCATCTTTTAGTCCTGCCAGGAATTCAGCCCTGTTCCTGTTATTGGCGTTGATTATAGAATCGCGTTGCATCACAGATTCCACACCGGTAGTATCCGAAACAACGCCTAGTTGCTGCAAATACATCGATAACCCTTGTTGGTACAGGCTGGCGCCAAACATATAGGATAATGAGTCTATTTCTGTTTTCAGTACAGGTTTGGATGGGGTAATCTTCTGTGCGGGAGTCTTTTTTTGAGCCATTAAGCTAGATGAGCTAAAGATAGCGCATAATGCAAAAGAGAAAATTAAAAATTTCTTCATATTGTTCTGTTTTATTATTTGGTTTTTCTTTTATAGTTTCTGGGAATGTGTCTATTATAATGAGATACAAAAATAGTATTTTTTATTTGTTAAACAGAGCTTGAAGTATAAAGTAATTCTAAAACATTATAAAAACTTGAAAACTAATCGCTACCTTTGCGCGTCCTTTTTGGCTAGCTCTCTTATGTCGAATAATTTTGGGGTGGGAGTAGGCCGAAAAATGAAGGGCTTATTTACCACAAAAGATATTTGAAAATTTTTAATGAAAACATTCGAAGAGTTAGGGGTTGCCGCGAATATTCGCAAGGCGATCGAAGAAATGGGTTATGAGAACCCGATGCCAGTGCAAGAAGAAGTGATTCCATATTTGCTTGGCGATATTACAGACGTTATTGCATTGGCACAAACCGGAACGGGAAAAACAGCCGCTTTCGGGTTACCTGTTTTGCAAAAAATTGAAATTAAGGAGAATGTGCCTCAGGCATTGATCCTTTGTCCTACCCGTGAGTTATGCTTGCAAATAGCAGGCGATTTATCTGATTATTCCAAATACATTGACAATCTGAGGGTGTTACCCGTATATGGCGGTTCCAGTATCGAAAGCCAGATAAAGTCACTGAAAAGAGGTGTGCAGATTATTGTAGCCACTCCGGGGCGTTTGATAGACCTTATCAACCGTAAAACGGTTGATCTGACTAATGTGAAATACGTAGTTCTGGACGAGGCCGACGAAATGCTGAACATGGGATTCACGGAAAGTATCGATGAAATCCTGTCAAAAGTGCCTGAGAGCAGGCAGATGCTTCTCTTCTCGGCAACAATGCCTAAAGAGATAGCGAAGATAACAAAGAAATACATGCAGAAACCCAAAGAGATCACTATTGGGAAAAAGAATGAGGGCACCAGCACTGTAAAGCATGTTTACTATATGGTGCACGCCAGAGACAAATACCTTGCCTTGAAACGTATAGCCGACTATTACCCGAATATTTACGGTATTATTTTCTGCCGTACCCGTCGCGAAACTCAGGAGATAGCGGATAAGCTGATACAGGACGGTTACAATGCCGACTCTCTGCATGGCGACCTGTCGCAGGCGCAACGTGATTATGTGATGCAGAAATTCCGCGTACGCAATCTGCAATTACTTGTAGCTACCGATGTGGCTGCACGCGGGCTTGACGTAGACAGCCTGACACATGTTATCAATTACGGCCTGCCTGACGACATTGAATCATATACGCACCGTAGCGGACGTACAGGACGTGCAGGGAAAACAGGGACATCCATTTCTATTGTCCATGTCAAAGAAAAAGGTAAAGTAAGGGAGATTGAGAAAATAATCAATAAGAAATTTGAGCAGGGGGGTATCCCTTCGGGTGAAGCTATTTGCGAAAAGCAATTGTTCAATCTGGTAGACAGAATAGAAAAAGTAAAAGTAAATGAGGACGAAATATCCAATCTTTTACCTTCGGTTTACAGAAAACTTGACTGGCTCGAAAAAGAAGATATTATCAAACGTGTTGTAGCTCTTGAATTTAACAGGCTGATCGACTACTATCGCGATGCTCAGGAAATAGAATCGCCATCAGACCGTTCGTCCCGCGATGATAAATCCTATCCGAGACGTAAAGACAGGGAGCGCTCAGACCGCTCATCCGGTGGGCGTACAGCCGAAAGGGGTTATTCACGCCTGTTTATCAACGTAGGACGTACCGATAACGTGAATCCGGCTACGTTGATGGGGCTTGTAAACGATTATGTGCCCGAAAAGGTAAGCATTGGCCGTATCGATATTATGCAGAACTTCTCATTCTTTGAAGTACCTGAAAGGGATGCACAGAAAGTTATCAAGTCGATGAGCAAACAGGAGCAGAACGGCAGACGGCTTTCTGTGGAGATAGCTCAAGGCGGAAGTGGTGGCGGAAGCGGAAAAGACCGTGGAGGCGACAAAGGCCGCAAGAATTTCAGTACCCGTTCCGATATCGGCACACGCAGAAGTTCAGATTATAACTCGCCTAAGCACTCCGACAAAAGTAAAGGACGGGGCGGTAAAGGCCGCAAGCCTAAATATTCGTAAATAAAAGATATGATACTGGAAGGTAGCCTGATGATCGGGCTACCTTTTTTTATTATCAAAACACTAATAAAAAGCGTCACAGTACATGACAAAAATTATTCAAACACGATTTGGAGACGATGTAGGGGCAGTGGCTTGTCCCTGCCCGCTTGTCATCGTTTACGGGCACCCACAAGGGGATGCCCCTACAGCAGGATATAAAATTTTGTCATGTACTGTGAAAAAGCGTAGTACATGACAATAAAGAATATTATATTCCAATCCCTCGTCCTCTGGACACTCCCGACCCCACCCTGGCCCTCCCCAAAAGGAGAGGGAGAAGCGAGGGGAGAGTCGCAAAGCGAAGATAGATGCCGTTTCGTCCGTCAGGCATTCTTCCCTTTTGATAAAGGGAACGTTTTAAGTAGCGAGAGCAGAACTAAAATCTATTTTATGTTATGCCGAGTCACGACAAACAACGTTCACAGGAGCGAAGCGTATGTAAAACGACTAATGTAATTGAAGTACTCGAAGGTGGAAGGGTTAGAACAGTAGTATAATCTTTTGTTATATATGCGAATCAAGGGTTAAATGTGCTATTTTTTGTCCCTTTAGGGACTGAATGTTGGTAGAAAGAAGCTTTAACCGGTTAATTGCGTGCCGTCAGGTACGCAATATCTACAGAACAATTCACATTTTGTACCTGACGGCACAAAAAACGAATTTCATTCATGTTTCTACCAATATGATGTGCCTAACGGCACATTTAACCCTTGATTCGCATTATATACTACTAATGCGAATCAGGGGTTGAAAGCTGCTCAACACCTGCCTGAAAGGCAGAATCTTTATAACCGTATGCAAGCGCAGCGTAGCTTACGCAGCAAGGGGCAATTACACTCCTCCTGCCCGAAGCGGCAGGACACACAGTATGTCCTGTCTTTCAGACAGCTGGGATTGCTCATCCTTTTTCCGCAGGTCGATGACCCGCGGTTATGAAGATTTGGCTTTTCAAGCCATTTCTCAACTCCTGATTGGCATTACTAATAAAAAGTTATCTTATAAGCAACTATTAACGGCTTAAATCCCTGTTCCTCTTGACAAAATTCAAGGAAATGAAGGTACTTAAACAGATTTCTTTTGTTTATTTATTATAACCAGTTTCAATCGAGTCCTATTTTTAAGATAATATCTTATACTAAATAAGCTTTTGTTTTATATATTTGCTTGTTTATTACAGTAGTAATAAAGCCTTTCTTTATTCTAATAGAAGCATTATGAGCGAACGAAACGAAAATATATCAGTGTTAGAGAAAATAAACTCCCCGGCAGATCTCAAAAATCTAAGTATTGAAGAACTCGAAACTCTTTGCACGGACTTAAGGAATTTTCTCATTGACCAACTAAGCAAGAACCCGGGACATTTTGGCTCCAGCCTTGGAACAGTAGAATTGACAGTTGCTCTTCACTATGTGTACAATACCCCTTACGACCGTATTGTATGGGATGTAGGGCATCAGGCGTATAGCCACAAAATACTGACAGGCAGAAGAGACCGATTCGATACAAACCGTAAGTTTGGAGGCTTATCGGGATTCCCTAACCCCGATGAAAGTGAATATGACGCGTTCATTGCAGGACATGCCTCTAATTCTATATCTGCGGCATTGGGTATGGCTGTTGCATCTACATTGAAGCAGGAAAACCGGCATGTTGTAGCCGTTATCGGCGATGGCTCCATGACGGGCGGGCTTGCCTACGAAGCGCTAAATAACGCGAGTTCGCAACCAAACGATATGCTTATCATATTGAATGATAATGATATGGCTATAGACAACAATGTGGGCGGCATGCGCGATTATCTGGTAAAGATGACGACTTCCCCCACTTACAACAGGGTAAGGAATGATGTTTACCAAAAATTCAAAAAAGGAAATCTCATTACTGAGAAAGGGAAGAACTTTATCCTCCGTTTCAATAATAGCCTGAAAGCTTTGCTGACAAAGCAGCAAAATATGTTTGAAGGATTCAATATCCGCTACTTTGGGCCTATCGACGGACACGATCTTCGCAGCCTGATACGGATATTGCAAAATATAAAGGATATGAAAGGCCCTAAGATGCTGCATATCCATACCATTAAAGGAAAAGGGTTTAAGCCTGCTGAAGTTTCGGCTACAGTATGGCATGCGCCGGGCAAATTTGATAAAGAGACAGGCGAACGTATTGTGACAAAGTCGAAGGATCAGCCACAGCTTTATCAGGATGTCTTTGGGCATACACTTGTAGAACTGGCGCAAAAAGATAACCGTGTAGTAGGCGTTACCCCTGCCATGCCAACAGGTTCATCCATGACATACATGATGAAAGAGTTCCCCGAAAGGGCTTTCGATGTGGGTATAGCAGAAGCTCATGCTGTGACATATTCCGCCGGTTTGGCTAAGGAAGGGTTACTGCCATTCTGTAACATCTATTCTTCGTTTATGCAACGGGCATACGACCAGGTAATACACGATGTAGCCCTTCAGCGGTTGCACGTAACCATGTGCCTCGATCGTGCCGGATTGGTAGGAGAAGACGGGCCGACACATCATGGCGCGTTCGACTTGGCTTATATGCGTTGTGTCCCTAACCTGACTATTGCATCGCCATATAATGAGCACTTCTTGCGGCACCTGATGTACACTGCCACTTATGGCAACGAAGGACCGTTTGTAATCCGTTATCCGAGAGGGCAGGGTGTGCTGATGGACTGGGAATGCAAGATGCAGCTTCTGGAAATAGGCAAAGGGCGGAAACTGAAAGACGGAAAAGATTTGGCAGTCCTCTCAATAGGGCCTATAGGGAATGCCGCACGCGAAGCTATTGCCATATTGGAGGATCAGGGATTCTCTATAGCGCATTATGACATGATATTCCTCAAACCGATGGATACAGCTATACTGAAAGAGGTAGCCGAGAAGTTCACTCATATAATGACTGTTGAGAATGGTGTTGTCAACGGCGGTTTCGGTAGTGCTGTTCTTGAATATCTGGCAGATAACGATTATGAGAATATAAATGTTGTCCGTGCGGGAATACCCGATGAGTTTGTAACTCATGGTTCTGTCGGAGAACTGAATAAGTTGTGTAAGCTTGATATCCAGGGATTAGCGGAACGTATGGAGGCTATTCTGAATAAAACAACGAGTACAGGCAAAATAGAGGAAGAGAAAATATACAAGTAGAGAGAAATGAGGATTGTAATTGCAGGTGCAGGTGCAGTAGGAACACATTTGGCAAAACTATTATCGGCAGAAAATCAGGATATTGTACTGATGGATGCCGACAAAGAGAAACTCAATTTCTTAGGGTCTAATCTCGAAATGATGACTATGACCGGCTCTTGTACATCCCTCAAAGACCTGATGGAAGTAGATATAGAAGATGCGGACTTCTTTATAGGTGTTACTCCCGACGAATCTACCAACATTACAGCCTGTATGCTTGCGGCCAATATGGGCGCGAAGAAAACATTTGCCCGCATCGACAACTACGAATACCTCCTGCCCAAAAATAAGGAATTCTTTGAGAGGCTGGGGATCAACTCTATGGTTTATCCGGAGATGCTCGCTGCCAAGGAAATCGTTTCTGCGTTGAAACGCCCCTGGGTAAGGCAATGGATAGAGCTATGCGATGGGAATATAGCCCTTGCAGGAGTAAAGGTAAGGGAGAACTCCGAACTGGTCGATAAGCATCTGTTCGATTTAAGCAGTAAGGACAAAAAGTTCCATATAGTTGCCATTAAAAGGAAGAACACGACCATCATACCCACCGGTAAAGATCAGGTACTGGCAGGAGACATCGTTTTTTTTACAGCTACAAGGGATAATGTAAATGAACTGCCCAAAATAGCCGGGAAGGAAAGTTATGAGATAAAGAATGTCATGATAATGGGAGGAAGCCGTATTGCCATCCGTACCAGCCAATACCTGCCCGACAATACGAATATAAAGCTACTGGAGTCTGACAAAGAAAAAAGCTATCAGCTACTGGAGAAATTACCGAAGAACGTAACCGTCTTTCATAACGACGGGCGTAATGCCGAATTTCTGCTGCAAGAGGGCATCAAGGAAATAGACGCCTTTGTAGCCGTTACCGGTAATTCCGAAGCGAATATCCTCGCATGTATGGCTGCCAAACGTTTTGGTGTACGAAAGACGGTGGCAGAAGTAGAGAATATGGATTACATGTCTATGGCCGAGAATCTTGATATTGGCTCCATCATTAACAAAAAGCTTATTACAGTAAGTAATATATACCGTTTCCTGCTTAGCGCCGATGTATCCAATGTGAAATCGCTTACCATCGCAAATGCCGATGTGGCGGAAATCATTGCACGGCCAAATTCGCGTGTGACAAAGAAGGAAGTGAAAAAGCTAGTGCTGCCGAAAAACGTAACCCTCGGCGGATTGATACGCAACGGCGAACCGATGATGATAGATGGCGATACGCTGATAGAGCCTTATGATCATGTTGTCGTATTTTGCCTTGACGATTCTTTACGTGAGGCTGAAAAACTGTTCCATTAAATGAATAACTTATATGAGCAATTTTAATTACAGGTTTGTACTGAGGACCATTGGATTTTTGCTTATTATAGAGTCTTTGTTCATGATGAGCGCTACGGTTGTCTCCTTCTATCTGCACGAAATGGCAGGTGATGCCATGCTGATAGGTTCCTCTATAACTTTCTTTGCAGGAGTCTTTATCCGGCTTACGGGTACGGAAGATTTCCCGAAGCCTATAGGAAAGCGTGAGAGCTTCTTTATGGTAGCTATTTCGTGGATCGTCTTATCCGCCTTCGGGATGCTCCCCTATTACCTGAGTGGCTCGATACCAAGTATAAGTAACGCTTACTTCGAAACCATGTCCGGCTTAACAGCCACCGGAGCGACGATTCTAAACGATATAGAGAGTATGCCTAAAGGGCTTCTCTTCTGGAGAAGTGTAACACAGTGGATAGGAGGGTTGGGGATCGTATTGTTTGTGGCTACCATCCTGCCGATGGGAGGTAATGCCTCTGTGATGTATGATGCCGAAGTGACGGGGATAGGCTATGACCGTTTTCGCCCACGGATATCACAGATAGCTAAACGCCTCTGGTTGGTATATGTCTTTCTTACCACCATCCTTATCATATTGCTGTGGATAGGCCCTATGGACTTCTTTGATTCTATCTGCCATGCTTTTACTACAATCTCTACCGCGGGGTTCTCTACAAAACAGGATAGTATCGCCCACTGGCATTCGGCCTACATTGAATATGTGGTTACCATCTTTATGTTTATCGGGGGTATCAACTTCACGTTGATTTACTTCTTTATGAAAGGTAGTCCCAAGAAGCTGTTACAGAACGAGGAGTTCAAATGGTATGTATCCATTATCGTCATTTTTGTAGTAATCATCGCCATAGGACTTTACAACTCGGGAAATGCCGGCGGGGTGGAAAATGCATTCCGCACATCCCTGTTTCAGGTAGTCTCCATGCTTACCACCACCTGCTTCTCCACTGATAATATCCTCAACTGGGGTTCTTTCTACCAGTTTATAGTTGTCATCTTTATGGTCTGTGGGGCATGTGCCGGTTCCACTGCCGGGGGGATTAAGATTGTAAGGATTGTTATCTTGTTTAAGAACTCCATCAATGAGTTTAAGCGTCAGGTGCATCCGAATGCCATCCTTCCTATCAGGTTGAATGACAGGGTAATATCGATGGATGTTGTGACCAAAGTATTAGCCTTTATATTTTTATACCTTGCCATCCTCATTTTCAGTTGTCTGGTACTGTCCTTATCCGGCATGGGGTTTGAGAACTCTTTGGGGGCGGCTGTCTCTTGTCTGGGAAATGTAGGCGGCGGACTGGCAGAAATAGGTAATACAGGCAGTTTCTCGGCAGTGCCTACCGAATCTAAATGGTACCTGTGCTTCCTGATGCTGACCGGTCGTCTGGAGCTGTTTACCGTACTTTCATTATTCATGCCTGCGTTCTGGAGGAGGTAATCAGAGATTCTTCCATTTACATAGCAGGTTATCCAGCAGGTCTACAATAAGGAACAGCGCGAAGCCGATCAGCGAAAGTACGATAATGCCGAAATACATCTGTATATAATCCACACGCATTTGTGAATCGGTAATATAAAAGCCAAGCCCCTTGTCAGTGCCGAAAGTCTCTATAAAGAAGAGTGCAGATGTGGCGATTCCCAGCGCTACCCGCAACGAAGAGAACATTTCGGGTAAAATGGCAGGAAGTGTGATATGCCTCATCTTCTGCAAACTAGTCGCTCCAAAAGAAATAAGTACATAATAATTCTCTCTCGATATATTCTTCACAGCATCCCGTATTGTTATAATCAGCTGGAAAACGATTATCAGTACTACAATGATAATTTTGGATGTTTCTCCCAGGTCGAACAATGTCATAATGATTGGCAATAAGGCCAGTTTAGGTATCGGGTAGGAGAAATAAATCATCGGCCCCAACAGCTTATTCACCCGCTTATTATATCCCATCCAAAGCCCCAGGACCAAAGCGATGCCTAAAGAAATACCGATACTATAGGCAATACGCCGGAGGCTCGCAAAAGAATGATCCAGTATGCCGTTCTCAAATGCTTTGGAATATCCTGCATACACTTCTGTGGGCAGGGGCAGGGCTTTCAGTTGCAGGCTGGCGGCAAGTATATACCATATAATATTGAACAGGATAAATCCTCCTGTTATATAGCCGAAATAATTGAATATATATTTTCTGCGCTTTGTCATCAGTAGCCTATTTTATTGATAATAGATGCCACAAACCGCAGCTTCTCTTCCTGATATTCGGATACATTGAACAACGGGTTCTCTACCTGATGGATGATCTTCCCGGGAGATTTGCTCATGACAACGATATGCTCCCCTATAGAAACGGCTTCGTGTATATTATGCGTGATGAACAGGGTTGTCACTTTGTACTTTTCCCACAGCCGCAGGAACAACCGCTGCGACGCTTCGGAAGTAAATGTATCCAGCGAGGAGAACGGTTCGTCCATCAGGAGAATGTCCGGCTGGGATATAAAAGCCCGTGCAAGGGCTGCTCTTTGTTTCTGCCCGCCGCTGAGTTGTGACGGATAGCGGCTTTGCAGGTCATCTATTTCCAGAGAACTGATGATTGCGGAAACTTCCGGTTCTTTCAATGCCTTATCCGGATTGAGCTTATAAGGCAAAAAGATATTATCTCTTATCGTCTTCCACTCCAGAAGCCCGTATTGCTGGGGAACATAGCCTATTGCCACATCTTTAGGGGAGAATACTTTGTCGTTGAATGCAATATCCCCTTCATAATCTTTAATAATGCCGCACAATACTTTCAGCAGGGTAGACTTTCCACAACCCGAAGGCCCTATAAGTGAATATATTTCCCCCCTTTTTATAGTAAGGGAGAAATCACTCAGGGCTACAGTGTTCCCGTATTTTACCTCCAGATTCTTTATCGACAGCATTATTGTTACTTTGTCAGTTGATCATTTATCAGATTTTCAAGTTTGAAATCGGCTTTGAGCAGTTTTTTCGCTCCCAGCCAGTTTGTTACCGCCAGTATGTCTTTATCTGTAGCAGTCACGGGCTGAGCATCTGTATATACGGGGATTGAAACTTTTTCTGCAACAGGTTCCGGAAACTGGAGGTCTTTCACCAGTATATCCTTTATGTCTGCCACAGAGTGGGAATTAAGATATGCTACACCTTCATTGTAGGCGGCATACATTTTCTTTATCGCGTCGCTTTTTGTATCGATGGACTTTTGTGAAAAGACGATTCCCGTTACGGTATATCCGAGGCTATCCATCGAAACAAGTAACTTACAGCCGTCCCCTGCCGCTATCAGCGCGAATGGGTTGGGCAGTCCTGTCGCATCTATCTTGTTGTTGCGTAGCATTTCGAAACGGGTCGGGATCTTGTTTATTTCCACTTTTTCCACATCAGCGGGGGTAAGGCTTACACTGGTTAATGCCATATCCACACAGAAATCGATTACAGTATTCTGGGATACGGCTACTTTCTTTCCCTTTAGTTCCGACAGGCTGTTTATTCCTGATTGTGCGCTGGCTACAATGTAAAACGGCGCCTGACATTTAGATGTCAGTTTCATATCAAATCCTCCCGAAGCCAGTAAAGCCGCACTTGTATAGTCTGTGACACCGCCATCTACCGTTCCGCTTTGGAAAGCCATATCGCGTTCGTTGGCCGACATAAAGCGTTGAATATTTACATCTACCCCATGTTTCGCAAAATAGCCTTCGCGTTGGGCTACAGCCAGAGGCAGGTAGTCCATAGACGACATAACGCCAACGGAAAGAGAAGGCACGTCTTTACTCCCCTGTTTTTTACCGGAGCATGCGCTCAATAATAAACCGATAGATAGAATACAAAAAAATATATATTTCATAACCTGTGTGAATTGGATTAAGCAGTTAAGCAATTTTTTTAGAAAAAGTGACAAAAGTGACACCTTTTTTATTGTTTTCTCCTGTTACTTTTTTCCGGCTTATAGCCTGTATTTCGTCAGCCCTTTCTCTATATAAGATAAATTTTCAGAAAATAAGAAACTGTTTAAATTTTATTCGTTCAAATTTTTAGAGATGTTTTAGAGATGTTTATTTACATACGCTTCGCTCCTGTGACTGCTGGTTGAGTTGAGAGAAAGGAAAAAAACAGCCAAAAACAGCCTAAAAATGAACGAAGAAAAAGGTATAATAAAATATTCCATAGTACATGACAAAAAATATTCAAACACGATTTGGAGACGATGTAGGGGCAGTGGCTTGTCCCTGCCCGCTTGTCATCGTTTACGGGCACCCACAGGGGATGCCCCTACAGCAGGATATAAAATTTTGTCATGTACTAAGAAAATATTCATATAAAATTTAAACAGTTTCTAAATTACTCCATTTCTTCATCATATTTCTGGAAGAGGAAGTCGTTGTAAGGATAACGTTCGATGTGGATTTCTTTCACTCGGTCGTAAACTTTCTGCTTCAGTTCATCGATGTTGAGCTTCTCCTTTGCCGAAATGAAAATGCAGTCGTCATGCATTTTGTTCATCCACGATTTTTTCAGTTCTTCCAACGACACGTTTTCCTTTGTCATAGGAGTCAGGTCATCCTCTTCTTTCGGGGTGTATGTAAACGCATCCACCTTGTTGAATATCAGTACCGTAGGTTTTTCTTCCTTGTCGATGTCGAGTAAAGTACTGTTTACCACCTCTATCTGCTCTTCAAAATTGGGGTGCGAAATGTCCACAACGTGTAATAATAAATCCGCTTCCCTTACTTCATCCAGAGTCGATTTGAACGATTCTACAAGGTGTGTGGGCAGTTTGCGGATAAATCCTACCGTATCCGACAGGAGGAATGGCAGGTTATCTATAATTACCTTTCGCACTGTAGTGTCCAATGTGGCGAACAGTTTATTTTCTGCAAACACCTCCGATTTACTCAACAGGTTCATCAATGTGGATTTTCCTACATTGGTGTATCCTACAAGGGCTACACGCACCATCTTGCCCCTGTTTTTGCGTTGCGAAGACATCTGTTTGTCGATGCTTTTCAGCTCCTCTTTCAGAAAGGAGATCTTATTGAGGATAATACGCCGGTCGGTTTCCAGCTGGGTTTCTCCCACGCCACGCATCATCACGCCCCCGCCTCGCTGGCGGTCGAGGTGCGTCCACAGGCGGGTAAGGCGGGGCAGCAGGTATTGGTATTGAGCCAGTTCTACCTGTGTCTTGGCATAAGCCGTCTGCGCGCGCATGGCGAATATGTCGAGGATAAGGCTTGTACGGTCGAGTATCTTTACCTGTAGTTCCTTTTCTATATTTCGTATCTGCTTGGGAGACAATTCATCATCGAATATGACGAGCCCAATCTCATTATCTTCCATGTATTGCTTGATCTCCTGCAATTTGCCTGTACCTACGAATGTTACGGGATTAGGCTTATCAAGCTTCTGTGTGAAATTCTTTGCAGGTATTATACCTGCCGTTTCGGCAAGGAATGCCAGTTCGTCAAGGTACTCTTTTACCTGTTCTTCATTTTGTTCCTGTGTGATAAGCCCCACAAGAATTGCTTGTTCGTTTTTTGATTCTGATATTATAAAGTCTTTCATATAATCTGTTAAGAAATTAAGCCATCTCCCCCAACCCATCCTATCAGAGAGGGAGTTAGCCCCCTCTTTTGGAGGGGGTTGGGGGAGGTGTGCATAAAAAAAAGAGCCTGCATTGTAGGCAGGCTCTCCGATATCTTTTTCGTACTTGGTAAGTAGAATAAGAAATTAAGCTTTGTTTGTAACAACTCTTTTTTCTTTGATTCTTGCTTTCTTACCTGTAAGACCACGAAGGTAATACAATTTAGCACGACGAACTTTACCCACTTTGTTTACAGTGATACTGTCAATAAATGGTGATTCGATAGGGAAGATTCTTTCTACACCGATGTTATCAGACATTTTGCGAACTGTGAAACGTTTTTTAGTTCCATGTCCTGCAATTTTGATAACTACACCGCGGTACTGCTGAACACGTTCTTTGTTACCCTCTTTGATGCGGTAAGCAATAGTCACTGTGTCGCCACTTTTGAACTGAGGAAACTCTTTTCCTGTAGCAAATGCTTCTTCTGCAACTTTAATTAAGTCCATGATTATATAATCGTTTTTTTGTTTAATATACGCAATATACACGAGCCTCTCCCGTCAGAGATTACGCAAAGCGGATGCAAAGATAAAAATATTTTCGAAATACGCAAAGCCTATACTCTTATTTATATGTGGGTTAGATGAAGTTTTGTTACTTAATAGAGATTTAGTTGAACTCCTACGGAGTTCTGGGGGTAATGAGTGGCATTTTACCCACGGGTTGCGCTTCACTTACCCGGGGTTATCCACATTTTAGTTCTACGGACTTCCATTTTGATGTATTGAGGCTACGTCGGGTCTGAAAGTAATAAAGGCTTTCAGCTTTACCTTACCTCTACGGCTATCAGTTTATCTATAATCAGACAGGATATCCTTTAAAAATATGCCTCTTTCATGTTAATCTATGTTTATAAAAAAGCATTTTCCCTTGTCTGAGAATATATTACTCTTATTTTTGTAGGAGGTAAAATAAACGCCTGAAAAAATCCTTTACAAAAGAACGGTAATGAAAATAAGATATATAGCGGTGTCAGCTGCTTTTTTTGCAGTTTCCTGTTTCAGTGTAGTAGCATCAAATGCGAAGAAAACTCCGAGTCTGTACAATGCGGCAGATAAGGTAAGAATGAGCCGGTGGGTCGATTCGGTTTACAACCGGATGTCGATGGACGAACGCATCGGGCAACTGTTTATGCCCATAGTGCCCGGAGATAATTCCGATGTAAATAAGAACGCGATAAAGAGTCTTATCAATAATCAGAAAGTAGGAGGACTTCTATTCTCGAAAGGAACACCCCGGAATCAGGCGGAACTGACCAACTATGCACAGCGTAACGCAAAAACGCCTTTGATGATTTCCCTCGACGGCGAATGGGGTTTATCCATGAGGTTATCGAATACCACGCGTTTCCCTTACAATATGATGCTGGGGGCTATACAAAATGATTCGTTGCTCTACTACTACGGACTGGAGGTAGCCCGCCAGTGCAAACTGATGGGTATCCATGTCAATTTTGCTCCCGATCTGGACGTGAACAGCAACCCGAGCAACCCTGTTATCGGATACCGTTCGTTTGGCGAAGACCCTGACCGCGTAGCACGTCTGGGCATAATGTATTCGAAAGGGCTGGAAGCCGGAGGAGTAATGGCTGTGGCGAAACATTTTCCCGGACATGGCGATACTTCGGCCGACTCGCATAAGACCCTGCCTGCGATTACGCATAAGAGAGACAGGCTCGATGAAGTGGAACTGAAACCTTTCCGTAAATATATTGAAGCCGGACTCTCGGGCATGATGGTCGGACATCTGGACATACCTGCCCTAGATACAAAAAGGCAACCAAGCTCTTTGTCCGAGGCCATCATCACAAAGTTGCTGCAGGACGAACTAGGTTTCTCCGGGCTTATTTTTACAGACGGGCTACAGATGAAGGGTGTGTCGGATGAAGGCAACCATTGCGTGAGGGCGTTACAGGCCGGCAATGATATCCTTTTAGGCCCCATCAATGTACCTAGGCAATACAATGCCGTGAAGAAGGCTGTGGAAGATAATCTGCTGACCGAAGCGCAGATAGAGATGAAATGTAAAAAGGTTTTGGCATACAAATATATTCTGGGAGTGAATAATGTAAAACCGGTGGAGACTTCCAATCTTATACGGAATATCAATGCTCCCAGTGCGGAATGGATAAACCGCGAACTGAACAGGGATGCCATGACATTGCTGAAAGATGATGCCCGGATTGTACCGTTAAAAGAGTTGGATAAAAGGAAGATAGCCGCCGTGTCAGTAGGTTCGTCCGCAGGCAATACCTTTCACAATACATTGAAGGTGTATGGCGATGTTACCTGTTTTAATGTAGCGAACGGGGAAGCCCTGCTGCAATTGAAAAAAACGCTTCAACCATATAATACGGTTATAATTTCCGTTCATAGTACCAAGGCGGGCGCAAATGCCGCTATACAGAGTGTGGGGCAGGGAAAAGAAACCATTGTTACATTCTTTATCAACCCGTACCGGACAAGCGGCTATGCCTCATCGATAAAGGCTGCCGACGCGGTTCTTCTGGCTTATGAAGACACAAATCTAGCTCAGGACTATGCGGCTCAGGCCATATTCGGAGGAAATCCGGTTACAGGGAAAAGTCCTGTATCGGTAGGCGATATTTTCAAAGAAGGTGAAGGGATAGATACAAAAAAAGTACGGCTGTCTTACGCTGTTCCCGAAGAAGTGGGTATAGCCTCAAGCCGGCTGGATGGTATAGAAACCATCGTGCAGGAGGGCATCAAGAATCAGGCCTTTCCCGGTTGCCAGATATTGGTGGCAAAAGATGGTCAGATAATCTACAACAGGTCTTTCGGCTCATTTGAATATAATGGCAGGCGGAAAGTAGACAATACCGATATATACGACCTTGCCTCTATGACAAAGGCTACCGCTACGCTTCCGGCTGTAATGAAATTATACGACCAGTCGAAGCTGAAATTAAGTTCGGAAATAAGCAGTTTTGTTCCTCTGCTCAAAGGAACCGACAAATCGGATATAACTGTGCGTGACGCTCTGCTTCACGAGAGCCGTTTGCCGTCATTTATCCCATATTATATGAATGCCATCGATAAGGATAGCTATGAAGGAAAGCTGTTTAACCGTACATGGACTTCGCTCTATTCGGCAGAGTTTGATTCTAATACGTACGCGCGTACCGACTACAGGTATAAGCCCGATATAGTATCGAAAACGGCTAAGATAAATTTCCTGCCTTTGGCTGACGGATTGTTTATTAACAAGAGTTACAATGATACTATCATTGCCGCTATAGCCAATTCGAAGCTGAATAGGAGGAAAAGTTATGTGTATAGCTGCCTTAACTTTATGCTGCTGAAAGAAGTAGTAGAAAAAATATCGAAAGAAGACCTGAACTCTTTCGTACAGGAGAATTTTTTCGGCAGGCTAGGTTCTACCACCACCACCTATAATCCCCTGACTAAGTTCAGCAAGGAACGGATTGTACCTACCGAAAAAGACGACTTCCTTCGCAAGCAGTTGGTACAGGGATATGTTCACGACGAAGGCGCCGCCTTTATGGGTGGCATATCGGGCAATGCGGGTTTGTTTTCCAATGCCAATGATATAGCCAAACTGTACCAGATGTGGCTCAATAAGGGAACCTACGGGGGAGAAGAATACCTGTCTGCAAAAACCTGCCGGCTATTTATGAACACAAAGAGCGGTATATCGCGCCGCGGGCTTGGCTTTGACAAACCCGAACCGAACACAGCCAAATCGAGCCCGACATCGCCCAGTACGCCTGTCAGCACATACGGGCATACAGGCTTTACGGGAACTTGTTTCTGGATAGACCCTGATAATCATTTAATTTATATATTTTTGTCGAACAGAGTAAACGATAAACGAACACACAAAGCTATATCAAGCCTCAATATCCGCTCGCGTATACAGGAAGAGATATACTGGGCGATGAAAAGAGGAAATTCGCCACATGAAACACTAACAACCAAAAATACGAATACTGATGACGAAACAACTGACTCTGAATGAGAATATTCAGCCGTTCTTTGAAGCAAAAGACAAACAGATATGGGATTATATCCTTGAAAATAAAATAGACGAACTTCTCAACTACCTGCCCCGCCAGGAAGGCAATACACTAGATATAATAATCAGTGAACTGCTGACCGGAGGAAAAAGCGATACTTTAGAGCAATACGATTTCAAGGAAATAAGCGAGACTACCAACAGCTTGTTCCGCGATATGGAACGCCTGGTCTTTGCATTGGATATTAACGGCAACTATGAAGAAATCAGAGAAAGTGTAGTCTATCGTCTTTTTGAAGAAATACCAGATATTGTAGAAAAAATACAAAAAGAAACGACCGGCTATCCTACTGTCAGAAGAGTAGCGGACGAAATAATTAAAGAAGCCGCGGCTATGCGTGCCTCATTGAACAACCTGGTGGTTTATTACCAGATAAAGGAAGATACCGAAGCCCTCCATTTTGCGATAGTGATGCGTACAAAGCTCACGCTCGCCATTATGAGCAATTATAAAAATGTGGTAGGGCACGATATGATAGAGGCTGCCAAGATAAAAGAAACCGTAGGCGATACCGAGGCCGCCCTCGTATTCTATAATGCCGCGAAGGAAAACCTGAAAGGGGAATTACATTGGTTTATAGAAAGTCCGGAGATGGGCGCGAACGAAGACGATCAGGTTATACTCAGTTCGTTGAAAGAAGCGTATTTATCTATTGACAGGCTGAAAGGTACATCGGAATTTACTAAAGCATGCGCAGTAATAGATGAAATCCTGAGCAGGGAATACGTTGAGTATGACTTCGATGAGGAAGATGATGATGACGAGGAATAAAAATATCATATTATCGTTTTACTGTTTTTTATTGCTGCCGCTTGCTTTAGCTGCCCAGCAACAAAAAGCTTCTCACAGCCTTGATGCATACCTGCAAACAAAGGGGCTTGTGAATGTCAGTTCATTGGATCGTTCTATCCATGCCGACCTGAAGTATGGCACAACAGACAATTTTACAAAAACTGTACTATATGATTCTTTGTCGGGTATATACTTACATCCTTTAGCAGCGGATAAACTGGTAAAGGCTCAGAAATATTTAAAAACTCTTCATCCGGATTACAGCCTTTTGGTCTATGATGCTGTTCGTCCGCTAAGTGTGCAGAAAAAGATGTACAAAGTGGTGCAGAATACCAAATACGCGGCTTATGTGGCCAACCCTTCGCGTACAGGCCTGCACAACTATGGTATGGCTGTAGACCTCACTATATGCGATAAGCAGGGGAAAGCGCTGGACATGGGTACTCCCTTCGATTTCTTCGGCAGCGCTGCCGGAATAAACAGGGAGGCCGAATTGGTACAGAAAGGCGTTCTTACAAAGCAACAGGTAAAAAATCGTGAACTGCTGCGGAAGGTTATGCTGCATGCCGGTTTCCTGACCATAAGGGGCGAATGGTGGCATTTTAATGCCGTAAGCCTGACAGAAGCCCGTAAATCTTACAAGGTAATCGAATAACCATCCCTCCCGGCCTCCCCAAAGGGGGAGGAGAAAAGTAGCGTTGGCTTTCTCCCTCTCATTTCGGAGGGGGTGGGGGAGGTGTTAAACTCTATATATTATGAAGAAGACTTACACAATTTTGCTAATTTCAATTATCTTGAGTGTGTGCGTACAAACGGCTTATGCCCAGTTTGTTCTGGCACAGGATACAGTGCGGGGCAGGATTGACTTCAGCCCGCGTCTTGGCGATATGAATAATGCTGTGGCGATTCCGAATGATTCTGTTTTTTATATGCTGCCTGTAGACCTCAGTACCGACCCTTGGAGGCAGGTGTACCGTTACATGCCCGACAGGGCTGTACGCAGCGGGTATATACAGTCTACCAAACTGATGAGGGTTGACGATTATGATATAGTAGAGGTGGAGCGGTTATCGGCGCACGGATATATTTCATTTAAGAATAGCGATGTGCGGATAGTCGTATCGGTAGCTCCTGTCACGTCAAAAGATGTAGCTATAAAGAAAGGAACAGACGGACTTTACAGGGTAAATGGTAAATTAGCCCGCGGTGTTGCCAAATGGGGCACTCCCAAAATGCAGTATAAATCTATTACCGTGTCTATCAAAGGTCGTAATATACCTGTTCCGAAAAAGCTTTTCGAGCATCTTCTCGAGCCGGATATAGAGGATATGGTAGTGTATTACAATCCACGAAAGGAGACTGTTTATATGCAGGTAAATAACGGAGGTACTTCCGCTTATTATACAGTCCTTTTCACAATGTCTATCAGGGGAGCGTTAAGCCCTTATATATTCGATCCGTCAATGAATAAATGATTTATAAGGTCAGTACTAATTATTCTATCTATCATTTCAATTTTATTTTCTTGTAAAAGAAGGGTTTCCATACAAACCGATTTTTTCGATGATATCAATACTGATAAGAGTGAGTAACTGTTTAAATTTATATCAAAAAAAATATTATAGTTTTTTTGATATAAATTTAAACAGTTACTTAGTGTGGAACAAAAATGAATTTGAGTCATTTGAACCATTTTATATTGATATAACTGAAGATTTGAGTAATTATTAAATAATGCGAATCAGGGGTTGATACAGTTCAACTCCTGCCTGAAAGGCAGAATCTTCATAACCGTATGCAAGCGTAGCATAGCTTACGGGACGAGGAGCAATTACACCCCCCTGCCCGAAGTGGCAGGACGCACAGTATGTCCTGTCTTTCAGACAGCCGATATTGCTTATCTTTTTTCCGCAGGTCGATGACCCGCAGTTATGAAGATTTGGCTTTACAAGCCATTTTTACCCATACGCTTCGCTCCTGTGATTGATAATTCAACTCCTGATTAGCATAAATAATAATGTGATATAAAAGGAAATCCTGTCTTGACCACAAGACAGGATTTCCTTTTGTATTTATTCGGACTTTATTTCGATGCCATCAACTTGTTTTCTACTTCGAATTCTTCCACGGCCAGCAGTTCCCCGCTTCTGTCATATACATGTATCAGATGTTTTGATGTATTGCCCCATGCGTTTGTTTCTTTGTCCCACTTTGTATAAACGATAGTTGCCAGTTTATCGCTGTTATACTCATAGCTGTATTTCTGAGTACCTACCCATCCCTGATTTTCAATCCATTGATACAGGGCTCTTTCTTTTATCGTTCCGTCAGAGTCGTAGTTAAAAACACTTTTGCTCAGCGCTTTCGATGTTTCGCTATCTACGGTTATATATTCTTTTGTTCTATCGTTACTGTTACTATAAACTTTAGTTTTAGGATTTGATGCATATACACTTGCAACTGACAATAAAACTACTACTGCTAATGATAATATTCTTGTTTTCATAATTGTGTTTACTTTAATCGTTTATTAATTTCCTTTTAGTAATCATTGTTTTGTAAGCGCTTCTGTAAATATGACGTCAGTAATTTCAATTTAGTTACAATAAATTGGTGTTTTTTTTAAATTTAATTTTTAAGTTGCTGTATTTTAATGACTTAGTTTTATTGTTTTTGTGAAATATAAGTTTTAGAAACAATTTATTGTCGTATTTCTATTATGTAGGGGCTGGGCTTGTCCCTGCCCGTTGACTATCGGGCGACCACAAGGGTACGCCCCTACAACGGATATAAAATGCGACATTAATTATTATTGATTACTTATAAAGCCGAAATAGTACATGACAAAAAATACCGCTACGCGGCAATCCGACACAACTCTAATATTTTTTGTCATGTACTATGAAAGCCGATTATTCTATTTAAATAATTTTTACTACCTTACAGAATAATTGAATATTACAAAGCTGCATCTTTAAAGATTATGGACAATTTTGAAATAAGAAAGGGATTCAGGAGTGCTGACGATATTGATAAATTAAGGGTCAACCTTGATACATTATCATCGTGGGATAGTTGTCTTTCTTTTTTGCAGGGAAATAACCTGAAAGGCATAATTGTATATTCAGATAATGAATCGAAGCAATCTATCGACTTTTCTTTTCTGAAGAAAATGACTTTTCTCGAATACTTCGAATGGCTCGTTCCGCTAAATAAGAACTCGGATATTACAGGGTTATACAGCCTGTCGAATCTGAAAAATTTACGATGGATAGTTGATAATCGTTTTAATCTGGATTTCTCTAAACTAACTACTCTCCAAGTCCTGATCACATCTGATTATGTGGGGATGGAAAACTGGGACAGTTTAACCAATCTGAAAAAACTCTATCTCTCAAAACTGAAAAAGCAGGATTGTACATTTATTTCAGAATTAAAGGAATTGACTGATTTAAAATTGAGTAGAGCAAATATTACTACCATAAAAGGTTTGGAATCCTGCCATAAGCTTGAGCGCCTCGAATTATTGTATTGCCGGCAGGTAGCGGAACTGGCTTCTGTAATAAAAGACTGCCCCGGCATAATCAGTATCTCAATCAGGAAATGTAAGAATATAAGCAAGGATGAAATTGCTAATCTGGAAAAATTGGGAAAGAGCGTATGGTTTGAATAATTAGTTGATAACAGATATATCAGAGTATGCAAAACAACTAATGGAATTGAATCTTTTCACAGAAAATTTGTCTTATATAAAAGGTCTTTGAAATAGTTATTCAGTGCAGATAAAATAGACTCAGGAGGGAAAAGTGACGATAAAATACAATGAAAAAGGTGTCACTTTTGTCACTTTTTTGAATAGATGGTTAATAATAGACACTTGAAAGTGTTGAGCGACTGGTCTGAATGGTGTCTCACCGTTGACTGATTGCTGAAAATAGTGTCACTTTTTCAGTATGCCTGTTTGCTGTAAAATAGAGAGGGTGATGTAGAGCAGTATTCCTCCGGCAATACCAAGTATGCCGATCCATGCTACCAATGCTATCATAGCCACAGCCAGAAAGTAACGGTGCTCATTGCCTTTCAGTTTCAGGCTCTTTATCTTGAGGGAGAACATCGGTATTTCCGATACCATCAGCAAAGAGAATACAACAATGGCGGCCATTATGGTGTACATCAGGGTGGGAGTTATTACTGGCACATTATGTGTAAGCCCGTAGCAGAAACTTACCCAGAACAGGGCATTTGCAGGTGTGTTTAGCCCTATGAATGATTCGCTCTGGCGTTCGTCTATATTAAACTTTGCGAGGCGTAGTGCCGAAAATACAGCCAGCAGGAATGCCATGTAAGGCAGATAATCTACAATAATCTGGTTTTCGGAAATACGAGTCATATTATCTGATAAGAACCGGAATACGGCAACACTGGGAGCCAGCCCGAAACTAATGTCGTCAGACAACGAGTCCAATTCTTTTCCCATCGGGGAATATGCTTTCAGCGCGCGTGCCGCGAAGCCATCGGAGAAGTCGAAAAAAGCAGCTACAATAACCCAGACAACAACCCAGAAAAACTCGCCCTGAAAAGCCATAACAGTAGCTATACAGCCTGAGAGTAGGCTACAGCAGGTAAGTATATTCGGAATATGTTTTTTCATATCGTTAAGACTGAAATTTGGCGATAACAGTTTGGTTCCCTGTTACCTTCTGATCCATTTCTACAAGGATTTCCGTGCCTAACGGTAAGTACACATCAACGCGCGAACCTAGTTTAATGAATCCGAGATGCTCATCTATACTGGCTGTTTCGCCTACCTGAGCATAAGTTACAATGCGGCGAGCCATCGCCCCTGCCACTTGCCTTAATAAGATCTGGTGCTTACCGTCCTCTGTTTCCATCACTACGGTAGAGCGTTCGTTCTCTGTACTCGATTTAGGCAGATAGGCAGCCATAAAGCGTCCATCGTGGTGCTTCGACATCAATACTTTACCATTTATAGGGTACCAGTTTGCATGGACATTGAATGGCGACATAAAAATAGAAACTACGATGCGCTTATCTTTAAAATATTCAGCCTCGTATACTTCTTCTATAGCCACAATCTTGCCATCGGCGGATGCCACTATAACACCGTCGCTATCCCCTTTGAATTGCCGGTATGGACTTCTGTAGAAGTTCAGGACAATGCCAAAGAAAACAAGCGAAACCCCGCCTACAAGATAAGATAAGAAAGTATGACGGAAGAAATACCAAAGTATCCCGTTTAGTATAACCAGAATTATGAAATATGTCGTTAAAACGCCTCGTCCTTCGTGGTGAACTTTCATTCTTTTATTTATAAAACATACTTAATGTAAGGTGCAAAAGTATCTTTATTTGATGATATATACAAATTTGGAATCTAAGAAACTGTTTAAATTTTATCTAAAATAATGTAATGGACTTTTTTGATGACTTCAGATTGGCCCTTTTGAACATCTTTTTCACTTTCTTTTCCCGATTAAGCCCGCTGAATCAGCAAATAAAAAGCAAAAAATCTATCTCAAAATAACTCAAAGCAATACATCAATAAAATTTAAACAGCTTCTTAAACAGGTTCTGAATTTTGGTCAAAAGAAAGGAGAGATGCCGTTTCACCTCTCCTTGCTGTATATTATTTATAGATGTCCGTTCTATAGTATATATAGCGTGCTGATAGATTCATTGCTAAGTACCCTGCGGATAGCATTAGCAAATACATCGGCAACAGAGAGAATGGCTACCTTTTCGCATTTTTTCGAATATGGTATACTATCTGTAAATACCATTTCGGTAAGCCCGGACTGTGTAACCCTGTCGGACGCCGGATCAGACATCACGGCATGGCTGGCTATCGCACGCACAGATTTGGCGCCGCTAGCCATCATCAGGTCTGCAGCCTTTGTTATAGTGCCCGCAGTATCCACAATGTCGTCCACTAGCAGAACGTCCATTCCGGTAACGTCTCCGATAATCTGCATTTCAGATATTTCGTTTGCTTTCTTACGGAGTTTGTAGCAAATAACCATCGGCAGGCCGAAATACTTGGCATACGAGCTGGCGCGCTTGGTACCTCCGACATCCGGCGTGGCAATTACCAGATTGTCAGTATCTAAAGTCTTGATGTAATCTACAAATATAGCGGATGCGTACAAGTGGTCTACAGGAACATTGAAGAAGCCTTGTATCTGGTCGGCGTGAAGGTCCATCGTGATCAGACGGTTGATGCCTGCCGCGCTAAGCATATCAGCAATGAGTTTTGCCCCTATAGAAACACGGGGCTTGTCTTTACGGTCCTGACGTGCCCATCCGAAGTACGGTATTACCGCGATGATTGATGTTGCAGACGCCCTTTTGGCGGCGTCGATCATCAACAAAAGCTCCATCAGATTGTCAGAAGAGGGATATGTGGATTGTACCAGAAAAACCTGACATCCCCTGATAGATTCTTCGTATGAAACAGAAAACTCCCCATCGGCAAAACGCTCAATTTTCATTTTACCTAAAGGACACCCCAGGCTTGTACATATTTTTTCAGCTAAATAACGAGAATTGGTTCCCGAGAAAATTTTGAAAGGCAGATTATTGTCCATCTCTTCTTTTAATCTTTAAGGAATATTTTAATAAATAATAGAAATCATCTAATGCAACCCTTTTCAGTCTTAACTAATTGTTGCTATTATATATACAAAAATAATAATCAGGCCGGCGACCTTAGTGTTTTATTGAGACTGTAAAATTAGGAAAAACAAGACAATTAGCTCATAGAAAATTTAATTATTTTTCCAGAATATTCATCTATGTTAATAAACAGGGCTTTGTCCCACTGCGAGCTTAATACAAAATTCTTTTTTGAGAATAGCTCCTTGGCTTTTTTTATCCGCTGGGGTTCTATGCCCATAAATTCAAAAGCATGGGAAGGTATCCTTACGGCGACATCTACAGGCTTGGAGTCGAAGTTGACGACAATAATCAGGAATTCATTTTTGGCCGAGCGGATAAAAGCATACTGCTTTGCAGGGTCAAGTTCCGGATTATCATAATTTACGTACATCAGGTCGAAGAACTTTCCTTCGCTGATAGATTTTTCTTCTTTGGCTATCTGTATAAGCTGGGTATAGAATTTGTGGAGCTTTAGCTGATCTTCGGTCAGTTCTTTGCTGCCAAACGCGCCGTTGTTTCTCCATTTCCTGACAGAATCTACCGACCAGTAATCGAAAATCGAAGTGCGGCCGTCTACTCCGCTAAAGCCTTCTTTATCCATCCCCCGTTCGCCTAATTCCTGTCCGAAGTAGATCATGACGGGGTTGACGTTCATTGTCGCTGCCACTATCATTCCGGGAACAGCCTTAAACGCGTCTCCGGCAAAGAAATCGGAAGCAATACGCTGTTCGTCATGATTTTCCAGGAAGTTGAGCATTTTTGATTGCAATCCATCGATATGTTGCCAGCAGAATGTAATGTCGGAAGAAGGCTGATGGTGATTGATTACATTGCGCAGGGTGTCATATAAGCCTACTTTATCGTATAGGTAGTCAAATAAGCCCCAGTCTACATATTTGTGGTACAACTCGGGGTTGTACACCTCGGCAATGAATATAAAGGATTTGTTTTTTACTTTTACCTTCGGAATTACCCAGTTCCAGAACTCCACAGGAACCATTTCTGCCATATCGCACCTAAAGCCGTCCACTCCTTTGGTCGTCCAATACAAGAGGATGTCTTTCATTTTGAACCATGTGTCGGGAGTAGGGGTGAAGCAGTTGGCTTTGCCATCCGCATAATTGACGCCATAGTTTAACTTAACCGTTTCGTACCAGTCCGTTACGGACGGTTTGTTGCTGAAGCAGTCGTTACCGGTGGCTTTTGCCGGATATTCTATATAAGCGTTTTCCCCTTCCTGCACAGGGAATTGTAGTTCCAGTTTTTGATTTGGCAGATAATAGAAATTATTGTCGGGGTCAAAGCCTAAGGAGGTATTGTCCTTTACGCCGAAGTCTTCCGCCTTTCTGGGCTTCGCATCGGAATGGTATTGACGTGCCACATGGTTTGGTACGAAGTCGATAATCACTTTCATCCCGTTCTTGTGAGTACGCTCTATGAGTGCTTCAAACTCCTGCATCCGGTTTTCCACCACATCGGCAAGATCGGGGGATACATCATAATAATCGCGGATGGCGTAGGGCGATCCGGCATTGCCTTTCACTACGTCAGGCTGGTCTTTTTGTATTCCGTGAGCAGTATAATCCGTTTTGGACGCATGTTCCAGAACCCCGGTAAACCATATATGTGTGAAACCCATTTTTTTGATTTCTTTCAGGGCCTTATTGTCGAAAGATGAAAATTTGCCGACACCGTTTTCTTCTATTGTGCCATTTTCTTTGTTCAGGTTTTTGTCGTTACCGAATAGTCTGGGAAGTACCTGATAAATAAATAGTTTCTCTATCATCTTGTGTGTTGATTTATCTATTGTTTTGTGTTGTTCTTATGAAAATATGTCTGGGAAGTCTTTCTTTAAGATATCTTTTCTCTCATCAAAGAAACTTATCGTAAGATCATAACCTGCCTGATATATTTCATCTACATGCTCAAGGTCGAACATTGAATATTTAGACAGGGATGTAGATTCTATCAGGTAGTCGCACAGGTTCCTGTCCAGCAGCGTATTTGATCCCGACATGTAATGGAACGACCTTTCTGCAATATATTTGATGGAGCTTCTGAAATCCGCCTTCGTTATAGGGCTGACATTTACTCCTATGATTTTGATGCATTCGCGCCGGATTGTAGAGACGGGAAAGTTTTTGAATAAACCGCCGTCAACATAATAATGCTGATTGATTTCTACCGGCCTGAATATGATTGGAACCGAACAGGAGGCTATAACCGCGGGGATTAGCGTTCCGGAAGAAAATACTTTGCTTTCTCCGTGCTCAATGTCTGTAGCTATTGCGTGTAACGGAATTTTGAGCTCTTCGAAGGTTCTGGCTTTAAGATGTTTTTTCAGGAATGAACGGAATCCGTCGCTTTTGAAGAAGCCTCCGTGGGGAATGGCAAATTCAGCGAATTCCCTGAATACTTTCTTTTTGAAGAAGGATAATATTTCCTCGGGTGTATGCCCGTCAGCATAGAGTACTCCGGCAAATGCTCCGGCACTGGTACCCGCTATGACTTCCGGATAGAGTCCTCTCTCGTTTAGCGCCTGCAATACTCCCAGATGGGCGAAACCCTTTGCGCCGCCACCACTTAGGGCTAGTCCGAGTTTGTACTGGTTCTTAGTTGTTTCCATTCAATCGTTAAGCATACCTATATACTCTGCAAAGGTAATGATAAATACTGTTAGAGAGATATTTAAAAATAAAATAATCGACGGAGCAATGAAGGCAAGTACCCCGATATATATAGTATGCTATGGCACAGAGACATCTTTTACCGTAAAAATGATTTGTAGTAAGCAATCGTATGCTAAAATGAACTACTTTTGTCGTTCACTCTGTTAGAAACTGTTTAAATTTTATACGAATTTTTTATTATGTCTTTTTCTTCGTTCATTTTTAGTCTGTTTTAGTCTGTTTTTTTCTTTCTCTCAACTCAAATAGCCCGCTATTATCGTTTCGAGGAAGAAAAAATCATCTCTAAAACAGCTCTAAAAATTTGAACGAATAAAATTTATACAGTTACTTAGAATGCAGAAATCTTAATGAAATATGACTAAATATAAGCATTTTGTAATCACGTTATTCAACCTGCGCCTAAGCTGGACTACCGACAAAAAGAATAACCGTACAGGTACTGACCGGTGGTTGGCAGAACGATTTGACCTGTTCGATAAATATTGTTTTCCTTCAGTTAGTACCCAGACTAACAAAAACTTTGTGTGGTTGTGCCTTTTTGATATAGATACCCCGCTTGCATATAAAGAGAGGATAAAAGAATACGAAGCCAAATGCCCGCAGATGGCAGTATGTTATTTCCGGCCGGAGGATATGGAAGGGGATTGGGTCGATCATTTCAAAGACATAATAAAAGGCTATATGTCAGCAGATGATGCATATCTGATCATTACCAATGCCGATAATGATGATATGATCCATCAGAACATGGTAGAGCGTATACAGTCCGAATTTGAGAAAAACCATAAAGAGGGGGTATACAGTATGCTATACGGTTATCAGTATTTTCCCGACAACGGATTATTGCTGAAAATGCGGTACCCCCATAACCATTTTTTAAGCTTGGTTGAGAGATACAATCCGGATTTTAAAACATTGAAGAGTGAGGCGCATGGGCGTATACGGCGCTATTATGATAATGTGGATATAGAGGACGAACCCTATTGGGTCGAATTTGTGCATAGCCGGAATGTGAACAATAGCCTTCGCATAACATCACGCATCAAGTACTACCCTGTATTCAGGACTGTTTCTTTTAATAACTTCGGGCTTGATCAGACTTTGACCAAAGGCGCTAATATAAAAAATACCCTTACTGTCCTGCCGTGGCTTTTTATCAAAACCGCCTTTCATAAAATAAAGAAGAAGGCGGCAAAGTGATATTGGATAAGTAGTTAAATACGAAAAAAGAAGTTGCCTTTGGTGAGACAACTTCTTTTTTATACCCCGATGATAATATAATCGTGTTTATTTTATCTCGAAATCTTGTTTCATATCAATTTCCTCTCCGTTTTCGTCCATAAAGTGATATTCGAGGAATGCGAGGTTCTGGTTGGGGATAATTTTTATTCCCATGCCATACCGCCACTTCCATTGCCACTTCAGGGAAGGAAATCCTTTGTCAATAAATGCTGCTACATACGGATGTACATACAGTTTGAATTTCTTTACATTCAGATCTTTTACCAGATAGCTTATTTTCATACGCAAGGTGTCTGTGAACAATATGGATGGCCTTATTTCCCCTTTTCCGAAGCATGTAGGACATGTCTCGGTTGTGGATATTTCCATTTCGGGCCGTACGCGCTGGCGGGTAATCTGCATCAGGCCAAACTTACTAAGAGGTAGTATGTTATGCTTTGCACGGTCGTTCGCCATCAGTTCCTGCATTCTGGCTATCAATTGTGATTTGTGCTCTCCTTCCGTCATATCTATGAAGTCGATTACGATGATGCCCCCCATGTCTCGTAATCTTAATTGACGGGCTATTTCTTCTGCTGCCGCGGAATTCACTTCCCAGGCGTTGTTTTCTTGTCCGGCCTCCGGATTCTTCGACCTGTTACCGCTGTTCACATCTATTACGTGAAGTGCTTCGGTGTGTTCTATAATCAGATATGCGCCATTACGGAAGGTAACGGTTTTCCCGAATAAGGCCTTAACCTGCTTTGTTACATTGAAGTTATCAAATATAGGCAATCCTCCGTCATAGAGTTTTACAATATTTTTTTTGTCGGGGGCTATAAATGATATATAATCCTTAATCTGGTTGCAGGTGTCTAAATCGTTTACATGAATTTCCTGAAAGCTGGGGTTGAATACGTCTCTTAGTAAAGCCACTATACGGCCTGTTTCTTCAAAAACAAGTGTAGGCAGTTTGTTTTTCTGTATTTTCGGAAGATTATCTTCCCAGCGTTTCACGAGTGTTTTCAGTTCGGTGTCCAGATCGGCTACCTTTTTGCCTTCGGCCACAGTTCTCACTATCACGCCGAAGTTTTTTGGTTTTATACTCTGTATAAGTTGCCTCAGGCGCGCGCGTTCCTCTTTCGATTTTATTTTTTGAGAAACGGAAACCTTGTCGTTGAATGGGATAACGACTAAAAAACGGCCGGGCAGAGAGAGCTCAGAAGTAAGGCGGGGGCCTTTTGTCGATATAGGTTCTTTGGCTATTTGCACCAGGATTTCCTGTCCCGGTTTCAGTATGTCGCTGATAGATCCGTTTTTGTCGATATCGGATTCCAGTTTCATCTTCGAAATATTCGGAAACTTTTTTTTGTCAGCTAATGCCTGCCTGTAAAACTTGTCAACAGATTTGAATTGAGCACCAAGATCTAAATAGTGAAGAAAAGCGTCCTTTTTGTATCCTATGTCTACAAAAGCAGCGTTTAGCCCGGGCATCAGTTTTTTTACTTTGCCGGCATAGATGTTACCCACCGCGTATGAAGCGTCTCTGCCTTCTTTTTGTAACTCGACGAGTTTTTTATCCTCGAGTACCGCTATAGAAACTTCATTTGGCTGAACATCTACTACTAGTTCGCTATTCATAACTATGTTTTAGAATTAAAAATGAGATTTAAATTCAACATCTAAATCTTTAAAATAGGGATTTGTTCCTTTGTGAGTGGGAAGCATTTTCATTAAATACACAAAGAACAAACTTAAAAATTCATTAATTTGTAAGTTTGTTCCCGTATATTTCCGTGAAAGAAAGAATTTATGACTTATTTTTTCTTTTTATGCCTGTTCTTTCTTAGTCTTTTTTTGCGCTTGTGCGTAGACATTTTATGTCTTTTTCTTTTTTTTCCGCTTGGCATATTGTTTTATATTTAGAAGTTAATGAATTAAAGTGCAAAAATTACTTTCTTACCTGAATTACGAATGTTTTGGCAGGTTTAAATGCCGGAATTGAATGTGCAGGTATAATGATTGTAGTATTTTTAGAAATATTACGAGCTGTTTTCTGTGCTCTTGTTTTCACGATAAAACTACCGAAACCCCTTAAGTATACATTTTCATTCTTGCTTAACGAGTCTTTCACTACGTCCATGAATGATTCAACTGTCTTTAATACAGTAGCTTTGTCAATCCCTGTATTCTTCGCAATCTCGTTAACGATGTCAGCTTTTGTCATTTTCTTATTTTTTTAAGTTCTAAACAATTAAATTTTTGGACTGCAAATATATAGCTTTTTATTTACCTTTGAAACAAATAATTATCATTTTTTATTCTTAACAAATAAATTAACGTTCGGTAAGAACCGGATTGAACGAATAATAATGTGCTGTAAATGAGCGTGGAGAAGGATTTGAGATTAAGTTCCATATTAATAAAATGGTACGGTATAAATAAGCGGGATTTGCCTTGGCGCAACGTAGATGACCCGTATGCTATCTGGTTGTCGGAGGTTATTTTACAGCAGACACGGGTCGATCAGGGCTACGCTTATTTTAATCGGTTCATCCAAAGCTACCCGACTGTGGACTTGTTGGCCAAGGCTGACGAGAGCGAAGTGCTTAAGATTTGGCAGGGGCTTGGTTATTATAGCAGGGCGCGTAACCTGCACGCGGCGGCTAAATCTATAGTGGAAGACTATAATGGCGTTTTCCCCCATGAATTCAAAGATGTATTGAAGCTAAAGGGGGTAGGGGAATATACAGCCTCGGCCATCGTCTCTTTTGCCTATAATGAGCCGTATGCCGTTGTAGACGGGAATGTGTACCGGGTTTTGTCTCGGATATTCGCCATTGAGGAACCTATAGATAGTGGCAAAGGGAAAAAGGTATTTGCAGAGCTGGCCCGCGAATTGCTCGATGAATCTAACGCAGGCCTGCATAATCAGGCGATAATGGAGTTTGGTGCATTGCAATGCGTTCCGGTTTCTCCCGATTGTGGAATTTGTCCCGCTTCGGAAGTGTGTCTGGCTTATGCTCAAAATAATGTTGGCAGGTATCCGAAGAAGGAGGGCAAGCAGAAGGTGAAGAACCGTTATTTTAACTATATTGATATTCGCGACGGGGATTGTATGTATCTGCATAAGCGTACGGCGAAGGATATCTGGCAAAACCTTTATGAGTTACCTCTTGTGGAAACAGATAAAGAGATGACTGTTGAAGAATTGCAGCGCGACGATAATTTCATACAACTATTTAAGAATACGTCCGGAATTAAAATAAAAGAGATAAAACGGCTTAAGCATGTGCTTTCGCACCAGGTCATCTATACTGTATTCTATAAGGCTGAGGCTGCCGGGGCGAGGCTCGATAATGCTTATCTGAGAATAAAAGCCGGTGATGTGGATGGCTATCCGGTTTCCCGGCTTGTGCATAAATATCTGGAACAATCCTAACTTATGCTTGCAGGAACTTGTATAAAATCGAAAAGAATTTATCTTTGTAATAAAAATAAGAGATATGGACAAAATATCGTTAATTGTACCTTGCTACAATGAAGAACAAGCTCTCCCTTTTCTGTATAAAGAAATAGTGAAGCTGGCGGATAACATGCCGGATCAGGAATTTGAGTTTATATTTATAAATGATGGTTCCAAAGACAAGACTCTGACGCTGATAAAGGAGTTGAGGCAATCGGACGAGAGGGTGCACTTCGTCTCTTTTTCCCGCAATTTTGGCAAGGAGGCCGGTATATATGCGGGCTTGCAGGCAGCTACGGGCAACTATGTTTCGCTGATAGATGCCGACCTTCAGGATCCGCCTTCGTTGATAAAAGAGATGTATGAAACCTTGAAAACAGAAGATTACGACTGTGTGGCCACCCGCCGTGTCGACCGCAAAGGGGAGCCTCCTGTGCGTTCGTTCTTTGCAAGGCAATTCTATAAGCTTATAAATAAAATATCGGATACCGAAGTGGTGGACGGTGCACGCGACTTCCGCCTGATGACCCGGCAAATGGTTGATGCCATTCTGGATATGGGCGAGTACAATCGCTTCTCGAAAGGTATTTTTGGCTGGGTTGGATTCAAGACTAAATGGATAGACTTTGAGAATGTGGAACGTGTAGCCGGAGAGACCAAATGGTCTTTCTTTGGCCTTTTCCTCTACTCTCTCGAGGGGATTATCGCTTTCTCTACCCGTCCGCTTATTATCGCTTCGGTTTTTGGGATCATATTCTGCATCGTTGCTTTCATAATGATATGCTTTATCATTTTCAGAAAAATATTGTTCGATGACCCTGTACAGGGGTATGCTTCCACTTTGTGTATTATCTTTTTTATAGGCGGAATCCAACTATTCTGTTTGGGTATTTTAGGGCAATATTTATCCAAGACATACATGGAAACAAAAAAACGTCCTATTTACATCATAAGGGAAAAAGAATAATAACCCATTTTGTAATCTTTAGATGCCAAATTTATATAATTTGGCATTTTATTTTTTGCGTTTCTGAAATAAAAGATTAATTTTGCGCCGATTGTCAAGAGGGCTCTAACTGGGTCTGCATCTTGTGTTTGTAACAAAGTGCTATGAATATCATCGAAAGAAATGACAATTGACAGAAAAGTTTTAACTTTAATATAAAAATATGAGTTCTTCCGCTCTTTTTTTAGTCGTTTTCTTAACTGGAATCACACTGGTTTGTGCCGGTCTGGGCATGGCCTTACTACTCTCGCCTAAATCTTTCAATCCACAAAAAGGAGAACCTTACGAATGTGGTATCCCTACCCACGGTACCTCCTGGATGCAGTTCAAAGTGGGCTATTACCTATATGCAATCCTTTACTTAATGTTCGACGTAGAGGCTATATTCCTGTTTCCTTGGGCTACGGTCGTAAGGCAATTGGGTATGCCTGGCTTGTATAGTATATTGTTTTTTATAGTAATACTGGGTCTGGGCTTAGCTTATGCCTGGAAGAAAGGAGCATTAAAATGGAAATAAAGAAAATATATATAAAGGGTATTCCCAACGAAGAATTTAAAGATAACGAATACCTCGAAGATTATATCAAGGAACTCAACGAAGGCGGAGTGCCTGTCGTTGTTGGCAAACTTGACGACCTTATCAACTGGGGACGTTCAAACTCTGTTTGGCCGTTAGCTTTTGCTACCAGTTGTTGCGGTATTGAATTTATGGCTTCGGCTGCCGCGCGTTACGACCTTGCCCGCTTTGGGATGGAGGTGACACGTAACAGCCCGCGCCAGGCTGATACTATGGTGGTTGCCGGTACCATTGTGCACAAGATGGCTCCGCTGCTTAAACGTGTATATGACCAGATGGCCGAACCTAAATATGTAGTAGCTATGGGCAGCTGCGCTATATCGGGAGGCCCGTTTGTAGATTCTTACCATGTGGTAAAGGGTATAGACGAGATACTTCCTGTAGACGTGTATGTTCCCGGATGCCCGCCCCGCCCTGAAGCGTTGTTTTACGGACTGATGCAACTACAGCGTAAAATAAAGGTAGAGCGTTTCATGTTCAGAAAAGGACATAAAAATATCAAGCGGGATAAATAAGCATAAAACTAGAAAAACGATACCTTACTTTTTTCTAAAAGGATAAAGAAATAACGAACAATGGAAAATATCAAGAAGGTAATACTCGAAGCTGTACCTGAAGCGGTTATTGAAGACAAAACTCCGTTAACCGTAACCGTAGAACCCGATAAGCTTCGTCATTTAGTAAAGGCGCTTCGTAACTATACAGAGATGCCTTTCGATTATCTGGCAATGCTGACAGGGACAGACGAAGGCGAAAAGCTAATGGTAACTTATTTGCTTTGTCCTTCAAAAGATCTCTCGATAGAGGTAGCTGTAAAAACAGGAACAGCAGACCGTGTAAATCCGTTATTGTATACAGTTACCGACATTTACGAAACAGCACATTACAACGAACGTGAGGTTTTCGCCATGCTTGGTATCCGTTTTATCAATAATCCTGATATGCGCCGGTTCTTTCTCAACTCAGACTGGGTTGGTTACCCTTTGAGGAAAGACTATGATGCCAGCCCTATCAAAAATCCGGTATCGGTAGAAAGTAAGGATATTATAGATACGGCTCCGCGTATTATGGAAACTCCGGATGGAAAACTGAAAGAGGAGCTTGTAAATATCTTCGAAAAAGATGACTATATTATAAATATCGGCCCGCAACACCCTTCTACCCACGGGGTAATGCACTTCCGCGTTGCACTGGAAGGTGAAATCGTAAAGAAAATCGATGTACACAGCGGTTATATCCACCGTGGTATTGAAAAACTAAGTGAAAAACTCACATACCCGCAAATATTACACTTTACAGACCGGCTCGACTATCTCTCAGCTAACATCAACCGTCACGGGCTATGTATGTGCGTAGAAAAAGCGGCTGGTATAGAAGTTCCCGAAAGGGCACAGTATATACGTACTATCATGGACGAGCTGAACCGTATCGACTCGCATCTGGTAGCATGGGGTACGATGTGTATGGACTTAGGTTCTACCACAGCCTTTATATACGGAATGCGCGAACGTGAAGATATCCTCAAAATATTCGAAAAGAATACCGGAGGCCGCCTTATCATCAATTATAATGTAATAGGTGGTGTAATGTTTGATATACAGCCTGATTTCCAGTCAGATGTGAAAGCATTTATACCGGTCATGCGTAAGGCATTGATTGAATACAACAAGCTGTTTACCGGCAATGTGATTGCCGTAGGGCGTATGAAGGGATTGGGTATCCTGTCTAAAGAAGATGCTATATCTTATGCTGTTACAGGTCCTGCCGGACGCGGTTCGGCATTCTCTTGTGATTTGCGCAAACATGCACCTTATGCATTGTACGACAAGGTAGAATTTAAGGAAATCATCCGTGATAACGGAGATTCATTTGACAGATACCTCAACCGTCTGGATGAAATAGAAGAATCATTAAAAATCATAGAGCAACTGATTGATAATATACCCGAAGGAGACTTTCTGGCTAAAACAAAAGCGATTATCAAATTACCTGAAGGCGAATATTATCAGCGTGTGGAAGCCGGACGCGGAGAATTCGGCGTATATATCGAAAGCCGTGGAGACAAAACTCCTTATCGCCTTAAATTCCGTTCGCCTTCTATGGCTGCTGTTTCGGCAATGCCGTTGATTTGCGCAGATGAGAAGATTTCAGACTTTATCGGTATCGGTGGTTCTATGGACTATGTAATTCCGGATATTGACCGTTAAGGAAAATTTAAAAATTCAAAGATTTAATGATTTAAAGATTAGATATAAGCAGTCGGCTATAAGGAATTTTTAATAATTAAATTTTTAAATATTACTATAAAGAGTATTTATTTATCAATATAAAGATATATGTTGTTATTTCAGTCTCAGGTAGTAGAGATATCATATTGGCTTAGCCAGTTCGATGTATTTCTGACTAAGAATTTACCTACATGGGCGGTCTTGGCTATAGAGTTTGTACTGGTTGGCATAGCATTGCTGACGATGTACGCAGTATTAGCCTTGATTCTGATATATGTAGAGCGGAAAATCACGGCTTTTTTCCAGGCTCGTCTGGGTCCTAACCGTGTTGGTAAATACGGATTGATACAGAGTGTAGCCGATATGATAAAAATCCTTATCAAGGAAATTATCCATGTAAGGCAATCTGACCGCTTCCTGTTTTTCACCGCTCCCTTCTTTATGATTGTGGCATCCATGCTTACATTCGGAGCCTTGCCTTTCGGACAGGGATTGCAGGCTATAGATTTCAACATCGGTGTATTCTATGTCGTTGCAGTATCCTCGTTAGGCATTATCGGTGTACTGCTTGCCGGATGGTCCAGCAACAATAAGTATTCGATGATTGGGGCGATGCGAAGCGGGGCACAGTTTATCAGTTACGAACTGTCTGCCGGATTTGCTCTGATGACAATGGTCGTACTATCCGGAACGATGAGTTTTTCGAAGATAATAGAAGGACAAGCTTATATCCATCAGTGGAATATTATAGCAGGCCATGTTCCTGCCTTTATAGCATTTATTATTTACCTTATTTCGGGACATGCCGAAACTAATCGCGGGCCTTTCGACTTACCGGAAGCTGAATCGGAGTTAACAGCAGGTTACCATACAGAATATTCGGGGTTACAGTTCGGTTTCTTCTACTTGGCTGAGTACCTGAATATGTTTATTGTAGCAGGTATCGCTACCACAGTATTCCTTGGCGGATGGATGCCTATACAAATAAAAGGTTGGGAAAGCTTCAACGAAGTTATGCGCTATATACCGTCATTTGTATGGTTCTTCGGCAAAGCAGGATTTCTGGTTTTCCTCAGTTTGTGGGTAAGATGGACATTCCCCCGCTTGCGTATCGACCAGTTATTGAATCTGGAATGGAAATATCTGTTGCCGATTAATATGGTAAATATACTATTGATGGTAATTCTTGTTTTGTTGGGTTGGACCCTGAAATAATAAAATTATAAAAGAAAATGAGTTCAGTTTCAGAATATTTTTCAGGACTATTTGGAGGTATCAAATCTCTCCTTACAGGGATGAGAGTGACATGGGGTGAGCTGTGGACGAAAAAAATAACAGAGCAGTACCCTGAAAACAGGGCGACCCTTGTTATTCCCGATCGTTTCCGTGGCGAATTAGTTATGCCTCACGATGATAACAACGAACATGCCTGCACGGCCTGTGGTATTTGCCAGATGAATTGCCCTAACGGAACGATTCAGGTAATATCTAAAACGATAGAGACGGAAGAAGGCAAGAAAAAGAAAATTCTTGACAGATATATATACGACCTTGGGTTATGTACATTCTGTAACCTGTGTGTGATTACCTGTCCTTCGGATGCCATCGTGTTTGCCAATACATTCGAAAACGCGATATATACACGCAGCAAACTGGTGGAGCAACTGAATCATGAGGGATCGAAACTCCGTGAAAAAAAGAAAGAACCGAAGCCGGTGGTCAGCCAACCCGTAGCTAAAGCAGAAGCTGCCGTACATGGAGACAACTCCAAGCCGGAAGGAACACCTCAGACTCCAGTGGAACCAATCCCTGCACAGGATATAAAAGAAGACAGCGGTATTCATCCGGAGCAGAACTATCCGAAGGATGTAACGACTAAAACCGTACCACCTTCGAAAACCGAAGCGGATATCGACCCTAAAAAAGATAAAGAATAAAACAATATACGATAATCAATAGATTATGGCAGAACAAATTATATTTTACATTTTAGCGACAATCATTGTGTTCTCTACCATTATGGCAGTTACCACACAAAAGATTATCCGCTCGGCTACATTTCTGTTATTCGTCCTCTTAGGTACGGCAGGATTGTATTTATTGATGGATTATCATTTCCTTATGGCTGTGCAGATTGCAGTGTATGCAGGGGGTGTAATGGTATTGTTTATATTCGCTATTTTGCTGACTCATGAGCCGGGAGTAGACATCAAGTTTGAGAAACCGGGCAGGATATTTATCTCTGCAGTGGCGGCATTAGCCGGATTAGCGATTTGCGGACATATTATATTTTATAATGTCAACAAATTCTATACCTATGTCACTCAGAAAGAACTCAGTATGCAGGATGTAGGACTAACGATGATGGGAACCGACAAATATCAGTACCTGTTGCCATTCGAGGCGATAAGTATACTGCTGCTTGCCTGTATCATCGGGGGAATAATGATTGCTAGAAAGAGGTAGGCGCCTCCCCCTGCCCCTCTCCAAAGGGAGGGGAGATAAATTCAGAATTAGGAATAACAAAAAATAAAATACCCTCACTGGCAGCCTCCCTTATGAGGAGGTTGGAGGGGTGGAAATATAAAAAATATGGGTGAGTTTATAACAAATTTCCTGTCAGGGCCGGTGCCGATTGAAGCATATCTGGCTGTAAGCACCATTATGTTTTTTGCGGGAGTATACGGATTCCTGTCACGCAAAAACATGTTGATGGTTCTCATATCCGTAGAATTGATGCTGAATGCTACCGATCTCAACTTTGTGGTATTTAACCGCTACCTGTATCCGGGACAGCTCGAAGGATTCTTCTTCACGCTGTTTGCCATCGGTATCGCTGCCGCTGAAACGGCTATTGCCATAGCTATCATCATCAATATATACCGCAATGTGAAGAGTATATATATAGATGAAAACATAACTAAAATGAAAAACTAAGCAAGGAAATAGTAATAAGATATGGAACATTTTAATTTTACATATTCGATACTGATAGTTGCTTTGCCGGCTATTATGTTTCTTATACTCGGACTGGGTGGAAAATATATGAAACCTGTCGTTTCCGGAATACTGGGGACGCTGTCGCTGAGTGTAATGACTATATTGGCCTATCTGACGGCTTATCAATATTTCTTTGTGATTGGAGAAACGGACGGGGCTTATCAGGCTATCCATACTGCTGTAACGTGGTTAAGGTTTACCGACCTGCTTCATATCGATCTGGGTATTTATCTTGACCCTATTTCGGTAATGATGCTTGTTGTTATCACTACAGTATCGCTGATGGTACATGTATATAGTTTAGGATATATGAAGGGCGAAAAAGGATTCCAACGTTACTACGCGTTCCTTTCCCTGTTTAGCTTTGCCATGCTAGGTTTGGTTGTAGCAACCAATATCTTCCAGATGTATATTTTCTGGGAGCTTGTGGGTGTATCATCCTTCCTGCTCATCAGTTTCTATTATATGAAACCATCGGCAGTAGCAGCTTCCAAGAAAGCATTTATTGTTACACGTTTTGCCGACTTCTTCTTCCTTGTAGGAATCTTGTTGTTATCATATTTCTCAGGAACATTCGACTTTACTACTATTACAGCTCAGGGGGCGCCGTTTATTGCAACTATGCAAGGCTCGTCATTTCTTGGGTTATCTGTAATATCATGGGCTATGCTGCTCATCTTTATGGGTGGTGCCGGAAAATCGGCGATGATGCCGTTCCACATCTGGCTACCGGATGCGATGGAAGGGCCTACTCCTGCTTCCGCGTTAATCCATGCCGCAACGATGGTTGTTGCCGGGGTATTCCTTGTAGCACGCCTGTTCCCTGTATATGTTTTCGGAGCGCCCGATATACTTCATTTTATTGGTTATGTCGGTGCTATTACAGCCTTGTTTGCTGCTATAGTGGCTTGTACACAGACCGACATCAAACGTGTGCTGGCATTCTCCACCATATCGCAGATTGCATTTATGCTTACCTCGCTTGGCGTATCCGGCTACGGAGACCATGCGGGACTAGGATATATGGCCGGAATGTTCCATTTGTTTACACACGCGTTCTTCAAGGCATTATTATTCCTTTGCGCGGGTGCTATTATCCATGCCGTGCACAGCAATGAGATGGGCGATATGGGCGGACTTTGGAAAAACCTGAAAGTAACACGCTGGGCTTTCCTTGTTGCATTACTGGCTATCGCCGGTATTCCGTTCTTTTCAGGATTTTATAGTAAAGACGAAATATTAGCCGCCGCATTCGAACATAATAAGATAATATACTTTATATTATCATTTGCAGCCGGTCTTACGGCATTCTATATGACACGCCTGTTCCTTCGCATCTTCTTTTACGAGGACAAGCATTACCATCACGAGCCGCACGAAGCAGGCCCGGCAATGGCTATACCATTGATTATACTGGCAATCTTTGCTTTCGGAGCAGGATATGTGCCATTCGGAAAATTTGTGACATCAGACAGTGTACCTTATGATGCTCATATCAATATGCAGGTCGCGATCACGAGTGTTGTGATATCTGTGATCGGTATGGGAATCGCGTTCAAGCTATATTATAAAAAGAACGAAATACCGGATAAGATCGCTACAAGTATCAGTACACTGTACAAATGGGCGTATCATAAATTCTACTTCGACGAATTGTGGCTGTTTGTAACCCGTAGCATAATATTCAAGCGTATATCCAAGCCTATCGCATGGTTCGACAAGAAATTTGTAGATGGTTTTATGGACTCGTTAGCTTATGTAACACAGGCTGCAGCACGCTCTATAAAAGGATTGCAATCCGGATATATCCAGCAATATGCTTTGGTATATTTAATAGGTGCGCTGATCCTTATCGTAGGTTTTGCCGGTTGGCTGGTGTGCTTTATTTGTAAATAAGATATAGATTAAAATATAAAACAATGAATATCCTTTCATTATTTATCCTCGTTCCTGCTTTGATGTTGGTGTTTTTCTTATTCTGTCGCAACATCAAACAGATTCGCACTGTAGCTGTAATTGGTGCGGTTATCGAAATGGCATTGGCTCTTGCATTGTTATTTATGTTCTATGCCGAACGTAGTGCGGGCAATACGGCCGAGATGTTATTCACTTATGATAAAGTCTGGTTTACAGCCTTGAACATACACTATGCGATAGGGGTAGACGGTATTTCGGTACTGATGCTTCTGTTAACGGCAATTATCATATTTACAGGAACATTTGCTTCGTGGAATATGAATCCGCTTCCTAAAGACTTCTTTATGTGGCTTACCCTGCTTTCGATAGGGGTATACGGGTTCTTTATTTCCCTGGATATGTTTACCATGTTCTTCTTCTACGAAATAGCCCTGATACCGATGTATCTGCTTATCGGGCTTTGGGGAACAGGACGGAAAGAATATTCGGCGATGAAACTTACCCTGATGCTGATGGGAGGCTCTGCTTTCCTTGCAGTAGGTATATTCGGTATATACTTCAACTCATCGGCTACAGGCGACTATACATTCAATATGCTTGAGGTAGCTGCCAACAATGCTATACCTGTGGCGGCTCAATATTGGATATTCCCGCTTACATTCCTTGGATTCGGGGTGCTGGGAGCGCTGTTCCCATTCCATACATGGTCTCCTGACGGTCATGCGTCGGCGCCTACAGCAGTATCCATGCTTCATGCAGGGGTGCTGATGAAGTTGGGAGGATACGGATGTTTCCGTATTGCTATGCGCCTGATGCCGGAAGCTGCTGACGAATTATCGTGGATATTTATTATACTTACAGGTATCAGTGTTATTTATGGAGCACTAGGAGCGATTTCCCAGACCGACCTGAAATATATCAATGCCTACTCTTCGGTAAGCCACTGCGGACTTGTATTATTCGCTATATTGATGATGAACCAGACGGCGATGACCGGTGCTGTGATGCAGATGCTATCGCACGGTTTGATGACAGCACTTTTCTTTGCACTGATAGGTATGATATACGGGCGCACACATACGCGCGATATCCGTCAAATGGGTGGCTTAATGAAGATCATGCCGTTCCTTAGTGTTTGTTATGTGATTGCCGGGTTAGCTTCTCTTGGTCTGCCGGGATTGAGCGGATTTGTTGCCGAAATGACGATCTTTGTCGGAGCATTTGCCCATAACGATTTATTCCACCGTATCTTTACTATTGCCGCTATTTCTTCAATCGTGGTAACGGCGGTCTATATACTGAAAGTGGTGGGAAAGATACTTTACGGACCTGTTCAGGACCCGCATCATCTGGAATTGACTGATGCTGTATGGCATGAAAAAATAGCGACCGTAGGGTTGATAATATGTGTGGCAGGCATGGGATTGTTCCCGGGATGGATATCAGATCTGATTAGCTCCAGTCTGACATATATAGCTAAGTAAAAGCCCCCTGAATCCCCCGGAGGGGGACTTTAAGTAAAAAAAGTATATAATAAAAGAATAACAAAAGCCATAAAAGCCTCCCCTTGGGGAGGTTGGAGAGGCAAAATATTAGAGAATAAAGATGGATTTGAGTAATTATTTGTTGATGAAGCATGAGTTATCGCTTATTGTAGCGTTTCTCTTACTTATTTGTTATGATTTGTTTGCTTCAGACAATGCGAAGAAATATTATTTTCCTGTAGCTTGTACCATATTCCTGATACACACTGTGGTTTGTTTCTTCTTCAAGGACAATGGCACCTCTTTTGCGGGAATGTATGTTACAGGTCCGGCCTATCTTACAATAAAAAACATACTGAACATAGGGGTATTCCTCATCATGTTGCAGGCAAACTCATGGCTGAAAAAGCCGGAATCCCTTCTCAAAAGAGGCGAGTTTTTTATGCTGACGACACTTACCCTGCTGGGTATGTACCTGATGATATCCTCGGGCAACTTCCTTTTGTTCTACATAGGGCTTGAGACAGCATCATTGCCAATAGCGGCGCTTGTAGCTTTTGACAAATACAGGCATGATTCTGCCGAAGCAGGCGCAAAGTATATATTCAACGCTATATTTTCTTCCGCGATAATGACATTTGGCCTGTCGTTCCTTTACGGGGCTTGCGGGACGCTATACTATGCGGATATTGCGGCAAGCATATACTCCACTCCTATGGTCGTAATGGCGATGGTATTCATTATGGCCGGGTTGTTCTTCAAAATATCGCTGGTACCTTTCCATCTTTGGGCACCAGACACATATCAGGGAGCACCTACCAACGTGACATTATATTTATCAACCATATCGAAGGGAGCCGCGGTATTCGCGCTGATGGTTATCCTGTTCAAAGTGTTCCCTGCATTACAGGAAACCTGGAAAAGCATCATCTGGATTATTATACTCATAACAATTACTGTAGGTAACCTGTTTGCCCTCCGCCAGAAGAATATGAAACGCTTCCTTGCGTTCTCATCCATTTCGCAGGCTGGGTATATCATGCTGAGTGTATTTACAGGAACGGCGGAAGGTATGGCGGCAACTATATTTTACATCTTTGTTTATGTCTTCTCCAATATGGCAGCCTTCGGGGTAATATCTGCTGTGGAAGATAAGACAGGTAAGGTAAATATGGATGACTACAACGGATTGTACTATTCAAACCCTAAGCTGGCTCTGGCAATGATGATAGCCATGTTTTCACTGGGGGGTATCCCGTTTGCTGCCGGGTTCTTCAGCAAGTTGTTTGTCTTTATGGCGGCAATGGAGCAGGGGCATACATTGCTCGTATTCCTTGCGTTCCTGAATACGGTTATATCCCTGTACTACTATTTGTTGGTAGTAAAAGCAATGTTTATAAAGAAAAGCGAATCGCCTATCGAAACACTTCATACCGACGGATACCTGAAAGTCTCATTAGTGCTTTCTATGGCAGGTATCTTTGTAATAGGAGTAGTAAGTTGTTTCTATGATTATATCGCAGGAATTAGTTTTGGTATATATTAAAGAATATTAAAAGATAAATAATAATTCGACAGAAGAACTTATCTTTGAGTCTTCTGTCGACTTATAAAGTCATCAGGACTTTTACACATTAGTGATATTGTGCAGTAAATACTCTCTTTGTCACTTTTTTTAACGAAGTGAAGCAACATTCGGCGTTAGCCGGTTGGAAATAGACAGAGCAAGGCAAAGACAAACGTTTCTTGAGTAACGAGGTGCTCTCTGTCGCCTACACGACAAGAACGAAAGGAAAATAGAAGTCTATATGACTTAAAAAAATAGAAAGCAACAGACAAAACGTGGATGGCACATTTTCGAACTATAATTCGACCTTGTTGTTTATTTACAGAATAATAATAGGTCAGTGACCTAAAAAGGAATCAAGATACATGAATTTATTCATTTTATTACAAGCTGCCAACCCTGTAGTGGAAATGGCAGAGCAGACAGCCCAGACTGCGCCTGAAGAAAGCTACTTTAGCCTTGTGTTAAAAGGTGGTTGGATACTTCTCCCTATATTCTTATTATCTTTACTGGCTATTTATGTGATAATAAATAAATGGCTGGTAATAAGCCGTTTGGGCAAGAAGGATACGATCTGGCTGTCGCGTGTTATCGAGCTCGTTAATGAAGGGAAAATAGATAAGGCATTAAAATTTTGCATAGAGCGTCCTTACGCTTCGGCAAAAGTGATTGCCGCCGGATTAAAAGAGTTTGGCCTGAGTGAAAACGAAATAGAAGAAGCGATGGAAGTAGAGGCGCGCCAACAGGTAAGTATCCTCGAAAGCCAGATGAACTGGCTGGGTATCACTGCTTCTATAGCGCCAATGCTCGGTTTTTTGGGTACAATATTCGGTGTGATAAAGATATTTTATGATATAGCCAGAACGAATGATCTCGCCATTGATACGATTTCCACAGGATTATATCAGAAGATGATATGTTCGGGAGCCGGTTTGCTGGTGGGTATCATAGCCTATTCGGGATATTACCTGCTGAATGGTCGTATAGATAAAGTTATAGTGAATATAGATAAAGAATCCAATGAGGTTCTTAAAGCTATCCGCGCATACAAAAGGGGAACAATAGAAGCATGATAGCTGTTCTTTTAGATAGAAAGGAAGATAAAGGATGAAGATAGAACGTAGAAAGACAAGAGTTGCAGAAGTCTATACAGCATCGTTAAATGACATTATGTTTTTCCTGCTGTTGTTTTTTCTTATTATTTCCACACTGGTAACACCTGCCGCTATCAGAGTGTTATTGCCTAATGCAGCGACTTCCGAAAAAGTGGTGACGAAGAAAAATATTAATCTGATTATAACACAGGATTTGCGTTACTATATCAATGATACAGAGTTGACTAAAGGAGAAATAGAGGCTTCTTTGGGCGCTTTGTTAACCAAGGAAAAAACTGAAAATCCGGGTGTGGAGATGAATGTCCTGTTACAGGCAGATAAGTCATTGAGCTTGCAGGATGTTGTAGATATAATAGATATCGGTAACAAATTACAAGTAAAAATGATTCTTTTTACACAAAAACCAGAATAAACAAAAGAATCCATACTATAATAATTAAAATATAGATTTAATTTTAGTAAAAACGAGGCGGTAACAAATAATTAATTTTATCGCCATTTGATGCAGCATTTCCCAAAATACTGCGTCTTTAAAAATGAAGCTTAGGCAATATGAATGAACTGCAAATGATAGCAGGCTGTAAAGAACAAAAGCGGGAAGCTCAAAAAATGCTCTACGAAACTTACGCACGTAAGATGTATAGCATTTGCCTCCGTTATAGTTCCGATCAGGATGCGGCGCAGGATCTTTTACAGGACGGCTTTATGAAAGTTTTTGCTAACATCGGCTCCTACCAGGAAAAAGGTTCGTTTGAGGGCTGGATGAAACGCGTATTTATAAACCTTGCTTTAGAAAACTTAAGAAAGAGAAAATCAATATTTCAGTCTTCAGAGGATATTCAGAATCTTCCCGATGTTGTAGATGAATCAACGGAGGACGATCAGATGTATCGGATATCGGAAAGCGAATTGATAAATATGGTAAGGGAACTGCCTAAAGGCTACTCTACGGTTTTTAACTTATATGCGATAGAAGATTATTCTCACAGGGAAATTGCAGACATGTTGGGTATTAGTGAAGGAACATCCCGTTCACAATATGTAAGAGCCCGACAGATATTGCAGGATAAGGTCAAACTACACATAAAAGAGAGAATGTAATCATGATGGATGAAAAAGACAAAATAAAAGATCTGTTCTCCTCGAAGTTGAAAGACTTCGAACCGGAGGTACCTGCGTCTGTATGGGGCGGGCTGGATCAGCTTTTGTCTCAGCAGCCGGCTGCTGCAGATCCGTCATCCAGTACATCATCCTCTTCGGGTTCGTCTGCCACTGCGTCCAAAGCTTCTGTAATAAAAACGGCATTGATAACTGCCGGTGTTGCCGCCGCTGTGGTTACAGGTGTATTATTAGCTCCTAAATCTGAACAAACCGTTACACCTGAGGATACTCATGTGTCGGAGGTAGAAGAAGTACAGCCGGATACAGTAGCGAGTGATACAACCGCTGTATTCCCTACTGTTATAATGAAACCTACTATAGCTAGAGCCGCCCGTATAGAAGAAACTGTAGAAGAAAAGCCTGCTCCATCGCCGGTTCAGGATTTGCCGGTGGCGCAAGAGAAGAAAGAAGAAAAGAAACCTGTCATAGTAAAAGAAAAACCATTGCAGGCAAGCACTCCGGACGAAAAACCTTTATTGCTGCCTGAGAAGAAATCGAATAGCGGCTTCTCTGTGGGACTATCTGCTAACTCAGGACTATTGGCTCATAATTCTAGCCGGAACGGAGGAGAGATTTTGTTCTCACATCATGTACGCAGCGTGTTGTTCAGAGAGGCTTTGTACCGTGAGAATAGCGAATTTAAGTTGCAGCATAGGTTGCCGGTGTCTCTGGGCGTGAAAGTATCGAAAGGTATAGCACCTAATCTATCGCTCGAAACAGGTGTCGTATATACTTACCTTTCGTCTAAAATAACTTCTAACAGTACATTTAATATTGAAGAAAACCAGTCCTTCCACTATCTGGGAATACCTCTATCCCTTAATTATACCTTCTACGAGCTGGGTAAAGGCAAGCTGTATCTGTCAGTAGGCGGTATGGTACAAAAAGATATTAAGGGTAAGTATGAGAGTACAATGGGATTCACCAAAATGGATATTTCAGATCTGGGATTGGATGGCCTTGTATACTATCACGAGCCATACTTCATCAGGGAATCGATAAAACAGCCGAATCTTCAATTTTCTGCAAATGCAGCGGTTGGAATTACTTATCCAATATATAAAAAGTTGTATCTTTACGGAACAATCGGGGGTGCTTATTATTTTGATGCCGGAAATAAGTACCCAACTATATACACAGACAGGAAAATGCAATTGGATCTGAATCTGGGTATAAAGTTCGATTTTTAATATTTACTATAAAAACTAATTAAAAAAACATGAAAACATCAATATTAAAATTGATTTGTGGCGTCTTCTCTGTAGGAATTTTATTCTCATCCTGTTTGGGAGATAGTGATACTAACTCTTCAATCGGGTTTGATTATGCTTATATCACATCTGTTGACGGAGTTAAAGTGGCTGCTGTAGCTAATGGCAGAACATATATCACAACGGATCAGATACAGGTCAAAGGACAGGAAGGTCAGGTTTATGCGATGGGTTATACTATCAATACCTCTCAGACTGGTGGCGGCGGAAAATATTATATTGCTGAAGATTCGGGCCAGGCGATGATGCTGTTGACACAGAGATCAGCAGGTATTGCCTCGCCGGCTGCTGTTGAAGATGACTATACTCCTACAGCATTTGGTGTGGCAACATATTATGCGGATAGTGGATTCTTTGGCGACAGATGGGTGTTTGCAGCGCAGGCAGCATTGAAGGATAAAGATGAAGCATGGATGGAATTCTATTATGATGTAGATAATCAGAAAGAAGAAGTGAATGGAGTGGCACAGGAAATAGGAAATAATAAAATAATTATCGATATCAGGTTCAAGAAGGATGCAAGAGGAGATGGCGCATTGTCGAGTACTACTATCAACTCGGTGGGTAACTTGTCTAATATCAGGAACTATTTCCGTACAAGCAACAAGTTTAGCTTTAACGGCGAGAAGTATGTCTACATCCCTATAAAGTTCCGCTATCATATACTTAAAAAAGATAGCAATAATCAGGATGTTGTAACAGAAGTATTGGAAGGAAACTGGAATACCGATTCCAGTTATAAATATCTACTTTATTACGAGGCGCAATAATATACAGTTTATCCGATATAGAGGCGCAGCTATTATATAGTTGCGCCTTTTTTATCTACAAATAAATCATTACATTTATCCGAGATACAAAACAAAACCGGAATGATTGGAATACTAAAAGAGCATTTACCTCAGATCATAGCTTCTGTACTTGTAGTACTACTGACCCCTTCGGCAAAATATATTGCGCGGAAGATAGTCGATAAGTATGGATCGGCAACATTAAAATCAGAAGCCCGCACTTTGCATGTTATACAGATAATAAATATCCTGATTAATTTCACATGCATCATTACCCTGACAATAATCTGGGGTGTACGTCCTCAAAATATGTTAGTGGCGCTGTCCTCTATCTTTGCGGTCATTGGTGTGGCCATGTTTGCCCAGTGGTCGATGCTAAGTAATATCACGGCTGGTATTATAATCTTCTTTTCCACACCTTTCCGCATAGGAGACAGGATACATATACTGGACAAGGACACTCCGATAGATGCCATAATAGAAAATATACTCACTTTCCATACCTATCTGAGAACATCGGAAGGCGAGCAAATTATCATTCCCAATTCGCTATTTCTCCAGAAAATAGTTTCGGTAGGAAAACAGAAAGACACCTGACTAAATGATAGCGAATAGATTTTTTTTCTATATTTGTGTATCTATATGTCTCAATAATAATTTGTGGAAAATTTAAAATAGTCTCTAAACATGTCGGTAAATAAAGTAATACTCATAGGAAATGTAGGGAGAGATCCCGACGTAAAATATTTTGATAACGGCAACAACGTAGCCAATTTCACACTGGCTACCACCGAAAGGGGGTATACGACCGCTAACGGGATACAAATACCCGACCGTACAGAATGGCACAATATAGTTTGCTGGAGAGGCTTGGCCAAAGTCGCCGAACAATTTGTAAGAAAAGGGACTCAGGTATATGTAGAAGGCAAGATACGTTCGCGCACATATGATGACGCGAATGGCGTGAAGCGCTATGTGAATGAAATATATGTCGATAATCTCGAACTATTGGGTAACCGTAAGCGCGAAGGTGGCGAAATGAATGGTAATTATAATCCGCCTGCTGATAATGGCGGGTATCAGGCTCCTCCGGTTGTAGGAGAAGATGATGATTTGCCATTCTGATGTATACATAATGCATCTCTTGCAGGAGATTTTTAATAAATAATAAAACCCGGCAGATTAAGGAAATGGTGTAGCTGTTTAATTAATCTGTTTTGTTTTGAATAATAAACGGCTCAATTCCATTAGTTGTTTTACATACGCTTCGCTCCTGTGAACGTTGTTTGTCGTAACTCGGCATAACATAATCTTATTGTTTACCTTACTATTCATAAGCAGGTCTGTGGCCTTGATAAGATGGCAAAGATTGTAACTTTGTGCTTTTTGCTTGTATCCTTCTTCTCTTCTTGTAATGAGTATACACCTAGGCCAAAAGGGTATATCCGTATAGAAAGAGAGGAAGCCGGTATGGTCAGGCTGGAACGTCCGGAATTCTCATTTCTGTACCCTTCGAACGCGAAAATAGAATACCTGAAGCCGGAAGCTAAGCACGAAGTCTGGTTCAATATACTGTATCCTGTTTACAAAGCTACTATCTACTGTACGTATATCCCTACCGACAGGCAGAAACTGCCCAAGATGCTGGATGACAGCCATCAGCTTGCCTATAGCCATGCAGCCCGTGCCGGAAGTATTACCCAGACCCAGTTTGCGGGCTCAGGTAATACCACAGGGCTTATATATGATATAAGTGGCTCTGTAGCATCTCCGGTGCAATTTTATATAACAGATAATACATCTAAGTTTTTGAGGGGGGCATTATATTTTAATGAGGCTGTAAGCCCCGATTCGGTAGCGCCTGTAGTCGCTTTCCTGCGCTCCGATATCACACATATTATGGAGTCGCTGGAGTGGCAAAATATTGTAAAGTGAAAAGCATAGGATAGGGACTATATCGAATATCGTACATGTAGGGGAGGGGTTTGCCCGCCCAACATCAGTTATCGGGCGGGCAAACCCTGCCCCTGTAACTATCAAATAAATAATCGACAAATAATCAAAATTGCACTATTTATTTAGCGGCAGTTTATGATATTTAGAAGTAATTATAAATGCCGTAACTCTAAAACCATCGATAGGTACGTCGGTCACATTCATAAAAAGTATTCCAGACTTATCATCCTTATAGATTTTGAATTTGTAAGCATAACAAGGGATATTATCATATAAGCGGTACACAAAGGATTTCTTATAGGCTGTGTAGTTCCTTATAAGTCCTCTCTTTCTTTTACTGTTCGCTTTTCTCCAGAGTTCTTTATACAAAGAACTTCCGTAATAGTGGTATGCATAAGTGTTTATATCTATTTCAACTTTAAACAGGAGTTCATAATGTTCTATCTCGGTGTGTATGTTAAACATATTGTTCCTGAACTGGTCTATTTCGGATGGCTTTTTATCTCCCAGTTTATTCCCTTCGAACAGGCGCCTGTAGACTTCGATATCACTGAATAGATTGCTGTATTGGCTAAATAGTTCATCATGAGGAATGTTAGAGAATTTCCCCTCTTCAATCATACTCATAAATCCCTGGGCAAACAAATATGCTTGTCTGCTTCTCTCTCGGGTGGATATTTGTGCTGTTCCTGATGGTCTTGTCCTGTTATTATGATATTGGGCAATCAAATAACCTGTGATAGAACCACCAATCCACGCTAATAGGATAAATAGATAATATAAGGCCATAATTATCTATTGGTATATGATTGGATTCTAAAGATACAATTTTTTTTTGCAATACATGACAAAAAATATTGAAACTGGCTTGAAAACCATATTTTCATAACCGTAAGTCATCGACCTAATGTCATCAAGTTAAGGATTATTGTATCAAAAGTTGTAATAAATTCTTTTCATTACTTATGTGAGGAATATCTTTTGTATTTTTATGATGGATAAATTATATTTGCAGTTCGGCTCTGATGTTGAATAAATCTTTTCAGATATGAAAAATCTTTTATTTTCGATAATAACTATATTCTTCTTTTCTTCGTGTAGTTCTACTTTTTTCTACTCCACCCTTAACACACCCAATGGATATGTGGAAAAAGTAGATAATGGGGATTTTCTATTAGAGACTGACAGCCTGTGGATTGCATACTGTTTTAAGGGGCAGGGAGGCCCTGTGCAGATTACTGTATTTAATAAAACCGATAAACCGTTCTATGTGGATTGGAAAAAATCCGCTTTGATTATTGATAATGTAGCCCTGACCTATTCCGGCGAAAAACTGGATTATTCCGGCGATTGGGGTGGACTCTCTAATGATACATACGCATGGGGTGGTTTCGATGGCTCGGTATCGTTGCCCAAGGATGTGAGTTTTATACCTCCTCAAACGATGATAAGCGAAATACCGCTGGCTCTTAATCCTACCTTCGACCATATAGATAAGAAGAAGTATAGGGACTCATATATAGGCAACAAAAGCGAAACGGCGATGAAGGTGAAGAGGCTTGACTTTGATGAAAGAAACAGTCCTTTGTCATTCAAAAGTTATCTTACAGTCTATTCGCAGCCGGAAAGACCTATGGTTTTTGAACAGGATTTCTATTTGTCTACTTTGATGCGTACATCCGAGATGAAGCCCTCATCCTTACCGGGACAGATGCTCGACCGCGGCGACTTTTTCTATATGGAGAAACCTGCCAATAATACAGCCCTCTATACTACTCTCGGCATTGTCGCGGGAGCAGGACTTATTGTTATCGGGGTCGTGTATGGAGAACCTGAAGATTACTATGACTATAGTGATGACTGGTAAAATGTTATTGACTTAAAAGTTTTACCGCGTCTACATACTGCGCAATTCCTTTAGCCACTTGCTTTGCCTCGCGCATAGCCAGTACCACTGTCTGAGGGGTATGTACCACGTCTCCTCCGGCAAATACGCCCTTACGTGTTGTCATACCATACGGATGCTGTTTTGTGATAACATACCCGTTCTCATTCACCTCTATCCCAAGCGAAGTAGAAACGATACGGTTAGCAGGTTTGGAGCCTATCGCTATCAATACGCGGTTCACCGGTTTTACGATCTCTCCGTCAGGCGTTTCTATGCGTACCGCCCTTAATACGTTCTTTTCGCCGATACATTCCACAGTACGGCTTTGCCACATAAACTGTACACCCTCCTCTACAGCTTCGGTGTATTCGGTTCGCAGTGCCGGAATTTGTTCTTCCGTTCCGCGGTAGATGATAGTTACTGTTTTTGCTCCCATTCTCAACGCTGTGCGCGATGCGTCCATAGCGACATTGCCTGCTCCGATGACAACGATATCTTCATTTTCTGCCAGAGGTACGGCTTCCCTGCTTATATCCCCGTTGTTATAGAGATTGACCATTCTAAGGAAGTAAGAAGATTGCAGTACCCTGAATAAATTGATTCCGGGAATGTCTACCGTTTTTGGGACGGAGGTGCCTGAACCGATGAATACGGCATCGAACTCGCGGTCGAGCATATCATCCACAGTCCCTTTTTCTCCTACCAGATAGTCGCTTATGAAGGTAACGCCCAGTGCCTCAATTTTCTTTATTTCTCTGCGGACTATATCCTTTGGCAGACGGTATTCGGGTATGCCGTACATGAGTACGCCTCCGGGTTCTTTCTGCCCTTCAAACACGACGACGTTGAATCCTTCGCGTGCGAGGTCTCCGGCTACGGTCAATCCTGCCGGGCCAGAGCCTACGATGGCTACTTTTCCTCTGGTTTTGGGTTTCAGCCGGTCTTTGATAAGATTCATATCGCTGTCAAAGTCGGCGATGAAGCGTTCCAGCCTGCCTACTTTGACAGGATTATTCTTTTTGTTAAGGATGCAATGCCCTTCACACTGCTTTTCGTGAGGACATACTCTTCCGCATATAGCCGGAAGGTTACTTTTTTCGTTTATTATCTGCATTGCCGCGCCTATATTGCCCATCGATAACTGGTTGACGAATCCGGGAATATTATGTTCGATAGGGCAGCCCTGTATACACAACGGGTTCTTACAATTAAGGCAACGTTTGGCTTCATCTATGGCTTCCTGCGTAGTGTAGCCTGTATTTATTTCTGCGAATTTTTTATTTTTCATTTCAAGGTATTATCAGGTAATTGCAATCTTTACATTGCAAATGTATATATTATTTTGCAATATTGATATTGCATAACTAGCTTTTTTTAATTATTTCTGTAAAATTTTGATATTGTTTTTGGAGAATAGACAAGTGGAAGTTGATGAAAGAGGGTGTAACGCTTGTGTTATTGGGCACTCCCGACCCTCACCCCGGTTCTCCCCAAAGGGGGAAGGGTTAGACGCCTAATGTTGCAATAAATACTTTTCATTACTTAAATCGGTCTTTTCTATCTGCGCGCAATCACAGATTGCTTACCTTACTTTTGGCCGAAGCTCCAAAAGTAAGCAAAAAAGCATTGCGCCCCGTACGCTTGCTAACGGCGCTGGCTGACGCCTGACGAGCAGAATTTATACCAATGTCATCAAGTTAAGTAAATCTTATACCCTGTCATCCTGAACGATAGTGAAGAATCTCTTTTCTTAAAAGCAATTTGCCTACAAGGGATGCTTCGTCCCTCAGCATGACAAAGAGGAAAAAGGCTTGACTTAATGACATTGGGGTCTATCTTCTGTCTCGGCGTTGCGTTGCGACTCCGTGCATCTGTTCCGCAGGCGGGGCACCCACCCGGTGCAGGCGGCGTGAAACGGAATGTTGTCCGAGCCGCAGGCGAGTTTCGTCCCGTTTAGCCGTCCAGCCGTTGGTGGGTCGCCGAGGGACAAAGCACTAGCCTTTTGCTTCCTTTTGGGCAATGCCAAAAGGAAGGACAAGCCCGGGAGGGCGCGGCAGCAGGGAGCTACGACTAAAGTATTTAGCCTAGGATAGCCTTTATGCAAAAAATAAAAGAACCTATAATTTAAACAAAACGAAACACCGATTCGCATTATTCACAACTCATCACTTCCTTATATAAGACAATTTTCATCACAAACAACAACGAAGGCTGCCACTAAAAAAGTAACAGCCTCCATGATCGTAATAATCCTGTCAATTTATTTCTTTGCCATCCGCTTACGGTCGTTTTCGTCAAGGTATATCTTGCGTAACCGTATAGCATGAGGGGTAACTTCTACATATTCATCTTCTTTGATATATTCCAACGCGTCTTCAAGGCTGAATATAATAGCAGGCGCAAGCCTTACTTTGTCATCCGTTCCCGAAGCGCGAACATTGGTCAGCTTCTTCGACTTGGTAAGATTTACTACCAAATCGCCTTCCTTGGTATGTTCCCCTACAATCTGCCCCATATATATATCGGTCTGCGGTTCAAGGAAGAATCTACCTCTGTCCTGAAGCTTATCCAGCGCGTAAGCATAGGCATTACCGGATTCACTTGCTATAATAGAACCATTGGCACGCTTCTCTATATCGCCTTTCCATGGCTGGAATTCGAGGAAACGGTGTGCTATGACAGCTTCTCCCGCCGATAAAGTCAGTGCGGCATTATTCAATCCGATTATTCCACGCGATGGGATCGTAAATTCAAGATAGATGCGCTCTTTCTTGTTACCCATCATAGTGAGTTCGCCACGGCGGCGTGTCACTAAGTCTATAATCTTACTCGAATATTCTTCGGGAAGGTTTATCGTCAGCTGTTCTACCGGTTCGTATTTCTGACCGTCTATTTCTTTTATAATTACCTTAGGCTGGCCTACCTGCAGTTCATAGCCCTCGCGGCGCATTGTTTCAATCAGGATAGACAAGTGCAGGATCCCCCTGCCATATACAACCCACGAGTCCGCATTATCCGTAGACTCTACACGCAAAGCCAGGTTGCGGTCAAGCTCCCTCATCAGGCGGTCGTGAATATGCCTCGATGTTACAAACTTACCATCTTTCCCGAAAAACGGGGAATCATTGATCGTAAACAACATGGACATGGTAGGCTCGTCAATATCAATTGTCGGCAACGGTTCAGGCTTCTCAATATCGGCTATCGAATCGCCGATTTCGAATCCTTCGATACCGATAAGCGCGCATATATCTCCGCATTGAACGGTAGAGACTTTTGTCCGTCCCAATCCTTCGAATGTATTCAGTTCTTTTATTTTAGTCTTTACGATGCTGCCATCCCGCTTACAAAGGGAAACATCCATATTCTCCCTCAGTTCTCCGCGATGCACACGCCCTACAGCGATGCGCCCCACATACTTGGAGTAGTCGAGCGATGTAATCAGCATCTGAGGCGTACCTGCGAGATACTCCGGAGCCGGAATATGCTCTACGATAGCATCAAGTAATGGGGTTATATCTTCAGTCGGCTTGTGCCAGTCTTCAGACATCCAAGCCTGTTTTGCCGAGCCATAGATTGTAGGAAAATCAAGCTGCTCTTCTGTAGCGTCAAGGCTGAACATTAAATCGAAAACCATCTCATGAACTTCATCCGGACGGCAGTTGGGCTTATCCACTTTATTGATTACGACAATAGGTTTCAGCCCCATGTGAATCGCTTTCTGAAGTACAAAGCGTGTTTGCGGCATAGGCCCTTCAAAAGCATCTACCAGCAACAGACAGCCGTCAGCCATATTCAGTACCCGTTCGACCTCGCCGCCAAAGTCGGCATGCCCAGGGGTGTCTATGATGTTTATCTTAGTCCCTTTATAATTTATCGAAACGTTCTTGGAAAGGATAGTAATTCCGCGTTCGCGTTCCAAATCGTTATTGTCAAGTATAAGTTCTCCTGAGGATTGATTTTCTCTGAAAAGTTGTCCGGCAAGAAGCATCTTATCTACAAGGGTAGTCTTACCATGATCGACATGTGCGATAATCGCAATATTTCTAATATTTTGCATATATATGATTTGAGGGTGCGAAGGTACGACATTTTTATAAAAAAATAATCCATTTAGAATATCTAAATGGATTATAATTTATTCTTTTATTAATGTTTATCCCATATACCCCCTTACGATACCACGAGGCGAGTTTTTGACAAAGTCTACGATAAGCCTCATCTCTGGCGTTTCGGCAAATTCGTTTTCTATTTTACCAATAGCATCAGAAAAATTGAATCCGGCCTGATAGATAACACGGTATATCTCCTGTATTTCATTTATTTTCTCGTTGGAATAACCGCTACGGCGCAATCCGATAAGGTTTACCCCGGAATAGCAAACAGGCTCGCGACCCGCTATGATAAATGGTGGGATGTCTTTGCCTAAGCGTGTACCTCCCTGTATCATAACGTGTGCTCCCAAGCGTGTAAACTGATGTACGAGCGTACCTCCGCTTAATATGGCATGGTGGTCGACTTCGACTTCTCCTGCCAGCTGGGTGGCGTTGCCAAGAATAACATAATCGCTCAGTTCGCAATCGTGCGCAACATGACTATAGGCCATCAGCAAACAATAGCTACCTACCGTGGTATGCCCTTTAGAAGCAGTTCCCCTGTTTACGGTGGCACATTCCCTGATGGTTGTATTATTGCCTACTATAGCAAGGCTATCTTCTCCTTTAAATTTCAGATCCTGAGGAATCCCTCCTACTACCGCACCCGGAAAGATACAGCAATCGCTTCCTATACGGGAGCCACTCCTTATATTGGCGCCCGACATTATATGTGTGCCATCGCCCACTTCTGTATTTCTGTCTATAAAAGCGAAAGCTTCGATTGTCACATTTTCTCCCAATTTAGCTTCGGGATGGACATAAGCCTGATTAGATATGTTTGACATGATGTAATATTTAAATCTGATGGAACAATATACAAACTTAACAAATTATCGCTATTTGTCTGCAAAAAGTAATAAACAGGTCTGTGACTTCTATTTATTTTTCACGATCTGTGCCGTAAATTCAGCTTCTGAGACGAGCCTGTCCCCTATAAAGGTATATCCTTTCATATTGGCTATGCCGCGTCTGATCTCAGACATCATATTCAGCCTGAAAATAAGCGTATCGCCGGGTACTACTTTATTCCTGAATTTCACATTGTCAATTTTAAGGAAATATGTAGAATACCTTTCCGGCTCTTCCACCTGAGACAATACCAGCAAACCTCCTACCTGCGCCATCGCTTCTATTTGCAAAACACCCGGCATCACAGGTTCCTGAGGGAAATGCCCCTGAAAATACGGTTCGTTAGTTGTAATATTCTTTACACCAATAATATATTTTTGCCCTACTTCGATAACCTTATCAACCATCAGGAACGGATATCTGTGCGGAAGCAATTCCTTTATCTTGTTGATGTCGAAAACCGCAGGTTTATTCGGGTCATATACAGGCGGCTGAACCTCGCTCAGTTTAATCTGCTTGCGAATCAAACGCGCCAGTTTATTATTTATCTTATGCCCCGGGCGCGTAGCGATAATCCTTCCCCTGATAGGTTTTCCTATCAATGCCATATCCCCGATTATATCGAGCAGTTTATGGCGGGCAGGCTCATTAGGGTACATTATTTGTTTATTGTTCAGGTAGCCAAGCTCTGTCGCGTCCTTGTGAGGTACGCCAAGCAGATCGGCCAGGCTGTCCAGATCCTGTTGGGATATCTGACGTTCGTAGATTACGATAGCGTTATCCAGGTCTCCTCCTTTTATCAGCCCCGCTTCACGTAATTTTTGTATTTCGCGTACAAAAACGAATGTCCGCGCGCTTGCTATTTCCTTCGGAAAATCGGCCAGATTATCGAGTGACGCTGATTGATTCGGTATATATTTTGATTCGAATTCGATAAATGAGTTGATACAAAAACGATCATCGGGAAGAAGTGTCAGTTTAGAGCCTGTCTCTTCATCTACAACCTCCATTTTATGACGGACGACAAAGTAATCCCTTTCTTCGTTCTGTTCTACTATGCCCACTCCAAATATAGCCTGCACATACTGTATAGAACTACCGTCAAGTATAGGAAATTCCGGCGCATTTACTTCTATGAGGCAATTATCTACCTTCAACGCATAAAGAGCGGCCATGGCATGCTCTATGGTACTTACCTGTACATTATCTTTTATCAACACTGTACCACGTTGGGTATTACCAACATTTTCTGCCAAAGCATCTATTACCGGTTGATTTTCAAGATCAATCCTTTTTATTTTGTATCCGTGGTTATCCGGCGCAGGATTGAAAGTTATGGTTATAGGTAGTCCTGTATGCAACCCTTTTCCTTGCAATGTAAAACTGCTCTTCAGAGTGTGCTGTTTACTCATTTTTATAAGATATAATTATTTATTTATTTGGTTCGATTTCAAAGCCTCAATTTCTTTTTGTAACTGGGCTATCTGTTTATACATTTCGGGTAGTTTAGGAAAAATAACGCTGGATTTGAAAAAATCTTTTACCGGAATAGCCGGAGACCCTAAAATCTTTGCATCCGGTTTTATATTGCTTATTATGCCGGACTGGGCACCTATATTAGCATTATCGCCAATGGTAATATGCCCTCCAAGGCCTACTTGTCCGCCAAACATACACTGCTTGCCAATCTTGGTAGAGCCCGATATTCCTACCTGTGCCGCCATAACAGTATTGTCTCCTACTTCAACATTATGTGCAATCTGAATCAGGTTATCCAGTTTTACTCCTTTATGTATAATAGTCGCATCCATCACGGCGCGATCGATTGTAGTATTGGCTCCTATTTCTACATCATCCTCTACGCGGACAATACCCATTTGAGGGATTTTCTTAAATACGCCGTTTTCGGGAGCAAAGCCAAAACCGTCGCTTCCGATAACAACACCACTGTGTATAATGCAATTGTTGCCGATTATACAGCCGGCATAAATTTTTACTCCGGGATAAATAATGGTATTATCTCCTATTTTTACATTGTCCCCAACGTATGACTGGGGATATATTTTCGTATTATTGCCTATCTCAACATTTTCCGCGATATAGGAAAACGCTCCGACATATACATTCTCTCCCAGTTTCGCATTTTCTGCGATATGGGACATTGCCTCTATTCCGGATTTCTGTGGTTTGGATTTTTCAACCATATCCATCAATATGGCCAATGAGGCATACGCGTTAAAACATCGGATCAATGTCGCCTTTACAGGTTGTTCCGCTACAAAATCATTGTTAACCAGCACAATGCTGGCACCCGTTGTGTAAATGAAATGGGTATATTTGGGATTGGCTAAGAAAGTTAACGTCCCGGGCTTACCCTCCTCTATACGCGAAAAACTATTCACTTCAATAGAAGAGTCCCCTTCAATTGTACCATTTAATACTGTAGCAATCTGCTTTGCAGTGAAGGATATTTGCATAAAAATAGACTAAAAAATATTTGGCGCCCCCTCTTAAGGGTGCGAAATAAATAATAATTTTCCAAATATATTACTTTTATGCTTAAAAAACAGTTGAAGAAAGCGAAATATTATTAATTATTCAATCTTTCCGTAAAAACTTATGGGTTGCCGGTTGTTCTGGTTCACTGTTAAAGTGGCATATCCGGTATCTCCGATCGAAAGGTTTAAAGTATATTTTGTTCGTATATCTTTGGTAATTATAGTAACATCCCACATCCCATTTTTCTTCTCTGAAACCGAATATTCAAAATCCTTGCTGGTAAATTTTATTCCTCCATCGGTAGGAGACATCGGGGCTGTATATGCTCTCCCGAAGTAGGGTAAATAAGAATCGACAGTATCTTTCGATACTTTCAGTGAATATGAATAATTAAGATTAACCGTCTTGCCACCCATTGGCAAAGCTGTTTGGGGAACAAAAGTATAATTTGTGGATTCAATCTTCTCCTTCATACGGGAAATAGTTTCTTCCTTGGTCAGGCTTTCGCCCGACTTACAACTAAAACCTAAAACGGCAAGAATAGCCAGTGCAAATATTGTTCTCATAATAAAGCCCTCCTTATTCGTTATTTGATAATACATTAACATTCTGAGGCAAAGAATGTTTAATGAAGAATTATTGTAAACTGCCTTTTATTAAAAGACAATCCCCAATTATCTTTCCCCTAAATCAAGATACATCATTTGAAAAAAAGATTTGGCCTTTTTTTCCATATCAGGCTTACCCTCCTGATAAATAACAGCCTGCTTGTCGTTGTCATAAGTAACGGTTCCTGTAGAATCAGTCATGCAGAACCCGTTTACATAGGAGTAAAACGCAAACTTGTTACCTTCGGCATTCAACATATCTTTGCTAAAACTGAAATTGTCATACTTCAGATTCAACTGTGACAGCAAAGTTGCGGCTAAGTCGTTCTGAGCACCTGACTCAGATACCTCGCAGGGCTGCTTTACCGCACCGCCCATCCATATCATCGGTATACGGAAGCGCTTAGGGTCGCTGTTGTTCAACCCTTGCGGATACGACTGTATGGCATGGTCGGCTACGAATATGATTAATGTATTGTCCCATCGGTCTGTTTTTTTCAGTCGCTCTACAAACTTGCCCAGGCAGTCGTCCGTGTAGTTTACGGCATCGAGAAACGGCTCTTCAAACTTGCCACGAGGCACATCGAAAGGTTCGTGGCTGCTCAGCGTGAGCGCTACCTTGAAGTAAGGCTTTTCTTGCGGTTTTGTCGTCAGGTCATTATACAACCTGTCTATCAGTAGTTTGTCGGGCACACCCCATTTGGTCATGCGCTCGCTGACAGGGAACTCCTTATCGGCCACAATATCCTTTATGCCGCATGCCCCCACAAAGTAAGAACGCATGTTGGCAAAATCGGCATCGCCTCCATAATAAAAGGAAAGGTTATCATAACCCGCCTGTTTCAGCGTTTTGGGGATAGTGGGCAGATTTTCGGTTTTCCGCGGATATTTCATGATGGCTACCGTAGGATGTGCCGGGTATCCGCTCAGTATAGAGACAAGCCCCCTGTCGGTACGGAAACTGTTGGCAAAAAAAGAAGAAAAAAAGACACCTTCTTTTGCAAAGCGGCTCATATTGGGTGCTACGATAGAGTCTAATGCTGCATCGGACGAAAAACTTTCGAGGATAAAGAGTATAATATCCGGCCTATCTGTATTCAATAGTTTGGGTACGCTGTCGCTGTGCGGCTGGAAATTCAACTCCGCAAAGATTTTCCCGGCCTCTTCTTTATCATAAAACTGATACTGCGACCCGAAGTTATCTGATTTGAAGAATGAAGCCATCAGGTTAAATTCGGGATTGATGGCCGCATGATTGAGGAACATATTGTCGCTATAATATACCTGCCCTATATTCATTGTAGATACAGTTACTCCACCCCTAATAGGCAGGAATAAGGCGCCTGTTAGCAAAACAAGAACAATACATGCTTTTATTATATTTTGGGGTACATTTAACTTTAATATCTGCTTTTTAATAAAGAATGCATACCCCATATATGCAATAGCAATATAAACGGCTATACCTAATATTCCGAAAGCAAAGTCCAACGCGGAGGCGCTGGCAAAGGTCTCTTTCGGCTTCTGTAGATAAAGAAAGACCGTGGAATCGAAATGAAAGCCCCAATATGGGTAAACGACTATATCGACAACGGTAATGATAGCCATTAACAGGAATATAATACCGAAATAGATGCCGGAGATAGATGCTATAAATTTAGGCTTAAGCCATATGGACGATATAAGTATGAGCGCGGGTATTACCGTAAGATACCCGCTCATAGACATATCTAAAGGTAAACCATGATACAGCACATTCACTATATCTCGCGGGCTTATGCCTCCGCCTATAGAAGCATGTATCAACAGGAATACAGTTTTTCCGATAAAAAAGAGCAGGATAAAGTAAAAAAAGATGGTAAAAAAGAGTATTATTCGTTGCTTCATACAGCGCTAAAATCATTAAGTTCAGCACAAAGATAAAATATATAGAAAAAAAGCCATCGTTTTTTATGGAATTTCAACATCCGTTCTCTCTATTAGGTAAAAACAGATGTTTAACACTTAAAAAAACAAATATTATGGCACACATAGATACAGGCAATAGTGAAGCTAAAAAAGGCAAGCCTAAAAGACAAGCATTGAGAGTAGACTTTACCCCGATGGTGGATATGAATATGTTGCTGATTACTTTCTTCATGTTTTGCGCCACACTCAGTATTCCACAGATAATGGATGTAGCCATGCCGGCAGATACGGACGAGACACACAAAGAACGGGCATCTACCTCAGTTACAGTAATTTTAGGAGAAAATGACAAAGTATATTACTACGAAGGACTGGCCAACTATGACGACTACACATCACTGAAAGAGACTAATAGTCTGGGTGTACGCAATATCCTGCTAGAGAGGAATAACGAAAACATGTCTAAAATAAAGGATTTGAGGCAAAGACGCTATAAAAAGGAAATAACTGAAAAACAATTTAAGGACATGGTAAGCGAAATAAAAAAGGAAAAAGGCGGGCTTACCGTTTTAATAAAACCAACAGAAAAGTCAAACTATAAGAATCTGGTAGACGCCCTTGATGAGATGCAGATATGCGGAATAGGCAAATATGCTATCGTAGAAGTAGAAGACGGGGATAGATTCCTCATGGAAAACCTGAAAACCAAAGGACAATTAACCGCTATGGCTGAAAGACCTAATAATTAGCCTCATCCTTACACATTTATATACACCACAGGAGATGCAATCAGAAAGTTGTATCTCCTGTTTTTTTTACCTCATAATGTCCTCCATCCGGACGAAGGCAATCCCCTGTAACAGATTGTGAATTCTTTACCCAGACCAGCGCATCTTTATTTTCACCATACCATTTGAAGACAGCCTGCTGGAATTTTTTTCGATTTTTTTTACTTTCCCTCAGATGGAACCAATAAGTGCAATACCCGCATCCATTCTCATCAAAATCCACACCTAATAACTCAAAGGTAGGGACGTCACCGATTATTTCCTGTATGGCCACATAGGCTACATCCGCTATTGTATAGTTCCCACCGAAAAATCTGACAGGCACATCTGTTTCTTTTGTGTCCGACATTTTATCTATCAGGGATGGGACAATATCAAGACCCTTATCTACAATACGCCAGAGTACAGGATCGCTGCAATTATGAATGTAGGGTACATCTACGACATACCTGAGGCTATCGGCCAGCTTTTTGTAGTTATCCTGCGAATAAGCTTGTGCTGCTAAAAGGAAGAGAGAAAAAAGAATATATATATTTTTCATAGTTGTGTAATTTCGTATAACTATACCTGCTAAGATATATTTTTCCCTAAGTACATGACAAAAAAATATCCAATATGGAAAACATTGCTAATTAACAAATTGTCCGAAAGGCAAAATATATGCTGTCTTGTCTTTCAGATAGTGGTTTCTAAGCATTGCAATTTTCGCAGGCCGATGCCCCAATGTCTTCAAGCTAAGACTGAAATAAGACGGGCTTTCAGTCCTGATCTTTGGTTCCATAATCCTTAAGTTGATGACATTGGACCGATAACTTTCTCAGGAGATTCCATGTCAGGCACGGAATGACAGACTTTTGACACACCCTCTGTCTACTATTTAATTATTTCCCGGATTATATCATAAAATGCAGGCGGTTTTGCAGATTTACCTCGGCGATACCTCCGTCAATGTCCAGATATAGGATATTCATATTCGGATAAATTTCCTTGATACGTTTCTCTACACCCTTTGCCACAATATGGTTTGCGATACATCCGAATGGTTGCAGACAAACCACTTTATTAACACCTTTGCGGGCATAGTGCGCAATCTCCCCGGGTATCAGCCAGCCTTCGCCAAACTGATTGGAAAGATTCAATACTTCTGAAGCTGCTTCGGCTTTGGCATAAATAGATTCGGATGCTTCATAGAATTTGAATTTGCGGAGGATCTTTTCAGACTTTCTTACCTTTCTGTTGATATACCACCAGATAATAGGTTTCAATGTTTTAGAAAAGATGGTCTCTTCTGCCAGTCCATTCGCCACGTTTACTTTGCTGTTAACAAAGAACTGCATCAGGAAGTCTAATAATGGGGGAGTGGAAACCTCCACATTACGTGAACGTAGCCATTCGGAGATATTTGCCTGCGCATAGTTATTATATTTCACAAATATTTCCCCGATAAGCCCAACCTTAGAGTACTCTTTATTATATATAGGTACATTATTAAAGTCTTCAACCGCTTCTTTTAGCAATCGAAACAGTGTTTTCGCATCTTTTGCACGAATAGCATCGATACCCCGCTCGATGTAGAAATCAAACACCTCTTGCGATGCGCCTTCTTTCTTCTCACGCACAGAAATAGCGCTGTGCATCTGTTGTAGGCCGTCGCCATAAAGAACAATCGGAATAGCCAGTTTTGCAACCTTTTTCCATTCCAAAGTGAACTCACTTTCATCGTTCTGATACGTTTCGCCCGAAGTAAGGGCTATCACCGGAATATCGTTGAACCCGGCATTTTGCAGTCCGGTCTTAATCTGCGCTATATAATTTGTCGCGCGGCATTGCCCACCTGTCTGGGTAATGGCCAGCACAATATCCTTTACATCATAATTCCCCGACTGCAAGGCACTGATAATATCTCCTAAGACAAGGGTAGACGGATAACAAACCTCGTTGTTTCCATACATCAAGCCGAGGTCGGCTGATATTTTATTCGATTTCGGCAGATTCTCCACCTTTAGCCCAAGAAGTTCTCCCAATGCAGGCGCAAATGGCGAAATAAAGTCACAAAGCCAAGGCAGCAGGATCGTTTTATTCTTATCCTTTGCTTTCTTATAAGGGACAGAATAGCCCCTGTAGTAATTATCGGAAACCGCATCGTATGATTTCACGGCTTTCAGTGATTCTACCAATGAACGCAAACGCAGGCGGATAGAACCCGGACTGGCTATTTCGTCGATACGGAGCACCGTTATATTTTTACCTACGGCTTTCAGTATATCACGGGTTTCGTCCATAAAGAAAGAGTCGGGACCGCAACCGAATGAGTTAAGCTGTATCAACTGTACATTTTGAGGCAGCTTGGCTACTTCCATCGCGGCCTGTACCACACGGTTAGGGTACGACCATTGCGACACGATGTTCAGCTTGCCGAAACCATGACTTTCCGGTTTGCGGAACACATCGTCTGTAAGTACTGTCACTCCCAAATCGGAAAGGATTTGTCCTACTTTCTGATGAATCAGCGGGTCGGTATGATAAGGGCGTCCTGCTACTACAAAGGTCAGTTCGCCGGTTTCCAATGCTTTATTCAACAATTCTTTCTGGAATCCATAAAGCTCCTGCCTTAATCCGTCTTTAACAGCTACTGCTTTTGGGAATGCCTTGTCGAAAGTCTCTTTTGATACGCCCAATCCGGATAAATATTTGAAACAACCTTTAGCCAAAGCCTTATCGCTACTAAATGTAATTACAGGTTCATCAAATGGAATACCATGACGGCCTGAAGGGTCTATCGAACTCTGTATTACATCGGGATATCCGCTTACTACAGGGCAGTTAAACGAATTGGATGCCTGTCCGAATTCTTTTTCTTCTTTCGGTACTATCGGATAAAATATCCTGTCCACCTTACTTTCGATAAGTGAAAGGATGTGCCCATGCACCAGTTTGGCAGGGAAACAGATATTATCCGACATCACTCCCCCTACTCCCTTCTGGTAAAGCGGGAAAGTAGATTCGGGCGAAAGGCGTACATTAAATCCGCACTCTGCAAACAATGTATGCCAGAACGGATAGTTATCGAACATATTCAGTACACGCGGTATACCGATTGTTTTCCCTTTGTTTATATTGTCCGCATTTACAGGGCGGCTGAAAAGTATATCGTTTTTCTGGTCGAAGGCATTGTATCCTTCCCTACGTTCTACGTTCTTATTGAAGAACACCTTCTCACATTTGTTCCCGGCATAACTGATATTGCCATTATTGAATTTGAAACGGAGTACCGAACACATATTTGTACAACCCTTACATGTCAGTTCCTTAGAATCTATTGTGCTCAGATCGAACAAGGCTTCTTTCCCCAAGAAAGATGTTTCCTCTTGTTTCTTTTCCCACAGGCGTTGCGAGTATAAGGCAGCCCCTAAGGCACCCATCAGTTCGGGATGGTCTGTAGAACTAACGGTTTTACCCGACAGCATTTCCAGTGCACGGTAAACCGCATCGTTGCGGAATGTACCTCCCTGCACTACAATATGGTCTCCCAACAGGTTCAGGTTGGATATCTTAAGTACCTTGAACAGGCAGTTTTTGACAACGGAATAGGCCAATCCGGCAGCAATATCGTCATTACCCGCATTCTCCCTCAACGATTGCTTTACCTTCGAGTTCATAAACACAGTACAGCGTGAACCCAAATCGCTCGGATATTTTGCCAGACAGGCAGCCCGCGCAAAGTCAGACAATTGCATATTCATAGTAGAGGCAAAGTTCTGCAGGAACGAGCCACAACCGGCCGAACAAGCTTCGTTCAGCTCTATATTGGAAATCAGCCCATTACTAATGAATATCGATTTGATGTCCTGACCGCCAATATCTAATACGAATGAAACATTCGGGTCAACATATTGTGCGCCCGAGAGATGGGCAATAGTCTCCACAATGCCGTAATCGAGCCCAAGCGCAGATTTCATTAAATCCTCGCCGTAGCCGGTAGCGGCAGAAGACAGGAATTTCACGGTAACGCCTTTTGCTTCCGCTTCTTTATAGAACAAGGATAATCCTTCCATCACTTTTTTCAGCGGATTACCTTCGTTGTTTCCGTAGAATTTGTAGATAATGTTAGCGTCCGTGTCCATCACTACCACTTTAGACGTAGTGGAGCCGGAATCTATACCAAGGAAGCATTCTACATATTTATCTGTACCCAGTTCTTTAAATTTAAGAGCCTTTACGTTACGGTTTGCATCCCATGAGATATATTCAAGTTCATCCTTAAATAATGGTTCCAGAGCATCGGTATGATTCGATGAAGTAGATTCGGAAAGTTTTGCAACCAGTTCTTCCAGATCGAAAACTTTAGCATCTTCTCCCTCGTAAAGGGCGGAACCCCATGCCGGAAAATATTCTCCGTTTTCAGGAACTATAATATCCGAATCCTGTATTTTCAGCACATCGCGAAAGGCATTCCGCAACGCAGGGATAAATGTCAATGGCCCGCCTATACAAATCACTTTGGGAATAACATCGCACCCGCGTGCCAATGTAGTTACCGACTGTAAAGCTACAGCATGCAGAATGGAAGCTGAAATATCCGAAACCGGAATATTACGGCTAATCAGGTTCTGTACGTCTGTCTTCGCAAATACGCCACAGCGTGAAGCAATCGGATATATCTTGTCAAAATCAAGCGCCTTTACACCCAGTTCTTCGATCGAGATATTCATCAGGCTTGCCATCTGGTCTATAAACGCGCCCGTACCTCCTGCGCAGCTGCCATTCATGCGGATATCAGGATGGCGCCCTTCGTTAAAGAATACCGTCTTGGCATCTTCGCCTCCCAGGTCGATCAGCGTATGGGCGGCAGGATATACATTCTTTACCACCTCTACGGCAGCCACTACTTCCTGTACAAATGATATCCCGACACGTTCGCCGATACCCATACCGGCCGAACCGGATATATTGACAGTAAACCCTGTGTCAGGATATAGTTCGATGACCTTTTGTAATTCAGCGACCAGCGTTTGTTGTATATTTGCCTGATGCCTGCAGTATGACTTATAAATAATTTGTAGTTCGTTGTTTAAAACCACAACCTTCACGGTTGTCGACCCTACATCAACACCCATTTTGTATTGTTGCCTCGTACTCATTATAGTGTAGCTTTTTCTGTTTTCAATTCATTTTCGCATGGTTTCAATGCGTTTATGGTAAACTGTATGACGTATTTTTCATGATTAGCTATCAGTTCACTGTAAATATTTGAAGGGATTTCCATTAAGGTCATCGCCAGGTTACTAAACATGAAAGGGAACATACACATCGAAAGTATATTCAATAAGAAATCGGCGGCAGGGGTCTCCCTGATCGTGCCTTTTTTTATCTCCTCTTCTATGCGCTCCTCTATCTTACTAAAGGAACCATAAGGATTACGCTTTTTAATACGCTGGGTCAGCCCTTCGGGATTCAGGCTTACCTCATTCAGTATAAACGCTGCTATCTGAGGGTATTCGAAAAGAAGCTCATAGTAGGTGTGTATCCACATTTCTATCAGCTCAAAAAACGGAAGGTCTGAATGTATAGTCTCAAATATCCTTTTAGTAAAGATATCGAGGGCATCTTCAAAGATGATCTCAAATAGATTATATTTCGACTGGAAATAATAATTTACCATTGCCACATTCGTGCCGGAAGCCTTAGCTATATCCCTGACACTGGTGCCTTTGTAGCCGTTTTTTATGAAAAGGATTTGTGCTTCCTTCAATATCCGTTTCCGGACTTCGGAAGATTCTTCATTGTTAAACATGTGTTCTAAACGATTGTTTAAGATGCAAAAATAGAAAAGAATATCAAACTAAACAAGTGTTTAATGCATCTATAGTGATTTATAGCGTTTTTTAGGTTTTGAAGTCATCTTGACTTTTAACCACAGAATCGCACAAAGCACAGTTATATACCTGATTGTCAATTAATTATGTGTTTGTGGTAAATTGTAAACAAATATATTTTTAAAGACAATTATTAACGCTAATCAAGGTTTAAAAGAACACAGTAGCCTATTGCCCCGAAGGAACCGACTGGAAAACATGTCTCCACAGGAGGCATTTAACTCTCATTATAACAGTCTTATCGCCCTCTCCATATCCTCCGGCGTATCGATGCCTATTGTTTCCACATCGGTATATCCCACACGGATATGGTAACCGTTCTCTATCCAGCGAAGTTGCTCCAGTGATTCAGCCTTTTCGAGGGAAGACTGCGGCAGTTGCGTGATTTCCTTCAACACATCCGCGCGATAGGCATACATACCTATATGTTTGTAAAATATATGTTTATCCAGCCATTCGGCATGATGAACATCGCGTATATACGGCACAATGGAACGGCTGAAATAGATAGCTTCGTTGTTCTTATTGATAACTACTTTCGGCGAATTAGGATTAAACAGGGTTTCGAATCCGTCTTCTTTCCTGAAAGGTTTTACAAGAGTTGCCAATTCAACATCCCGGCTATCAAAGCAGTTTTTCAAAGCATCAATCTGTTCCGGTTGTATAAAAGGCTCGTCTCCCTGTACGTTTATTATTACATCGAACGATTCCCCTATCCTGGTATATGCTTCCTGTATACGGTCTGTACCGCTACGATGCTCTGCGGATGTCATTACAACCTTACCTCCGAAGGCGGCCACAGCATCGGATATACGTGTGTCGTCAGTGGCAACCCACACATTATCCACCGCCTTTTGCACTTGCTCATATACACGTTGTATCATTGGCCTCCCTCCCATATCGGCCAACGGTTTACCCGGAAAACGGGTAGAGGCATATCGTGCCGGAATGATCGCTATAAACTTCATGTCTAAATTATTTTGATACAAAAATATGAAATAAGTAACTGTTTAAATTTTATTTGTTCAAATTTTTAGAGATGTTACTAAAAAGTGACAATTGAAAATCGACGGAGCGAAGCGTAGTCAAATGTGACACTTTTTTCATTACTATTACTTGTTACCTTTTTCCCTCTAACTATATCAAAAGATCTCTTTATAAGTAATGTAAAGTATTTATTGTAACATTAGTTGTCTAACCCTTCCCCCTTCGGGGACTTCCCTTTATCAAAAGGGAAGAGTGCCTGACGGATCAAACGGCACC
>NZ_QVMO01000004.1:119831-126623 GCF_010501055.1 Dysgonomonas sp. 521
CGGGAGTGCCCAAAGGGCGAGGGGTTGAACTATAATAATATTTTTTGTTCTGCACTGCAAAAAAGTGACAATAGTGACACTTTTTTCATTACTTTTCTCTGTTACTTTTTTCCTCCGATTATATCAAAGAGCTCTTTATATAAGACAATTTTCTACGAAAAAACAACAGGCTGTACTATAAAAAGTGACAGCCTGTTTTTTTGCCGGATTACAAATCCTGATAGTAGGGGCTTCGGGGTTGCAACCCCCGAAGGACGGGAGTACTTATTCCAGTATACAGCGGACGGAGTAGCCAGCTGCACGCCCGCTAAGTGAACTGGTCGGGTAGATGGCAGCGCTCGCAAATGCAACAAACTGTGCGTCAATTTGGCTTACCATACTACTCCAATAATGCCCACGAGCACCAACGCCGGATGGTGTAATACCACCAACATAAGAATACCCGCCAGCTGCAGGCAAATAAAGGTTTTCGCCAATTTTATAACCTCCTTCAGTCGTATCCGTTGTGCCCGTCCATGTCCATTTATTCGCTGTGGCTAGACCGGGCGCACCACTCAAAGTTCCACCACGAAAGATTGAACACCACTGGTGCGGAGCAGGCACTTCCCATCCCGGAGGACATGGGTCATTTTTGCCTTTGGTCACCTCGGCATTCCGCGTACCATCTCCCCAACGATCACTCAGTGTACCATCTCCCCAACGATCATTTTGCATGCCTTCACCCAAACTCCCACTCCAAGTACCATCGTTGAACCAGTCTTGAGGAGCTCCGCTAGTCGTTATAAACTTACCCACCACCTCAGCAGGCATTGTAGCCTGAGTATTAGTAGCTAATGTAGTTGTTTGAGGGCTGGCGCGTTTTTCATGTCCGTCACTTTGGCGTCCCCACTGGTACAGGTAGCCTTTGATATCGTAGTCTACATCGTCACCGTCCGACTTCCAGGTGAAGGGGTCGAGCTTCTGGTCGGCGCCCAGGTTGTAGCACATAAAGGCTTGCCATTGCAACTGTTTTTTGTTTCCTGCGAAGGTGAAGGGGATCGCCATTGCCCCGCAGCAGGCGCAATCGCTCAGGGTAATGTCCAGTTTCAGGTACTTATCTGTGCCTGTGCCGTCCGCCGCATCGTTGTAGACTACATACAGGTCGGTTTTCAGGGCATAAATAGTTGTCCGCCCTTTTAGGTCATCGTTCAGCGTTGGTTTGTAGGTTACCGCCACTTTGCAGGCAGTAGAGATGTTATTGCCACTGTAGTCGGCTTTGGGCTCCATACCTGCCACCACTTTGCCCGATGGGTCTACATAGCCGAAGCGTACGTTGCTCACGGCAGCCGGGGGAGTAAAGGTGTAGACTTGCACGCCTGAATAAGGGGTTGCGTTTCCTGTGTAAGGCGTTGTCCCTGTCTGTGTGGCGGGGTCTTGCTCGGTAATCAGGCCGAAATCGGCCTTTTTGGCTGTGCGGCTGGCCAGTGGGGCGCAGTATCCGGTGGCATCGTTGCCCTGTGCCAGGTCGAAGCAGACTTTGCCGGTGAATGTGCCTTCGCCTTCGGTAGCAGGGATGGTAAAGGGTTCGCCATCGCAGGTGGAGATCCATTTGCTGCCGCTCCAAAACTCCATACAGTTGGTGGTCGTATTGTAGATAATCAGTCCTTTGGCTAGTTCTTCTTCGGCTGTGCCAACAAAGTTGGTAGTCATTTCATTGCGCTTCGCGGTAGTCATCTGAGCCATGCGCAGGCCGGCTTTCTGGTTCGAGATCAGTTCGAGCGCCGAGAAGGTTTCGGGTGCTTTGTTGCTGCCTACGGTCACCTGCGCATAGGTATTCGTGCCCATGCATAACAGGATGGTTGCAACTGTAAGTTTTAGTAATTTGTTGGTTTTCATATTTTTAATTTCTTTAAGTATTGACTGTATATGATAAAATTTTATATCCTACTGTAGGGGGATTACAAATCCTGACAATGGGGGCTTCGGGGTTGCAAACCCCGAAGGGCGGGAGGACTTATTCCAGTATGCAGCGGACGGAATGACCAAATGAGCGATAAGCAGTAATTGACGAATAAATCACACTATTGTTGTAACTTAAAAGACAAGACTGAGCGACTTCAATAGTACTACTCCAATAGAAGCCATTGATACCAACAAATTGTTTTGAAGAATCGTAGTAGCTTTTGAGTCCCGCCGCAGGCAAAAAGAAATCAGCACCCACCTTGTACCCTCTGTCCCATGTCCATACATTAGCTGCGTCTGTACCTGATGCTGCACCTCCACGATAAATAGCCTCCCACTGTCCTGTAGTAGGCACCTTCCATCCGGAAGGGCACGGGTCGTTATTGGCTTTAGGCATCATGGCATTCTGTGTACCATCACCCCAACGTGAAGTTTCTCTACCAGCATCACGCCAGTCAAAAGGAGGTGCAGTAGTAGTATTTATAAATGTACCCAATACATCGACAGGTGTAGTAGCCTGGTTATTGGTAGCCAGTATATCTGCGATTTGAGGGCTAGCACGTTTCTCATGTCCGTCACTTTGGCGTCCCCACTGGTACAGGTAGCCTTTGATATCGTTGTCTACATCGTCACCGTCCGACTTCCAGGTGAAGGGGTCGAGCTTCTGGTCGGCGCCCAGGTTGTAGCACATAAAGGACTGCCATTGCAGCTGCGACTGGTTACCGGTGAAGGGGATCGCCATCGCCCCGCAGCAGGCGCAGTCGCTCAGGGTAACGTCCAGTTTCAGGTACTTGTCTGTGCCCGTGCCGTCCGCCGCATCGTTGTAGACTACATACAGGTCGGTTTTCAGGGCATAAATAGTTGTCCGCCCTTTTAGGTCATCGTTCAGCGTTGGTTTGTAGGTTACCGCCACTTTGCAGGCAGTAGAGATGTTATTGCCACTGTAGTCGGCTTTGGGCTCCATACCTGCCACCACCTTGCCCGATGGGTCTATATAGCCAAAGCGTACATTGCTTACATCTGCCGAGGGGGTAAAGGTGTAAACCTGCACGCCTGAGTAAGGGGTTGCACTTCCCGTGTAGGGCGTTGTCCCTGCCTGTGTGGCGGGGTCTTGCTCGGTAGTCAGGCTGAAATCGGCCTTTTTGGCTGTGCGGCTGGTCAGCGGGGCGCAGTAGCCGGTGGCATCGTTGCCCTGTGCAAGGTCGAAGCATACCTTGCCGGTGAATGTGCCTTCGCCTTCGGTAGCAGGGATAGAGAAGGGTTCGCCTTGGCAGGTGGAGATCCACTTGCTGCCGCTCCAAAACTCCATGCAGTTGGTGGTCGTATTGTAGATGGTCAGGCCTTTGGCTTCGGCGTTGGCCTTGAAGGCGGAGGTGGTAATACTGTTGCGCTGGTCGGTAGTCAGGTGAGCCATGCGCAGGCCTCTCTTTTGATTGGAGATGATCTCCATGATGGAGAATGGCTGTGGAGGCGTCCCCGCCCCGATAGTCACCTGGGCTGCCGCTCCTGCCGCGAGCAGCAACAAGGCTAGAAAGGCAACTGCCTGCCGCCATAAGTGCTTACTACGTGCCGGCTTGTTTTGTGTCTTGGTTGTTTTCATAAAAGCAGTTTATAATTTAAAAAATTTAGAGTTTAATAGATGTTAGTAATGAAAAGAATTTGTTACAACATTAGTTGTCTAACCCTTCCCCCTTTGGGTACTTCCCTTTATCAAAAGGGAAGAGTGCCTGACGGGCGAAACGGTATCTGTCCCCGCTTTGCGACTCTCCCCTCGCAGAAGGGGAGTGCCCAAAGGGCGAGGGGTTGAAGAAATGGAGAGGGAGAAGCAGCCACCCCCTCCCGGCCTCCCCCAAAAGGGGAGGAGACAGGAGAGATGGAGAGATGAATAATACACCTCACACTCTCCCTCTCCAAAAGAGAGGAAGAAGCAGAGGCTTTGTTTATTATATTTAAATTTGATTTGTATTGACCGCTTCGCGCTCTTCCCTCGCTTCTCCCTCTCCTTTTGGGGAGGGCCTTCCACCGGTTTTTTGTTCGTGTTTCAGTTGTTTTCATAAAAGCAGTTTATAAGCCACCCCCTCCCGGCCTCCCCCAAAAGGGGAGGAGACCGGAGAGATGGAAAGATGAATAATACACCTCACACTCTCCCTCTCCAAAAGAGAGGGAGAAGCAAAGGCTCTGTTTATTATAATTAGGTTTATATTTGGTTTTACCGCCTCGCGTTACCTCCCCTATTGGGGGAGGCAGGAGGGGGTGTATTACGGGGAGGTATTCTTTTACGACTTTCGCAAGCGGTAAAAGACCGATTGAAGACAAATAAGATAACGTTGAAGACAAACAAGACAATACGGATGTTCCCTCCCCGAATGTTAGATTTTTAATTATATTTGTTATTTCTTTTTCTATATTTGCAGTAAAAAGGCAAATACCCATTCCCGGACATATACCGGATGGGCACGATATATGACCTTTGTGTATATAGCGATATACTATATTCCTATAGAAATGTAGTTGTGAATACATTTGTTATTTGCTTCGTTTCTACCGTCTTTATATGCCTTCTTGCCAAAAAACAAGAAGTGTCTCCTGATAGGTTTTCGAGTCTGTCTCTTTATAAGTGACGGACAGCGGAAAAAGCGTTTTGCAAACTACTGTATAGCAATGAATTACAAGGCTGAAAAATGAAACAAAAAAGCTTTGTGCAACATTTGTCAAACAAAAAAGTAGTGATTTGCCGCTATAACAACCGAATAACAATCTGTATATCAATAAAATACAAGCGAATTTAAAGAGAAAAATCCGACTTCCCGTTAAGCCATTTGTAAAACATTTGTAAAACACCTGTAAATAAGCACTTTACAAGAAAAAAGTTGCGAGAAAAATGAGTGTTTGCAGATACTAAAAAAAGCTTAAAAAACGGGCATTTAGGCGTGATTGGATAATAATTGTGCGGAAATAAGCAATAAATTAAAGGGTAAGATGCCCTATATTTGCAGTCATAAGTTCAACAGGTTGTCTGTCACTTATAAAGAGACAGACTCCTTTTTTGCTTTAACAAGTAGCAAATGTAAGCAAAATCTTATAGGGGATAATATTGTTTATATATACAACTGCCCACAATAGCCTGTAACAATTCTATAATAAAGCTTTTAAGATTATTTATATAGTGGGACGTGTCAAAAGCCTGTCATGCCGTGCCTGACAAGTTTCGAGCAAAGTACTCCTTTTTCAGAAAAATGGAATGTATATTTGTATCCATTATGAATAAGGTATTACTCAGCATAGGAACAAATGAAGACAGGGAGGCGAATCTTGCCCTCTGCCACAAATTATTAGACGAGTCTTTCGGGGAAATACATTATTCCGATACATCGGTCACTATTCCTTATGGCAATCATTATAAGAATGATTTCCTTAATCAATTGGCTATAGCTTATACCGATGAGAATAAAGAAAACGTATCCCTGTTGCTCAAGTCTATAGAAAAACAAATCGGGCGAAAGCCCAAAGATAAGGAAAAAGGTATTGTTAAAATAGATATTGATCTAATCGTCTGGAATGATGATATTCTGAGACCTGCCGATATTTCGCTCAGCTACATTGCTGATTTACTCCCCAGCCTGGAAGGGCATCCCTGATAATCTTATTTATGCAAAAGGCTATTCGGCAAGGGGGGCAAAATCCTGAGATGTGCCTGTATAGGTTGTCTTGCTTATCTCCATAATTCATTCTGAACCCTTGTTATTTCTTCTGTACTGTCATCATTAAACTTGCGGGCGAAGTATGGCAGCCTGTGTCCGTACTCATCGTCAAATTCTATGTGAGCCTTCAGAAAGTCGATATGGCGACCCTCTATTGTAGCCGGAGGGACGGGCACTTCCCAGTCGGTATAGGTCAGGTTCGCCGTTGTCTTTTTCCCAAAAGGAGAATTTCCTACGATTGTCTGGAAAAAGGCTTCGTCAGGAACCAGTGTATGCCGGAAGAAATCGACATACCTTTTATCTTCCTGCACGATCTGCAAAATATACCGGACGCAGTCATGCGTCAGGGCAAACCATTGAGAACCTGCATAGACTGTAAAGGGAGCTTTCCTTTTTAGTTTTAACTTCTTCAAAAGGACCTCGGCCAGAAACAGCGGATTATAATGCTTCAGATTCCGGCGGTCATAATCAAAATAATAGTATTCATACCTTTCCACGGGTTTATAAGGAACAGGCACGGGTGCTATATCAATATATTCCTTCCCTTCTGCCAGCAAATTGTAAAGAAATGATTTCGGACGTACGGGATAATCAACACCACTGAGCAATATGTAATAGTCTGCCCCGGCTGAATGTCCTAACCCATATTCGAGCAGGGAGAGCGTGGCTTCTACCATCGCGAAACCGCCCCAGTTGATATCAAAACGGGAGGGAATAACAGAGACATTGGGCTTTGAGGATATATAGTCCTGATTGGCTTTTTTATCGATATGAATATAAAAGCTACTGTCTGTATCATCCAAAGCATCGATCAAACGACCTAAATGCCCGAAATTATTATGAGCTAATATAAGATAGCAGACCTTCATAAATTACGCGTTTGCAATACCGACCGTAAAGGTATAAAAAGGTTGTTTAAACCTCTCTTTTATTCTGTGAATAATGTGAATCAGTATTTCGTTTTGTTTAAATTATGTGTTCTTTCATTTTTTATCCTGCGCGCAATCACAGATAGAAAAGAACATTTAACTTATCAACTACTGATTGACATTAAGAATCATTGTTGTCCGCTAAAAGCAGAAAGCTTGCCTATTTTAGACATATCCTCTTGTATATCAGTGTTTGTTTTTCGCATAATCAAAAGTAAGCC